>JBDWGM010000042.1:0-43254 GCA_039975755.1 Paracoccaceae bacterium | reverse complement strand
TGCGCGAGATTGCAACAAGGGCGCCGTGCCCGGAGGAAGTTGGATCGCATCCGGTGCCGCGTTCGCAACGATATCAACAGCGGTTGCCATGTTTTCGATGCCGCCCAGAAATGTCTTTTCATTAAACATGCCGTGATCGATTGCTACGTCGAAACAATTTCCAGACGCTCCGAACAAACGATTGAAACGTGCTGCTTTCATGGTGAATATCTCCAAATACGCCCCAATATGGAAACGTTACCATAAAAAAACCTATCGCCAGCTTCTTTCATGTGTCAAGAAATTTGGGACTGCTATTAGAGGTCTTGCGTTCCCAGGTAAAAACGGATCGGCTTTTATTCCAAACTGTTCTTGTTCGGTTGCCCTGTCGCAGTTAATTTCCCCTTGCCAATTATGGCCTTTGAAAGAGGTGATCTCGTGTCCCGCACCGATGCCATCAAACACGCGACATCTTATTTTGACAGCGGAACGCTGCAATCTGATTTGGCCGCCTTAGTCGCCTTTCCAACAGAAAGCCAAAACCCGAACCGGTCCGATGACCTCATGCGTTATTTGAATGAGGCTATGATACCTCGCCTCACATCATTGGGATTTGAATGCCAAATTCACACCAATCCCGATCCCGCTGGCGGCCCGATATTGGTTGGGTCTCGGATCGAACACCCTGAATTGACCACTGTTCTAACCTATGGCCACGGCGATGTAACTTGGGCACAAGAAGACGCGTGGCATGACGGTCTGTTACCATTTGTTCTGACTGATCACCAAGACCGCCTGTACGGACGCGGTGCCGCTGACAATAAAGTGCAACACCTTATCAATATTGTTGCATTGGAAAGCGTTCTGGCGACACGTGGGGCTTTGGGCTTCAACGTTAAGATCATTATCGAAATGAGCGAAGAAATCGGCTCCCCTGGCCTTGAAGATTTTGTCGACGCACACAAAGACGCGCTGTCAGCTGATGTGTTTATTGCCTCAGATGGCCCACGCCTGAAGCCAGATCACCCAACGATATTCATGGGTGCACGAGGCGGCCTTTCATTCGATCTGTGTGTCAATCTGCATGAAGGGTCGCATCATTCGGGAAATTGGGGCGGCCTCTTGGCAGATCCCGCTATGATCCTTGCACATGCTCTTGCTTCGATCTGCGATGCGCGTGGGCAAATCCAAATTCCCGAATGGCGCCCCGATAGTCTGACAAATTCAGTGCGCGCGGCGCTATGCGATCTGCCCGTTTCCGAAGACAGCCATCCACCAGTTGACGAAGATTGGGGCGAAGAATTGTTAACACCAGCGGAACGGGTTTACGGTTGGAATTCATTTGCAGTTCTGGCTATGCAAAGTGGCAATCCCGAAGCACCTGTAAACGCCATTTCTGGGCACGCCAGGGCCACATGCCAATTGCGATATGTGGTTGGCACAAACAGCGACGAAATTATCCCTGCCCTTCGACGCCACCTTGATGCGTCTGGCCTGCAGATTGTGGACATCATCGAACTCGAAAATGGGGTGTTCCCGGCAACTCGGTTAGATCCCGATCACCCTTGGGTAACTTTCGTACAAGCGTCCATCTTAGAAACAACAGGTCAATCACCACATGTCTTGCCAAATCTTGCGGGATCATTGCCAAACCAGTGTTTTTCAGATGTCCTTGGTTTGCCAACTGTATGGGTTCCGCACAGCTATCTTGGCTGTAACCAGCATGCACCAAATGAACACGTATTGAAATCTGTTTGCCGCAGTGCCGTCGGCGTTATGGCGGGTTTGTTTTGGGATGTTGGACGGAAGCGGACACCGTAATAAGACAACACAAATTATGGCGTTTCCATTGGGTCAAACTGGTCATCTGAAATGATGAAAGCCGTGTCAGTCAAATTGAAGACGTGTAATCATCTGAGCTGTTGATGATGCCAAAGTCGAAATCGTCGACAGGCGCGAGATAGATGAACCCCAACGCTGGAATAGTTCCGGGACAAATGCTGCCCCGGAACTGATGTTTTAATGCGCGAACTTGCGGATTTCGCCGCTTTCAAGACGCGATGTGTAGGAGAACAGCTCTGCTTTCACCAACTTCATCAAGAAGTAGAGGCAGAAGATATTCACCACAGCCATTGCAAAGATTGCAGCGTCTGAGAAGTCGATGACCGGGCCAAGGCTGGCGGCGGCTCCAATGACGATAAAGATACAGAAGATGACCTTGAACGTCAGCTCAGATGTCTTGCCTTCCCCAAAGAGATACGTCCAAGCTTTTAGCCCGTAATAGCTCCAGGAAATCATGGTTGAGAAGGCGAACAAAACAACTGCGATAGCTAGAACGTAAGGGAACCAGCTGATGCCCGATGCAAAGGCTGCAGATGTCAGAGCAACTCCGGAATTTCCGTCAACGGTTGCAATCGCAGTCCCAGCTTCGTTCAGCATGTAGTTGCCAGTCGTCTCGTCGATGATCAGCTGTTGCGAGATCACGATCACCAAAGCCGTCATCGTACAGATCACAACCGTATCGATCAGTGGCTCAAGCAGCGAAACAAAGCCCTCGGTGATTGGTTCTTTGGTTTTCACCGCAGAGTGGGCAATCGCCGCAGATCCGACACCCGCTTCGTTCGAAAACGCCGCCCGTTTGAACCCTTGGATCAACGCGCCAACCATACCGCCAGCAACACCAAGACCTGTAAATGCACCTGCAAAGATCTGGCCAAAGGCCCAACCGATCATGTTAAAATTCACAATCAAGATGATCAAAGCCGCACCGACGTAAAGAAGGCCCATGAACGGGACGATTTTTTCAGTCACGTTGGCGATTGATTTGATCCCGCCAACAATCACTGCAAACACGACAGCCGCGAAAACGATACCTGTGATCCAGCCGGGGTAATCCCCAACAATACCGCTGATCTGTGCATGTGCCTGATTGGCTTGGAACATATTACCGCCACCCAATGCACCCAGGATACAGAAGATTGAAAATAATACGGCAAGGATTTTTCCTCCCGGAAGGCCAAGTTCCGTAAAGCCTTTCGAAATGTAATACATCGGACCACCAGAAACAGAACCATCTGGGTATTCATTCCGATATTTTACACCCAACGTACATTCGGTGAATTTAGAGGCCATGCCCAAAAGACCCGCAAGGATCATCCAGAACGTGGCACCTGGCCCACCGATACCCACGGCAACAGCAACCCCAGCGATATTCCCAAGACCAACAGTGCCCGACAACGCGGTCGCCAAGGCTTGAAAGTGGCTCACTTCGCCTGCATCGTTAGGGTCGGAATAATCGCCCTTCACCAATTGGATCGCATGTTTGAAAAAACGGAACTGAACGCACCCGAAATAGATGGTGAACACCGAAGCGGCGATAACCAGCCACATCACGATCCAAGGGAAGTTTGTCCCCGGAAACGACATAAAGATAAAGTTCACAAACCAACCGGTTGAAGATGCGAATACATCATTGACCTTCTGATCCAACGTCATCACTTCTTGCGCCAGCGATGATGACGCCATTGACGAAAGGGCCCCGGCAAGGCCCATGGATTTAACTGCATTATTCATAATGTCCCCCTATCCAACGACTGTGACTGGCACTTCAGCGTGCATCACAAGGTTCTGGGTCGAGCTGCCAAAAATTCGCTTGGTGAACCCGTCAGCAGATGCACGTCCGACGATGATTTGCGCGCCGCCTGCTTCGACCGTGACCGCATTCAACGTTTGCGCAACATCGCCATGTCGCACCAATCCACTGGCCTTAAAGCCGGCATCGGTCAACGCTTTGACGGCAGGTGAAACCACGCGCGATGTCGCCAGTTCGATCTCTTCTTCACGTCTTTTGTGGCGCTGCTCGTTTTCTTCAGCAGTTTGGAATGTGAATGGCGACCATTCGATGACGTAAACCGCCAACACCTCGCAACTCTCCATTCGAGATGCCAGATCCCGAGCGAACGACAATGCGCGTTCTCCGGTGTCTGTCCCGTCTAGTCCAACGACAATTTTTATTGTCATTTTTTCCTCCATGTCCGGTCTGTTTTTCAATAGTTGGAGGGTCGTTGCCCTCAAGGTTATGCAATGCCTCTGCCAAAGCAGAGTCAAATTCACCCTAAAGTTATTATTGGGTATATTCACTAGCAATTGGGTTTCTTTTTAGCGAAATCATAGTAAGATTACCGGAAATAGAGTGGAATAATAGGAATTTTAACTAATGTCTAGAGATTTAGACAAAATCGACCTAAGAATCCTCAAAGAGCTGGAAACTGATGGAAGATTGTCCATTGTCGAATTGGCCACTCGCGTGAATCTGACAAACACACCCTGTTCTGAACGCGTTAAACGGTTGGAAAAATCGGGTTATATCAGTGGGTACCGTGCTCTTTTGAACAAGAACCAGCTGGGTTTTAGCCATCTGACAGTGGTTCAAGTATCATTGACCGCGACAGGCGATAGTTCGCTTGACCACTTCAGTGATGCTGTCCACAGCATCCAAGAAGTCGAAAGCTGCATGATGATCGCCGGATCGTTCGATTATTTGTTGATGGTACGCACCCGCGACATTGCCCATTTCCGCAATATATTAGGTGACAAGATTAACAAGCTTCCCGGCATTCATCAGACGAATTCTTTCGCCGTGATGGAAGTTGTCAAAGAAGCCCAGAATTACAGCAGTGTTCAAGACGTCAAACATTAGCCCCAAACACCCGCGTCCTAATGTTAATGGCACAAAATTGATGTTTGGAAAACAATTTTCACACCAATTGTTTGAACACCTAGTAGGCGTTCATTGTCAGCAACTCATATTCCGCAACTTTGTCGTCGTCCTGATTGGTCAACGTCACATGCCAGCGAATTTCGCCATATCTATCTGTTCGGCGGGTTTTGGTTTTGACGGTCAGACGTACCTTTATGCTGTCGCCCGCAGACACTGGTTTCATAAAGCGCAGTTTGTCCAACCCGGTATTGGCCAGAACAGGACCTTCGTTTGGTTCGACAAACAATCCGGCCGCAAAGGATAACAAAAGATACCCATGTGCCACGCGCCCCGGAAAGAACGGGTTTCGTTTCGCAGCGTCGTCATCCATGTGCGCGTAAAAAGTATCACCCGTGAATTCAGCGAAATGTTCAATGTCGTCCAACGTGACCTTACGGGCCTGTGTGTAAAGCGTTTCGCCGATACCAAGCTCGTTAAAATTACGCGTAAACGGATGCTCTGATGCAGCTGTCTCAGGCGAGCCGTCGACCCAGCTGCCAGAAATGGCGCTCAAGATCTCTGGGCTACCCTGAACAGCGGTGCGTTGCATGTAATGGGTGACACCGCGGATGCCACCCAATTCCTCGCCGCCGCCAGCGCGCCCCGGTCCGCCATGGACCATGTGAGGCAGCGGAGCGCCATGGCCAGTCGCCTCGCCCATTGAGGTCCGATTGTTGAAATAAAGCCGCCCGTGAAACGCCGCCGCACCAAGCGTCACGTCGCGCGCTGTTTGCGCGTCATTTGTAACAACCGACGCGACCAAACTGCCCTGCCCTTTGTTCACGAGAGCAATTGCATGATCCAAATCGCGATACCCCATGAGGGTTGAAACGGGGCCAAATGCTTCGATTTCGTGGATGGATTTTGCGGTATCAGGATCCGAACAATACATCAGCATCGGCGGCAAAAACGCACCCTTTTTACGATCACCCTCGACAATTTCAAACGTGTCTGGATTGCCAAACACGCAATCCGCTTCTTTGGACAACATCGCGACCTTATCCAGAACATCGCGTTTTTGCGCATTCGACACCAACGCCCCCATGCGCACGCCTTCAGCGCGTGGGTCGCCGATGGACACATTGCTTAAGCGTTTTGCAAGCGCCGCGATCAAGGCATCTGTATATGGCTCGGGCGCAATAATGCGGCGAATAGCGGTGCATTTTTGTCCAGCCTTTACAGTCATCTCACGGCTGACTTCTTTGACGAACAGATCAAATTCCGGCGTATCCGGACCCGCATCAGGACCAAGGATAGACGCATTCAGACTGTCTTGTTCCGCGACAAACCGTACAGCGTTTTCCAGCAAATTCGGTGCAGAACGAAGCTTGAGAGCAGTTGCGGCAGAGCCCGTAAAGCTGACTACGTCCTGGCATCCCAGATGATTCAACATGTCACCCAAGCCGCCAGTCACCAATTGCAATGCCCCGTCCGGCAACAGACCGCTGTTCAGCATCAATCGCACACATAGTTCTGTGACATAACAGGTGCTTGTCGCGGGTTTAACAATCGCGGGAACTCCCGCCAACAATGTCGGCGTAAGCTTTTCCAGCATGCCCCATACCGGAAAGTTAAAGGCGTTGATATGTACGGCCGCACCCTGAAGAGGTGTGCAAATATGTTGCCCAAGAAAGGTTCCATTGCGCCCAAGTTGTTCAATGTCACCGTCCACATAGACATGCCCATCCGGCATTTCGCGCCGCCCTTTTGAGGCAAACACAAACATGGTGCCGATCCCGCCATCGATATCGATCAAATGGTCGGCTTGGGTCGCGCCTGTGTTGAATGACAGATCATACAATGACTGTTTGTGTTGATCCAAATAGGTGGCAAGCGCCTTTAGCATTTTAGCGCGCTCATGGAATGTCATCGCCCGCAAAGCAGGCCCGCCAATTTGACGCGCATGGGCAAGCATCGCGGTCACATCCAACGCGTCATTTCCCGCCTCGGCTATGACATCGCCCGTAATTGCACTTTGGATTGGCCGCGCGCCGGGCCCCGGTGCAATCCACTGTCCTGCCAAATAACTTGAAACCTGCTGAATGCCCATTTCCACAGTCCTGAATAATTTAGGTGATCAATTGATTGACCAACCGGTCGGTTAATGTAGGGTTAATTTGAGATGACTGGCAAGGTTGAATTTATGACCCTGAATGCAAAGCAACGCGCCGAACGCTGCGCGCAAACCATGTGGGACAATGACAACGCGTCACCATGGTTTGGGATGGAACTTACAGATGTGGATGAGGGTCAGGCGGAAATGACGCTGACCGTCACGAAAAACCACACCAATGGTCACGGCATCTGTCATGGCGGTGTCACTTTTGCCCTCGCCGACAGTACCTTTGCTTTTGCCTGCAACAGCCGCAATCAAAATACAGTCGCGCAACATAATATGGTCAGTTACATCGCCCCTGCGCGCATGGGAGATCAATTGACGGCGCGCGCGGCGGAGGTGTCATTGCAAGGCCGCACCGGCATTTATGACGTTACAGTCACCAATCAAGACGCGGTCACCATTGCTGAATTTCGCGGCGTATCTCGCGCGATCAAGGGCCAACTTTTTGACGAAGCCAACGAAACCTAAGAGGACGACATGAAGGATCTCAGCCCCAAGCCATCAGATCTGGACCCAATCGAAACGGCCTCAATCGACGAAATACGGGCCTTACAGCTGAAACGTTTGAAGTGGTCTCTGAGCCACGCCTATGAAAATGTTCCCATGTATCGCGAACGGTTTGACGCGGCGGGAGTACATCCAGACGATTTGCAGGATTTAAGCGATCTGGCGCGGTTTCCGTTCACATACAAAGACGATCTGCGAAACAACTATCCGTTTGGCCTTTTCGCCGTCCCGCGCGAGGATATTGTCCGCATCCATGCCTCTTCGGGAACGACGGGCAAACCAACCGTTGTTGGATACACGCAAGGCGATATTGATATGTGGGCCGATATGATGGCCCGGTCCTTGCGCGCATCGGGATTGCGGCGCGGCAATATTGTGCATTGCGCCTATGGGTATGGGCTGTTCACCGGCGGGCTTGGCGCACATTACGGCATTGAACGTTTGGGCGCGACGGTCATCCCAATGGGGGGCGGTCAAACGGAAAAACAGATCGGGTTGATCACAGACTTCAAACCCGACGGCATCATGGTCACGCCGTCCTATATGCTGAACATCCTAGAAGCCTATCAAGAGATGGGGCGCGATCCGCGTGACAGTTCATTAAGCGTCGGTGTCTTTGGCGCGGAACCTTGGACAGATGCAATGCGGCGCGAAATCGAAGCGGCATTTGATATGCACGCCGTCGATATTTACGGCCTGTCCGAAATACTTGGCCCAGGCGTTGCCAATGAATGTGTCGAAACCAAAGACGGATTGCACGTATGGGAGGATCATTTCTTTCCCGAAGTGATCAATCCAGAAACCGGCGATGTTGTCGAAGATGGCGAGATGGGCGAATTGGTCTTTACCACCCTAACCAAAGATGGGTTGCCAATGGTGCGGTATCGCACACGGGATTTGACCCGCCTGATGCCCGGAACGGCAAGGACGATGCGGCGGATGGAAAAGATCACAGGCCGGTCTGACGATATGATCATTTTGCGCGGTGTAAATGTCTTTCCCACGCAAATCGAAGAACAAGTGTTGGCGACAGATGGCTTAGCCAATCACTTTCAAATTGAGCTGTCCAAACCCGAACGTTTGGACATCATGCGCGTGCATGTGGAATGTTTGCCCAATGCTGCGGACGAGACAGCTCGAGCTGCCGCGGCCAGTGCATTGACCAAACGGATTAAGGATATTGTTGGCGTCTCAACCGTCGTGGATGTGGGAATGCCGGGCACGGTCGAGCGTTCGCAAGGCAAAGCGCGCCGTGTCATCGACAACCGCCCCACCTCCTGACCCATGGCCCGCCCCATTGCCAAAGATCACGCGGATAAACGCAGGCAGATCATGTCTTGTGCCGCGCGATTATTTGCAGAACAGGGCTTTGACGGCGCGTCCATGAATGCCGTGGCGCAAGCCTGTGGTGTGTCCAAGGCCAATATCTATCACTACTATGACAGCAAAACCGCGTTGTTGTTTGATCTGTTGGACCATCATTTGAGCGCGCTGCGCGATACGGTTTTGCAATCTGCAAACGCACATGCCTGCGCCGAAGATCAACTGCGCAATATCATCTCCGCTGTGCTGTCCGCCTATGAAGGTGCGGACAACGAACACAAGATCCAACTCAGCGCTATGTCCAACTTACCCAAGGATCTGCAAAACACATTGCAAGGATACCAACGCGAAATGGTGGCAGCTGTGTCATCCGTTTTGTCTGCATTGGCCCCGGACGTTTTTGACACAGACCCAAGCAAGTTAAGGGCCGCAACAATGTCCGTCTTTGGCATGTTGAATTGGCATTACATGTGGAACGCTCAAGCCACCCCTTCAGAACGCGAAGCTTATGCAACATTGGTCAGCAACCTAACGCTTTCAGGGTTAAACGGTATTTAAGGCGTTATTGGTCGTAATCGATCACCAACACATCCGAAATCGGATAGGATTGGCACGACAAGACATACCCTTTGGCAACTTCGTCATCCTCCAACGCGTGGTTCGCCGCCATTTCGACTTCGCCTTCTAAGACACGACATCGACAGGTGGAACACACACCAGCCTTGCACGCGAACGGAGCATCGATATCTTGAGCGCGCACAGCATCCAGAACACTTGTATTTTGATCCATTTGCAGCTTTCGCGTGGCACCATCCAACGTAACAGACACGTCCGTTGCGTCCTGATTTTCGGTGGCCGATTTGGAAACCGCCTTGCGCGTTAATTGCCCTGGCTGGCTGCTCGCAAACAATTCGAACTTTATCTGGCTGTCGTTCAAACCGTGCGCACGTAACGCGCTGGCAATACCCAACATCATCGGTTCCGGCCCACAGATAAAAGCCGTGTCGATGGACTTTATATCAATCCAACGCTGAAACAGTTCTGCGCATTTTTCTTCCGTCACGCGCCCGGTAAACAGGTCGATTTCTTGAGTGTCTGACTTGAGGATATGTATGACATTAAGCCGTTCGAGATAGGTGTTTTTTAGATCTTCGATCTCGTCTCGAAACATGATCGAATTCACACCGCGGTTTGCATAGACAAGAGTAAACCGCGCGCCCGGTTCGCGTGCCAATGTTGTGCGCATGATTGAAAGGATCGGCGTGATCCCTGAACCACCAGCAAAGCAAAGATACGATCTTTTGGCATCAGGTTCGATTGCGATGTGGAACGCCCCCATTGGTGGCATGGCCTGCAATGTATCGCCTACGGATAGGTCCTCGTTTGCCCATGTTGAAAACGCGCCGCCCTCGACGCGTTTTATCCCAACCTGCAAAACCCCATCATCCTTGCCTGCACAAATCGAATAGGATCGTCGCAGTTCTTCACCCTCAAAATCCTTTTTGAAGGTAAGATACTGGCCTTGCGTAAACTCAAAAACATCACCCGCATCAGCCGACGGCTTCAACGTCACCACAACGGCATCTCGAATGGTTTTGTGAACATTTGTAACGGTCAGTTCATGAAAACGCGCCACTACCCGCCCCCTAAATACATTTGAAGTAATCGAACGGTTCCAGACAGCTGTCGCATCGCCAATGCGCTTTGCAGGGTGTCGATCCAAATTGGCTGACACGCGTCAATTCCTTGGACCCACATTGAGGACAACGTTCCGGCCCGCCTGCTTGGGACGGCGGCGCGATCCCGTATTCCTCAAGCTTGGCGCGCCCCTTGTCACTAAGCCAATCTGTCGTCCAAGCGGGTGCGATGCGTCTTTCCAAAACCAACTTTTCAACGCCATTTGCGCGCAAGGCTGTTTCAATGTCCAATTCGATCACGCGCGTTGCAGGACAACCCGAATAGGTCGGCGTAACGGCCACATGCAATGTGTCGTCTTGCCATTCGACCCCACGTATAATCCCAAGGTCAACAATGGAAATAACCGGAATCTCTGGGTCGGGTACGGCGTCCAACCAGTCCCAAACCTGTTCTACTGAATTTTCCATCAAACCGCCCATTACCAATTCGAATTCGGATAAGCGCGTTGCAGCCATTGCATGGTTGCCAATAAATGACCCAAATGTTCGGTATGCTGGCGACCCGTTTTACCGCCTTTATGCGCAAACCCATTATCAGGACGGGCCAAGGTCGCCTGATCCAAAACTCTTTCGACCAGGGTGTCGTATTCTGCGCGCAAGCTTGCGGGGTCAGGCGCGATACCCGCTTTGAACATAACCGCGTCGACCTCATCGCCAACAAACATCTCGTTCGCAAAAGGCCACAAATATTCAAGAGCGCGGGCCATTCTCTTATGACTTTCAGCTGACCCGTCACCCAAAGCGACAACCGTATCCGCCGACCGTTCAAGATGATACGCCACTTCTTTGCTGGCTTTAGCTGCAATACCTGCGATGCGCGCATCCGTGCTTGTGATTAGGTAACCCAACTGAACAGAATGCCACGCATCAAACAAAAATTGACGCATCAATGTTTGCCCAAAGTCGCCATTTGGCATTTCGGTCAGCAACAGGTTTCGAAAATCCCAAACATCCCGTAAAAAAGCCAGTTGATCCGCATCGCGCCCATTGCCTTCGACATCTGCAGCCAGCCCCAACCACATTTGCGTTTGCCCAATCAGATCAAGCGCTGTGTTGGCCAAGGCGATGTCTTCTTCCAAGACAGGCGCAAGCCCGCACCATTCAGAAACGCGATGCCCCAAAATCAACGTGCTGTCGCCCATGCGCAGCAGAAATTGAAACAACGCCTCGTCTTGTGTCATTACATATGCCCCACTTCGTCGGGGATGTCGTAAAATGTTGGATGTCGATAGATTTTGGATTCGCTGGGTTCGAACATCGGGCCTTTGTCTGAGGGGCTGGACGCAGCGATATGTTGGGCTTGAACAACCCAAATGCTGACCCCTTCGTTGCGACGTGTGTACACATCCCGCGCAGCAAGAATGGCCGCCGATTCATCCGCAGCATGCAACGATCCAACGTGACGATGGCTCATCCCGTGCTGACCGCGAATAAAGACTTCAAACAGGGGTAATTCTTGGCTCATCACACTGTTCCTTTGTTGCGAAACGTTAAGAATTTCAATTCAGGCACCTTTGGCATCAAGGCTTTGGATCAAAACAGGTCTTTCAAGGCCAATCGTCAAATGGCATATGAACAGACACAGGCGTTATTCCGCGGCGACTTTGCGCGCATGTTTCTTTTCGGCATGGGCCATCATGGCTTCACGCACCCACGCATTGTCGTCCCACGCCTTCTGACGCGCCGTCATCCGGTCCGTGCTGCAAGGTCCATTGCCCGCCAACACGTCGTGGAATTCCTGCCAGTCCGGTTCTGAAAAATCATACCCGCCCTCGTCATCGTTCCATTTCAGATCCGGGTCGGGAATGGTTAGCCCCAAGAATTCGGCCTGAGGTACAGTCGTATCTACAAATTTTTGGCGCAGCTCATCGTTTGAATTCATCTTGATTTTCCACGCCATGGATTGCGCGGAATGAACGGAATTGGCGTCAGATGGGCCAAACATCATCAAGCTGGGGTACCAAAACCGGTTCAGCGCGTCCTGAGCCATTTTATGCTGCGCTTCTGATCCCTTCGCCATCTTCATCATGATGTCAAAGCCTTGGCGTTGATGGAACGATTCCTCTTTGCAAATGCGCACCATCGCACGGGCATACGGGCCATAGGATGTGCGTTGCAGCGGCACTTGGTTCATGATCGCCGCCCCATCAACCAGCCAACCGACAGCGCCCATATCGGCCCATGTCAACGTTGGGTAATTGAAAATGGACGAATATTTCATCCGCCCATCCAACAGCATCTGGGTCATTTCATCTCTGCTGACACCCAGTGTTTCAGCTGCGCAATACAGGTATAATCCATGCCCGGCCTCGTCCTGAACCTTGGCCAAAAGGATAGCCTTGCGTTCAAGGGTCGGGGCGCGCGTGATCCAATTGCCTTCTGGCAACTGACCTACAATTTCTGAATGTGCGTGCTGGCCGATCTGGCGGATCAGGTTTTTGCGATATCCGTCAGGCATCCAATCACGAGGTTCGATCTTGATGTCTGCATCAACCTTGCCCTGAAAATCTCGTTCGGCCTCGGACATCTCATCACGAGATTTGACACCTTTGCCCGTCGATTTGATCATTTGAGCGTACATCAGATGGTCTCCTCTAGATCCGTTCCAGAATAATAGCAGCGCCCTGCCCGACACCAACGCACATCGTACACAAAGCGTATCGTCCGCCTGTGCGTCGCAATTGGTATGCCGCCGACAGAATAAGTCGTGCACCGGACATCCCCAAAGGATGCCCAATCGCAATTGCGCCACCGTTCGGATTCACATGTGGTGCGTCATCAGGCACCCCCAACGCGCGCAAAGCCGCAAGGCCCTGACTGGCGAAGGCCTCATTCAATTCGATGACATCCATGTCTTCGATACGCAGCCCAGCACGCGCCAAAACCTTTTGCGTTGCGGGCACTGGCCCAATCCCCATGATCCGCGGTGCAACACCCGCGGTCGCCATGCCACGCACGCGTACAATCGGGGTCAAACCATGGGCCTGAACTGCTTCCTGGTTGGCCAACAATAATGCAGCAGCACCATCATTAACTCCGGACGCATTTCCAGCCGTGACAGTCAATTCAGCGCCATTGATCCCTTTCAGACCTGCCAGCTTTTCCATGCTAGTGCCGGGTCGCGGATGTTCATCTGCATCGACAATGATCGGGTCCCCTTTGCGCTGCGGGATTTCGACTGGCACGATTTCTTCGGCAAAGACGCCCGCCTGGGACGCAGCCGCCCATCGATCTTGCGACCGGGCTGCAAATGCATCCTGATCAACGCGATTAATTTCGAAATCCTGCGCAACATTGTCAGCTGTTTGCGGCATCGAATCCGTGCCGTATTTCTCTTGCATCTTTGGGTTCACAAAGCGCCAGCCGATGGTCGTATCAAACACTGTATTCGCCCGAGAAAACGGAGTTGTCGCCTTCGGCATCACAAAGGGCGCGCGACTCATGCTTTCCACGCCGCCTGCGATCAACATGTCACAATCGCCAGACCGAATGGCGCGTGCGGCCATACCAACGGCGTCCATTCCCGATGCGCATAATCGATTTATGGTAGCGCCAGGAACTTCGATGGGCAGCCCAGCCAGCAAAGCAGCCATACGCGCCACATTGCGATTGCTTTCACCAGCCTGATTGGCATCCCCTAGGAAAACATCGTCGAGACGTGCCCAATCCACCTGCGCGTTTCGCGCCATAAGCGCCGCAATCGGAATCGCCGCCAAGTCGTCAGCTCGTACAACCGAAAGCGCCCCGCCATATCGGCCAATTGGCGTACGCACAGCGTCACAAATGAAGGCGTCAGTCATAGCATCCCCTAGCATAAACGCCGACATCGGCGCAGCATACATATACGTATATCGTACAAACCGCTTTCCTTCAATATATATGTTACAAATTGTACACTACATCACGGATTATTGTAACTCTAAAAACTCTACCCAAAACAATCGGCTCGCACACATCGTCTAAGCATCACCACCCTTTTTAAGGTTCAAATGGATGTCCAACCTAGACATTGTCATTCCTTACGCATTCATGATGTACAAGGTGAAGAGCACCAAACGTTGCTCATCAAAGTACCTGTTCGGAGTTTGAATATCCTTATGACACAAGACCTCTGTGAGCTCTCAGCCGTTCAGGCCGTCGAACAAATCCGGAATGGGATCATAACATCCCAAGCACTGGTGAGCGCGTGTCTGACCCGAATTGCCGACACTGATGACGTGATCAAGGCGTGGACTTGGATTGATCCGGATTACGCTCTTGTTCAAGCCAAGGAAGCCGACCATCTTTCACAGGCAGGATATGCGACCGGGCCGTTACACGGCGTGCCTGTGGGTCTAAAGGACATCATCGACACCAAGGATATGCCAACACAATGCGGCAGCCCAATTCTGAAAAACCATCAACCCGCAACAGATGCGCGTCTGGTTGAACAATTGCGCAAAGCGGGCGCTGTCATCATGGGCAAGACCGCAACCACCGAATTCGCGTTTATGCATCCCAGTGAAACGACCAATCCGCATGACGCGTCACGATCCCCCGCAGGGTCTTCAAGCGGATCAGCCGCCGCAGTCGCAGCCCGACAAGTGCCTTTGGCGGTCGGCACGCAGACTGGCGGTTCGGTCATTCGACCTGCGTCTTTTTGCGGTGTTTATGGAATGAAACCTTCGCGCGGGCTGGTATCGCGAACAGGAGTGTTCCGCACATCAAGATCACTGGACCATGTCGGCGGTTTCGCGAACTCGGTCGAAGATGTCAGCCTGCTGATCGATGCACTTGGATGTTACGACCCGTCCGATCCGGACAGTTTCGCCCATTCCCGCCCCAACCTACTCAATGGTGTCGACGATGAGGCTGCCCTTGTACCCAACATCGCATGGTTTGATTTACCGTTTCATGATCGGTTGGACGACGATGCTAGTGCCGGATTCGACCAGTTGATTGACGCTCTAGGTCCTCGGGTCAAACGAATTTCGAACGTGCCGCAGGTGGCAAACCTGATAGATGTGCACAAGACCATCTATGACTATGAACTGGCGCAAAACATGAACGATATGGCCGCCACACACGGCCCGCATTTAAGTGAAGAGATGCATGCCGCCATTCAGCGCAGTACCGCAATCGGCCAAGATCAATACGAAGATGCAATCGCGTTGAAAGAAAACGCAAACGCGTTTTTCCAAGGTCATTTTGGCAATTATGACGCGATCCTTGCACCGTCAGCAGTAGGGGAAGCCCTGCCATTGTCTGCGGGGTCCACAGGGGAATCAGTGTTTTGCACGATCTGGACGCTTGCTGGATTGCCCGCGCTTACCCTGCCCTTGTTGATCGGTGACAACAATTTGCCAATCGGTGTTCAGTTGATCGGCGCTGCGGGACAAGACGATCAATTGATGCGCACGGCAACTTGGATCGAAAACACACTGTAATTTGGCGGCTTTCTTACGCGTCCCAGGCCACTCGGAACCCCATATGGGTTGTTGCGCTGTCTGGTGAATTTCCTGTGCGGGCTGCAATCCGATACCGAAAGCAATAGGAGTCGTGGCACAGGAATGATCCCCCTTTGATCAGCTTGTACCCTTTCATTGCCACTTGCCTTTGGCGGATGCTCTTGCTGTTCGAACGCAAACGAAACGGTTCAACCGTCCATTCCCACACGTTTCCAACCATGTTGAACAATCCAAAACCATTCGGTTCAAAAGATCGCGCTGGTGCGGTTGTTGCATAACCGTCCAAACATTTATTTTTGTTTGGAAATTGACCCTGCCAGATATTACAGGGAAAGTGGCTGACATCATCAGGCGGCTCATCGCCCCAAGGGAACGCAACATCACCCTGTCCTGCGCGCGCCGCATGTTCCCATTCCGCTTCTGTGGGTAAACGCCCCCCAATCCAATGGGCATAGGCGCGGGCATCATTCCAAGAGACTTGCACGACCGGGTGGTCTGGATGAAACGCTGCGCTGGCAGTGCCAGGACCATTCAATTCTCGCCAATTGGCTCCGTGCACTTGGCGCCACCATTGTACATTCGCCACGCCCTCGGTTGGACCAATATCTTCGCCGACCTGAGCCCAAAACACGAAAGACCAACCATATCGCTCTGCCTCGGTTTGATATCCTGTCGCGTCCACAAATGCCGCGAATTCCGCATTGGTAACGGCCGTTTCTCCCATGAAAAATGGCGCAAGCTTCTTTTTCCGCAAAGGCGCTTCTACATCTTCACGGATAATCGGGTTGGCGGTTCCAATCAACGCAGTGCCACCCGGAATTCGCATTGCGTTTGGCCGCATATCTTTCCCGGCCCCATACGGAACGATCGTTACCCTGCGCTCAGGGCGAACGACTGAAGGAGAGCAACAGGAATTCTGTTCCGATCGGGTCATCTTGCAATGATTATCCTGATTTGATCGCAATATCCAAGTTTAGGTCTTTTATTCATCAAGTTACAGCGCTCCCCGAATTGTAAGGCAATTCCATTCAGCTGGCCAAAAACAATGATCCGTGGGATGAAGCGAACCAATTGAAACCGCGTCATTCCAGCCAAATGCCGGGAGCGAGCAAGGTGGACGGTTGTTGAACCTCAATCAGATTTACACCACCCCGCGCTCGGGCATCCGCCAATGCTTGGGCAAAACCATCAACATCACTGACACGCGCCGCCCCTGCCCCAAAAGATTTTGCCAAAGCGCAAAAGTCTGGATTGACCATGTCGGTTCCCGAGATACGACCCGGAAATGCACGTTCCTGATGCACACGGATCGTCCCATACCGCGCATTATTCACAAGAATGACCGTCAAACGTAGACTATGCTGACAGGCGGTCGCCATTTCTTGCAGGGACATCAAAAAACACCCGTCCCCGGCCACGGCAAAGACGTCGCGATCCGGGGACGCCGTCGCAGCCGCAACAGCCGCGGGCAGACCATATCCCATCGATCCTGACGTTGGGGCCAATTGCGATCCCGGACGCCGATACCGATAGAACCGATGTAACCAGCCCGCATAGTTTCCGGCCCCGTTACAAAAAATCGCATCTGGCGGCAACGCCTCATTCAGATGAGCAAAGATGGGAACCAAGGGATCGCCGGAAATGCTTTCCGGGTTGCTGTATTCCTCATAAGCTGCCCGCAATCCACGACATCGATCACCGAACCGCTCCGGTGCAATCGGGGCCCAATCGCTTACTGCCGCGCAAAAGCTCTGCGTATCTGAAACAAGTGAAATTTCAGGCTCATAGACGCGCCCCGGTTCCTCGGGTTCGGGAAAAATATGCGCCAGCTTTTGTTCGGGCACAGGTGATTTGACCAATGTGTATCCTTGTGTCGTCATCTCGCCCAACCTTGGTCCGATGGCGATCAACAAATCCGTTTCGGCCAGAGCATCTTCAAGATAGGGCGTTTTGCCGACAGCGAAATGGCCAACGAAATTCGGGTGTTCATGATCCATCAAGCTTTGCGAACGCATCGACACAGTGACCGGAATGTTCTGTTTCTCGGCAAAGCTGGCCAAAGCCGTTACGCCCGCATCCGTCCAGCCACCACCACCCGCCATGACCAAAGGGCGTTGTGCATGTGACAAAGCTTGCTTTAGGGCGTCCAAACTTTCAGGTGCAGGTTGATAGCGTGCAGGAGTGATCCGGCGCGGCGGTTGGGGCAATTCGATTTCATCGTACAACATGTCTTCGGGTAGCGACAAAACCACAGGCCCTGGACGACCTGACAGCGCAGTGCGATAGGCGCGCGTCACAAATTCCTGCATGCGCGTTGCATCGTCGATTTCAGCAACCCATTTGGCGACTTGACCAAACATGCGACGGTAATCAAGCTCTTGAAAGGCTTCGCGTTCGGTCATGTTGCGCGCAACTTGCCCGATGAACAGGATCATCGGAGTCGAATCCTGAAAGGCCACGTGCAATCCAGCACTGGCGTTTGTTGCTCCGGGGCCGCGTGTCACCATGGCCACGCCGGGCTGGCCGGTTAGCTTGCCATAAGCATCCGCCGCCATAGCCGCGCCGCCCTCTTGCCGGCAGGTCGTGAACCCAATTTCGTTTTCACGTCCATGTAATGCGTCCAAAACCGCCAAATAGCTTTCGCCCGGGACACCAAACACGTGGCGCGTGCCCTGACCAATCAAAAGGTCAACAAGATGATCCGCAGCGCGGCGCGTATTTGCAGATTTGGTCATGGTCAAAAGCCCGTTGGAAAGAGTCGTGTAGTGTTCTCGAACACTCTGACCAATCACAGACCAAGTGCAAGCTTAGCTGTTGTCGCGTTCGAAAATCCAATTGTGATCGGGATGATTTTCAAATCGCCATTTGCGCAAAGGACCTGCCATGACATTCAGGTAATACAGCTCGTAGCCATAGGGTGCGCCGCAAGGGTGATGTCCTTTGGGAACCAAAACGACATCGTGATCCTGTACGCTCATCGTTTCGTCCAGCGTGCCATCTTCTGTCCACACACGTTGATGTGCATAACCCTGAGACGGGTTCAGCCGATGGTAATAGGTTTCTTCAAGATATGTCATCTCTGGGTAATTGTCTTCATCATGCCGATGCGGCGGGTAAGATGACCAATGCCCAGAAGGCGTGAAAACTTCGGTCACCAAAAGGCTGTCGGCGACGTCACGCCCTTCCATGGCGATGTTGTTTATATACCGTGTATTGGTCCCCTCGCCCCGTTCTTCCAGCGATATACCTTCAGGACCGATCACTGACGCTGCATGCCCGCCGGTGCCCGGCGCGGAACACACGGCCAACGTACAATCAGTTGTCGCGTGCGCGGCCCAATCCGAACCGTTGGGAACATAAAGACAAGCGGGGGGCGTTTTTTCAAAGACGTTCATTCGATCACCCATTTCGCCGAATTCTTGGTCACCTGCGGACAATTCTGCCTTGCCTTCGACCAGAACCAAAATGACTTCACACGCGTCTGTAGGTTCGGCCACTTTGTCGCCTGCGCGCAAACGATAAAGCCCAAAGCCCACATAGCCCCAACCCGCAGTTTGCGGTGTGATGTCATGGACTTTGCCTGTTGACGTGCTTGGCCTTTCAAGAAGGTCACTCATTTTCGTTCCTCCTCAATCACTCTCAAGTAATGCTCGCGCATCGTCCCACAGATTGCACAGCGCCTGATAACGACCCGCCATATCTGTGATCGCGTCTTCGGGAGACAATTTGTCAAGCATATAGGCCGCTGCAGCATCTGCAAAGATTGTGCGCCCGACGGCGAACCCTTTGACCAGTGGGAATTTAGCCGCTGATTTAAAGCTGGAAGCAAGTGTTTCCTCGGACTCACCCAGCCCCAAAACAACGATGCCACGGACATGTTCGTCATGAGACAATATGCAATTGCATGACATTTCCCACGCGGCATCAGACGTCATCGGCTCCAGTTTCCACCAGTCTGGATAGACGCCAATATTATAAAACCGATCAATCACTTGCGCGGTTGTGTCATCCTGTACGGGTCCCGCTTTGGATGGAATAACCTCAAGCAAGAACTCAAGGCGATTTCGACGCGCCGCATGGAACAGACGCGAGACAACGTCTTCTTGCTGGGCTTTCATTTCGGCTGTGTCATTCGGGTGGTAAAAGCACAGTACTTTGACCACATGCTCCTTAGGCCATTCAGACAGACCCCCAAAATCTGGACCAATCTCGGGTTCCAATTCAAGCGGACGCGACCCGGGCCATTCGACAGGCCGACCTATCCACAAACCTTGACCCGCCGCGCGGTACAAGGCGTCACTGCCCAGTCGGCCATCACACAACAACCCGTACCCGTCGCACCCATCCGCCACGTTTTCACAGGCCTGAATACACAAGGATTTAAACGCACCAATCTTTTCAATGGTCGCGCCTTTTAGGTCTTCCAACTGCATTCGATGATCAAATGCAAAAATACGAACCGTATCCCAAGCCGACGTGCGTGTTGTGGACCAATGCAGCTGTTCTAATTCTTGATCTTTTCGCAATGCGGGTGTCTTTACACCCCGTTTCAAGAACATCTGCAGTTCCGTCCAAGACGGGTATGCCGGGGCGCATCCATGTCGGCTGACTGCAAATGCCCCGCATGCGTTTGCATAGGTCAGCGCAGTGGGCCAATCCGCATCATCCAACCAACCGCGCAACAGACCAGACATAAACCCGTCCCCCGCGCCAAGGACATTGAAGACTTCGATGGGAAAACCGGGCCCGGCTTCGCCATCATCCAACGAATTTGCAATCTCGCCCGTAAAGGCCACAGCCCCCATAGGGCCTCGTTTGCACACAAGCGTGGCATTGCTGACGGCGCGTACAGCACGCAGCGCGGTGATCGTGTCAGTCGACCCACCTGCAATGTGAAATTCTTCCTCGGTCCCAACGATCAGATCAAAGTAGTGCAACGTTGATTGTAGTTTTTTCGTTACTTTTTCGCTCTCTATGAAACGTTCCTCACCTGCCCCATGTCCCGCCAATCCCCAAAGGTTTGGGCGATAATCAATGTCCAACGCAGTCCGCGCATCGGATTTTCGGGCCAATTGTAAGGCCTTTATTACAGCGGCTTCGGTGTTTGGGTTACTCAGATGTGTGCCCGTCGCGACAACAGCACGCGCTTGCGCGATAAAGTTAGGATCAATGTCATCTACACCCAACGCCATGTCTGCACAGTTTTCGCGATAAAAGATCAGCGGAAATTGTTCTTCGTCGCGAATGCCCAGCAACACCAATGCAGTCAAACGCGTGGGGTCAGTTGCGACACCCGTTACATCAACACCTTCCCGCACCAGTTCTTCGCGGATGTACCGGCCCATATGTTCATCACCGACACGCGTGATTAGCGCAGAACTCAAGCCAAGGCGCGCGGTTCCGATCGCCATATTTGTTGGTGATCCACCGACATATTTATCAAACGATCGCATGTCCTCTAATCGCCCGCCCACTTGTCCGCCATACAGGTCGACCGACGAGCGGCCTATGGTGATCAGATCAAGTGGTCTCTTCATGAAACGGTCTCCAAAACCTCTTTTAGGTTGACCACCCGACGTTCTTTCACCGACAGCAACGCCGCTTCAGCCAAGGCCAAGGCCATGAACCCATCATGCCCCGTTGTCGGGGCTTGAGTTTTCTCGCACACGGATTGCACAAAGGCGGATATTTCGGCGGCGTAAGCATCGGCGTATCTGGACATGAAAAAGTCTTGTAGCGCCGGGCGTGTAAATCCATTTTCGGTGGCCACTGTCACACGACTAAGATGGTGATTATCCACCGCGACTGATCCCACTGATCCATGCACTTCGATGCGTTGATCATATCCATAGCGTGCTCTGCGAGAATTGGTAATTGTCGCCTGACGCCCACTGGCCGTCGTCAAAATGATGTTCGCACTGTCATAATCGCCAAGCTTGCCGATTTCGGGATCGACCAAATTGCTTGCCGCAGCTTGGACAGTGGCGATGTCTTCGTCGAGCAGCCAGCGCGCGATGTCGAAATCATGGATCGTCATGTCGCGGAAGATTCCACCGGATCGTGTAATGTAATCCGCAGGCGGAGGACCGGGATCACGTGATGTAATCGTGACCATTTCAACATTACCAATTTGCCCGTCGTCGATGGCACGCTTTAGGGCTTGGAAATCTGGATCAAACCGCCGGTTAAACCCAACCATCAAGGTCGCCTTAGCGCTTTCGACAATTGTCAGACATTCCTGAACGCGCGTCAGATCCAGATCAATGGGCTTTTCACAAAAGACGGCCTTTCCCAATCGCGCAAACTGTTCAATCAGATCGGCATGGGTATCTGTCGGTGTACAAATGATCGCGGCATCGATGTCATCTGAATGCGCGATTTCATCGATCGTTCGAATATCACATCCATACTTATCCTGTACCAATTGCGCCGCTGCGGCAACCGGATCAGCGATTGCAACAAGCGTGGCATCTGCAACTGTGGCAATGGCATCGGCATGGACCTGTCCAATACGGCCAGCCCCGAGAACCGCAAATCTAACCTTCATTTATCTTCCTTTATTCAGGATATGCACCCGGAACGAATTGATCAAAATCAACAACGGCTCCGGTCATAACACCACTTTCGGGGCCTAACATATAACTCGCCAAAGCAGCCAAATGCGCTGGTTTGACTAACATGCCAAGCGGCTGCTCAGATTCGGCCTTGGCCAACCAATTGTCGTCGGCCCCATGCCACTTCTTTTGAACCGCGTCTTCGCCTTCGGTATCCATCCAACCCGGCGCTATTGCATTTACGCGAATGCCATCGGATCGCAACGCCATAGCCGCATTTTTGGTGATGTTGGCCATTGTCGCCTTTGACGCCGAATAAGGAGCAAGGAAACTTTGGCCCACATGAGCCGCCGTCGACAAAACCGTTACACATGTCGCATGATGCTTTTTAGCACGTGCCAATGTCGCCAAACGTTGCAAGGCAAAGAACGGCCCCTTCGCATTGACGCCGATCAACTTGTCCCACAAGGCGGGATTTGTATCTAGAATACCGCCTCTGTCTGACAATCCTGCCGCATTCACCAAAGATGTCGCCCGCCCAAACGCATCCGCGCACGCATCAACCATTCCCTGAGCTTGCTCTGCATCAGTCATGTCTACCTGAATGAACCGAACATCAGCCCCCGTCTGCGACAGAGACGCTGCCGCCGCTTCGCCCTTATTTAAGTCCCGCCCAGCAATCGTCATCTGGCGGCATCCGTCCGCGATCAAACGCGTTGCAATTGCGTGCCCGACACCTTGTGAGCCCCCTGTTACGATCGCGACCGTTTCAACATGCGGTTGATCCAGCTTGACGGGCGGCTTCACTCAGACGGCCTCAGCATATTCGGGCTGCGTCTTGGCCCCAGTGATGTACGCGACGATGTCCTGACCATCTGTCTCTTCTTTCTTGAGGTTCGCGCAGATGCGCCCCCGTCGGAACACGACAATACGGTCCACCAAATCCATGACTTGGCGCATGTTGTGGCTGATCAGGATCAGGGGCTCGCCCTGCTCTTTCAACTGACGCACAATATTTTCGACCTGCGCTGTTTCCTGAACGCCCAGTGCGGCCGTTGGTTCATCCATGATGGTCAATTTGGAATGGAATGTGGCCGTGCGCGCGATTGCAACACATTGGCGTTGGCCACCAGACATGTTGCGGATCGTATTGCGGATATTCGGGATTTTGACAGCCGTCTTTTCCAAGCCCGCAATCGTGTCTTCGCGCATGCTTTTATAATCCAGCAATCGAAACGGCCCAAGCCAATTGGCTTTGGTTTTTTCCCGCCCCAGAAACAAATTGTCTGGCACATCAAGATCATCCGCCAGCGCTAAGGTTTGAAAGACTGTTTCAATCCCGGCCTCTCTGGCATCTAGCGGCCCGGCGAAATAAACGGGTTTGCCGTCAAATGTGATGTCCCCACTGGTGCGTTGTTCCACACCAGTGATTTGCCTGACAAAGGTTGATTTGCCCGCGCCGTTGTCGCCCATGATGGCGACGTGTTCACCTTTATGCAAAGTAAAGTTGGCATCGTTCAACGCATGAACACCGCCATAGTGTTTTGTCAGACCTTTGGTTTCGAGAATAATATCACTCATGGTTTCAACTCCTCGATGCAGCCTGTTGTTGCCGCCATTGGTCCAGTACCACAGCGCTGATGATGATCGTGCCCATGGCCATCAATTGATAAAACGCATCCAGTTTGATGAACAGAAAGCCCGACTGAATCACGCCAAATACCATCGCACCCAACACGGTTCCGATGATCGAGCCACGCCCACCAGTCAGTGAGACGCCACCGATGACGGCCATTGCGATGGCAAACAATTCATAGAACTGACCCATGCCCGTTTGCGCCGTCAGGTTTTTCGAACTCAGGATGATCGCTGCGAATGCGGCCAGCATTGACGCAATCATATACACTAACACCTTATGGCGTTTGACATTGATACCAGACATGCGTGCGGCGTCTTCGTTCGACCCAATGGCATATGTGTGCTTGCCATAAACGGTGTATCGCAACACCAGATGGAACAGGACCGCCAACATAATAAACCAGACCACAGGCATCATGCCCGAGCCTAGAAATTCATAGCCTTTCGTCGGAAAGGATACAGGCTGTCCACGTGTCCACCATTGTGCGATGCCGCGGCAAATCAGAAACATCCCAAGTGTCGCGATGAAAGGCGGAATGCGCGTGAAAGCGATCAAAGAGCCGTTGATGGCCCCAATAAACGCGCCAAACATCAGCCCCACGACGACGGGAATAAGCACAGGCAAATCAAACGCCCACGTCCCGAAAACCGCCTTGGGGTTTGGGTTGCCGTTGACCAATTCGGTCTGTGCAAAGCTCATGACAATCATGGCCGTTGCGCCAACCAAAGGCCCGGATGACAAATCGATCCCGCCCGAAATAATAACCTGTGTGACGCCCAATGCGATGATACCGATGATCGCCACTTGCAGGATCATGATCTTGATGCGCGCGATGTTCAGGATGGTTCCGTCACGCTTTTCATTAAAGTCGAACAGCATGCTCTGCCCGTTCATATACGGTAGCAACTGCCCAAGTGCTTCAAAGATCAAAATGATGATAATGAGTGCAAAGAAGATATTGATTTCATTTGGCCATGCGCGCTTGGACTTGTCGTATTTAAGTCCGCCGATGCCGTCGGATGTATCCGCCATTGTTTGTCCTCAGACCGGGCAGAGCCCGTTAATTTTAGGAAGGATGCACGACAACAGACGTCTTCTGTTGCCATGCATCCAATTTTGGATCGGCTTAGTTTTGGTCTAGAAAATCGCCAACATTGTCAGGTGTAACCAGCTTGAATGGGATGTAGACTTTCTTGTCCACTTCTTCGCCCCGTGCCAGTTTCAGTGCTGTGGCAACTGAACCCGAACCCTGACCGTTTGCATCCTGGAACACTGTGACGTCCAAATCGCCCGCTTGCATTGCAACCAGCGCGTCTTGTGTCGCGTCAACGCCACCGACCTGTACTTCGGCCATATCGATGCCTGCAGATTTCATAGCCTGAATAGCGCCAATCGCCATTTCGTCGTTATTGGCCAAAACAAAGTCAAATTCTTCGCCGGACGACAACCAGTTGGCCATAAGATCCTGTGCTTTGTCGCGTGACCATTCAGCTGTCTGCTGGTCAATGATCTGCATAAAGTTACACATATCCATGCCGACAACGTCTTCGACGTCTTTGGTCCGTTGAACAGCCGCTTGGTTCGACAACTGCCCCATCAAAACATAGCCCTTGGCACCGCCTGCTTTGCCGGCTGCACGCAAGTTGCGGCAAACCTGAAACGCTTCCAGCGTACCAGATTCGATTTCGTTGGACGCAACGAACGCTTGACCTTCGGGCAATTCATTTACATTGACCGGCTCGCGGTTGACGTAAACCAATGGAACGCCAGCTTCGTTCGCAGCATTTGTCATCGCCTGTGTCGCGGACGTATCCACAGCGTTTACAATGATTGCATCAACGCCCGACGCGATAAAGTTGTTGATCTGGTCAAGTTGCTTGGCGACGTCATCTGTCGCGTCTTCAACCTGAAGATCGACGCCTTCCAATGTGTCTGCATAATCCGTCATACCATTGCGCATGACCGTCAGAAAGTTGTCGTCAAAACGTGCAATCGACGCGCCAATTGTTTCCGCCATCGCAGTTGTCGACAACAGCGCTGTAAGACCCACAGCAATAAGAGTTCTTTTCATATTATCCTCCCAATATCAGGTGTCCGGCACACCTTTACTTTTTGCCGGAACCCCGTTTCCGAGGCAGTATTGCTCGCCCTTATGCCGCTTTCGCGGAAAGGTATGAGCGAATGAATTCCATAGACTCCGCAATTGCATTTTGTGGTGACTCCATGGTGTGAATCTCATTGGCAAAAGGCTCAAACGAGAATGGGCCAGCATATCCGCCTGCCAAAAGTGATTTGATCTGAGCGATATTACCCAAACGATCTTGTGGTCCGACAAGGCCTCTGTGAGCGTCTCGCAGATCGCCTGGGGCGACACGATTGTCGTCAACACCAGAGATATGAACGATACCCGTCATCTCTGGAAAGACGTCCATTTCGCCTGCCAAATGATGGTGAAACGTATCATGGATGATCCTGAAATTTTGCTCTCCGTCCACTGTGACTATCGCTTCGATCGCTTCACGTTTGCTGCGCAGTGATGATGACACAAAACCCAGCGGTTCAATGAACCCCATGATACCGGCGTCTTTCAACAGCGGCTTCAAAGCCTCCAAGGACGATTGTAAGTTGGCTTGGCGTTCACCATTCTCGATGCCCAGATCGTCGTTGCGTGGTATCAAGCTTATCGCTTCGGCCCCAGAAACCTTAGCATGGTCAATCAAGGCTTCGGCCTCTGCAATCGTCGCGTCGGATGGTGTATTGAAAGACGGAATTTCGGCCAAAGCCAACAAACGCAGCCCACGCTGGCGCGCCTTGTTGCCGGTGGCTTGTGCACCCAGTTCATCAAACAAAGGAGCCCGCAAATCATTGCGCAACTCAACACCCACACATCCAAGATGCGCGGCAATATCCAGAACGTCGCAGACCCCCATGCTGGGGCAAGCCATGTGATTAAGCGCGAACTCCAAGTTCCCTCCTCCCACAGGAAACAATTGCAACCTATCCCAAAGCTGACCGAAAGGGCATGACGACGTCAAGCAAAATGAATGTTTCATGTAAAAATAAATACAGAATATTCATTTTGTCGTGGAATATTCGTTTTACAGACCGAATTCTGGAAGGTGTTGGACCAGCCGCAAGAAATATTGTCCCGGTACCAACACAGAATCACCCAAGGACTGCGCCGTCGATCCAGCCCATGGCCGATCAAGTTCTCTTACCTGCGTCATGTTGATGAGGCGGACCTATCCGCCCGCCACTGCGAACTGCGTTCTCATGTCAGTTCGGTCTAATTCAGAACCACTGCACGCAAAGCGCAACACTCGGGGTTCTTAATGCGCGCAACCGCAATCGCGTTCGCCTTGCGTCAGTTGGTGCCTCTCAAACGTGACAGGCACGCCCAATGGTCCGCTCAAAATTTACCCCAAGATTGAGCACTTCTAACGAGGTGGAACCCCAACTGGTTGTCGTCTTTTTGCAGGTTGGCTAAAATGAAATCGATGTCGGATCAGATTGAACCGGCTTCGACCATATAGTTGTTAGCGGTACACATCGCGGCATCGTCAGACGCCAAAAAGACCACCATCCGAGCGACATACACCGGATCAATCAAATCTGGCAGACATTGGCGCGCGCGGTGTGCTTCGAGGTTTTCTGGCGTGGCCCATAGTTCTTTCTGCCTGTCGGTCATTATCCAGCCCGGAACAACGGTGTTGACCCGGATGCGATGATCCCCCAAATCGCGGGCCATTGTTCGGGTCAATCCGTGCACAGCACCTTTGGCCGTGGCATAAGCCGGAAATCCGCCGCCCGCTTCCCACCAAGAATTTGATCCAATATTGATGATCGACCCGGTCCCTTCAGCAATCATGTCCGGTGCCACAGATTGAATGGCAAAGAACATATGACGCAGGTTCGTTTGCATACGTTCGTCCCAATATTCGGGTGTCACGTCTTTCCAATCATGGCGATCATCGCGAGCGGCATTGTTCACCAAAACCTGTGCAGAACCGATGCGATCCTTAAGCGCGGACATGCCGGTTTGCATGGCCCCAATATCGCGCAAATCGCAGATCTCATAGGTGACGTCGCCCTCTATGGTTTCTGCCAATTGCGCGCTTGAGGTTTCGTCCAAATCCAAAAAACCGACACGCGCACCCTGTGCTGCGAATGCACGGACAATGTCAGCGCCTATACCTGACGCACCGCCGCTGACAAAAACCGTTTTACCTTCGAGGCTGGGATAATTTGCAAAACGCATGTGAGATCCTTTGAACGTCAATATCTGATCGAGCAAACCCTACAGACATTTGCACCAAGGAAAAGGCCATGTCACTTTGCAAATTCAGGTTGAAGAGTTTGCAAATCCTTCAAACCTCAACCGGATCAACGACTTCGGCAAACTTTGCAAAGAATTTCGATGCCAGTTTCTTGGACGTCGCCGTGATCAAACGGCTGCCCAACTGTGCAAGTTTTCCGGTTATTTCCGCGCGCGCATTATAGCTGAGAACAGTTTGCCCGTCGGATTCTTCCAGGGTCACATCGGCCCCCCCTTTTGCATTTCCTGCGGCCCCACCATTGCCTTGACCAGTCAGTGAAATTGCGTCGGGAGCGCCGCTTGTGTCCAACACAACAGTTCCCGAAAACCGTGCTTTAACGGGACCAACTTTCAAGACAACTTTTGCCTCAAGTTCGGTGTCGGAATGTTTGATCAGCTCTTCGCAACCGGGAATGCACTGTTGCAGAATTTCGGGGTCATTTAACGCCGCATAAACGCGGTCTTTTGGAGCGTTGATCGTAATCGTGTCTTTCAGTTCCATTTGCTTTTCTTTCTTAACAACAGGGGAATTTGACTTGCGCCAACAGCTCGGCTTGCTGCGGCGTCAACTTTGGGCGCAAAATGCGTTTCAATCTGCGCCAAATCATTGATTTTGGATTGCGTTGCGTTGAGGGGCCCGGCGCACTTGCGTCAATTGCGCAAGGATCGACAATGCAATTTCAGAGGCTGATATGGCATTGATCGGCAATCCAACCGGAGCCTGAACACTTTCCAGAATTTGAGCATCTACGCCCTCATCTGACAACTTGCTCGACAAGCTCGCATATTTCTTGCGGCTGCCAACAAATCCCACAAATTCTGCGCGTGTGGACAAAGCACTGCGCAAACAGGCAAGGTCATTTTTGCCTTGGGTGGCGACCACGATCATACGACGCGTGCCCCCTTTAACTTCAATCGTGTCCTCCGGAGTTGCTTCGCGCAGGGTCCAGCCAAATTCTGGGGCCAGACGTTTCAATGCGTCAGCCACAGGTGACGCACCAAAGATCATCAATTCATCTTGCGGCAAAACCGGTTCGACAAAGATATCCAGCGTGCCTTGTGACGGGCAGCCATTGCTGGCGAATTGAACGCCGTCGCGTTCTTCTCCTGCACTTATGCCTTGCTCAGCCAGCGCATCTTCGGGGTGGATTGAAATGAACTGGGGTGCTGTTTCAACAAAAGCCCGTTGTACGGCACGCTCAATAGCGCCGCGGACACATCCCCCCCCGATCCATCCGGACAAAATCTCTCCGTCAGCGGAAATAAGCGCCTTGGCGCCAGGTTTGGCTGCGGTCGCACCAACTGTGCGGATAACCGTCGCAATTGCAAACCCTTCATCACGTGATTGCAAATCTCGGATGAGGTCGGCCATATCGGTTTCCATAAGATCAACAGGCATCACAAGCGCATAAACTCCTGTTCCAAGGCGTTAAGGTCGGCCAATCGGTTGGCCGCATAGAACCCATCGAGAAACGGCAAACCGGCCGCCATTGCACCAGCCACGGGTTCGTAATCGCGCCAGCCTTTCAGTGGATTCAACCAAACAATCCGGCAACCGCGTTTCTTAAGCTGAGCAAGTGCACCAGCCAAACGTTCGGGCGGATCAGTGTCATATCCATCTGACATGATCAAAACCACACTTCGACCATCGACAAATCGGCGCGCGTATCCGCGTGCGAACAAATCCAAAGACGCGCCAATTTTTGAGCCGCCCCCAAACCCATCCGCCATCAAAGACAATCGCCCAATGGCGCGCATCGCATCGCGGTCGCGCAGCGCGTCAGTTATCCGCACAAGACGGGTGTGAAACAAATACGCGTCCGCTTGAGTGTCGGATCGCAACAGCCCCGCGAGAAAGGCTAGGAAAACTCGGGCGTACACCGTCATAGACCCCGACACATCACACAAGGCTGCAATTTGCACGGGCCGATCTGGACGGTGTTTGTGGTAAAGGCGCAAAGGCACACCACCCGTCGATAGACTGTGACGGATGACTTTGCGAAAATGCAATCGGCGTCCACGCTGCGCATTTTTGTGACGTCGAGATCGCCGGTCGCGCAATGCGGCCCCTAACCGTCTGGCGGTGTTTTCAGCCTCGGCAATATCTTCTGGGCGGATCATGTCACGTAGATCCCGCTGCATCAGGTTTTGCGTTTTGGTGGCAATCAGCTTGCCTTCGCCATCACTGTTCCCCTCACCATCTCCACCATCTGGCGTTGTCGCAGCGCCCGTTCCTGACGTTTCGCCCTGAGCATCACGCGAAGAATGCACATGATCGTTGGCTGGGCTTTGCGCAGTTGGCATCACCTTTTGACGCACGCGTCCAGCGTCGCGCCAGAAGCTGTCGAACAATTGTTCAAACCGCTGCGCGTCTTCAACGCAGCCCGCGCACACCGTTTTCAAAGCGCGACATGCGGTGTTCGGATCAATCGCATCGATATGGGACAGAGCCGCAAGTGCAATTTCGGTTTCAGCAACACCCAAACGCATTCCGTTCTCACGCAGATGCGCAATAAAGCCCGACATGCGCGCCGCTGGCCCGGGGTCTCGTGCCGCAAAACGTGTCACCCGTGTCATGCCGCGCGTCCCGCTAAGCGTTGCGCCACTTCGGAGGTGATGTTGGCCCGATCTGTTTGTGTTTTAAGCAAAGTTGCCAGCGTCACCTGCAGGACCGCAGGATCGTCCGTCAAATCGGCAACCCCTAGCCCCATCAAAGCCGCAGCAAAATCCAGCATCTCGGCGATGCCCGGCGTCTTTTCTAAATCTTCCTTACGCAGGTCTTGCACAAACCCAACGATTTGATCGGCCAGCCGCGCCTCGACCTCGGGACAACGCGCATTGAGAATGGCCAGCTCTGTCGAGCGGTCAGGATATTCCACATGTGCGTACAAACAGCGGCGTCGCAATGCGTCGGACAAATCGCGCGTCCCATTTGCTGTTAAAATAACGATTGGGCGGGACTTTGCAGTGATCGTGCCCAATTCAGGCACTGTGATTTGAAAATCGGACAGAACCTCTAACAGATACGCTTCGAATTCTTCGTCTGCGCGGTCGATTTCATCGATCAGCAGCACCGGTGGCGTGTCTTGACGAATGGCACGCAGCAACGGGCGTTCCAAAAGGAAGTCCTCAGAGAAAATACGCGCCTCAACGCGACTTCCTGTTTCACCACTTTCGGCGGCGGTCCGGATGCTGAGAAGTTGCCGTTGATAGTTCCATTCGTAAATCGCCTGTGCGGCATCCAACCCTTCGTAACATTGCAGGCGGATCAATTCAGTGTCGCGCACATTGGCCAGAACACGTGCGATGTCCGTCTTACCAACGCCCGCCGCCCCTTCCAACAGAAGAGGTCGGCCCAGTGTCAAAGCCAGATGCAATGCCATCGCGAGATCTGCATCCGCGACGTAGCCTTGCTTGGCTAGGGTCGATTGAAGATCGGTCCAGGTCATAGGTGCTCCGCCGGCAGCAGGGCAAATGAATGCCCTGCGCGGTTTGCAATAAAGCGTTGGTTAGTCATGCAAACCAAGGTCCTTGGCGGTCTTCCAGATCCGCCAGTGATCATGCGGCATGTTGGTATGCGTGTTGCCAAATGGGCGGAACGCATCCTGAACCGCATTCGAGAAACATGGCACGCCACCGACATGGGGACTTTCGCCCACGCCTTTCGCACCGATTGGATGGTGCGGAGACGGTGTAACGGTGTAATCGGTCTCGTAGTTTGGAACTTCCCATGCGGTTGGCAGGAAGAAGTCCATCAACGTCCCAGTTTTGACGTTACCCATGTCATCATAGGCGATCTCTTGACCCAACGCGACGGCCAAAGCCTCAGTCAAACCACCATGAACCTGTCCTTCGATGATCATCGGGTTGATCCGCGTGCCACAGTCATCCAACGCATAAAAGCGACGGATATCGGTAACGCCCGTATCAACATCGATGTCCATCACACAGACATAAGCCCCGAACGGATAGGTCATGTTCGGCGGGTCATAATAGCTGACTGCCTCTAGGCCCGGTTCGATGCCAGGGATGGCCTGATTATAGGCTGCAAAGGCGATTTCCTTCATCGTCTTGAACCGCTCAGGCGCACCTTTGACCACGAAACGATCCACGTCGAATTCGACATCGTTGTCGTGCACTTCCAACAAATAGGCCGCAATCATCTGCGCCTTGGCTCGGATTTTACGCCCCGCCATGGCCGTGGCCGCACCCGCAACTGGGGTGGAACGAGACCCATAGGTCCCCAGACCGTAAGGCGCGGTATCGGTGTCGCCTTCCTCAATGGTGATGCTGTCCGCGGATAGGCCGATCTCGGTTGCCAAAATCTGCGCAAATGTTGTCGCATGACCCTGACCTTGGGAAATCGTGCCCAAGCGTGCAATCGCAGACCCTGTTGGATGGATGCGAATTTCGCAACTGTCGAACATACCAAGCCCAAGGATGTCACAATTTTTGACCGGTCCAGCGCCCACGATCTCGGTAAAGAACGAAAGCCCTATCCCCATCAATGTGCGCGTTTTACCCGCTTTGAAATCCTCGACCCGCTGGGCTTGCTCTGCGCGCAGACCATCGTAATCAACCGTCTTCAGCGCCTTGTCCCAAGCCGTGTGGTAGTCGCCGCTGTCGTATTCCCAGCCAAGCGCGGCTGTGTACGGGAACTGTTCCTTCTTGATAAAGTTGATCCGACGCAATTCGGCAGCATCCATGTTCAACTTAATCGCCAGAACTTCGACCATGCGTTCGATGAAATACACAGCCTCGGTCACGCGGAACGAGCAACGATAGCTTACACCACCGGGGGCTTTGTTCGTGTAAACACCATCCACCGCCAGATACGCGGTCGGGATGTCATAGGACCCCGTACAGATATTCATGAACCCAGCAGGGAACTTGGTTGGGTCAGCGCAGGCGTCAAAACCACCGTGGTCCGCCGTCACATGACAATGAAGGCCCGTGATCTTGCCGTCTTTGGTGGCCGAAATCTTACCCTTCATCCAATAATCGCGGGCGAATGCCGTGGTCATCAGATTGTCCATACGATCTTCGATCCACTTCACAGGTTTTCCGGTGACGATGGAGGCGACAACCGAACACACATAACCGGGATAGGCCCCAACTTTGTTACCGAACCCACCGCCGATGTCGGGCGAGATGACACGGATATTGTGCTCTTCGATGCCAGAAATCAGGGAAACGACCGTCCGAATGGCATGAGGCGCTTGGAACGTGCCCCACAACGTCAGCTTGCCATTGACCTTGTCCATCGATGCAACACAGCCGCAGGTTTCCAACGGGCATGGATGCGTGCGGTGGTAATACATCTCTTCTTCGGCAACGACTTCGGCGTTTGCGATGACTTCTTCTGTTGGGCCTTTGTCACCCGCTTCCCATGTAAAGATGTGGTTGGGATGTTTGCGCGGCCCATGGGCGCCGTCTGTGGCTTTGCCGTTCTCGTCTACTGTGTCTTCGCGCAGAACGACATCTGATTGCAGGGATTTGAAGGGGTCTACAAGAACCTCAAGTTCGTCATATTCCACTTCGACCAGTTCAATCCCATCGGCCGCTGCGTATCGATCTTCGGCGACAACGAATGCAACCTCTTGGCCTTGGAACAAGACTTTACCATCTGCCAAGACCATCTGCTTGTCGCCTGCCAAAGTTGGCATCCAATGCAACCCCAAAGGCTCCAGATCAGCAGCTGTCAAAACAGCCAAAACGCCCGGAACTTTTAACGCCTCTTCAATGTTGATGCTTTTAATGCGGGCGTGTGCGTAGGGAGACCGCACAAAATCGCCAAACAGCATTCCGTCCAACTTCAGGTCATCGACATAGTTGCCTTTACCTTGTGTGAACCGCGCGTCTTCGACCCGCTTACGTGAACACCCCATTCCTTTGAGGTTGTCGACGCGTTCGTCGCGACTGATTTCGTCTTTCATTCTGCGGCCTCCTTGGCGCTGGCCATTTCACTGGCCGCAGCCTGAATGGATTTCACAATGTTCTGGTACCCTGTGCAGCGGCAAATATTGCCCGACATGCCAAATCGAATTTCTTCCTCGGTTGGGTTTGGATTTTCTTCCAGAAGCTTGGCCGCACGGGTGATCATGCCCGGTGTGCAATACCCGCACTGCAAACCGTGGTGTTCTTTGAAAGCTTCTTGCAGCGGGTGAAGGTCATCCGGCCCGCCAATACCTTCGATGGTGGTGATGTCGGCTCCCTCTGCTTGCGCAACGAACATCGTACAGGACTTCACCGACTTGCCGTTGATGGTCACGGTACATGCGCCACAATGCGATGTGTCACAGCCGATGTGCGGTCCGGTGATGTTGAGTCGTTCGCGCAATGTGTAAATCAGCAACTCTCGTGGTTCGGCGAGGAATTCCTCTTGCTTGCCGTTCACGTTCATTTTGATGTGCATTTTGTCTGCCATGATCTGTCCCCTCAGGCCCGCGCCCAAGCGCTTTGGATCGCCCGGCTTAAAATGACGCCTGCCACATGGCGCTTGAAGGCCACTGGCCCGCGATTGTCTTCCATCGGATCGATATCACCCAACATGGCGGCGACAGCTGCTTTGATCGACGCGTCGTCCACGCTTGATCCTTCCAACGCTGCACCCGCAGCGGCGGAATAGACTGGCACGTCGCTTAGGTTTGTCATTGCGATTGATGCGCTGGAGCAGGTGCCTTGATCTTTCTGCAGGATGACCGCAGCCGCAGCCGTGGCATAGTCGCCAATCTTGCGCTTTTGTTTGACATAGGCTGATCCGCCCGTAGGCGCTGCGAACTGAACCGACACCAGGATTTCGTCGTCTGTGCGTTCGGTCATATAGGCCGCTTCATAAAAATCGCGCGCTTTGACGGATCGTTCGCCGTCAGGTCCAACCAACAAAAAGTCAGCATCCAAGCATTGCATAAGGCCGGGCATATCGTTGGCAGGATCGCCATTCGCCACGTTGCCGCCAACCGTGCCCATGTAGCGCACTTGGGGATCAGCAATCTGCAAAGCGGCTTCAAGCATAATCGGAGCAGCTTCTTTCAGTTCGTCGGAATTGATGATGTCATGTTGCGTGACCATTGACCCGATAGAGATCCGGCCGCCCTCAACGCTTAACTCTTGCAGGACGTCGATGTCTTGCATGTCGATGAGGTGCGGCACCTCAGCCATGCGCAGTTTCATCATTGGAATTAGGCTATGGCCACCTGCCATCACCCGTGCATCATCACCGTGTTCTTGCAGTATGCTAAGCGCCCCTGCGATATCCTTCGGTCGATAGTAATCGAATGCCGCTGGTATCATCTATGTCCTCCCTGACAGCTTTGTCCTTGGCCTGAACAGAGTAAGGATGATCGACCAGTCAAAGACGCGCCAAATTCAACGATACACGATGTTTCCTGCACGAATGGCGCTATATGCGCACGAAATGCGAATGCGCGATTGGCGGATTCCATACGCAAAGGATGGGTTCAACCTAAGGGAACCCTACGATACCGATTGTTGAGAAAATCGTGTGCGCGATCAAACGCCCAAGGCGGCGCGGACATCTTTCAGGCGGGATCGGCTGACCGGAACCGGAGGCAAACCCGCCAGATCAAAACGGCACACGCCATTGTCTTTTTTACGTTCGAAACTGGCAACAAGCGTTGGGTTGATCAGATAGCTGCGATGCGTTTTCACAAACACAGTGCCCTTCAGGCGTTTCTCGGCTTCGGTCATGGACCAGATACAAAACCGCTGGCCCGCATTTGTATAGAGATGGGTATAATGCCCTTCGGCACGCACGGCTGCCACTTCAGAGACATCGACAAATAAGGTTTGCCCGTCTTTTTCATACGGGATTTGTTGCATGCTCGGTTCGTTTAAAGTTTCAGCCGCATCAGTGGCTTCCGGCGGGATGTTTACGTTCTTTTGTTCCGGTGCAAGGACAGTGACCGAGCTGAACAAGAACGCACCGCACAAGGCGAAGCTGGTCAGAACAACAATCATGGCCAGAACTTCATTGCTAAGGCGTGGTCCAACCTGACGCGTTTCGGGGATCGCCTCGAACGCAGTGCCGTAAATGGCGACGAAATGCACCATAAAGACGGCCAGACCAAAACACACCGTGCCAAGCAGAATATTGCGCCCTGTGCGTCGGGAATATGCAATCGTGAAGGCGATGCTGTTCAACACACATGAGGATACCCCAGCCACGATCACCCCAGCCGGCGTGTAAAGCGCCCGGCACAATTCCAACCCTGCCATGCCGATATAGTGCATCGCCATGACCCCAAGTCCGACAAGGCAACCCGCCCCTGTCAAAACCAGCGGCGTGCGGGGAAAGAAATGCAAAATCAAAAGCGACAATCCCACGACAAGGATCGCAACCAAAGCGGATGCCAGGGTTATTGCCGCGTCATAATAAAACAAGATCGGCATTTGCAGTCCAAGCATCGCCACAAAGTGCATGGACCAAATGCCCCCACCCAACGCAATCGACGCCAAACCGATGGACAGCTTGCGGCGTGCCAAAGACATTTGCGACAAGCCACGCGTCATCGACAGGCCAGTAAATCCTGCAATAAGCGCTACAACCAAGGATGCCGCGACAAGCCAAGGGTTATGCGTGACGTCAAGCACAACGAATGTCTTTCAATCTGGGTTTTCCTAGCGCTGAACCTAGGCAATCAAGAGGGCTAAGGTAAAGCCGGGAATACGCCCTATCGTCAATTTTGTGTTACACTCGTCTGCCCACAGGCCGTTGGCTACGACGTTAAAATAACGTCCGCTGTACGCGAAGCGCCAATAACGAGGCGTCCGTTTGGCATGTCGTTTTCTTCCAATTTATCCTCAATTTCCTGAGGCGAAAAACCATGTCGCACCCATCGACCTTGCAATCGTCGTTTTAACTCTTCTTCCTCGACCGAGATCATCACAGTAAGATCAAACGACGATTTCAATCCGCTCCAAGGATCTTGACTCAGCAGAAGGTAATTCCCTTCGACCAAGATAACATCCACAGATCGAGGAACAAATCGCGCTCCCGCTCGTGCGATTTCAATGCTGCGATCAAAGACAGGAATAGCAATTTCAGCTTCTGTATTGCGACGCATTCGTCCCAACAAATGGCCCAAGCCCGCAACATCAAACGTATGCGGGGCCCCTTTTCGCGCGCGCCAGCCACGTTGGTTCAGCACGATATCGTCAAGGTGAAAGCCATCCATCGGAACAACTGCGGCACAATCCGCTCGGCTTTCATTCAAATCCCGCGCCAACTGATCAGCCAATGAGGATTTTCCGGACCCCGGCGCACCTGCAATTGCTACAAGAAACCGCTGCCCTCGGGACACGTTCTTCAGCCGCTCCTTCAGTTCGGAATAACCCGCTATTTCCGTCATCTGCCCACCCTTTGATGATGAACAGTTTTGAAGCCTCCCTTTCAAAAAGCAAGGCCCGCCAAACAGGATCTGTCCGGCGGGCCCATTTCATTGCGTTGGCTTTTGGTAGGTCAGCCCAGAATAAGTTCGGGAAGAAGCTCCAGCCCAATGATCAAAGGATCATGGTCTGATGATCCGTAAACGCCATCGTTAAAGAACGCCGTGTCTTTGAACGAGTTGTCATAGTTGATCAGGTCAGGTTCATCCGCATTGATGTGCCATTCGGTAGCGCCGGTCACAAACGGGTTCAAATCTGTCGATGCAAACCCCTGATCCAACGTGCCTTGCTGGCCATCAAAGACAAAGCTGTAAGCATTATCCTGATCAATGAACCGATCAATCAGATCAACCAACCCCGCATCATCATCCAAATATTGCACAGGGTCTTCTTCGGCATAGGCGTTCATATCCCCCAAAAGCAGATAGTTGGTCGCCCCGGTGCCCGCGAAATCGTTTTCGATCCAATCGGCCAATTCAACCGCTGCATCAAGGCGCACTTGGTTCCAGAACCCTTGCCCGTTGCCCTGATCGTAATTCCCGTCTGCAATCAGTGCATCGATGTCGGCTTGGGTGATGGTTGTGCCGCCACCGTCAACATGCGCTTGAGCATCTAGCACAACATCCTCAAGGTTGCTGTCGCCTTTCGATTTGTAGTGAGAAGAAGCAACCGTGAACGTGGCGCCCGTTGCTTTTTCCTCAAACGTTGCTGCGACAGTTGGGCGGTTGCGCTGGAAGTCACCGACTTGATCGTCCGATGAGGCCACTTGGTTCAAGACATTCGCAAGAGCCAAAGTCGGTGCCGCAGAGGCTTCCTCGTAGACAAGGACATCAGACGCCACGACATTCAGCACATCCGAATTATAGATCAGCCCAGTTGTGATCGCGTCTGTTCCGATAAAGCCTGCATCACTTGTTGGATCGACAAAGGCAAACGGATCAGATCCGTCTACTTCGGCATTCAAGGCATCAACAAGAGTTTGGATCGCAGACTCTGCGCCAAACCCGTTGTTTTCGATTTCTTGAATGGCGAAGACCTCAGACCCTGATTGCAAGAACGCTTCGACCAGTTTCTGAGTTTGTCGGGCCAATTCTTCGTCGCTGTCCGCACCGCGCGGATCCAGGCCGCCGGGCCCGGATGTGCCTTGCCCATCGATGGTTGAAAAATAATTCAACACATTGATGGATGCCACCTGAAGCGATCCGCCAACATCTGCTGGCGTTCCTTCTCGCGCGCCGGTATTTGTGTTTTCGTCGACTTCCAGCGTGTCTGTGACAACCAAACGATATTCACCGAACCCAAATCCAAGAACACCTTGAACATCCGCCGTCAGTTCAGACCCCAGACGCAACGTAGTTCCCGCGTCGCCGAAATCATCCGTGGTATCCAGAAAGCCGTTACCGGAATCCCCAGCACCACCGGGGATATATTGGAATTCATCCGGGTTGGACCCGCCTTCCCCATCGTCCAATAAAAGGCGGTTGTTTTGGTTGCCTTCGGCCACAGCAGCAACTTCATCTGCTTCGGTTTGCGCATCGAACAATTGCGTGCCTTGCACTTGGCGTCCGGCACTGATGGTGATTTCGCCAAACCGATCCAGATTAAAATTCTCGATGACCGTCAACGGATCAGCCGTGCCGCTGGACACCGCAACGCGCATACCCTCAACCGCTTCGAAATCTTGAGCGACATCCGGTGACAACATTATTTGTGCTGCCGTTGGAAGATCTACATTGCTGGCTTCGATGACTTCGCTTGTTACATTGGTGATCTGTGTCGCACCAAAGAACTCATCGACTTCACCACTGACCAACACACGATCGCCGACGCTGACCGCGATCTGGCTGCCGCGGAAGACGAAGATGCCCTCGGATGTGTTCACATCTGCGTCGGCATCCGCATCTTCTTCTTGCAGGTAATACCCATCACTGAACACATGTGTCACGATTGCGGACAGGCTGACCGATTGTCCATCCAATGCAGATGCGCTGCCAGAGCCTTGAACCTCGTGGATCAACCTGAGTTCGCCGGGAGGGATCACAGCATCATTGGCCCCTCCTGAGGTATTCGCCTCTGGTGCGCGCCATGTGCCGTCTTCATTGCGCTGCAAAGAAAACCCGACGGTTGTGGTCGTTGTTTCGGCTTGTCCGATATCTGTCGACGTTTCACCGATCGCCGTACCGGTGGTTGCGGTCAAAGTCCCTTCATAGCTGAGGAATTCGATCAGCGCCCCATCGTTGGACAACGCTAATCCATCTGGCGCACCATTCTGAAGTCCATTGGCAGGCAATTCGATGACGTAATAATCATAGTCATCATCAGACGATACCGGTGTGCCCGGCAAGGTCAGTGCATTGTAAACACCGCCGTCGTTCCCGTTATAAAGCTCGACCAAAAGGCCAGACGCATCTTGCCCTGCATCAACGCGGATTTCGATGAATTCGCCGGTATCAGCACCATCATTGTCGTAGTGGAACTCATTGATCCGTGCATTGACGACGCCTGAAGGCGCATCATTGGCTTGGCCGGATGTGTTCGCCTCAGGTGCCCGCCATGTGCCGTCTTCGTTACGTTGCAAAGAAAATCCGACCTCGGTCGCTGTTGTTTCTTCTTGGCCGATATCCTCGGAACTGACGCCATCTGCTGCGCCGCCGACACCGACCAAACTGCCTTCATAGCTTAGGAATTCGATCAGACCTTCGCCATTTGATAGGGCAAGACCGTCAGGTGACCCGTTTTGCAATCCGTTCGCCGGTAGGTTCAGAACGTAATAGTCAAAATCGTCATCGGAACTAACTGTGCCATCCGTGACGTTCAATGTGTTGTAAACGCTGCCACCATTGCCGTTGTACAATTCTACAACCAACGCGCTTGCATCTTCGCCTTTGGCCAGACGGATTTCGATGAACTCGCCTGAATCGCTGCCGACGTTGTCATAGTGAAATTCATTGATCCGAGCCGTCACCAGTGCCGGTGCATCGTTTGATCCGCCTGATGAGTTTTCTTCCGGTGCACGCCATGTGCCGTCTTCGTTGCGTTGCAACGAAAACCCAACCTCGGTTGCACTTGTTTCTTCTTGGCCAATATCCTCGGAACTGACGCCATCAGCGGTGCCACCGACACCGATCAAACTGCCCTCATAGCTTAGGAATTCAACCAACGTTCCCGCATTTGACAAGGCCAAGCCGTCAGGTGATCCGTTCTGCAATCCGTTCGCGGGAAGATTCAGAAAGTAATAGTCAAAGTCGCCATCCGATGAAACGGTCCCGTCCGCCACATTTAACGCATTATAAACGGTTCCATTGCTCCCGTTGTACAATTCGACAAGCAACCCAGAAACATCGCCCCCCGCGTCAACACGGATTTCGATAAACTCGCCAATGTCGCCTCCAACATTGTCATAGTGAAATTCATTGATCCGCGCGACCAATGGGGGCATTTCGACCACATCTTCTACGGTCACTTGGACCGCTTGAGAGGCGGATGCACCCAAGTCGTCCTCAACGTTTACGACCACATCATAAACATTGTCGCCGCCCGCATCTCCGGGCGCTTCGAAATCGGGCGCAGTGACAAAATTCAACGCGCCGCTCAGCGCATCAATCTGGAACAACGCTGCGTCCGCGCCACTTAGGCTGAACGTCAATGTATCGCTGTCGACATCCGTCGCAGATATCCCGGCTGCGACATCCGTTGTGTTTTCATCGACGGACACGGCGGTTGTCACAACCAAAACAGGGCCATCGTTAACGCCCTGAATTTCCACGGTCACAATGGCTGTATCTGTGCCACCTTTTCCATCATCCACCGTGTACTCAAAAGTATCCGTCGCGGTTTCACCTTCTTTTAGTGTGTCAAACAGGTCCGCCGGATCATAGCTGACATTTGTGCCATCAAACGAAACTGCGGCACCAGATGCGCTTTGGCTGTCCACGGACGTGATCGCAACAGTATCCCCATCAAATTCACGATCATTCGCAAGCAGATCAGCCGCAGCAATATCAACGCCACCATCTTCGCTTGCCACAACACTATCGTCGTCAGCCAGAACTGCGTTATTCATTCCATTCAGAAAGAACGTATAATTGTCCGCTTCGAAAAACAAAGCTTCGATCTGGAATAAAACATCACGCCCAGCATCATCCAGACCGTCAGAAACTGATGTTACTGTGGTCTGGAAATTGCTGCCGCTTGGAGCAGAGACATCATAATCCTCGATACCCCCTTCATAGGTGACTGTGTCAAACCCGCGTCCACCGTAAACACGGTCATTTCCGGCCCCGCCTCGGATCAGATCATCGCCAAAACCTGCGCTGATCACATCATCCCCGGTTCCCGCATCAACAGTGTCATCGCCACTGCCCGCATAGATCCAATCATTGCCCGCTCCGGTCGAGATGTCATCGTCGCCCCCAAACGCAAATACAAAATCACGTTGATCGCTACCCGTCAGCACGTCATCCCGAAAAGTTCCAAATACAAAGTTTGGCCAAAAAAAGCTCATGTCAAATCCCCCTGGTGTTTCGCTTCTCATGCACAAGTGGGAGGCGTTTTTATATCATTCCTTTATCGCGCAATACGTTGCCAATAAGATGTTTTTTCCGTTCCTTAGAACGAAGAAAACTCGCATACATTTCACGCGAATCGTATTCCCCACCACTGTGGTCATTATCGTTATGCGTGTATTTCAGTAATGCAAGCGCGTCGTGGCGTAAGGCTAATATCGTGATCAATCATTGATTGATCTTTTGGCTATCCGTCAAGTTTAATGCGATTGACGTAACGCACGTTGCGCCTTGGTCTATGAATTTGGGGGGGGGGGAATAGGAATGAAAGGCCAGGTCATTCTTCTTCATGGTCCCTCGAGTGTCGGCAAAACAACATTGGCACATGTGCTTCAAGAAAAATTGAATCAACCGTACTGGCATATCTCAATCGACCATTTGCGAGACGGCGGAATTATTCCTATGCATCGATATCAAAGCGGCGAATTCAACTGGCGGCAAGATCGGCGCCAGATTTTCACAGCCTTTCATGCGACGCTGGTGTCTTGCGCCAATTCGGGCGTAAACACTATTGCTGAACACATAATCGACACCGCAGGTTGGATCGATGAGCTTGTCGAGCTTTTCCAAGATATCGACGTCTATTTCGTCGGAATGTCCTGCAATCTGGAGACTTTGGTACAACGTGAACACGCCCGGGCGGATCGTCCCATTGGCAGCGCTCAACAGGATTTTGCAAACGTTCATAAAAACCGCAAATACGATTTGGAACTAGACGGCACTGATCGTCCAAATACAAACGCCGATGCGATCATCAAAGGTTTGCGCAGCGGCCTACGCTGTTCAGAATTTTCATAAAGACCCTTTTTACCCTGCGAGGGATGGAAGGAAGAGGACGATTGCGGGGAAGGCGACGAGGAGGGCGATTGTGATGGCGTCGGCGATGAAGAAAGGTGTGACGCCTTTGAACACGTCCTGCACGGTCAGGTCATCGCGCACGCC
>JBDWGM010000041.1:0-45111 GCA_039975755.1 Paracoccaceae bacterium | reverse complement strand
GTGATGCAAAACAGTTCCGGACCGGCCGCGACCTGGCAGCTTGGCTCGGACTGACCCCGCTTAACAAGTCCAGCGGTGGCAAAGAACGCCTAGGCAAGATCACAAAGCAGGGCGATCGCTACATTCGCAAGTTGCTGGTCGCTGCCAGTGATGGTGCCCGACGCATTGCGCTGTTCAAGGACAAATTAGTTCTTTAGAAATATTCCATTCCAAATTGGGTGTAAGCGGGAATGACATTACATAAAGACGAACGTATTGCGCATTTGGTCCGGCTGTTAGAACGCCAGTTTCGCCGTAACTTGCAAGCCAAGCTGAAACAGCACGATGTCATGTTTGGCCATTGGGAATTTCTGCGGATCCTTTGGGACGAAGAAGGCCTTTCACAAAAAGAACTGGCAGATAGGGCTGGGCTAACCGGGCCGACGGCGCACACGGCACTGTCTAAGATGGAACTGAAGGGGTTGATCGAAAAAGAGGTTCCAAAAGGTGGGCAAAGCCGGCCTGTGATCAACCTGAGCCCCTTGGGCCGATCCTTGCGTCATAAACTTGAGCCGCTTGCCATCGAAACGAACGACACTGCATCACAGGGTTTAGCAGCAGATGAGATAACACAATTCCGCAGGCTTCTGATCAAGATGACGCAAAACCTTGACGAGGATAGCGACGTTCAAGGAGCCAGAGACATGCAAGAAAGTTAGATATCTATTTTTCTTGCATGTTTGCACGAACCTCCTAAAATTAGATATCTAATTTAGGGAGAGGAACATGAAGCCACTGTTAGGAAAACTCATCGGGTCAGTGATGGCAGCTGGATTGCTTACGACACCTGCATTCGCCGCGGATGACTATGTGATCGACAGCGCCCACACATTGGTCGCATTTGAGCTGAACCACCTTGGGTTCTCAAAGAGCATCGGCTGGATGGGCGATGTATCAGGCACGATTTCTTATGATGCAGGTGATATCGCCAAAAGCGCCGTGTCGGTCACCATGGCCGTATCTTCAGTGAATACAAATCACCCAGAGCGTGATGGCTGGATCAAATCAGACAAAGCTTTGAACGTGGCTGCGAACCCGGAGATTATTTTTGCATCTACTGGCATCGAAGTGACGTCCGAGACCACAGGCAAGATCATGGGCGACTTGACCATGAATGGTGTAAGCAAGCCAGTCGTCTTGGATGCCGTGTTCAATGGCGCTGGTCCCAACCCTTTATCCAAAAAAGAGACCATCGGTGTGAGTGCGACGACCAGCATCATGCGCTCTGATTGGGGTGTGTCGGCTTTTGTCGGCCCCTTAGGCGATGAGATCGCAATTCAGATTGAGCTTGAAGCCGTTAAGGCCGAGTAGAGCGAAAATTCGTCTTTTCACGTGTGAGCGGGGCGGTGTAGATCACTTTGTCCCGCTTATATGTATAAAAACTCAAGAGAGATAATATGCAGTTTTGCAGGTTTAACGTCGATCGCCTGGGTGTCGTTCAAGGTGACGAGATTTTTGATGTAACGGATGCGCTGGACACATTGCCTGATGTGAAATGGGTCCGCAGCCTGCACGATCCGTTTGTGGCGGCGCTTGATCAAGTTGCAATGAAGGCGCGGGCATTGCTGGCGTCTGCTCCACGCCTGAACCGCAACGATGTTGTGCTTGAGGCTCCCGTTGCCTTGCCCTCTAAAATCATCGGCGCGCCTGTCAATTATCACGCCCATCTTGACGAAGCCCAAGATGATCACGGGCTGCATCAGGGCGCGAAAGTTCATCCGATTGATGAAATCGGATGCTTTTTGAAAGCAGGATCTGCCCTTGTCGGTGATGGCGCGACGATCACCTTGCCAAAAGACGCCGCACGTGTGGATCACGAAGCTGAGGTGGCGGCGATCATTGGTAAAGCCGGGCGCAATATCGCGGCCAGCGACGCCATGACTTATGTCGCGGGCTACAGCCTTGCGCTGGATATGACCGTGCGCGGCAAACAGGATCGATCAATGCGCAAGTCCTGCGATGGTTTTGCTGTCGTGGGGCCGACATTGGCCACGTCCGATGAAGTTGCCAATCCCGCCCGCATTGCCTTTTCACTAAGCGTCAACGGCGAGGTCCGTCAGGCCTCTGACACCAGCCTGCTGATCCGTTCCATTCCGGAACTGATCGAGATGTGTTCCGCCTTTTACAGCCTTTTGCCGGGTGACGTGATCATGACGGGCACGCCTGCCGGCGTCGGCCCTGTCGGTGTGGGCGATACGATTGTTGTGACCTCACCAGAGCTTGGTGTGCTGACTGTCCACGTCGCTTAGTACAGCAAGCTAGGCAGCCAGACCGCAAGGCTTGGGATCGCGATCAACAATGCGATCCCAACGATGTGAGTCACAAGAAATGGCATGATCCCCCGATAGATTGTCATCAGCGGGATATCCGGCGCTTGGGCGCGGATGACGAATATATTCAGGCCCACCGGCGGCGTGATCAACCCAATCTCTGCAACGATGACCAGAAAGACACCGAACCAGATCGGCGAATACCCAAGTGCCTCAACGATGGGAAGGAAGACTGGTACGGTGATCAGGATCATTGAAATCGAATCCAGAAAACATCCCAAGATCACGTACATCACGACAAGGAACAGGATCACCGCAAGCGGGGCCATCCCTTGCGATGTGACCCAATCGCCCAACGTTGCGGGGATACGGGTTTGCACCATGAAGGCTGCGAACATGAACGCACCAAGAATGATGAAGAACAGTGTTCCTGTTGTCGTGACCGTTTCTTTGAACGCGTTGAACAAGGTCGGAATATTCAATTGACGGGTCACAAACCCCATCAGAATGGTCAAGAGCGCACCGATGGCTGCGGCTTCAGTCGGGGAAAACCACCCAAGCAAAATGCCGCCGACAACCAAAGCAAAGATCACGGCCATTTTCCAAAAACCGGCAATGGCGGTTAATCTCTTAGACCACGATATCGACGGAACTGGTGGCATGTCGTCGGGGCGCAGTCGTGACAGCACGCTCAAGGTCACAAGGTGCAAGGCCGCCAGCAGCAGACCCGGGATCAAAGCTGCAGCGAACAACGCAGGGACGCTTTGCTGGGCGATGATCGAATAGATGATCAAGATGATCGACGGTGGGATGAGAATGCCCAAAGTGCCACCCGATGCCACAACACCGGCGGCGATCGCGTCTGAATACCCGTGTTTGCGCATCTCGGGGATCGACACCCGCGTCATGGTGGATGCCGTGGCCAGTGATGATCCGCAGATCGCCCCGAACCCCGCACAGGCCCCGACGGTGCCCATCGCAAGCCCGCCGCGAAAGTTGGAAAAAAGCGCATTTGCAGCCGTAAATAGTTCTGTCGCCATCTTGGTGCGACTGGCGACCACACCCATCAAAAGAAATAGTGGCACAACCGAAAGTGAATAGGCCTGCGCGAGCAAAAACGGTTTGTCGCCAAGCGTGTAAAGCGCCGTTTTCGAGCCATCAATCGCCCAATATCCGCCAAGGCCAACCAGCAGCAAAGCAGTTCCGACAGGCACGCGCAGGAAAATCATGCCAACAAGGATCGCTATGGCCAGCAGGCCGATAATCTGAGGCGTCACGTCTTTGGACCCTTTTTGACTACTATTTCAAGCAGAACGGCAAGGATGGAAAACCCAATACCGACCCAAATCGCGATCCAGTAATAAAACTTCAAAATGCCCAAGTCGAACGTCACCTCGCCCCATTCAAGCACAGCAAGTGCCGGGCGAATGATCTGTGTGCCGACTGCGATCAACGCGATCAAAGTCAGCAGTTGGCCGATCTTTTGAAAGCGGTGTCTGGTGTCCCATTTATCGATGATATCCACTGCAATCACCTGTCCTGCAAAGAAGGCGGCGGCAATCGACAAATAGATCATCCAGTTGAGGGAAAACTCAACATAGTCCAGCGTCCCTGATATCCGCCACTTTGGATCAATTGCTCGCATGGCAACGTCGGCAGTGGCGATCAGCATCAAGAAAGCCAAACAAACAGAAGCCGCAGCAGTCATCACCGCTGCGGCCCCATTTCGTATCGTGTTCAGGGTCGTTAAGACTGACATCCAGGGCCCACAGGTCCGACGGCCTCAATCGCTGCTTTGATCGCAGCCATGACATCATCAGCAGGCAGTCCTGCGTCATTGAGTGAAGCCAGATATCCCGCAGTCTGCGCTGCGCCAACGGCTTGGAACTTAGCGGTTTCCTCATCAGACAAGGTGTGAATGTTTACACCCGCTTTGGTCAGCACATCTTTGCCAATCGCATCTAGCTTATCCCAGATCTGACCGATTTGGGGCGAGATACCAACAAGGCTTTCGTCCACCATCGCTTGCAGATCGGCAGGCAAATCGCCAAAACTGTCCGGGTTCATCACCAGCGCGAACGACGAGGTGTAGGCGTAGACTTCGGTGATATCCGTCAAGAATGGTCCCAACTGGAAGGCAAGACCTGCCCCACCATAGTCGATCATGGTGCCGTCAATTGTACCTTTTTGCAGAGCTTCGGCCATCGCGGTTGGCGGCAATCCAACAGGTTTTCCGCCCAGCATCGCAATCAATTGCCCGACCGTTTTCGACGGCGGGCGCATGGCTTTGCCTTCAAGATCGGACAGCGCCAGAACAGGCCCGCCCTTCATGTTGATCTGCCCCGGAGGGTGCATAAACGTTGTTAGAACTTTGACACCGCGATGTTCAGGATCGGTGAGTGCCCGCACAGATGGGTCGTTCAAGACCCGCGTCGCCTGTTCTGCCGAGCAGAACAGATACGGCATGTTCGAAATCTCAGTCAGCTTGAAACGCCCCGGCGTCGCGCCGTGCAAAACCCATGTAATGTCCGCTTGACCATTCGACGCAAGGTCGTAATAGGCCGGAGGTGGGCCCATCTGCGCACCATGCAGGATCTCAAATTTCAGGCGGCCATCGGACTTTTCCTCAAGCGATGCCGCCCAACCGTCGATCCATTTGGACATCCCATGTTTCGGCGTTACAAAGCTCGCAATTTTCAGATCATATGTTTGCGCCGAGGCAAAAGTACCCACAGCAGACAGCACGGCGGCTGCGATGATAGATTTTAATCCCATCTGTCCCTCCCAAGACAATTTACGTTAGGCAGCAGACTTTTCTTCGCGAAAAATCCCAAGCTTTTCTTGCGCGGCCCGGTCTGAGAAACTGAACAGCACCGCGTCCGTGTTGGCCGTGATTTGGTAGGCCGTCCAATTGGGGACAACGAAGGTGTCGCTTTCTTCAAAATGCATCTCTGTGTCGCCGACGCGCACAACGCCTGATCCTTCGACCACACTGAACACATTCGATTCCGTTGAGCGCCACGTGGCTGTTTCAAACCCCTTTGGTAGATACTGCAAAAACGCCGAAATCGTTGGCAGGACATGGCCCCCGTCATTGGGATTTGCGTAGATCATTTTGTGGCCCAGATAGGGATCGATGGCGCTTTGTGTCATATCCATCAAAGCCGCGCGGCAGCGGTCGTATGGATAGCGGAAAATCGGAGAATAGGGTTTCTGTTCGGCCCCGTTGAATGGGCGCAAGCCAGTGCCATACCCTGCAACCGACGCATTATCGCTGCGAAAGATCGGCTGCTGGTCCGTTTCATTTTCTTCGGCAAATTTTCCGCCCAGGAAATTCACAAGCGGAACATCCAACCCATCCAGCCAAATCATCGGGCCGTCGCCTGTGTTCTCGTGATCGTGCCAGCACCAGCTTGGTGTCGTGATAAAGTCCCCGCGTTGCATCGTGCACCGCTCACCTTCAACCGCCGTATAGCCGCCTGTGCTTTCCAATACGAACCGAATGGCCCCTTGCGTGTGGCGGTGTGCGGGCGCGACTTCGCCCGGCATTACCAATTGGAGGCCCGCGAATAATGTCTGCGCAATTCCGGGACGTTCAAGGCCGGGGTTCTTGAGCGCAAGAACGCGGCGCTCCGCCTCTTCAGCTGAGATTTTGTTGCCAGCGTCCAGCAAGAGCGGACGCAAATCACCATAACGCCACAGATGCGGATCACCCATCGGTGTTGGCTCGTTGGATACCAGCAGGTGATAGATCTCCCACAAGGGGATCGTGGAATGCTTGCCCATTTCTTTGTAGGCGTCAGCCAGATGCGGGTGGATTGGGTTCTTGATCATCATCTACTCCGCTGCGTTTTGCGTGTTGGCGCCAACAAGGTCACGCCAATCCACATCTTTGGACACGACGCCTTCATAAGACGCGATGTTCGTCTGCACGATGTCAGGGTTAGTCCCGATAGCAGGCCCGCCTTCCGCAACAAGTTGTGCGGCATCCACCATCAGGCGACGGAACTCGACAATGGCCAAGTCGGACGCCCCCAAGATATCTTTGCTGCGATCAACTTTGGCACCCATCGAAACCCACATGGCGATATCTTGGTTCGGGATACCCGCGATACCGGTGAAGTTTCCTTCTTTCATCCACTCGCGGTCCTGACCAAACCAGTTTTCCTTGGTACGCCTTGTAGCCCATGTGCCTTCGTCAAGATCAACGCCTGGCACAACATGGTTAAAGGCGCGCCAGCTATCCGTGTCGGGGGTCGTTTCAGCGTCACCCCATGCGATGAAGTGAAACGCGCTAGTTTCATCGTCAATGGGGACAACAACAGTTGTGACTTGGTACGAACTGTTGGGCGGGATCAGGGAGAAATACGGCGCGACATATTCTGTCACGCGGATATAGTTATGCGTCGCGGCTCCTTTGATTGGGCGGCGAATGGCGGCGTAGTGAAAGCCATATTCCGTGGTCTGCGTTTGCATGCGCGGCGACTTATCTGTCGACGGGCGGTACCAGCTTTTGCCATCGGCTGCGGCCCCTTCGACCCGTGCAGGTACCATGTCTGACGAATGCAGCGACGACGAATGCGCACTGTCGATTTGGCCCTCGGTGATCTGCGCCCAGTTGGCGGGAATGCGGATCTTTAAGATAGACACGCGCACGTCGTCATTGGGTGCGAAAGGCGGGCGGCGGAACGCTGGTGTGTCTTCCTTTGCGCCCAGCCAAGCCCAAACAAACCCACCGCATTCACGTACAGGATATGACCGTGCGCTGACTTTCTCGGCCAGCGGACTGCCTTCGGGTTCTGACGCCATTGCAACCGTCTTGCCGGTCACGTCGAACTTCCATCCGTGATAAAGGCAGCGCAATCCGCAATCCTCATTACGCCCAAGAACAAGCGAGGCTTTGCGGTGCGGGCAAAGTTCATCAAGCAAACCCAAGCGGCCTTCGGAGTCGCGAAACGCCACATAGCGTTCGCCAAGCGCTTCGACCAACAGCGGCTTGCAGTCAGGCTCGGCAACTTCTTCGATCAAGCAAACAGGCGTCCAATGGCTGCGCATCAAGGTGCCCATTGGGGTCCCCGGTCCGGCCTCTACAAGCGTTTTATTTTCTTCTGTCGTGAGCAAAGCAACCGTCCAGATAAGCTACGTTCAAGCGTAACCTTAACACCATCTTCTCGATTGACAATAAAAAATTAGATATCTAATTATTATTCATCTAAGGAGACTGATTTTGCCCCAAGACATGATGCTTACCTTGATGTCGCGCCGTGACATTGCGCAGGAAATCGCAGAGTTCACGTTTGAAGCATCGGGCGCAAGCGTTCTACCTGCGGCGGATGCGGGTGGGCACATCGCCATTGAAACGCCCGGTGGCGCTGTGCGTCAGTATTCCTTGGTGCATCCCGACCAATGCCCCACCAGCTATACAATTGCTGTTAAACGCGAAGAAAACGGACGCGGTGGATCGCTGGCCATACATACGCTTGCCGTTGGCGACAGTGTATCGGTTCAGGCACCTGCAAATAATTTCTCGCTTGGCCCTGCCCCCGAATACCTTTTGGTCGCAGGCGGCATTGGCGTCACACCGATTTATGCGATGGCCCAGAACCTGATGGCCGCAAAGGCAAAACTGCAGATGATTTATTGCGCCCGCAGCGCGCAAGACGCCGCTTATGTGCCCGAACTGCAAGCCCTGCTTGGGGATCGATTGACCGTGCACTATGATAGCGGTGACTTGGCAAATCTGTACGATTTTTGGGATGATTTCGCACAACCCAGCAAGGCGCATGTCTATTGCTGCGGCCCCGGCCCATTGATGGAAGAGATTAAAGGCATCTCTGGCCACTGGCCGGATGGCACAATCCATTTTGAGGATTTCGCAGGCGTCGCCGCCGTGCGCGAAGACGACAAACCCTTTGAGGTGAGCCTTCGAAAAACCGGCAAAACGGTCACCGTGCCAAGCGATAGATCTATCCTTGAAGCCCTGCGCGACGCGGGGATTGCAACCGTCAGCTCGTGCGAAAGCGGCACCTGTGGCACCTGTAAGTGCGGTCTGATCGAAGGCGACGTGGACCATCGTGATATGGTGCTGATGGATGAAGAAAAAGCAGACCGGATTATGATTTGTGTATCGCGCGCGCGTGCAGGCGAGTTGGTTCTTGACCTATAGTCCGGTCAAAATGGGTGTGATCGGGTTGGGCCGCGGCTTTGCCCTGTCGGCGCGGGGGTTGCAGGCGCATCCCGACATTCATCTGATCGCGGGCGCAAACCCGTCCGAGGTCCCGCGAAAAGCTTTTGAGGCAACCTTTGGCGGACAAACATATCCAGACTATACCGACATGCTGCGTGATCCTGAGATCGAGATCGTCTATGTCGCAACCCCGCACCAAATGCATAGCGCGCATGTCACCGATTGCTTGAATGCGGGCAAACATGTGGTTGTTGAAAAACCTATCACCATTGACCTGGGCGAGGCGCGCGCACTCACACAATTGGCCGCCGACAAACGCCTGCATCTGTTGGTCGGCCCCAGTCACAGCTATGACGGACCTGTTGCGCAAGCCGCTTCGACAATCGAAAGTGGCGCGTTAGGGCAGCCAAGGATGCTGAATATGCTGACGGCCACCGACTTTATGTACCGCCCGCGCAGGCCTGAAGAATTGAAAACCAGTGCGGGGGGCGGCGTGGTCTTCTCGCAAGCCGTGCATCAGGTCGATGTCGCCATGCGATTGATTGGGTCACGCCCCGTTTCTGTCTTTGCCAAGACTGGAAATTGGGATCCTGAGCGTCCCAGCGAAGGGGCTTTTATGGCAATCGTGTCATTTGAAAACGACGCATGCGCCAGCCTGACCTATTCCGGTTACGGGTTCTATGACAGCGACATAGAGATGGACGGTGTCTCGGAACTTGGGGTGGCAAAGCCTGCTGGTGCCTATGGCAAAGCCCGCCGCGCATTGATGGATGTCACCGATGAGGTCACGTTCAAACGCACCCGCGCTTTCATGGGCACAGACGGGTTACCGGACCCCACGCATCACGAACACTTTGGACCCGTCACCGTGTTTTGCCAGCGTGGCGATATTCATATCGGCATGGACCGTGTTTCAATCTACGGACCCGACAAAATCGAAACCATCAATTGCCCTTTTGACTATTCCCGTAAGGACTTCGCACAGGCGATTGTAGATCTCCTTCGTGATGGTCCAAAACCTGTGCAATCGGGGGCATGGGGCCATGATGCCCTCGCTACCTGCCACGCAATCTTGGACAGCGCACATTCCGGGCAGCCGGTTTCGATAAACCCTTTAATAACTGGTGATACATGACTGATCTGACGTTATCCGTAGCCGTTGGCGACTATGATCGCACTCGCCCAATTTACGACGGGCGCGTCAAGATTGACGGCGTTGATCCCGTGGTAATGCTGCAAAGCCCCGAAGAGATGTTCTTTAACGCTTTTCGCCACAAAACTTGCGATATCAGTGAACTGTCATTTAGCTCTTACTGTATGTCTCTGACCCGCGATGACCCGCCCTACATTGCGGTGCCTGTGTTCCTTAGCCGCGCCTTTCGCCATACCTCGATCTATATCCGGACGGACAAAGGCATTGCGTCGCCCGCCGATCTGAAAGGGAAAAAGATCGGCATTGCCGAGTACCAATTGACAGCAAACGTTTGGGTGCGCGCGATCTTACAAGGCTACGGTGTCTCGCCCAGCGATATCGATTGGGTGCGCGGTGGCATGGATACAGCCGGACGTCCTGAAAAGCTCAAGTTCACACCACCGGATGACGTGGCAATCACACGAGCCCCAGAGGGGCGTTCGTTGAATGAAATGCTCGCAACAGGAGAAATCGACGGTTTCGTCGGCCCCCGTTGGCCGCGCTGTTTTGCGGAAGGCCACCCCCATGTCGGGCGCCTTTTTACCGACAGCCAAACGGTTGCGACGCAGTGGTACAGAGACACGCAAATCTTCCCAATCATGCACGTCCTTGGCGTGCGTCGTAGCCTTGCGGACCAACATGCTTGGTTGCCCGGCGCGCTGTTGAAAGCGTTTGGCCAGTCCAAAGCAATGGCCACGGCGGCGCTGGCAGACACGTCAGCCACCAAAGTCACGATGCCGTTTGTCGAGGACACATTGCGCGTTGCCGATCAACTCCAATCCAATATTTGGTCCTACGGTGTAGCTGGCAACGAACATGTCATTGACGCCTTTTTGACAGCACATCACGCGCAAGGTCTGTCCCCGCGCAAACTGGATATCGCAGAGCTGTTCCACCCAGCAACATATGAAGGTTACAGCCTGTGACACTACGCGCTGGTGAGGTCGTTCGCATTGATCTTGATGATGCGCATTTCTATGCGAAATGCGTATCCGTTCATCCGACCTATCACGAAATATTGGCGATCGATCCGAACGGATACGACGTGCCCGTTGCAACATCTGATGTGTTGTCATTTTCTGAGTTTGCCATTGCACCGATGTCACACGCTTTGCAGGCAGGCCATCTGAAGGGGCAGGTCGAAAGCCATCTATCCAATCAAAATCCGCTTACGATGCCTTTGTTTCGGTTTGCTGTAAGAGACAGCGCAGGACGACCCATTTACTGGTGGTTGTGGGACGGGCAATCAATCAAAATCGCGGAACCGGATTGTGATATTTCTTGTCTACCCGACCGCAAAATGACGTCGATTTCTGAGCTTACGTCTCGGTGGGTTCATAAAAGGGATGACTGATTGTCCCAGATAGCGGTGCATTGGCTCGCTTCCCTTTCAATGATGCGCAGCCCCTAACGCCATTGACGAACAAGGCTTGTGGTCCCAAAAGGACAATTTGGTCCGCGTCTTAATTGACCAAACGATCGATTGGATGAAGAACGCAGCACTATAACATAGTCATTGCCCCAACTGAGAAAAATGCCGCGTCAGCAAAAGCCTCAACTAGACACAAATCGAAACCGCTTTTTGCATGAATGACTGGTCTTCCCGCTGCACAATGGTACCCAACACCTCGCACTTGCGGCATTTTTGTCGCTGTGGGCATGCGCAGCACAAAATGATAGCATCGGATAGATTGGGCTCGGAACTGACATTTGCTGCGGTTGCACATCGGAAAAACTGGAACGTCACTCTGAACGTCTGCTTTCTTCAAGTTCTCCAATCTAGTTTGCACTTGCAGCTAATGTCCGGTTTCCGCCAATGATGTTCTTCGCTGCATTTGCGAACCATCCATCCCGTTTTGTAGTACAAACCACTTAGCTGGCAGGCGCTCACACCGCCTGCCAGCCATCTTCATCTCAATGGAGCACCGGATTTTGCCCCACAGCTGCGGCTTCGTCGATGAGCTGACCGATGCGCCGCAGGGACGGCGGTTTGCCCTTAGCAGCGGCGACCAGCACCCGTGCGATCAGGCGGTCTGCAACCTCGTCGAAGATCCGACCAGCGGAAAGCTTACAGATTAGCTCAACCAGATCTGCGTCGTCCGGATAACCGATGTTGAAGACACGGCAGCGGTCAAGCAGCGGTGCTGGGATGCCTTCGCTGCTGTTCGCGGTCATGATCCAGCCGATTTGACTCATGTCGTACCTCCGGCGCGTGAAAGGGCATTCCCATGTTGTTGATGATGTTGGCTCAAGCAGGCCCAGAAGTGCATCAGGCAGCGACACACGTGACCCGCCACTGGCTGTCATGGTGCCTGCTTTATCGATTTCATCGACAATCATGATTGGGTTGGCGATGCCCGACTTCGCGATTTCTTGTAGTGGAATGCCCGCCTGCGCCCTTCCCCATGTTGCGTCACATCCGGTGACCCCAAAGCTCGCGCTAGAAGCGCCAACATCAAGTGTTCTGAAGGGCGCACCGGACAACGCAGCCAGTTTGCGTGCATAGGTCGACTTCCCGCAACCAGGTGGGCCGATCAGGATCACGGGCGGCAGGTTCAACCATGTTTGTCCGGTATTGTAGCGCGCACGCAGGGCCTTGTAGGCCCATGTTGAAACACCGGACATCCACGGTGCGGAGGCGTGCAATTCGGCGATCATTTCATCAACGGCGTGCAGTGTAGACGGCCCCACCAAGGTTGGATGTGACGTCGCAAGCTCTTTCATAAACTTTTGCACCTCTTCCTTTGGTCCAGCGTTTTTCGGCGCGCGGTCATGTAGTCCCGCTTCCATTCGGTGATGTTCGCGCGCCGCCTCATAAACAAAGCTGACTTGCACGGCATCTCTAACTGCTGCGACAAAGTCTTCATCGGGGTCCTCATGCACAAAGCCCAGCAGTTCGATTTGATCGTGACCGATCAAACCACGTTCTTCGATGATCTCGGCAACGTTCGCGGTCATGAAGTTGCTGAACTCTTCTTTAACGCGGTACTCAACCGTTTTTGGGGAAACAGAGTTCTCGCGTAGAAAGGCGGTCATGCCAACGGCCTCTGCCTTTTGCAGAAAGTTGGCTTTTACCTCATCAAGGTTGGGTTGTTTCGGGAGAAGTTCGGTGAAAGTTTCAAGGTAATGTGTCATCAGTCCATGCCAAATAAGGGCCATCATTTATGGCTAATCGGCGCAACAGATCTGGAAATGTTCATTAGGACACACGGTGATCGGCCAAGCCGATCAGCCTGGTTTACAGCTTGGGTGCTGCGATAATCTTTGGTGTGTGTATCAACGTCATGGGGGCTATATCCAATTATCGCGGCTGCATTTCAAGCCCCCTCAGTGAGGATCTATCTGAGGTCTGCAGGAAAGCTGGCATGTTGCCAACAACCGAGCGGACCCAATTGGATCGACGAGCCTTGCACCAATTGCCGCCAAAACCACCCACATCTCACACGCAACCCTTGAGGCAATCATTCTGTTGGCAATCAACACTCTTCATTGTTTGAGGTTATCCACAATTTTCGAACTAAACCGAACGGCAACAGGGCGAAATCAACCGATCAACACCCTATAGTATATTCAAGAAAGATCAGAAGAATGAATGCGTTAGAAGCTCACACACCTGTGGTGGCATTGAGCGAAGGAGAAGGTTTCGGATGTCACGGAGGAGTCAATTCATCAACACCGATGACGCGACGAAAGCCGTACCTGTACCGCATTCGAGCATTACACATGACGGCGGCGCAGACCTTCAACGCATTGAGGGTGCCATGCGTAAGATCGCTTATGCAATGCCCTTCAATCCAAAACTGGAGCCCGTATGGTCTCGACTACAAGATCTTTGGGAACAAACAAAGGCAGGCCATGCCAAAGAAACCGACGCGCAAAGAAGCGCTCGCGCATGGTTGATTGATCAGAACGAAATCTCATCCAGTAGTGCAGCCGTATGCGACAATGATAATCCAGAACCATAACGTTCGCGATTGATGTCATGCCCCATCAGATCAGCTTTCACACGTTCGGGGAATTTAGCCGCCAACATCCGATCCTCAAAGGCATGGCGCAGACTGTATACAACGTGATCTTCTGTTTCCATCAAGTCATTGTTGCGAAGATACTTGAGTTGTACGCCCGACAATGACGATGGGTTGTCGCGGTATCGAGAGAATCCGTTTGGAAATTGACGTGCAGCCTCTAGCGCAACGCCCACGAGCGGAATGTCTCGTTTTGCGCGCTTTGTTTTCACTACCCGACCGTCGGGTCGGATCTGGATGTGCGGCGTACTGTTGTTCAGCACAATTCGTTCTGGTTGCAATGTCGCAATCTCAGAGGGCCGCGCACCAGTGTTGAGACAAACAAAAAAAATAGCGCGGGCCTGATCGTTCAGACCGTCTAGAGCACCTGGTGCCAAGAGCTTCCCCTGTATCCAATCTGAAGAAAATGGTGGTGGCGAAACCGCATCCACCTTTGGCAAGCGCCAATTGCGCTTGGGAATAGGCAAGTCAAACTCCAGACCGAGCCCATCGATGATCGTATGCATTGCATTCGTGAACTTATCGAAATCTTTATTCGCCGTGTTGTTTGAACGGTCCTCGAGGTCAATTTTCTCGATCCAGAACGATCGGAAAGACAAGAAATCATCCCGCTTGATCTGCAAGACAGTTCCATCTCCGTTCACAGCAATCCACCGATTTAAGGCGCGCTTGAAAGGGTTCCCCCAAGTTCGAACCTGGTCAGTGGACTTCCCCATCCGACGGTCGTTTGTCAGCTTGTAGAATTCCCCCCAAACTTCAGAAATGAGGAGTTGCGGCTCATCCACCGTGCCCATTAATGCCGCGGTCTCATCCAAATCAATTGTGCCGTTGGTTTGTGAAATCTGTTCAATGCGAGAGAGCAGTGCATCGACAGGCAAGGCCGCGACCCGGTCGACTGGTATATAGGGTGCTCCCTTTGACTGCGCCAACTTACGGACTGCTTGAAATACTTCCCGATCATCCGCAGATCGCCCATCGAGCTTGGCCTGCCAATGATCAAGCTGCGCTTGCCAAACCGAATAAGCCTTACTGCGCGCCAAGGCCAAAGAATCCGTATCCAAAGAAATTGAGATGATCCGCTTGCGCGTTTCTACGGCTTCATACCGTTTCGGTATTCTGCGCACGATGTACCAAACATCTCCGCGCAGGGTGAGCTTCAAATCTTTTGGCACCATACATTCCCGTCGCTTACCCCACTCAAAATATCGGAGGTCATGCAAATTGTCATGCAGAAAGTCATGCAGAAATCGACGGGCATAAAGTCAAATCGCAAATAAGTATTTATTTACAATACGTTAATCGGCGTAGATTTTTACAAGGTGGCGGACCGAGGAGGATTCGAACCCCCGACCCCCTGATTCGTAGTCAGGTACTCTATCCAGCTGAGCTATCGGTCCGTGAGGGCTGGAATTAGCGATGCGCGCGGGGAATGGCAAGGGGGCAAACTGCTTTTTCGCGCAGTTTATTGCCCATCGCCCTTTGGTAGGCAAATTGCGAAGATTGTGCCGGTTGGGCCTGTGCGGTCCAACTCCAAGCTGCCGCCATGACCTCGGACAAGTTCTTGACTGATCGTTAGCCCTAATCCTGTACCGCCTTTGCGTGCGCCGCCCTGGAAGGGTTGGAACAGGTGTGTTTGCGCCTTTTGCGGCAGACCAGGGCCAGTATCGCGCACTTCCACCCACCAAGATTCGTCATCCTCATAGGCGGACACACTGATTTCACCGGCCTCACCGCTTGCGACAATGGCCTGACGTGCATTGCGCACCAGATTACCGATGACGCGGTACAACTGCTCTGAGTCTGCTCGGATCATCATGGGTGGCGGTACATCTTGGCTGAGGCTCAGGTCAAAATCACCAATCGCCAACCGTTCCGATTCAAAGACTTCGTCAACGATGTCGCCTAGGTCAAACACAGTCAGCTGCGGGCTTGGTTCTTCGGCTTTTCCGAAGGCCAACGTGCTTTCGCACAGGTTCACCGCGCGTGCGATAGAATTGATGAGTTTTGGCGCCATACGCTGTACCGTCGGATCTTCGGATGCCTCAATCCTGTCCGTAAACAATTGGGCCGACGTCAAGATATTGCGCAGGTCATGACTGATTTTGCTGACCGCTCCGCCCAGTTGCGCCAGTCGTTCCTTTTGGCGCAAAGCTTGGGTCAATTCAGTTTGCAGCGTCAGCAACGCGTCTTCCGCAGCACGCAACTCTGCAACTTTAGCTGAGGGTGTGATAATACGCCTGCCATCTTCTGGTGCTGCTGCATACCGCTCCATATGCCCCACAACGCCTGCGATAGGCTTTACCAAAATGGCTCGGACGGCAATAAACAATAGGCAGGCCGTAAAGACAGAAATCACCGCTGACAGCACAAGAATGCGAACCCCATAATCGAGCATCGCATCACGCAAGGGCTGCGATTCAAGCGTAATCTCAATCAGCAACCCGGCTTCACGGGTGGGCGCACCAATCACGCGGATCACTTCGTTTTCAGACTTGGTCAGCCGTAACGTTGCATCTCGGATCAAAACAGCTGCCGTGCCATCGCGTAGATCAAACGTTTGTGCGATAGGTTGAGGTAGCGGAGCCGACAACATCAGCTGACGTATTTCGTCGCGACGCAATGCAACATTGAACACACCAGCGTTTTCAAGCAGCTCTTTCTCAAGCTCGCTATCAATCATATCATCGGCAAGCAGGGCCAATGACGCAATTTGAGCGCGCTCCAAATGGTTCATGAGAAATTCTTCTCTGAACCGCGCAATGGATGGCACGAAAATCAAAATCTCTGCCAGCATGACAAAGATCATACTCAAGATCAGGAAACGGCCAGAGAGTGTGTTCAACATGAGATTTCGCATGCGTCTTTCAAGGGATGTAGCGCTGCACCAAACCGACGACGCGCTTTACTGTCGGATTTTCGAAAAGACGAGGCGAGAAATACGCGCCAGCGGCACGCTTGTTGACCTCAGAGATTGTTGGATACGGAACGACCATTCCTGCAATCTGGCTCATTTTCATCTTGTTGGCGAGAGCTAGTGCCCAAAGTGAGATCAATTCTCCTGCTTGGTGACCCACAATTGTCGCACCAATCGGACGACCCTTGAGAACCATCACCTTTATGAACCCGGTTGTTTTACGTTCTGCAATAGCGCGATCGTTGTGGCTATAGTCGAACCGCAACACTTCAACTCGTGTTCCATGTGCGTCGCGTGCTTGGGCTTCGGTCAGACCAACTTGCGCCAATTCCGGATCTGTATAGGTCGCCCATGGGATATGCGAAATTTTGGCTTTGGACGGTAAACCAAAGAGCATGGATCGAATGATGACGCCTGCATGATACCCGGCGACGTGGGTGAATTGTAGACTGCCGGCCACATCCCCAATCGCATAAACGCGGCGGTTGCTAGTGCGCAGGCCATCATCAACTTTGATGCCAGTCTTTGTGGTTTCGATACCGCCGGCGTCCAGATTCAGTTTATCTATGTTCGTTTTGCGGCCCACCGCCATCAAAAGATGCGTTCCTTTGAACACGCGGCCATCTTTGGTGGTGACAGATATATTACCCGCCTCGCCTTCAATGTTCTCTGCCAAAGCACCCTCTTCAATGGAAACACCTTCCGATCGAAGATGATCAAGAACCACCTTTGCCGCGTCCGGGTCGTCATTGCCCAAAGCCTTCGCGCCTTCGATCACAGTGACCTTTGACCCGAGCCGAACATGGGCTTGTGCCATCTCGAGACCAATGGGCCCGCCACCGATGATCAACAGGTGTTCAGGTTTCTCGCGAAGGTCGAATATGGTTTCGTTGGTGTCATAAGGCACGGTGTCGATACCCCGAATGGGTGGAACAAATGGCGCAGACCCTGTCGCAATAACGACACGACGTGCCACGATTCGATAGGCGCCTGCCTCGACCTCGGTCTCCGAGATAAATTTGCCAAATTCGCGGATGACTCGCACACCCAACCCTTCAAACCGCTCTTGGCTGTCCAAAGGTTCGATGGTCGATATCACATCGTGGACGTGATCTTTAGCCGCTGCGTAATCCACACCCGGTATCACGTTGCTGACCCCGAAAGGTGCCCCGTGTTGAGGTGTTATGGCGGCTTTGCCGCAGGCAATGAGCGCCTTGGATGGCACACAGCCGAAATTCAAACAATCGCCACCCATCTTGTGGCCTTCGAGCAGAACAACCTTAGCCCCCATCTGCACGGCACCCGCCGCCACAGATAGACCACCGGACCCGGCCCCAATGACCAGGATATCGGTTTTTACTTTTTCCATACGTTCAGAGACCTTTTTTACCCGTCAGTGCTTTAACAAAAACTGGAAGCATTGAAAGTGCCGCAAGACCGAGCAGCGGCAATAGAATATGCGGCTCGAAAATGATACTTAAGTCTGGCACTTCGCCCTTTTCGAATAGTCCACCTAACCCGGCTCCAACCGATGTATAGACGACTGTACCAGGAATGATGCCCAAAAAGGTCGAAATGACAAAGCGCCGGGTCGGCACTTGCACCATTGCCGGGATCAAGTTCGCCACAAAGAAAGGAACCACTGGAACCAGTCGTATGATGAACAGCATCGACCATTGATTTTCGTCAATCCCATCTTTGATCTTTTTCACTGCGCCCTTCGAATTTTCCAGCTTCTGCGCCAACGTTTCACCATATCCGTAACGCGCAGCTAAAAAGATAGCAGTGGCACCAATCGTGGCTGCTGTGACGGTGAACATTGACCCAAATATCGTTCCAAACAGGAAGCCACCTGTCAGCGTTCCAATAATCGCGCCGGGCAATGAAAACGCCACCAGCGCAACGTAAGCCCCGATAAAGATCAGGGCTGTCAGCACAAAATTCGCGTCTCTAAAGCTTAACAGTCGCTCGCGGTTGTCTCTCAGAGTTTCAAAGCTAATGAACTCTTTCAATGTAAATGCGCCAATGACCGCGACGACAAGAATACCAATCAACGGTAGATTCCGGCGCAGGCTAGCTTTGCGTGATGCGCTCGAGTCACTCATACTCGTGCCTTTCTGAGGATGTTCGCTTGTCACCCTAAGATGACTGGCAATTGCGGTAATAAACAGTCACTTCACGGCTGCTTGATCAGACGTGTGATTTTCTTAGGTTTAATCAAGTAAGATTTCCCAAATTGAAACATCTGAATGGATTTAGCGGAAAAAATGTTGCAAAGGTCGATTTTCCGCTCTGCTGTGTTTGACTTGCTTCGCGATGCGCTTTAGACGGCGAGCTTCGAATATTGCCCACGCGCGAATCTGTGCGTTGAGGCCCATTACTGGAGAGCCGCGATGAAACGCACCTTTCAACCATCCAACCTTGTGCGCAAACGCCGTCACGGGTTCCGTGCGCGCATGGCAACAAAAGCCGGCCGTAAGATCCTGAATTCACGTCGTGCACGTGGCCGGAAATCGCTGAGCGCTTAATCGCTCTGTTCTATCTGGTTTTATGACCCCGCCCGAGACAACCTTGCCACGTCCTAATGCTGGCCAGGTTACATCTCCGGCGGGGTTATTGCGCTTGGAGGTCCTGCAACAACGCAGTGATTTCCTTGCCGCGGCGCGCGGTAAACGCGTGCCAACTCATTCCTTTCTGCTGCAAATTCGAGACCGCAAAGATGATGGGCCAGCCCGCGTTGGGTTCACCTGTTCCAAAAAAGTTGGGAACGCCGTCGCACGTAACAGGGCTAAACGGCGGCTTCGCGAACTGGCGCGGCTTGCGCTTGCTCCAATGGCGCGTGCAGGGCATGATTACGTTTTGGTCGGGCGAGCCAATGCCACCGCCAATCACCCCTTTCCCCAAATGATCCTTGATCTGGAAAAGGTACTGAAAAAACAGGCCTGAACCGACCATGTCGGCCCTGATCAAACCCGCGACACTCCATTGGCAATGGATCAGAATTAATCCCCCAATCAGCTTGGCCAATTTCATTGCGGCGCATATAAGCCACTTATGTCGCCTCTCGCCCGTCTTTTCAGTGTGCCCGTCTATGCATACAGATTGATATTCAGCCCTTGGGTTGGATTTAATTGCAGGTATCAACCCACGTGTTCAGCTTATGCGCTTGAATCGTTGGAAAAACACGGCGCAATAAAAGGCAGCTGGCTTGCGGCCAAGCGCATCGCACGCTGTCACCCTTGGGGAAAGGACGGTTATGATCCCGTCCCCCCTCAAGACACCAACGTTAAGTGAATAATTCCTGATCTGATGTACCCGCGATCGCCCTGCGCGTTGACATTGAGCTCGCGTCCTCGCCCTTGATCACGGCGTGCAAATCCTCGAAATACCCATCATTGTCGAACCACCATCGATGCGAATAGACCTGCGTTTGTTTGCCGGGTGGTACGTCTCGCAAATATTGCGCGTCGCATCTGACATCAAAATGCCCTGACGCTGAAAGTTCAGGCATGCCATCTCGACCAACCCGTTCGCGGCCTCCGTTTTGGAGCTTCTCGGAGACATCAAGAACAAGATCTTCGCGGCTGTAATAGTTGGTGAACCGTTTGCTGCGATGCTTTAACACCAAAGACCCCCATGCGCCCTGTTCTAACCACGTACGATCGACATCGGCGGACGCAAACGTAACTTCTGCGACCTTCCACGCCCCAGTTCCAGGTCCGGCTGCATCTCCAAAATCCGAAAACGCCCGCAACACGACCAATGCCCCCATGGAATGGGCCAGAAGGTGGATCTTGGGTCGCGGACTCATTGAAAGCAGGGGTAAAATTCCATCGCTGACAAAGCAGGGCGCGACTGTTTTTGCATCAGCTTTGTCTTTCTTATAGGCAAAAATGGTGCCATCGCTGGGCCAATCAAACCCGATGACAGCGCCCTCGTATCCCTGTGCTTTCAAATTTTTTTCGATTTTCTCCATGCGATCAAGCATATCTTTTTGATCAGTATTAAAGCCGTGAACGTAAATCATGATGTCTTTGTCGCCACCGGCGTCGCGAACATTCTGCAACCACTCATCTTGAGTGCACATTACAGACTTCCACCCGCCCGCACCTGGCTTTTTGCCGGGCATCGAAACATATCGCGTGACAGTCGAGGGGTGTTTGTTAAATGCATCCTTGGACGCATTGTATGTTCTACGGGAAAAGAAAATTGCCATTTCAAAACTTCCTGAATGAATAAAATAATGCAAACAGAATGCCACAAAACAGGCCGCAAAACAAAAAGAGACTGAGTTCGCTTTGCACGATTTCGCCCAAGAGGGCTGGTTTTCCTGACCTTAGGTAATTTTGCGTGGATTTCGGACCGGCGATCTGTTACAACGGCCCCGTCACCGAAACCAGACAGGAGGGACGCATGAATATTTGTATGTACATCGCCCCAATCTGGGCAAGATCACAGGCCCTATTGGGCTAGATTGATCCTACGCGCAGTCATTCTGCGTGAATACGTGACCATCAACTGACGCACAAAACAAGCTGTCCGGCAACACCGTAGGCAGAGTCTTTGCGTCAAAATTCCACACCCAAAAGAGGAACCGACATTTAAGTTCGGTTTGAATACAATGACAGCTTTACGCCTTTATGGGGTCAACTCCCATGCGCAATCCCATCTCGAAGAGATCATTCGCACTTATGGTGCCATCCGCGTCCTAAGTGCAATTGCGCGCACCACTGTTCGCAACGCCAGATTTCGTCGCGAAAAACCGCCGGACGTTTCAAGTCTGAATGCTCGGCTGCGGCGGGATATTGGACTAAACCCAGAACCTGACGCACCTGAGTATTGGGACCTTCTCAGGTAAAATCGAACGGCAAGGGTCGCATTGCGATCCTTGCCTTTCGCCACGCGTGATACTTGTCTCATCGACCACAAGAAGCTAGAGCGCTTTCATGTTGGATGATTTAGACGATATTCACCCGCTTTTTCACGGCGCCCCTTCGACGACCGAATTCAAAAAGCTGCGTAAACGCATTGTTCGCGACACACGCGAAGCAATCGAGCAATACGGCATGATCGAACGGGATGCGCGTTGGCTGGTATGCCTTTCTGGTGGGAAAGACAGCTATACGTTGCTGGCCATATTGCACGAGCTCAAATGGCGCGGACTGCTTCCGGTCGACATCTTGGCCTGCAACTTGGACCAAGGCCAACCAAATTTTCCTGCAACCGTTCTGCCCGAATTTTTGGAACGAATGCAGGTGCCACATCGGATTGAATATGAAGACACATATTCAATTGTCGTTGATAAAGTGCCCCAAGGGCGGACCTATTGCGCGATGTGTTCAAGATTGCGACGCGGCAACCTGTATCGAATTGCACGCGAAGAAGGCTGCTCGGCCGTGGTTTTGGGTCACCATCGCGATGACATTCTTGAGACGTTCTTTATGAACCTCTTTCACGGTGGGCGCTTAGCAACTATGCCCCCGAAACTGGTCAACGAGGCCGGCGATCTTTTTGTTTACCGCCCCTTGGCGCATGTTGCTGAAATCGACTGTGAACGATTTGCCAAAGCGATGAATTACCCGATCATCCCGTGTGATCTGTGCGGGTCGCAGGATGGGCTGCAACGCCAACAAGTGAAGCAAATTCTTGATGGCTGGGAAAAGAACAGCCCTGGACGGCGTCAGGTCATGTTCCGGTCGCTTATGAACGCACGACCTTCGCATTTGCTGGACCCCAAATTGTTCGATTTTGCAGGGCTGACCCGCGAGATGAATACCGAATAATTCAATTTTGAATGAAATTCCGCCTTTGAATTAACATGCGGATTACCTTGGCGACGGTACAGTCGTCCTCGACGCTGATTTATTGTTTTTGCGTTGAGGTTAAGGGGTATTCGAATGTCATCGCGTCGGGGGTTTTCGCACACATCTTTCCGTGCTCGTCTGTCAAAATTGGTATCTGGCCCGCAAATTCTTGCGTTTGCGCCTGCGCTTTGCCTTGGGGCATTCTGGATTGGCGGTGAAAGTGCGTTGATTGCCGTCAGCCTTGGGATCCCATTGCTCATCATTTTGATTAATCCAGCAACGCTGTATTTTCAGACGCAAGCGGCGCAATCTCAACAGAACTTAATCGGCCGCACTGAATTTGCGACGCTTGTCGAGAACATTCGCGGAAATGCCTCTGAAGACGGGTTACATTCGGCGATTTTCATCTTTGACCTAGATGAATACGAATTGCTGATCGAACGCCACGGACAAAGTGCTGCCGAAGCTGTGGTGTCTCGAATTGGGGATCGTTTCGAAGGTATTCTGCGCGATCGCGACGTTATCGCCAAACTTGGTGATCATCGTTTCGCCATTTGCCTGTGCCCCGTTCGACAATTGGACCTCGAAACGTGCATTCAAATGGCCGGGCGCATGCAACTCGCTGTGGAAGAACCTGTTTCTTTGGACGGAACATCCGTCTTTATGACCACGACCATTGGGTTTTGTATGCTATCACGCGCACCGGGGACGACAGGTCGGGCGTGGATGGATGCAGCCGAATTGGCCCTTACCGAAGCGCGCAAAAGGGGTCATTCGGCCATTCGGTCCTATTCAAAAGAGATTCAGAAAAGCAATGCCACACGTGTCAGCTTACGTGCGAATGCTCTCGATGCGCTTGAAAATGGCGAAGTACAACCTTGGTATCAGCCACAAATCTCCACCGACACCGGGTTGGTCACTGGCTTTGAGGCGCTTGCGCGATGGAACCACCCGCATCGAGGTATAATTTCTCCGGTCGAGTTCCTGCCCGCATTCGAAGATGCTGGCCTTTTGGATCGCTTAGGCGAAGTCATGCTTTATCATTCATTGACCGCGCTCAAAGCTTGGGATGCTTCGGACATCCTTGTTCCTTGCGTCGGCGTGAATTTCAGTGGGTCTGAATTGTCCAACCCCCGCTTGAGCGACAAAGTGAAATGGGAACTGGATCGATTTGATCTGACCCCTGACCGACTTTCCGTGGAAATTCTCGAAACGGTTGTTTCCTCTTCCCCAAGCGATTCCATCACGCGCAACATCCGCGCGCTCAGCGAAATGGGGTGCCACATTGATCTAGACGATTTCGGAACAGGAAACGCATCGATTGCTGCCATAAAACGATTTCAAGTGTCCCGCATAAAAATCGATCGATCGTTCGTCATGAAATCTGACCGCGATACAGATCAACAACGTATGGTCGGGGCCATTCTGACGATGGCGGAACGCTTGAACGTGGACACACTTGCCGAAGGTGTCGAAACCGTAGGTGAACACGCGTTGCTTTCACAATTGGGCTGCGGTCACGTGCAAGGGTTCGGAATCGCACGCCCAATGCCGTTTGATAAAACGATTGAGTGGATCCACAGCCACGAGGCGAAATTGGCCGACACGCCCGAAGTTCCCAAACGAAACGTCAACAAAGGCTGACGTTTCGCGACACTTACTGCGCGACGAACCTTCACCTCCTCGTAAATCGCCGCGAATCCGCTTGACCTTTCAGAGCTGACTCTGTTGAACCCCTGCATTACTTTTTATGCAGTGGGTGAAGGTCCTCATGGACGAACAGAACAAGAATCTCATGCTTGCGACCGGGTTGAGCCTTCTGGTCATCCTCGTTTGGTTTACGTTATTCCCGCCACCGGAAAACGACGATTTGGCCCAGACGCCACCTCCCGCCTCACAAAGCGAATTGGCGGCTGATGCAATTGTCCCATCCGCGGCTGGCGAAACGACCGCAGGAACTGGCGGCACTCAGGATGTCAGCAATGCCGAGGCAGTTGCAGAAGCCGCACGCATAGAGATTGCCACAGATCGCATTGTCGGTTCGATCTCGCTGCTTGGTGGGCGTATCGATGACTTAAGTCTTAGGGATTACCGCGTCGCGAATGATGTCGAATCGGACATTGTTCAAATGCTGCGCCCCGTTGGAGAATTTGGCGCGTATTATGCCCTGTTTGGTTGGGCACCCGGTGCTGGCATGGATCCGGCATCTGTACCCGGACCAAACACGGTATGGACGCAATCAGGCGGTGGAACATTAACACCAGACACTCCGGTATCGTTGTCATGGGACAACGGCGAGGGCCTTGTATTTACCCGGACAATCGCTGTCGATTCAGATTACATGTTCGACGTCACCCAAAGCGTTGAAAACACGACTGGGGCACCGGTTACATTGGCCCCTTATGGCATGATCACGCGCCACGGCATCCCGGAAGATCTAAAGAACTTCTTCATTCTTCATGAGGGCGCTTTGAGCCTTGCTGATGAGGAACTGATCGAGGTCGATTGGGAAGACGTAACCGAAGCCGATGTCGACCCGAAATGGGGACGTCCCGCCATCGTTGAGGAAGACGTTCAAAGTGGCTGGATCGGGTTCACGGATCATTACTGGCAGACAGTGTTGATCCCGGAAACCCAAGGCAATGATCAGGCCCTTACATATGACGCACGTTCCGATGTGTTTCGCGCAATCGCCCGCGCGCCGTCTGTCACGGTCGCAGCAGGCGGAACATCCGAGGCATCATCGCAAGTGTTTGCTGGTGCAAAAGAATGGGACACAATCCGCGAATACCAAAGCGATGGTGTGTCCAAATTCATCGACTCGATTGACTGGGGTTGGTTCTTTTTCCTCACGAAACCAATCTTTTGGCTGTTGCACGAATTGAATGTGCTGATCGGAAACATGGGCTGGTCCATCATTGGCTTGACCTTGATCATCAAAGCCATTCTGTTCCCACTGGCCTACAAGTCCTATGTTTCGATGGCGAAAATGAAAGAACTTCAGCCCCAAATGGAAAAGCTGAAGGAAGGAGCCGGTGACGACCGTCAAAAAATGCAGCAAGGCATGATGGAGCTGTATAAGAAGGAAAAGGTAAATCCGGCCGCAGGTTGTCTGCCCATCCTGTTGCAGATTCCGATCTTCTTTTCGCTGTATAAGGTGATTTTTGTCACCATCGAATTGCGCCATGCGCCGTTCTTTGGCCCGTTCCAAGACCTTTCAGCCCCCGACCCAACATCAATCCTGAACTTTTACGGCTTGTTTCCATGGGCCGGACCAGACGCCGGTTCCATCATGGCCTTGTTGTTCATTGGTATCTTGCCATTGCTGCTGGGTATTTCGATGTGGTTGCAGCAAAAGCTGAACCCGGCCCCCACTGATCCCACACAACAAATGATCTTTGCTTGGATGCCATGGGTATTCATGTTCATGCTGGGCAGCTTTGCAAGTGGGCTGGTGGTATACTGGATCGCGAACAACACGATTACGTTTATCCAGCAATACACGATCATGCGCAGCCAAGGATATACACCTGATATTCTGGGCAACATCCGAAGCTCGTTTAAGAAGACGACCAAGGAAGAGGCGAAAAAATGAACGGGCGCGTCGCGCATATCTGGCGTCACCCTGTAAAAGGGATCGGGTCAGAGGTCTGCGACAGTGTCGAACTGGACCCGGCACAGGCTGTTGTCGGGGACCGCGCCTTTGCGCTGCTGAACGAAGCCGCTGACGACACCGACAAATGGCAAGCGCGTCGGAATTTCTTGCAAGTTGCGTCTGGTCCACGGTTGTCATCAATCGGCGCGGTCACAACGGACGATGGCATCGTTTTGACGCACCCCGATCGTGACCCGCTAAACCTTAAGCCACATGAAAACGGGCAAGCCCTTAATGATTGGATCGGAGATCTTTGGCCCGCCGAACGCCCCGGCCCTGCCCGGCTTGTTTCGGCCCCAGAGCAAGGTATGACAGATGTGCCCTATCCCTCTGTGTCCATTGGCAATCTGGCATCTTTAAAGGCTCTAAGCCAAAAGGCCGGGTTTGACATCGATATGCGTCGTTTCCGGATCAACCTATGGCTTGACGGTTTGGCCCCATGGGAAGAAATCGATCTGCTGAAAGGCGAAATCTCGTTGGGTGGCGCAAAATTGAAACCTGTCGCCTCCATCGAACGGTGCCGCGCACCCGACGCCAACCCTGCGACCGGACAACGTGACATTAACATGATTTCCGCATTGGAAGACGGCTGGAACACGCGCAATTTCGGGGTCTATTTCAAAGTGGCGCAGGCTGGCACTGTTCGCATCGGCGATACGCTGTCATGAACCTTTCATTCCCACAGGCCGAAGAGCCGGACGACATCACCCGAGAACGCGGGCGCATGCTTTTTGCGGGCGAAACGACGTTTCTTAAGGGGGTGGTTGCCATGTCTGGGCTGCCACCAGCAAACCGGATCGAAGTGTGCTTTGCCGGGCGGTCCAATGTTGGGAAATCGACACTGATCAATGCGCTGACCGGTCGTAAGGCTTTGGCACGTGCATCCAACACCCCCGGACGCACACAAGAGGTCAATTATTTCGAAGCGGGTGATAACCACTATTTGGTCGATCTGCCCGGCTATGGCTTTGCCAACGCGCCTTTGCCCGTTGTTCAAAAGTGGCAGGCCCTGCTGAAACAATATTTGGGTGGTCGTGTCTCGCTGCGCCGTGCTTTCGTGCTTGTCGACTCGCGACATGGCATTAAGCCCGTCGACGATGAAATAATGACATTGCTGGACAAGGCCGCTGTGACCTTTCAATGCGTTTTGACCAAGTCAGATAAAATCAAACCAAGCGAGATGGAAAAGACTTTGGCGCAGGTCCGAACAGGCCTGTCCAAACATCCCGCCGCCTTCCCCGAGATTGTGCTGACGTCAAGCGAACAGGGTGATGGGATCGCAACGTTGCGCAGTATCATTGCAACGCTTGTGTAACCCACGTTTTTCGGATGCTTGGCCTTTGCCGCTGAGTGGGGCAGAAAGACACATGCCGAAACTAGCCAGATGAAGACCCGTGACATGAACCGCGATTGGATTGCCACCGCCCGTACTTTGAACCAGGCGCTGCCTTTTATGCAGCGTTACAAGGACGCGACCGTTGTCATCAAGCTGGGTGGTCACGCCATGGGCAGTGATGAAGGCATGGCAAGCTTTGCCCGCGACGTTGTTTTGATGCGGCAAGTTGGTGTGAACCCGGTTGTGGTGCATGGCGGCGGGCCAATGATCAACGCGATGCTTGATCGGCTGCAGATCAAATCTGATTTCGTGAATGGAAAACGGGTCACAGATGCGGCGACGATGGAAGTTGTCGAAATGGTGCTGTCGGGCCGTGTCAATAAACGCATTGTCCAAGCCATCGGCGAGGCGGGCGGGCGCGCTGTTGGGCTGTCTGGTAAAGATGCAAACCTGATGTTTTGCAACCCTACCAATGCCGACCTTGGCCTTGTCGGGACACCGTCGCAAATTGATCCGACGATCCTGCGCACGCTCAGTGAAGATGAAATCATTCCGGTCATCGCACCGTTGGGCATGGGTCATAACGGCGAAACCTTTAACATCAATGGCGATACTGCAGCCGGCGCAATCGCTGGCGCATTAAAGGCAGATCGCCTTTTGCTGCTGACCGATGTGGCCGGTGTAAAAAACGCCGAAGGTGAGGTTGTGACCGAACTGACTGCCGACCAGATTCGCGAATTGACCAAAGACGGGACAATTGCTGGCGGCATGATCCCAAAAACAGAAACCGCGTTGGATGCAATCGCCTGCGGAGTACGTGCGGTGGTCATACTGGACGGGCGCGCACCAAACGCCTGTTTGTTGGAATTGTTCACAGAACATGGGGCCGGATCGATCATCCGCCCTCGTTAATCCTGCGTTCTGGCTCATCACCCCACGGGGATGTGTTAACCTGTCCTATTGCTCAGACGTGAATGACCCGTATGTTCCTGAGTATGGAGAATGAATCTGTCATCCGTCTAAGCGTTTTTCTTGGCTTGTTTGCCGTGTTGGCCCTGGTGGAACAGCTGATGCCACGTCGTGTCCGTCGTCAAAGCCAACCGAAACGGTGGTTCACCAATTGGGGTATCACGGTTCTGAACACTGTCATGCTGCGGTTATTGGCTGTGGCCATTCCGTTGTTGGCGGTCGGTGCAGCGGTGGATGCAACCGCGCAAGGATGGGGTTTGTTCAACACCTTGAATTGGCCGACATGGCTTGAGGTCGTCATTGCCATTCTTGTGTTGGATTTTGCGATTTGGGCGCAGCATCTTATCACCCACAAAGTTCCGCTGCTTTGGCGTTTGCACAGAGTGCATCACGCTGATGTCGACATCGATGTAACCACAGCCATCCGTTTCCACCCTGTTGAAATCGGCCTGTCCATGTTGCTTAAAATTGGTCTGGTATACCTTCTGGGCCCTGCGGCAATCGCTGTCATTTTGTTCGAAATCATCTTGAACGGCACAGCCATGTTCAATCACGCAAATATCAAGTTGCCTTTGAAACTGGATGCAGTTGTACGGCGCGTTCTGGTCACTCCTGATATGCACCGTGTTCACCATTCGGTGCACCGCCATGAACATGACAGCAACTATGGCTTTTCTCTTTCTATTTGGGACCAGATGTTTGGCACCTACATCGCACAGCCTGCCGAAGGCCATGACGACATGAAAATCGGCCTAGAATGGCAAGATGAACGCCCCAGCCGTTTGGGCTGGTCATTGACCCTGCCCTTCGCGCGGAAATGAACTGGGACGACCTGACCCAGCAAGCTGCGGATCGCCACCTGAATGTACTTGGTGGATTTCATCCTGACGATACAGACGACGCACCTTCGGGCACTCAGACATTGGTTTTGCTAGGACCCAAAGAACCAGAATTTTGGACACATATCCAAACCCAAACTGAATGGGACGGTACACCAAATCCAATTGATCGCTGGTCAAGCCGCGTTATTGGCGATTGGGCCGTGCAATTGAATGCGCATGCTTTGTTTCCGTTTGGGGGGCCACCTTACAAGCCCTTCTTTTCTTGGGCTCTCAAGACGGGGCGCATACATGCATCACCGATCATGTTTCTAGTTCATGATCAGGCGGGATTATTTGTGTCTTTTCGCGGTGCTTTGGCTTTACCGGAAAAGCTGGACATTCCATCACCTCCACCGTCGCCTTGTCCATCATGCACCGCTCAGCCCTGTAAAACCGCCTGCCCTGTTGATGCGTTTGATGGTGAAAACTACGACACCGTCGCCTGCAAAACCCACTTGGCAAACCCACAGGGACAGGATTGCATGCAAAGGGGATGTGCGGCGCGGCGTGCGTGTCCTGTCAGCCAACATTGGGGCCGCCCCGAGGACCAATCAGCCTATCACATGAAAATATTCAAAGGATGATCAATGCTGCGCTTGCTTCTCATGCGCCATGCCAAGTCAGATTGGAACACACCAGAAACGGGCGACCATGAACGTGGCTTGAACCCACGTGGACGCGCATCTGCGACAGCATTGGGAGACTGGTTGCGCGATCACAATTACACGCCCGACACAGTCATTTCGTCAACGGCCACACGTACAGCACAAACGTTAGAGCCCTTGCAAATCAACGCGCCTGTTCAATTCACGCAGCGTCTGTATCACGCATCGCCATCAGACATGTTTGACGTGCTTAACGGCGCACAAGGGTCATGTGTTTTGATCCTTGGCCACAATCCCGGCATTGCGTCCTTTGCCAATGCCTTATTGACAAAAACGCCAAACCACACCCGGTTCAACGATTACCCAACCTGTGCGACGTTGGTGGCGGATTTTCAGATCAACGACTGGTCAGACTTACAGTGGCAAACTGGAACGCCAATCAAATTTGTCGTGCCCCGCGACATTATCGATCCATAAAAAAGGGCGGCACCACGGCACCGCCCTTTCCAAACATTTTCAGCTGAGATTAGTGCCCCAAGATTTGGCTTAGGAACAACTGTGTCCGTGGGCTTTGCGGGTTGTTGAAGAACTCTTCTGGTTCATTCTGTTCCACAATCTGCCCAGCATCCATAAAGATTACGCGGTTGGCGACCTGACGGGCAAATCCCATTTCGTGCGTCACACACAACATGGTCATGCCTTCTTCGGCCAGCTCGATCATTGTGTCGAGCACCTCTTTGATCATCTCTGGATCCAGCGCCGAGGTAGGTTCATCAAACAACATGATCCGTGGTCGCATGCACAAGGACCGTGCAATGGCCACACGTTGCTGTTGACCGCCTGAAAGCTGCCCGGGATACTTGTTTGCTTGATCCGGAATTTTCACCTTTTCAAGGAAATGCATCGCCGTTTCTTCGGCTTCTTTCTTGGGCGTTTTACGTACCCAAATCGGAGCCAAAGTACAGTTCTCAAGGATCGTCAGATGCGGGAACAAGTTAAAGTGCTGGAAACACATGCCAACTTCGGACCGGATCTTGTCGATGTTCTTAAGGTCCGAAGACAGAACCGTGCCGTCTACTTCGATCAGCCCTTTTTGATGCTCTTCCAGCGCGTTGATACACCGGATCAGCGTCGATTTTCCCGACCCCGATGGCCCACAGATAACGATCCGTTCACCACGGTAAACGGTAAGATCAATATCACGTAGAACGTGAAAACTGCCGTACCATTTATTCATGTTTTCGACGGAGATCGCGACTTCGTCAGATACTTGCATTTGTGCAGATTCAGCCATCATGGCCTCCTATCGATGATCGGTCGCAAGACGGCGTTCCAGCCATTGCGAATATTGAGAAATGCCGTAGCAAACGACAAAGAAAAGAATGCAGGCAAAGAGGAACAGTTCCCAATACACCCCATTCCATTCAGTCGATGCCAGAATGGGTCCGCGGATCATGCCGATGATATCGAACATCGAGATGACCGAAACCAGCGTCGTATCTTTGAACAATCCGACAGCAATGTTGACGATGCCAGGGATGGAAATCTTCAACGCTTGCGGCAAGATGATCAAACGCATGGCCTGCGCATAATCCAGCCCCAATGAATCACCCGCTTCGTATTGTCCCTTTGGCAACGCAGCCAAACCACCACGGATCACCTCGGCGATATAAGCCGCCGAAAACATCGTGATCATGATCACGACGCGCAAGAACAAGTCTGTCTTGGATTCAGGTGGGAAGAAATACGACAGCATGACTGACGCCACGAACAGCAAAGTAATCAACGGCACGCCGCGAATAAATTCGATGAAGATAACGCACAGCCATTTGATCAACGGCATGTCTGACTGACGACCCAATGCAAGCGCAATACCCAGTGGCACAGACAACGACACACATGTCGCACCCAGCATGATATTCAACATGAAACCGCCGAGGTCACGACTTGGCACCGCGGATAGCATCGCAGAGTCAGACGCGCCTTCGGGGATCAAAAATCCGCCCACTTGCCACACGAAGAAAGCTGCAAAAATTCCACCAAGGAAACCTGCGGCAAAACTTGATGCGACAAGCTTTTGATAGACCAGTGCAGCAGCAACAACACCTGCAAACGCAACGATTGGGACCAGAACGCTACCACCCCAGATCAGCCAAAAGGCCAAAAACGGGTAGATTGCTGTGAAGATCAAAAGCTTGCGCGGAAGGTCAAAGAAAAGAACCGGTGCGAGTGCGGCGAGAAACAGCAAGAAAGCCAGGTTCGGGCGCCAGTATTGATCGCCTGGATACTGAAATCCATAGAGCAACTGATTCCAACGCTCGGTCAGAACCGAGAAACACGCCGCAGAGCGTCCGTCCAAAATTTCGCGACATTCAGCGAGGCTGCTCGTTGTCCACAAGCCGTTAAAAATCCACGGGACCGTTGAGTTTAAGATCAAGTAGATCACGTACAACGCAATGAGCGTTAACAATCCATTTGCAGGTGTCGCAAATAGATTTTCGCGAAGCCATTTCACAATACCAGTCTCTGCCGCCGGCGGTGGTGAGGGTGGTAGTGCTTCGGTGCGAACGAAGGAGATATTAGCGTCAGTCATGGATCAGCGCTCCTTCAACTTAATGGATGAATTGTAGACGTTCATGAACGTCGAAATTAGCAGCGAGATCGTCAAATAGAACAGCATTAGCAGCAAAACACATTCGATCGCACGACCGGTCTGGTTCAGGGTGATGCCTCCGAGGGTCGCGGTGATATCGGCATAGCCGACCGCGATGGCCAAAGACGAGTTCTTGGTGATGTTCAGGTATTGCGAAATCAGCGGTGGAATAATGACCCGCAGTGCCTGAGGCAAAACCACGAGGTTCATAATCCGGCTGGGACGCATTCCCAATGCCGCAGCAGCTTCTGTTTGTCCTTTTGAAACCGCTTGGATCCCCGCCCGCACATTTTCCGCAATGAACGCACCAGTGTAGATCGACAATGCGAACCACAAAGCAATAAGGGGTGCGCCAATCTGAATGCCGCCACGCAGGTTAAAGCGGTTGGCAAGTGGATCAGGTGCATCAAGACCAATGGGTTGCCCCATTAGGAAAAAGATCAGCAGAGTCGGTAAAATCAGGATTGCCAAGCTTGGCCAACCCGTCGGCAAAAGCTTACCCGTGCTATACAGCAAATGCGTTGCGTACCGGCGATAGGCAAAGATCGCCACCAACGACGCGAAAAAGACGCCAACGACAACCATCGAGCCAGGGCCCCATATAGGCGCGGGTACGTAGATGCCTCGGTTTGTGAAAGCAAACAAACCGAACAACAATTCACGTTCGGGTTCTTCCCCCAGATACGAACGCGCACCGGGTAGTACGGCCGTCATGATCGTAAAAATGATGATGATCCAAACCAAAACTGGAATGTTTCGGAATATCTCGACATAGACGGACATTAATTTCGAAACCAGCCAGTTATTCGACAGGCGCAGAACACCTGCAATCACACCAAATATTGTCGCCGTGAGGCAGGCCAATACCGCAACAAGCAGCGTGTTCAATATGCCGACCAGTGCAGCGCGTGCATGGGATGATTGGCTGGAATATTCAATAAGGCTTTGCCCGATATCGTATCCGGCGGGATCGCCCAAAAAGCTGTAGGATATGTTCAATCCCGCGGCCCGAAGGTTTTGAATAAGGTTATTCCCCAAAAACCAGATAGACAAAGCCAAGAGAAAGAATGCTATAGCTTGAAATGTCAGTGATCTGTATCGGGTATCGTTGATCAGCATCGATAGTCGAAAAGACGACTCCTGATGCGTGTCGGACATAGTCGACATTTTGACTTCCCTGGATTATCCGACGTCCTCCCAAAAGCCTCTGCATAGCCCGGCGTCGGTGTTTTTTGCGCAGAAAGAGAAAGGGCGCGAGTTTCCCCGCGCCCTTGTCCGTCGATTTCTTAGCGGAACGGAGGCGAGTAAATCAGACCGCCGTCTTTCCACTGAGCATTAAGCCCACGTGCCAAACCGATTGTTGTCGCTTCGCCAATGTTCTTTTCGAACACTTCGCCATAGTTGCCGGAAACGGCAATTGCGCGCTTGGCCCATTCAGCGTCCAGACCAATCATTTCACCCAATGTACCTTCCGTGCCAAGAACACGGTTGATCTCCGGGTTGTCTGTACCGGCTGAAAGCTCTTCTAGGTTTGTCGACGTGATGCCCAGCTCTTCAGCTGTGATCAGCGCGTTCAAAGTCCAGCGAACGATATCGCCCCACTCGTTGTCGCCGTGGCGAACAAGTGGACCCAATGGTTCTTTTGAAACGATTTCAGGCAGAACTGTGTGGTCACCTGGTGCTTCGAATGTTGCACGAGTTGATGCAAGACCAGAAGCGTCAGTTGTGTACACGTCGCATGCACCAGCCAAATATTGCTGTTGTGCTTCTGCGTTGGTTTCGATCGGGACTGGCGAATAGCTGATGTTGTTTGCACGGAAGAAATCCGCCAAGTTCAGCTCTGTTGTTGTACCTGTTTGGATACAAACAGTCGCACCGTCCAGCTCCTTAGCTGAGCTTACACCCAGTTCTTTTGGAACCATGAAGCCTTGGCCGTCGTAATAGTTCACACCGGTGAATTCAAATTTCAGGTCATTGTCACGTGAGAATGTCCATGTGGTGTTACGTGCCAACAAGTCAACTTCACCAGACGCAAGCGCAGTAAAGCGAGTTTTACCTGTTGTTGGAATGAATTCCACAGCAGCGGAGTCATTCAATACAGCCGCAGCAACCGCGCGGCAGACAGCCACGTCGAAACCTTGCCATTCACCGTTTGCATCCGGCGCAGCAAAGCCAACAAGACCAGTGGAAACGCCGCAGTTTAGTTTGCCGCGTGCTTTCACGTCATCAAGCGTTCCGGCGGCCGCAACGCCAGCGGCTAGGCCGGCAACGGTCAGCGCACCAAAAAATACGGATTTGTTCATTTTTACCTCTTCCTGATTTGCCCCCACCCAAGCGGGGGTGCCCGACCTCGAAATTCTTAAGTCCGAGACCGGAACCGATAAAGTGAGCGTCCCACCCACTCAGTGGGCACAATTTGTCCAGATTCACCACGAAACGTCAAGCAAACGATCAAGAAAAACACCATGTCGCCTTCGTATTTCTTTCCAAAGGTCAAATCGGTTCGCTTAAGTTGTATGCCTAGCCTCAAAAAAAGCTCTCGCATGCAAAAACTCTTTGTTCTTGCGGGCCGCAACAGATTCGGCTTCCTCGTCAGCGCCCCATTGTTCGATCTGCCAATCCTCATCCAGTCGTGATGCTGCCCATATTTCTTGGGATTCCCTTACGTCATGCAAGGTGGCGAACCCTAAAATAAGGGAACCAGTCATGGACACTAAATCGTGAAACGCTGCCAATTCGAAGGCATCAAGGGCAACCGTCTTGGCGTGTAACCGTGACAACACCTCAGGGGATTGTCCTTCATGCATCACGCCCGTGCGGGGCAGAAGGCGTGCTTGCAAAGCGTCTGCAGCCCAATCAAGGTAAGGATCCCAGACTGCAGCTTGCCGTGCAACCAATTCCACGGGGCTTTCGGCGCGATAACACAACAAGTCATTGTCCCCGTAATCGGACAACATGGTTGCGACTTCTTCGTGTTGCACCGCCACTTTATCGATGGCTGCGTTGGCTGAACGTGTAAATGGCATCTCTGCGGGAATAACGGTTTCTTCTTGTGCATCCCACTCCGCCGCGATCGCCCGGGCAAGCCCCATCGAGGGCAAAATCAGTGCAGCTTTGGCAGGGGTTTTGATAGAACGCCCATCCAAAAGAACTGAAAAGCCATCTGCCCGTTCTTCTATTTCAGCAGATTTCCAAAATCGCTTTAACGTCCATTCACTCACAACTAGGGTCTCCAATGCTGTTCCAAAGCAGGCATCAAATCGGCATAGGTATCCAAAACGGCGACTGCATTGTTCAGCTTGCTGGATGGATGATATCCCCAAGAAACCCCGATGAACGCAACGCCCGCGGCATTCGCCATGTCCATATCAAAAACAGTATCGCCGATCATGACGGTATCTTCGGCCTCGACTCCACATTCGGTCATAGCCGTTTGTAGCATCGACGGATGAGGTTTGGAGGGGTGATTGTCTGCCACCTGCGTCGTTACAAACAGACCGTCCAACCCATACCCATCGATCAATGCATCCAATCCCCGGCGGGACTTTCCTGTCGCAACGCCCAGTAATACATCTGCCTTTTTGCTGAGCGTCGCCAAAGCGTCCTGTGCACCAGAATAGAATGGCGACGGGGCTTTTGATTGGCGCAAGGACTTGAACCTCGATTTGTAGGTCTCAATCATCTTGTCGCGCGTCTGTTCACTTTGATCCGGTGCCAACCGGAACATCACTTGTGGCAGTGATAACCCAACGACGCTTAACAGTTGAGACCGTTCAGGGACCTCAAGACCGACCTCTTGAAACGCCGCCGTTAAGGATCCAACTATATAGCCCTGACTGTCCACCAATGTTCCGTCGACGTCAAAAACGACAAGGCGCAGGGTCATCCCCAATCCTCTTCAAAGGGATCCTCTGGAACGTCTTCATTTTGCCATTGGAAATAATCCCACGTATTGACCATGTGGTCCGGCAATGGCGCCGTCAAATGCAGCTTTGCGCCGCTTATTGGATGCTCAAGCTGTAAGGAACGTGCATGCAAATGCAGTTTACGCCCAAATTCGGGACCCAAACTCGCGCCCCAGCCATCGCCAAGGTTTTCTTGCGCTGATCCACCGTATTTCCCGTCACCAATAATGGGGTGCCCAATTTCCGACATGTGCGCGCGCAATTGGTGTGTGCGTCCTGTCACCGGGATCAACGCCATCCAAGAACAGCGTCGCGCCACTGCCGTCAGTGTCGCGTAATCCGTGACAGCACGTTTTGCGCCATGCGTGTGATCAATGTCGGCGGGATGAACCGCATGCATCTTTTCACCTTCGCCGCCTTTGCCGTGTCCGCCTGCTTTGACCAAACCATATTTAATCGTTCCGTTGCGCGGATAAGGCGTTCCAGCAACAGCTGCCCAATAGATTTTACGCGTGGCCCGGTGTCGAAAGCTGGCCGTCAAAGAGGCCGCAACCGCGCGTGTGCGGGCCATTATCATGACGCCGGACGTGTCTTTGTCCAATCGATGAACCAAACGTGGGTTTTCATCCAAATCGTAACGCAGCGCTTCAGACAATCCGTCAACGTGCTTTGTCTGACCCGACCCACCCTGCACCGGCAATCCAGCCGGTTTGTTGATCGCCAAAACATGATCATCCCGGTAAATGACCGTATTCTGAATCATCTCGGCGTCTTTGTCCGACACGCGTTTCTTTAGGATATCGGGCGCAGGTGCGGGTGTATCTGGCAGTGGCGGCACCCGAACCACCTGCCCCTCTTCAACGCGCGTCACAGGCTTTACCCGACCACCCTCAATCCGACATTCGCCTTTGCGACACATCTTTTCGATTCGCCCCTGGCTCAGCTGTGGGAACCGACGTTTCAACCATCGATCAAGCCGTTGGTCCCCTTCTCCTTCGGCGACGGTGATCATTTGAACTCTGCTCATGCAAATACTGCCCTTGCCAGCCATAACCCAAGGGCCAAAGCGCCTATCGAAACCAAGACCGAAGCCCCCACATAAACTGCGGCCTGCCCGATGGCACCCCGTTCAATGAGGGTCATAGTCTCAAGTGAAAATGCCGAAAACGTCGTGAACCCGCCCAAAAGGCCCGTCATGACAAACGGCGACATGGGTGTCAGACCGCGAAACGCCGCCGCGACCACAAAAACGCCCATCAAAAATGAACCCAACACATTCGCGCTGAGGATCGCCAATGGAAATTCCATTGGTCCAAGCAACCGGATCACGCCGACCCCCCAAAGAAAGCGCAGGCTTGCACCAATCGCTCCGCCAAGGGCGACAAGAGAAAGAGTCATCATCATCCCGGTGCATTCGCGCGCGCAGTCGCCAGAGTCAAGTTTACTGGGTCAATCGAGTTGGTTTGGAGTGTTCAACTTAGAGCATTGAGCCGCAACCTGACTCGTTGCAGGTGTTGAATGTCATGTTTTTTTGACTTTCATCTCATCTTATTGAACCAGGATTGGCAAAACTGCCATACCTGCAGATCGCAGAGAATGACCACCGCAAGCTCAAAGTGCCGAATGCTGCGTTTGCAGCAAAGTCGGCTTTGTGAATATTGCCCTTGACCTCAACTTGGGTTGAGGTTCGATACTTCGCCGAAATTTCATTTGGACAAGGAAGCCGACTATGGAGAAACGCGAAATTCAACAATGGCTCGACCAATACGGGGACGCCTGGATCAAGGGCAATCCAGAGCAAATCATTCCATTATTCACCAAGACAGCAAGCTATCGGGAAACTCCATTCGACCAAGCCATGGTAGGGCAAGACGCGATCAGGCGGTATTGGCAAGGCGGCGCAGCTGACGCTCAGGAGAACGTCGAGTTTTCATCAGAAGTTTGGGCTGTGGACGGCGATACAGCGGTCGCCGGTTGGCAGGCGAAATTCACCCGAAAACCTTCGGGGATCAAAGTGGAACTTGATGGCACATTCCGACTTACATTCTCTTTAGTATCAGATCGCTTGCTCTGTGAAAGTCTCGAAGAGTGGTGGCATCGAAGGGAAAGATGAATGTAAGTAGCAAACATTAGTGCTTCGATCCTTAAAAGCAGCTTTGTCCGCACAGCCGACTTCTAGGCAGAGGCGCGGAATGTTCGTAACAAACTCGAAGACGACATAAATTAGACGATGAGCTCTGTGCGCGAGCAATCCCATGACCGATGGATCTATTGATACCCATGTCGATCACGAATGGCGAAAAAAGAAACCTACTTGTTCTAGATGTCGACGAGACTCTTATTTACGGAACGGAAAGACCATTTGATCGAGACCCCGACTTTCGCGTCCAAGAGTTTTTTATTTACCGACGACCCAATCTATCTCGGTTTTTGGAAGCGTGTTCGGAATGGTATGAACTTGGCGTCTGGTCATCCGCTTCAGACGAGTATGTTGCGTCAATTGTTGAAGAAATATTTCCCAAGCCTGAGCTTCTTCATTTCGTGTGGGGAGCAAGTAGAACCTCGGTCAAACGGACACTTCCCGAAGACTACGAGCGTTTCGGTACAGACTTGGGGGAGTATCATTATCAAAAACGCCTCGACAAACTTAAGCGATTTGGTTGGCCGCTGGACAAGATTTTGATTGTAGATGACTCGCCTGAGAAATGTGCAACCAACTTTGGCAACGCCATTTATCCTGCTCGCTTCGAAGGCGAAGACAGTGACGATGAGTTGAGTTACTTGGCCAGTTACCTGCATGAACTAAAGAGCTGCGAGAATTACAGGACCATTGAAAAGCGCCGTTGGCGCAGCTCAGTTCCGCCGATGATGTGGGACTGACGGACCAAGTCCACATTTCCACGCAATCATTTCCGGTGCGACCAAAGCAAAACCATACTCCGATGCCATTTCCAAACATTCCTCCATTGAGGTAAAGAGATGCGCATGACTGATCTATTTGGCGATCTGCCAGACTCCGCACCATCTGAGCCCCAAGATGACATGAACCGCCCGTTGGCTGACCAATTGCGCCCAACTCGGTTGGAGGATGTGATCGGTCAGGACCATATCATGTCGCCCGAGGCTCCGTTGGGCGCGATGCTGAACGCAAATTCGCTGTCCTCGTTGGTTTTCTGGGGGCCGCCCGGCGTTGGTAAGACAACGATTGCGAGGCTGTTGGCGGACGCGTCGGATCGGGCCTTTGTTCAGATCAGCGCGATATTTTCGGGCGTGTCGGACCTGCGCAAGGTCTTTGATGCCGCGAAAACCAGACGGCGTCTTGGGCAAGGCACATTGCTTTTTGTCGACGAGATACATCGCTTTAACAAAGCCCAGCAAGACGGGTTCCTGCCCCACATGGAAGACGGGACAATCGTTCTGGTCGGCGCGACGACAGAAAACCCGTCCTTCGAACTGAATTCCGCTTTGCTGTCTCGATCCCAGGTTCTGATCCTGAATCGACTGACCTCAGACGCCCTAACTGAACTTATGGAGCGCGCCGAAGAGCTTTTGGATACGCAATTGCCACTGACCGATAGCGCGCGACTGTCTCTGATCGAAATGGCAGATGGTGATGGGCGTGCTTTGCTGAACTTGATTGAACAGGTTTCGACGATCTCTGCTGACACGCCGCTTGATCCCAAACAACTTGCAACGCGGTTGCAAAGACGCGCCGCACAATACGACAAATCTGGCGATGCGCACTACAACCTCATTTCAGCACTACACAAATCCGTCCGTGGATCGGACCCGGATGCGGCGATGTATTGGCTTACTCGGATGTTGTTGGCAGGCGAAGACCCTCGGTTTTTGGCGCGCCGCATCACGCGCATGGCGGTCGAGGATATCGGCCTTGCAGACCCACAAGCCTCACGGCTGTGTCTGGATGCATGGGCCACGTATGAACGGCTTGGATCACCCGAAGGGGAATTGGCGCTTGGGCAGGCGGTGATTTACCTCGCTTTGGCCCCCAAATCCAACGCGTCTTATGTCGCTTACAAGGGCGCGATGAAGTTGGCTAAGCAGACCGGTTCAGCCGTGCCACCAAAGCACATCTTGAATGCGCCAACCGCGTTGATGAAGGACGCAGGATACGGCGAAGATTACGCCTATGATCACAATGCAGAAGACGGGTTTTCAGGGCAGCATTATTTTCCAGACGATCTGGAACGTCAGACATTATACGACCCGCCTGATCGCGGATACGAACGTGAAATGCGCAAGCGGATAGATTATTTCGACAAGTTACGCGCCAAACGAAAATCGGATTAAAAGTAACCGACCATTGGCGTGTTGATCCTCAGAGTGTCATTCAGCTTTCCCAAACAGCTAGTTTTGTGGGATCGCTTTGTAGCCTTTGATCACCATCGCGATTCCGACACCCGATAAGCCTAGGCCGCTCAAAACGTCAGCGCTAAACCAGCGCGACGACGCTTTCTTTACAGTGTGCATCGTAAACAAGGCATAGGGGGCGTTGAGATAGTTAAAACAGCGTGGCTTTGTGCCACTTCGCGCGAAAGTGTCGCGGAGGGCAAATCATGTTACGGTACTTTTCTCCATCATAAAAACCATCCTCGCCAGCTTCATCGGCAACCCGCGTTTCGGCAAATCCTACGCACTCAATCTCAACCACGCACACGAAGAACTCCTTCGGTAGAATTTGATCGATTATACGGAAATGTGGTGTGTGAAATCACACACCCTACCTCGCTATGTTTCTCGTTTAGCTTGATCTGCTTCCCTTCGAAGCCTTCTTAACCGCCCTTCTTCTTGGAGTTTCTCGTTTTTTATTCTCAGTACTCCGGCTTTATCGTGCCAACTTTGATCAAAATCATCGTCATTAGATTCTGCTTTCGTCAAAAGATATTTTTCCAACCAATAAAAATTGTATGCGACATGCAAGATGCCGCAGCCTTCGCCAAAAATATTTTCTCCGTTCGGGGAATAGTAGTCGTGTGCCAGAAAAAATATTCCGCCAGTGAACTTATCCAGCAACAAGAAACCTCCACTGGAGTCATCGCCGATAGCTAAATAATTCGACAATTCATCGCGATAATCATGTAAGTCATAATATTGCGAAACGTCGTATCGTTTTGCCAAACTTAAATTTGGCGATGTGCCAAAATGGAAGAAATTTTTCAGCTCCCAAATTTCGCCATCACCCCCTGTCGTATAAAAAAACCGCTTGTCCGGAAGGCCCCCGTCCCAATCGAGAACAAACCGTCGATAATCTTCAGGTAGTTTTGTGCCTATCTCTGCTTCAAAAGCACTAAGTTCAGCAAGCTTATCGGTCATATCTTGTTCGTGATCCATTTTTGGTTAACTCTTCACTTAGGTGCAGTTGCCCTGTTTACAAGAACGAACATGGTGTGGCGCTCTGCCTCAGAAGAGATGAGGAAAGCCCGAGTCCAGGGACCGACTAGTCGCGATCATTTTCAAAGCACCCCAGTCTTTTGTTGCAAAGCTTTGGCCGCCAGTATGCCCTACTTCTTGATGGATATCCTTGTTCAAAAACAGTCTCTGAAAGACGTCGCAATTTATCAGTTCGCTGTCAATCGCCCGTTACCGAACCGATTAGAATCTGAGGGTGATCCGGCGATTTCCACGCACGGCAGAGACAACTGTTCGGCGTTGTCCTTCTGGCAATAGATCAAAGACGTCTTCTGGCGTGGAAACATCTTGACCCTTGATAGCCAACAAAACATCACCTTGCCGCAACCCGACACGCGCGCCCAATTGCCCCGGTTCGGTCACAACGACACCTGCCGCATCAAAAGGCAGGTTGCGTTCCGCAATGACGGCTGGGTTGATGCGTTCGACGGTCAGACCAGGCAACAGGCGGCTGTTGTCCAGCGCCAATGTTGCACGTTCCGGCGTTTCCGGAGGTGCGATCAGGCGGACATCAATCTCAAACACACCCCCGTCCCGAGTCCGCGTCACCCGTATGTCGCGCCCCTCGCCCTTCACGGCCATATGATACAACATCTCAGGGGGTGCATTGACCTGCATGCCATCTATTTCGGTGATCACATCGCCCACTTCGAAATGATCGACAAAGGGGCTTAGTGGGTGGATGCCAGACAGAATGATACCTTCGGGCACATCCAACCCCAGCATTTCCGTCATGTCTGCGTCGACTGATTGTCCGGACAGCCCGGCCCATGGTTGTACAAACCGTGTGTTCCCGGTGCGCGCCTGTTCTACAAACGCTTTGACCAAGTTCGCCGGAATGGCGAAGCCAATTCCATTCGATCCCCCCGACCGCGTCAGAATTCGTGTGTTCACCCCGATGAGGTCACCATTCACATCGACCAACGCGCCACCAGAATTCCCCGGATTGATTGGTGCATCCGTTTGAATAAAATATCCGCGCCCTGATCCCCCGGCGCCTCCTGATCGTGCTAAGCCAGAGACGATCCCACTGCTGACCGTTTGGCCAACTCCAAACGGGTTACCCAACGCAAGAACCAATTCGCCAACTTCAACCGTGTTGCTGTCGCGAAACCCAAGGTAGGGCAGCGCATCCGCCTGATCCAATTGCAAAATGGCAAGATCACTGCCCTTGTCCCCAAGAAGAACACGTGCGGAATATTCGCGCCTGTCATTCAAAACAACGCGGATATCCGTCGCTTGTCCAACAACATGGTAATTTGACACCACAATCCCGTCGGCCCCAAGAATGACCCCTGACCCAAGCGAATTCTGAACGCGTGACCGCGGCCGGTCGAAATTTTGAAAGAAGTCTTTGAAGAACGGGTCATCCGAAAACAATGAACGCCGACGCACCTCTGTCACGCGCTTGGCATAGATGTTGACGACTGCTGGTGCGACGTCCCGAACGACAGGCGCAAACCCAAGCGAGATTTCAAGTCGATCGTTGGGAACGCGTGTTTCAGCGACCCCAATGTTTGGCAAAAATACGATCAATACAGCAAGAAGTATGCGCATATCTTGAAACCCTTACATTCAGCATCTCAGCTTCATATGCAAAGGGCTCGATTCAAATGCAAGTTCGCAAGGCTCTTGAGCCTCGGTTTCGGCTGCATCGAATTTGGTCGAATTGGAGACAACTCAAAATTTTAGACATAAAAAAACCCGCCGTTCTGGCGGGTTCTTTACGGTGTGGGTGGGAAATCAATCCTCGGCAGCTTCTTCCGCTGCCACGCGTTCGCGATCCGTTAGACCTTTGGCGTCCCGATCACGATCAACAAATTCGATGATCGCCATTGGAGCCATGTCGCCATACCGGAAGCCCGCTTTCAATACGCGGACATATCCACCTTGGCGCTCTGCATAGCGTGGTCCAAGAATCTCAAAAAGTTTTGCAACATGCTTGTCTTGCTTCAGACGCGAAGCCGCTTGGCGACGTGCGTGCAAATCACCGCGCTTTGCGAGTGTGACAAGCTTTTCGACAACCGAACGCAGTTCCTTTGCTTTCGGAAGAGTTGTTTTGATTTGCTCATGTTCGATGAGCGAGCCAGCCATGTTCGCAAAAAGCGCCTTACGGTGCTCATGTGTACGGTTTAGGCGGCGGTAGCCTCGTGCGTGACGCATTTTCGTTCTCCTAATTGCCCGTCGAGGGGCTTTTTTGCTTTGTCTGGCCAGCGATGCGTGTCACCGGCTCTCCTTGGGGCGTTGGCCCAGATGTCCGCCGTCTTGCGGCGCATTTGATTTTGGAAGGCAGGGGAAAACCCCGCCTCGCCTTAGTACGAGTCTTCGAATTTCTTCGCGATATCTTCGATGTTGTCTGGTGGCCAGTCTTCAACGTCCATACCAAGGTGCAGCCCCATTCCGGACAACACTTCTTTGATCTCATTAAGCGACTTGCGTCCAAAGTTTGGCGTACGCAACATCTCGGCCTCGGTCTTTTGGATGAGGTCCCCGATGTATACTATATTGTCGTTCTTTAGACAGTTTGCCGAACGCACAGACAGTTCCAATTCGTCCACTTTCTTGAGCAAAAGCGGGTTGAATTCGAGACCATCGTCGTCGTCCTGACGCGATGCGCTTTCGGGCTCTTCGAAGTTTACAAAGATACCCAACTGATCCTGAAGAATACGCGCAGCAAACGCGACAGCGTCGTCTGGCGTGATCGAACCATCTGTTTCGATCTTCATCGTCAGCTTGTCATAGTCCAGAACCTGACCTTCACGAGTTGGCTGAACATCGTAGCTGACTTTTTTCACAGGCGAATAGATCGCATCGATTGGAATCAAACCAATTGGCGCGTCTTCAGGCTTGTTCTTGTCAGCCGAGACGTAACCTTTACCAAGGTTCACGGTCAGCTCAACAAACAGATCAGCACCATCGTCGAGGTGACAAATGATGTGATCCCGGTTCAGGATCTCAATTCCAGCACTGTCTGAAATATCGCCTGCTGTTACAACGCCTGGACCTTTTGCGGAAATCGAAAGGCGCTTCGGGCCTTCGACGTCCATGCGCAGGTTTACACCTTTGAGGTTCAGAACGATGTCAGTTACGTCTTCGCGTACACCTGCAACACTCGAAAATTCGTGCAAGACATTGTCAATTTGCACGCTTGTGATCGCCGCGCCCTGAAGGCTGGACAGCAATACGCGGCGCAGGGCGTTGCCCAGCGTCAAGCCAAAGCCACGCTCAAGCGGTTCAGCGATCATT
>JBDWGM010000040.1:0-87638 GCA_039975755.1 Paracoccaceae bacterium | reverse complement strand
CCAAAGACATGTTCTTCGTGACCGCAGCTGGAACAGATATGTGTCGACATGTTTTCGATCATACCAAGAATCGGGACATGTAGCTGCTGAAACATATCGATCCCTTTGCGCGCATCGATCAACGCCACATCTTGCGGTGTCGACACGATCACAGCGCCATCGACCTTTGCCTTTTGGCTGAGGGTCATTTGCACGTCGCCTGTGCCGGGTGGAAGGTCGACCAGCAACACATCCAACGCGCCCCACTGCACTTGGTTCATCATTTGCTGCAAGGCGCCCATCAACATCGGGCCACGCCAAACGACTGCCTGATCTTCGTTGGTCATAAAGCCAATCGACATGGCGGTAACGCCGTGGTTGCGCATGGGCAGAATTGTTTTGCCATCGGGCGAGGCCGGACGCCCGGAAATTCCAAGCATGCGCGGTTGCGACGGCCCGTAAACGTCTGCATCCAAAAGACCGACACGCCGCCCTTGCGCCGCCAATGCACAGGCCAGATTGGCCGTCACAGTGGATTTGCCCACACCGCCCTTGCCGCTGGCGATTGCGATAATGTGGTCGATACCCGGAATTTTTTGCGGGCCTTGCGGTTCGGCTGGCCGTTGCGGTTTTAGATCAGGTGGGGCCTTGGGGGTGGAGTGGCTGGTCAGAATTACCGAAACAGATTGAATGCCGTCCAACGCTTTTATCTGCTGTTCTGCGTCATCTTTTGCTGTTTCATATGCTTGTGCGTGTTGTGGATTGATTTCCAGCACAAAGCGGACCGCGCCGCTTTCTACGGTTAAAGCCCGCATCACCCCGGATGAAACAATGTCCCCTCCTGTTGGATCAGCGATACCTTTTAGAACGTCCAGAACCTGTGCGCGGTCGGCCAATTCAGTTTTCTCCTTTGATCTCACCGGTGACTTCATGCGTAAGTCCCAGTTCTTCAATCACAATAGTTGCCCTGGCGGTGTAACTTTTACCAGCCTCGCCTTTTGTGCGCACTGCGTCTTCGATGGCTTGCTGCGAGGTCACACCAACCTGTTTTAGAAACTTTCGCATCGACATATTGAAATCGTCACTCATGCCTGTCTTCCTTCTGTGATTTGACGGAACGTGCGAAGCGCGTCTAAGTTTGATCCATGCTTCGCAATTTGATCATTTTGTTGCTGTGCTATGTGCCGACGGTTGTGTTGGCCAATGATAAGCTGGTTCAGCTGCACGCGCCGCAGGCGCTTATCGACACCGGAGTGTTCAAACACATCTTGCCTCGGTTTACTCTGAAAACACAGGTGCGCGTTGAATTGATTGATGATCCTGCGGCCGCGCAAATGGTGTTGGGCCCAGAGGGTCGCGCCTTGTTTGAGGGTGCGGGGGCGATTTGGCACATGAAAATCCAAGAGGATCATCCCGGAACAAAACGCTTTGCTGATTGGTTCACGTCCGATGTTGGAAAACGCACGGTTTTGACCTTTGCCCCGGATGGTGGCGCGCCGATTTTTCAACCGCCATCCGAAAAAGAAGCAGTTGTCGCGCAGGTATCGGTGGGTGGTGATTTGGAGCTGGGAAAATCCATTGCCCAATCCCAGTGCGGGCGGTGTCATCGCGTTGTGGATGATGGGCGTTTGACGGGCATAGGATCGACCCCATCTTTCTTTGTTTTGCGTACGTTCGAAGATTGGGAATCGCGGTTCGCAGGATTCTATGCGTTGAAACCGCACGGGGCGTTCACGCAGATCGAAGATGTGACCGAGCCGTTCCCAGAAGACCGCCCTTCGCCAATTGTGCCAGTTGAACTGACTTTGGACGACGTCGAAGCGCTGTTGGCCTATGTCGAAGCCATTCAAGCGGCTAATCTGGGCGCACCTTTGGATCATCAGTGATCGCGCCGCTTTGACAAATAATCTTCTGTGGTGCGTACGCGTGGGCGTTCGGCCCCTTCGAATGGGTTGTTTTCGCTGTGAAATTGGGCGTCGACGCGACAATCATCGCACATTTGGATAAGGCTGAGTTTTTCCGGATCAGAGAACATCGAATGACCTTGCAGCTTTTCGGTGATCCGTTCGATGGTGGATTTTGATCCAAACAACTTGCTGCATTTGATGCAGGCAAACGGTTCTTCCTCATTCAAAACAACTTGGGACAAGGCCGCGTCGGTCAGGTTAACGCGTGGCTCGTAGGTGATCGCGTTTTCGGGGCAAATGTTGGCGCACAGACCGCATTGCAGACAGGCGTCTTCTTGAAAGCGCAATTGCGGTAAATCTGAGTTGTCACCTAATGCGCCAGATGGGCACAGCGACACGCAAGATAAACACAAGGTGCAACTGTCTGTGTTGACCAGCACGGCGCCATAAGGGGCCCCTTCGGGCAGGGCCACGGTTTCGGTTTCAGCTTGCAATGCCTTTGCCGCTTGCCGCGTGATCTGACGGCGGGTGCCCATGGGACGCACGGGGTTCGCACATGGTTCCGGAACAGTTTCAGCAAATAGGGTCTCGCTCATGACGTCGGGATTGGATGTATCCAAGACGGACACTTTTCCGGATCCGGCAATAGCCTGCGCGATAGCAACTTGTGTCGATAACGCTGCGCGATCTGTGGCGACACTTGGAACCAAGGATATGGATGCAAACCCAGCGGCCAAAGCGGCGGTTATTTCTGCATGTCCAAACCCATTCAGCGCGTCTACTTCCATAGGGATGACATCGGCTGGCAAGCCATCGCCGTGGCGCGCGACGAGCCGTATCATATCGGATCCATGCGCATTGACGACAAGCAGGCGCGGCGATTGTCCGCCCGCGTTCAGATATGCTTTGGCCAGCGTTTGAACACGAAGGATGGTTTGATCGACAGATGGAGCGTCCAATTCGATTGCACCTGACGGACATGCAGCAGAACACGCACCGCATCCTGCGCAAATCAGCGGATCGACTGTGACATGTTCCCCGGTTGGTGAAATCGCGCCCGTTGGGCATAAATCCAAACACCGAGTGCATCCGGTCTGTTCCGCTCGCGAATGTGCGCACAGCAACGATTGGGTTTTGACGTGCAATGTCTTTTCGAATGTCCCAACCAGATGCGATGCATCCAACACTGCAGCCCCCACGGCCGCGGCATAGCTTGGGTCGGCGCGCAGGTAACCGTCCCGTTTTTCGTGCGCGGGAAACAAGGGGGTGTCCTTGCGCAGATCAAGGATAATGTCGCATTGCGATTGACCACCATTGCGCGGCTCGCTGAGCTGTACAGCGCCACGTCCGCCTGGTTCAATTTCCTGCAAATCATCAATCGTGACTTTGAAATTCCCGATCGCCCCGACGGCATTGCGTAACCGTCCGACCACAACGTCAAAACCGCTTGTTGGAACGGTGTCTGGCGCGGTTTCGGACAAGACCGTGACGCTGAGATGGTCTTTGAGCTGTTCCGCTACGGACATGGCGATGTCGGGGGCCCCTAGAACAAGGCACATACCTTCCGAGATCACATCGATTGTTTTTGGGCCAACAGATGGCAAAGCCGCCTCCGCGATCAATGCGGACATTTTGGGTAGTGTCGGGCGGTCATCCGTGGTCCATCCGGCCCTGTCCCGAAGGTCAAGAAAGGCGGGTTCAGCCACGCCCAGCTCTTCGGCGAGCGTCTGGAACCGGGTGGCTTCTTGTGCACAACAAATTATTGCGCCTTCCTCTGACAACGCCTTTGCGGCGATGCCCAACTGCTGAGTACATAGGGCAGTACAGGGTGATTTGACTGCCAATCCGGTGGCCTTTGACAATCCATCCGAGTCAATGGACTGCGTGCCCAGACAATCACATGTAATCAGTGATTTAGCCATAAAAACCTCCCCTAGGTAGACGCGTGATTTTGGTTGTTTTTGCGTCTGCCTTGTGTACCAGCCTAGACACGATTTCAGATTAGGCTCAACCGCTTTTCTAAAGACTAAGCTGCGATCACCGTGCACGATTCGAACGTTGGGAATGAAAAAAGATCAAAGCGCGGTTAACCTGAGTAACATCGTCAGGTTAGACAATTCGTCCATGAGCTTTGCCGTGAACGGGCAAGGTGTCCCAAATTGTCCAAATGGTAAAAAGAATACCGATGTACACAAAATCGGGCTTTGTGGATTTACCAAGTTGTCGCAGGGTGAAGGTCAGGGAGGAAGCGGATTGATCCACAATCCCAAGATGTACGATACATTGCAGCTCGGTGTTGTTTTGCGGAAAACACCGGGGGTGACGCGTTGGGTGTCTCATCATTGGACGGCTTCGGCTGTCTTGCCGGGGGCTGGACCTGCGGATTGGCGGGAACTGCGCCGTGAAGGCGAAGCCATCGAATACCACGCAGCAACGCTGATGCTGGAATTGCACGGCGCCGATACCGAGGCATATCTGCACGGTTTGCAGGCAGAGGTCCCAAGCATCTATGTCGTCATGCGTCCGATTGAAGGCGATGGGTTGGATGTCGTGCTGGTCACTGCGTCCCCATACGAGGCGCAAGATTACACTGATAGCGGCGAAGAGATCGTTGAGAAAGTCGCGATGCCGCCTGCGCTGTTGGCGTGGGTTCAGAACTTTGTCGAAATGTTCCACGAGGAAGAAGAGTTCATCAAACGCAAACGAGATCGACAACGGATCGACCAAAAGGAAGACGGCATTGGTGATGCACGGATTGCACAGACCGCAGATGTGTATCGCGCACCGACTTTGGCCCGAAAGGAGCGTCTGCAATGAGCGACTTTTGGGCAAACCGGCGTGCGGCGGTCGCGCGCGAGGAAGAAGCCGAAAACGCGGCTTTGGAAACGCAGCGGCGGTTAGACGCTGAGGCGGCGGGTGCAGACAAATCTGACGATGAGCTTTTGGAGGAGCTTGGGTTGCCCGATCCAGCCGAGATGAACGCCGAAAGCGATTTCAAAGCATTCTTGCAAGACGCTGTGCCGGCGCGGTTGCGCACACGCGCGCTGCGCCAGTTGTGGCGCGTAAATCCGGTTTTGGCCAATTTGGATGGCCTGATTGAATACGGCGAAGATTACACGGACGCGGCCACAGTCGTCGAGAATTTGCAAACAACCTATCAGGTTGGAAAGGGTATGCTGGCTCATATCGAAGAAATGGCACGGCAAGAAGAGGCGAAAGCGGCTGAAGAAGACGGATCGCTTGAGCAGGATGAGCCCGAACAAGAAGACCCAGAGCAAACCGAAGATGAAGCCGTGGCCTTGGTTGAGGAAGACGCGGACTCCGAGGACTCTTTCGAAGAGGCCAATGTGATTGCCGCGTCAGACATTCATGAACAAGCGGATCCATTGCCAGATATGGCCGAAAACCAAGAGGCGCTGCACATGCCGCGGCATCGCCGAATGACATTTACGTTTGAGGATAAAAGAGCAGGATGACAGTAGCTGTGGAAAACCACACGATTGCCGAGGAAGATCGCCTTCGGGCCGATCTTTATAACTTTGTTGGGCTGCTTTTGTCAGGGCCGCCAGATCAGATGTTGCTTGAACAGACGGCTGGTTTGTCCGGGGACACCAGTGATTTGGGGCAAGGTGTTTCAACGCTGGCGAAACTTGCTAAGATCACCAAACCCAAAACCGTCGAAAGCGAATTCAACAAGCTGTTCATTGGTTTGGGTCGTGGCGAATTACTGCCTTATGCCAGTTATTATCTGACGGGTTTCTTGAACGAAAAACCGTTGGCGCGGTTGCGGGCTGACATGACAGCGCGCGGTTTGGCCCGTGCGGACAATGTGTTTGAACCAGAAGACAATATCGCAAGCCTCATGGAAATGATGGGTGCCATGATCGTTGGTCGATTTGGCACGCCCGCGTCTGTCAGCGTTCAACGCACGTTCTTCAATACACATATCGCCCCATGGGCGGCACATTTTTATTCGGATCTAGAGGGCGCAAAGAATTCGGTCTTTTACGCATCTGTCGGCACAGTTGGCCGCGCGTTTATGGACGTCGAAATCGAAGCGTTTCGGATGAGCGGTGCGGATTAATTCCGCATCAATCGAGCGGCAGGAAACTGTCGGAACAGCGGGAGGAGACACTCGCATGAGCAAGAAAGAAGACGCCTCGCGGCGCGACTTTCTGAAACTGGCTGGGACCACAGCGCCGATAGCGGCGGTGGCGGTTGCAACTGGTGGCACGCAGGCTGAAGCAGCCGAACCTGATCTGACATCTGAAAAGATGCAGGACACGGTGCATACGCGCGCCTTTTACGACTTGGCGCGCTTCTAAAGCGTGCAGAAAAACGGCAATGTCCGGGGAACCGGTCGGAGCAGAGCAGGTTTTGATGACTGGTTGCGTGACGCCCGACGATCAAAGCCAATCGAAAGCCAAGCGAGCAAGGTTCTGAGGAGAGAACTGAGCAAGCAAGGGAGGAAGAAACATGTTACGGAAAAAGACCAACGGGGTTGCGCGACGCCCCCAGCGGACGAGTATCCTATCCGAGGTTGCTGAAACCTCGGTAGACCGGCGCGCATTCTTGCGTGGTTCGGGTCTGGCGATCGGAGGCCTTGCAGCGGTTGCTGCGACGGGCGGTACCGTTCAACAGGCTTCGGCTGCGACAGCTGCGACCGGTGCCGTTGAATTGAAAAAGTCCGTTTGTACCCACTGTTCCGTCGGATGTACGGTTGTGGCCGAAGTGTCGGACGGTGTCTGGGTGGGCCAAGAGCCTGGCTGGGACAGCCCGTTCAATCTTGGGGCGCATTGTGCCAAGGGGGCGTCTGTGCGTGAACACGCGCATGGCGAACGCCGCTTGAAATACCCGATGAAGAAAGAGGGTGGCGAATGGAAGCGCATCAGCTGGGATCAGGCGATCGACGAGATCGGCGACGGCATGATGAATATCCGGGAAGAAAGCGGCCCGGATAGTGTCTATTGGCTGGGTTCAGCCAAGCACAGCAATGAACAGGCTTATCTGTTCCGCAAATTTGCTGGTTATTGGGGCACCAACAACGTCGACCACCAAGCGCGGATTTGTCACTCGACGACAGTTGCGGGTGTGGCGAACACATGGGGCTACGGCGCCATGACGAACAGCTACAATGACATCCACAATTCCAAGGCTATTTTCATCATCGGTGGAAACCCAGCCGAGGCGCATCCGGTGTCGCTGTTGCATGTTTTGCGCGCAAAAGAGCAAAACAACGCGCCGCTGATTGTCTGTGATCCACGTTATACACGCACGGCCGCCCATGCAGACGAATATGTTCGGTTCCGCCCGGGATCAGACGTAGCGCTTGTTTGGGGCATTCTGTGGCACATCTTCGAAAACGGTTGGGAGGACAAAGAGTTCATCCGCACCCGTGTTTGGGGCATGGACCAAATTCAGGAAGAAGTCCGCAAGTGGACACCTGAAGAAGTTGAGCGCGTGACTGGCACACCCGGATCGCAATTGCGCCGCGTGGCCCGGACGATGGCCAACAACCGTCCAGGCACTGTGATTTGGTGTATGGGTGGCACACAGCACACCAACGGCAACAACAACACACGTGCGTATTGCGTGTTGCAACTGGCGTTGGGTAACATGGGGACGTCGGGTGGTGGTACAAACATCTTCCGCGGCCACGACAACGTGCAAGGTGCAACCGACCTTGGTGTTCTAAGCCACACGCTTCCAGGCTATTACGGTCTGTCGGCTGGATCTTGGGCGCATTGGGCGCGCGTTTGGGGGGAAGACCCTGAATGGCTGAAAGGCCAGTTCGCGACTTCGAAAAATGCGGAAGGCAAGGACCAATCGTTGCAGCAATTAACGGGTATTCCCGTGTCGCGCTGGATTGATGGTGTCTTGGAAGATCCCGAAAACATGGACAATCCGAATAAGGTGCGTGCCATGGTTTTGTGGGGGCATGCGCCAAATTCGCAGACTCGCATGAAGGAAATGAAGACGGCGATGGAAAAGCTGGACATGTTGGTCGTTGTCGACCCGTATCCAACAGTTTCCGCTGTACTTCATGACCGCGAAGACGGGGTGTATCTGTTGCCTGCGTCGACACAGTTCGAAACGCGTGGCTCTGTCACGGCGTCGAACCGGTCGTTCCAATGGCGCGAAAAGGTCGTCGATCCTTTGTTCGAATCCAAGCCTGATCAAGAGATCATCGCTTTGTTCGCAAAGAAATTCGGCTGGCACGATCGGATGTTCCGAAACATCAAGCTGGAAGAAGACGGGTTGACCCCGGATGCCGAGGACACATTACGCGAAATCAACCGCGGCATGTGGACAATCGGTTATACGGGTCAATCGCCAGAGCGGGTGAAACTGCACATGGCCAATCAGCATACTTTTGATCGCACAACGCTTCAGGCCATTGGTGGCCCGGCTGATGGCGATTATTATGGTCTGCCATGGCCAAGCTGGGGCACCCCTGAAATGGGCCACCCGGGCACGCCAAACCTGTATGACATGTCCAAACCGGTGGCCGAAGGTGGCTTGACCTTCCGGGCGCGATTTGGTGTCGAACGGGACGGTGACAACCTGTTGGCTGACGGGGTCTATAGCGTTGGATCGGAAATCGAGGATGGATATCCAGAATTTACGATGCAGATGCTGATGGATCTTGGTTGGGACGGTGATTTGACGGCTGATGAACGTGCCGCCATTGATGCTGTGGCAGGGCCAGAAACCAACTGGAAAACCGACCTTTCGGGCGGTATTCAGCGGGTTGCAATCAAGCATGGCTGCGCACCCTTTGGGAACGCAAAAGCCCGTGCCGTTGTGTGGACCTTCCCGGATCCGGTGCCAGTGCACCGCGAACCGCTTTACACCAACCGTCGCGATCTTGTCGCAGACTATCCTACCTACGAAGACCGGAAGTTCTATCGTCTGCCGACGATGTATGCCTCGATCCAGAAACAGGATTTCAGCAAGGACTATCCGATCATCCTCACATCTGGCCGTCTGGTCGAATATGAGGGCGGAGGAGATGAATCCCGATCCAACCCCTGGCTTGCGGAATTGCAGCAAGACATGTTCGTCGAGATCAACCCGCGCGATGCCAACAACCTTGGTGTGCGGGATGGGAACCAAGTCTGGGTCGAAGGTGCGGAAGGCACCAAGGTCAAAGTCATGGCCATGGTTACCAACCGTGTCGGTGAAGGCGTTGCCTTTATGCCCTTCCACTTTGGTGGGCATTTTGAAGGCAAGGACCTTCGGGACAAATATCCCGATGGTGCCGATCCGTATGTGCTGGGTGAGTCTGCGAACTCGGCCATGACATATGGCTACGACAGTGTAACCCAAATGCAGGAGTCCAAAGTGTCTCTCTGCAAAATCTCAACAGCGTAAGGAGGAAAGAGAATGGCTAGAGCAAAATTTCTCTGCGACGCCGAGCGCTGCATTGAGTGTAACGCCTGTGTCACGGCCTGTAAGAACGAGCATGAGGTGCCTTGGGGTATCAACCGCCGTCGCGTGGTAACCATCAATGATGGGAACCCCGGCGAACGGTCGATTTCCGTGGCCTGTATGCATTGTTCGGATGCGCCTTGTATGGCGGTTTGTCCGGTCGACTGCTTCTATCAAAACGAAGAAGGTGTCGTTCTACACAGCAAAGACCTGTGCATCGGTTGTGGATATTGCTTTTACGCGTGCCCCTTTGGCGCGCCGCAATTTCCACAGGCGGGCAACTTTGGGTCTCGCGGTAAAATGGACAAATGTACGTTCTGTGCCGGTGGCCCAGAGGATACGCATTCAACTGCAGAGTTCGCCAAGTATGGGCGCAACCGGATAGCGGAGGGCAAGTTGCCGATCTGTGCCGAGATGTGTTCAACGAAAGCCTTGTTGGCGGGGGATGGTGACATTGTGTCAGCGATCTACCGTGAACGCGTGGTCGCGCGCGGCTTTGGCTCAGGTGCTTGGGGCTGGGGTACAGCTTACGACCAAAAAGGCGGGTGACACCGGCTTTGCACCCAACAAAAAGGGTCGCCCGATCATTCGGGCGATCCGCTTCGCGTACTAAGAACACGAAGCCTTCGGGTTTGATAAATTGGCAGGCGCTGCAGTTGATAGGGTTGGGCGACTGAGTTCAATTCACGCACTGCACACGTCAATCCGGTGAATACAATTTGAAGAAAATGGCAGGATTTCTGGGCCGGGCCAGTGGTTCAAGATGATCCGCAAATCAAGAGGGTAATGCGATGCGTTTGATGGCTTTCATGTTGTCAGTTTTGCTATGTTGCACACTGGGCATCGGGACATATGCGCAAGACGCCGACACCGCTGAGCCAGAGCCGGTGCCTGATCGTGCTGCGACAGGCGGTGCGCAAACATTGGAAGACATTCTGGCCCGTCAAAGAGGCGAAAAGCTGGATGATACGTTCAGAAGCGAAAATACGGGTGATGCGAATTCCGCAGCAGGCATCGCGACGCAACTGGGCACCTTGGGTGGGCAATCTGACCCCGAACTTTGGCGGGCTTTGCGGTATGGTTCGGCAGATATCAGTGTGTCGGGCGGCGGCGATGTGGCCAAGGTTCTGGTGCAAGACGGTGGTATGGCTTGGTATGAGTTCCGCAAGGGACCTTTGTCGCAATATGGCGGATGGGGGTTAATCGGAGTGATTGGCGCGCTTGTGCTGTTCTTTCTGCTGCGTGGACGGATCAGGGTTGAAGACGAACAGACCGGGAAGACAGTCACGCGGTTCAAGTTCTTTGAACGGATCGCGCATTGGATGCTGGCCGGTTCATTTATCTTGCTTGGGTTTACTGGAATTTTCACGATGTTCGGGCGCACCCTGATTGCGCCGTATCTTGGGAAAGACTTCAATTCCGCTTTGTTGATCGGATCAAAGTTCATCCATAACAATGTGTCTTGGGCCTTTATGATCGCATTGGTCATGATCTTTTTCATGTGGGTCTGGCACAATATTCCAAACCGAACTGATCTTGTCTGGATCATGCAAGCGGGTGGGATCATCGGCAAAAAACACCCCCCAGCGAAAAAGTTCAACGCAGGTCAAAAGGTCATCTTTTGGTCGGTCATCCTGCTTGGCGCATCGATTTCAGCGTCAGGATTGTCGTTGCTGTTCCCGTTCGAACTGCCAATGTTTGCCAAGACCTTTGTGTTGCTGAACGATGTTGGTGCGCCCGGATGGATTGGCATGGCGCCGTTGCCCACGGAACTGGCACCGCAAGAAGAAATGCAATTGGCACAGACTTGGCATGCGATTGTCGGGTTTGTTTTGATGGGTATCATTCTGGCGCATATCTATATCGGGACCGTTGGAATGGAAGGCGCATATGATGCCATGGGCTCGGGCGAGGTTGATGAAGCTTGGGCCAAACAGCACCATTCGCTTTGGTTGGAAGAGGTGAAATCCAAAACCATTGAAGCTCCGCAGGAGGCGACCCCGGCAGAATAATGTGGCGATTGTTGTCAGCCTTTCTTGTGGTTTGTGCGGTTCAAACCGCCGCACAGGATTTCACAACATTGAAAGGGCATGGTGGTCCGATCATGGGCTTGGCCTTGACCAATGACGGTCAAATCGTTTCGGCCAGTTTCGACAATTCTCTGGGTGTGTGGGACGATCAAGACGCGCGATGGCTTGACGGTCACGATGCTGCGGTGACCGCGGTCGCGATGACTGCGACCGGGGACATCGTATCAGGTGGTGACGATTTCGCCGTCCGCTATTGGGGGGATACAAACCGTCTTTTGGGCCGTCACAAGGGCAAGGTCGCATCACTAAGCGTGTCGCCTGACGGCAAACACGTCGCAAGCGGCTCATGGGACGGGGATATTTTCTTGTGGTCCTTGGACAGCGCCGATCCAATCAAACTGCCTTATCCTGGCGCTGGGGTGAATGCGGTCGCGCATTCTTGGGACGGCACGCGTTTGTTTGCGGCCACGTCAAATGGCGTTTTGCTTAGCTATGACCTGCGTACGTTGGACACGCCTTTGCCTTTGGTACGGCATGGTTTTGGGATCAACAGATTGATCGTTGGGGCAGGTTGGATTGCTTACGGCGCGGTCGATGGTGGAACGCGCGTTCTGGACAGCGAGACCGGCGCACAAATCGCGGACTTCACGCTCGACAGGCGGCCGATATTGTCGATGGCATACCACCAAGACACAGACCAGATCGCGGTTGGTGATGGCCAGGGGTATATCATGATGATCGACAGCGCGCGTTGGCGGATAACGCGCGATTTCCGCGCAATGCGGCAAGGTCCGGTCTGGGCGCTTGTTTTTTCGAAAAAGGGCGACAGGATATATGCAGGCGGATTGGATGACGTTGTGTATGCTTGGCCGGTGTCATTGCTTGACGAATTTGATCCCGCCGAAGGTCAAGCCCGAACCTTTTTGCGTGATGCAGATGCGATGCCAAACGGAGAACGCCAGTTTATGCGCAAATGTTCCATCTGCCACGCGTTAGAAGAAGGGTCGTCGCGCAAAGCGGGCCCGACGTTGCACGGTGTGTTCGGACGGCGGGCGGGAACAGTGCCAGAGTATCGATATTCAAACACGCTGGATGGATCAGACATTGTATGGGGCGACGAAACCATCGATGCTTTGTTTGACCAAGGTCCAGATCATTACATTCCGGGCTCAAAAATGCCCATGCAAGTGATCGCGAAACCGCAAGATCGGGCAGATCTGATCGCCTTCCTGCGCGCAGCAACGATGGAGGACTAAATGAAAGCAATGTTAACAGGCTTTGCGGCTGTGATACTGATCGGTATCGGGGCATATTTCGCGCTTGGCGAGATGGGCTTTTCCTCGGAAGACCGCTTTACGTCTGACGCGGTGCGGTTGGAGTAACGAATGGACGATCTTCGCCCGGATGCATATGGGCCGGCCTTGGCCGAAGCGTCGATACTGGTTGTTGATGACGAACCCGGTATGCGTAATTTTCTGATTAAGATTTTGCAGCCTCGGGCCAAGCGAGTTGAACAGGCAGCATCCGCAGCAGAAGCCTCCAAACATTTGGATGAAGCCCATTTCGATCTGGTTATCTTTGACAACATCTTACCAAAAAAGACTGGATTAGAATGGGTCTGCGAACAGCGCCAACTTGGGTTTTTTGCTGATACGATCCTGATGACGGCTTATGCTGATCTTGAAACAGCAATTGCCGCTTTGCGTGCTGGTGTCAGTGACTTTGTTCTCAAACCCTTTCGCGCGAACCAGATATTGAATGCAGTGTCGCGCACGTTGGATCGTACGTATTTGCGCCGGGACAACACATTGCTGCGTCACGCACTGGCTGCCGAGGCGGCCAAAGGTCAGTTGTTGGGCGATTCACCAGCATTGGAAACCGTACGCGAACTGCTGGTGAAATTGGCGCCATTGGCGACGCCAGTGTTATTCACTGGGCCCAGTGGCACGGGAAAAGAGGTTGCCGCGCGCACATTGCATACGCTGTCTGATCGCGCGGAACGGCCCTTTGTTGCGGTAAACTGTGCAACGATCGCACCCGACCGGATTGCGTACGAATTATTCGGCGATGCGCGCGAAGGGGGCGAGCAGGCGCCCGGATTATTCTTGTTGGCTGACGGGGGCACCTTGTTTTTGGATGAGGTGGCGCAGATGCCTGAAGGCGTTCAGGCCGCATTGCTGCGCGTTCTCGAAGATCAACGCATCCGGCCCGTTGGCGGTGAACGGGAAATCCCGCTGAACCTTCGGTTTAGTTTTGCGACCAACAGTGATTTGGAACAGGCCGTGGCGCAGGGTCGCTTCAGGGCCGACCTGTACCATCGCATTAACATCGTGAACGTGCAGATGCCCAAGCTTTCAGACCGTGCGGGTGATATTGTTGAACTGGCTGCTTTTTTCATGAACCAGTTTTCCCAAACTCTTGGCATGCCCGCGTTGGAATTGGATGATCAAACGCTGCTAAAGCTTCACCGATACGACTGGCCCGGCAATGTGCGTGAATTGCGCAATCTGATTGAACGGTCTGTCATTGTCGGGGCGTTCCCAATGGAATTTGCGGGACACGGGACGATAACGGGGGATCAGGCAATCGAGTCGCTTGAACAAGTAACCCAGCGCCACATCCTTCACGTTCTGGATCGGTGCGACGGAAACCGTGCAGAAGCTGCGCGCAGATTGGGCGTGTCGCGTAAGACGATTGATCGGAAATGTTCAACGTGGGAAGATTAAGGCGACGTTATTGGGCCGCCAATTCGACCTCATCTGCGATTGGCAACCAAACCGTGAAAACTGCGCCGCCTTCAATGTGGTTTTCAGCCTCGATCAGACCGCCCGCCTGTTGCACCAACGTTTGAGAGATCGACAACCCAAGCCCGGTGCCTTCCCCCAGTTTTGTCGTGAAGAACGGATCAAAAACTGACGCGATCATGTCATCTGGCAATCCCGGCCCTGTGTCGCTGACCTGTAGCGCGACCATTGGTTTCAAATCACGATCTTCTTGAAACAAGCGCAGTGTCAGGGCCCCGTTTTCACCCATAGCTTGGGCTGCGTTGATGATCAGATTGATGACGACCTGCTGCATCTCGCCTGAATCGATGCGCACGGGTACAACGTCTTTTAGGTCGGTTGTAACCTGAATGTCTTTTTGGACCAGAACATGTTCGACCAAAATCAGACAGTCGGCGACAACAGGGCGCAGATCAACGGTTTCGCCAAAGCCCGCATATTCGCCAGGGCGCGCGAACTGCAATAGCTTGCTGACCATTGCAGTGATGCGTCCGACTTGTTGATCGATCAGGCCAAGTTCGGTTCCAACGTCTTTGGCATTTGGCCCCAGCGTTTCGCGGACGACATCGACATTGCCTTGAATGACGGCAACAGGGTTGTTGATTTCATGGGCAACGCCAGCGGTGATTTCCCCGATCGATGCCAGTTTTTCTGACATCACGAGCTGTTTGTACGTCGTCTGCAGCTTTTTGTTCGCGTCGCGCAATTCCGCTGTTCTATCTTCGACGCGGGCATTCAGTTCATCGGCCCATTCTCGCAACGCTTTGTCGCGATCTTGAACTTGATCCAGAAGGTCATCCAAATGCCCGGCGACCTGACCGATTTCATCCTGCGTCCCAACGTTGCCGTTGCGCGCGTTCAGGTCGCCTTTAGTCACACGCGTCATGGTTTGGGTCATGCGTTCAAGCGGCGCGAAAATGCCCTTGGCCAACCACAAAAACAGGGGTGCAGAGATCAGCAATACCGCGATAAACGCGGCGAACATCCATCTGAATGCTGCCCGCTTGGCTGATGAAAACGGAGCTTCGAGGAAGCCGACATAGAGCATGCCAACCCTCTGATCAAAGCTGTCCACTACCGGTAGATAGCCAGAGATATACCAATCGTTGACAACAAAGGCGCGGGCCAGCCACGTTTGTCCGTCGCCCAGCACGGTCTGTCGCACCACAGCGGACACACGCGTTCCCAAGGCGCGCACATCTTCGAACAAACGCACATTGGTTGAAACGCGCACGTCTTCCAGAAACAACGTTGCAGTGCCTTGCCTGTCGCCACCCGTTACCGCGTTCAGATAGACTAGGGCGTTGATTGAATCGATAAAGTCCAAATTCCGATTTAGCAGAATGCCACCCACCAGAACGCCGGTTGTGTCGTTCAGCTGCACGGGTGCTGCACTGTGAACAACCATTCCGCGGTCTTCGACAATGCGATCAGTTGGAACGGCAGCCTCTGTGTCGATCAAATCAATCCGGGCTGTTTTGGCCAATTCGGGGTCTAGCTGCTGAAGGTCTTCGCCCGAAAAGATGTCAATTTCCGTTGTGCGCGATCCGGTCAAGGCGCGTTGCACAACGGGCCATCGTTCGGCGTCACCGACGGATTGAGAGTCGCGAAAATACAGGAAATCCAACCCAAGGGCTGTTCGGCGATCTTCGAGGTATGCGTCCAACCCTGCTTGATCAGATTGAAGGGCGGTGGCAAAGGCGGCGGCTTGGGCCACGCTGTCCAGATCGGTCCCTGTCCCGCTTAGAATGCGCGCAAGATACTGTTCGGCAATGCGCAAGTCGCTTTCGACATTGGCGGTGAGGACTTTGTCATAATCAGTTGTCCACCGGCTCATGCCTAAGAACAACAGCAAAGGCATCAGAACAATCAGCGGCAAAAGTGCAAGGATCAGTAGGCGCAGGCGTACCGAGGTCATGACTAGTCTCCCTGAAAGGGAGCCTAGCCTGTGACCCGGTGTCTTGCAATTCTGCCTAGTCTTTCAAATGTTGCCCTAACCACGGTCCGTGGTGAGCGCCGGATTTGTCGACACGCTCAAAGCTGTGTGCGCCAAAGTAATCACGTTGCGCTTGCAACATGTTCGCAGTTGTCCGGCCCATTGTCAGCGTGTCGAAATAAGTCAACGCCGCGGCCAATGCAGGTACGGGCAAACCCGCAGCCAATGCGGCCAGTGTGGTTTTACGCAAACCATCCACTGTGCCGCTGATCAATGCCTTGAAGTGCGGCGCGAATGCCAGATTGGTTGTCGCGTCTTCACGCAACGCAGTGGCCATATCGTTCAGCATGGCGGACCGGATGATGCAACCTTCGCGCCAAACTTCGGCGATCTCAGGCATTGGCAGTGACCAATCGTATTCACCGCTTGCCTTGGACAGCAGTTCGAAACCTTGAGCGTAGCAAAGGATTTTGCCTGCGATCAATGCCTTTTCGATGTCCGCTATTGTCAACGCATCTTGTGGCAAGCTGCGCGCGCCCGGTTGATAGATGTCTTCGCCTTTCAAACGCAAATCGCGTGCTGCGGACAGGTTGCGTGCTGATACCGCCGCTTCGATGACAGGAACGGGAGCACCCAGCATTTGGCTTTCGATCACAGTCCAGCGCCCGGTGCCTTTTTGTCCGGCTCGATCCAAAATAATATCCAGCACAGGTTTCTGTGTGTCAGGATCTTCGGCTTGTGAGACGTTACCGGAAATTTCGATCAAGTAGCTTTTCAGAGGGCCTTCGTTCCACGTGTCAAAGATCTGGCCACAGTCCTTTGCCGCCATACCCATACCGTCGCGCATGATGCCATAAGCTTCGGCGATCAATTGCATGTCGGCATATTCAATACCGTTGTGTACGGTTTTGACGAAATGCCCAGCACCCCCTGCGCCCATCCATTGTGCGCAAGCCTGACCTTCGTATTTTGCCGAAATCGCCTCAAGGATATGGCTGATACGATCCCAGCTGGCCTGTGGACCGCCACCCATGATCGACGGACCAAACCGCGCACCTTCGGCGCCACCCGAAACGCCAATCCCAAGGTAAGGGTATCCGGCTTCATCTGCTGCTTTTGCACGCCGATTGGTTTCGTGGAAATTTGCGTTGCCGGCGTCAATGATCATGTCAGCATTATCAAGCAGTGGGCGCAGCGCTTCGATTTGGCTGTCGACGGCTGCCCCGGCGGGCACCATCAGCACAATGTTTCGCGGCGTCTTTAATGATGCAATAAAGGCTTCTAGCGTTTCTGCCGGAGTAATTTTGTCCGCCAGCTTGCCTGCTTCTTCCATGAATTCGGGCAGTCGTGACGTTGTCCGGTTGTACACCGAAACTGGAAACCCGTTGTCCGCTATATTCAGCGCCAACATTGCACCCATGGTGCCCAGTCCAATTACGCCTATGTCTGATTGCGTCATTTTCGTTCCGTTCTCTTGCTCAAAACTCTGACAACTGCATGTCAGCTGCCCTTACATCTGGTCTCAAGGATTTTGCCACAGTTTTCAAGCTTGACTTCTATTCTTTGCCAGCGCCATGGTATCGGTAACAGTAATATTAGATCAATGATCTTTATGCATGCGAAGGAGAAAGAATGACACGGGGTACGGAATTGTTTTCGCTTGAGGGACGTCGCGCCCTGATCACCGGGTCATCGCAAGGGATCGGTTTTGCATTGGCACGCGGCCTTGCTGCTGCAGGCGCTGAGATCGTTTTAAACGGGCGTGATACCGCAAAACTGGAACGCGCTGCGGATGAACTGAACGCAGGGGGCGCAACTGTCCATACTCTGGCGTTTGATGCAACTGATCATGATGGTGTGCGTGCAGCTGTGGATGCGTTCGAGGCAAAGACCGGTGCCATTGATATCTTGGTCAACAACGCTGGTATGCAGCATCGTACAGCACTTGAAGATTTCCCGGCTGATGCATTCGAAAGGCTTTTACAGACCAATGTCGCAAGTGTTTTTCATGTTGGGCAGGCCTGTGCGCGTCACATGATCGGGCGCAAATCGGGTAAGGTGATCAATATCGCCAGTGTTCAAACCGCCTTGGCCCGTCCGGGCATTGCACCCTATACGGCAACAAAGGGCGCGGTTGCCAACCTCACCAAAGGAATGGCGACAGATTGGGCCCAACATGGTCTGCAGTGTAACGCGATTGCTCCGGGGTATTTCGATACGCCATTGAATGCGGCACTGGTTGCGGATCCGGAATTCAGTGCATGGCTGGAAAAACGCACGCCTGCGGGACGTTGGGGCAATGTCGAAGAACTTGTCGGGGCTTGCGTATTCTTGTCCTCTGCGGCGTCTAGTTTTGTCAACGGACACACGCTGTATGTGGATGGTGGGATTACCGCGTCTCTTTGAAAATACAGCAATTAATTCATAGGGCTTTGCAATGAGTAGACGCACGACAATGCGCGATGTGGCAAAGGCGGCCGGAGTGTCGCCCATGACCGTTTCGCGGGCATTGCGAGGCGACACCATGGTCAATCAGAAAACGCGTGATCTGGTCCGAAACACTGCTGCGCGTCTTGGATATGTGTACGACACAACTGCACAGGCATTCCGATCGCAAAAAAGCGGTTTTGTTGCCGTGACGCTGCCTTCGATAAACAACGCGAACTTTGCGGATACGTTCAGAGGATTGTCTGAAACGTTTGGCGATCTTGGGTTGCAGCTTTTGTTGGGCAGTACAAATTACGACGTTGAAGCAGAAGAGCACTTGGTGCGTCAGTTGTTACAACGCCGACCAGAGGCCGTCATTCTAACGGGTGGGTATCACACCGACGCCACACAGCAGTTGGTGCGCGCCGCCAATGTTCCGATATTCGAGATTTGGGACTTGCCGGATAACCCTTTGGGACATGTGGTTGGGTTTTCCAATGCAGATGCAATGAAACCACTGGTGCATCATTTAGGAAAGACCGGGCGGCGTAAATTGGCTTTTGTCGGCGCGTCAGAGGGGACAGATCATCGTGGGGCTGAACGACGACGCGGTGTTGTTGACGCGGCGCAATCATTGGGATTGCCAGAGGTGAAAATCGTAGACGCGGGTCAAGCACCTGTGTCGATGACACAAGGTGCAGATGCCGTCCGGGCGCTGGGATCGTCTTTGAATGATCTGGATGCGCTGGTCTGCGTGTCTGATCCTGTCGCGTTTGGCGCATTAAGTGCGTGTGAACGTATGGGGCTTCAGGTGCCCAAAGATTTGGCCATCACCGGGTTTGGGGCGTTTGAAATTGCATCTGTCTGTGTTCCGTCAATAACAACTGTGCGGGTTGATGCCCATGCCATTGGCGTACGGGTTGGTGATTTAGCGTTGCGTGTCTTTGAAGGTCAGGATGTAGGTCACAGGATGACAGAGGATTTGGGATCAAGTTTGCAACTTGGCGAGACTTGCTAGGGTTCGTTGACCGTCAGAATGGATCCTAAAACCTTTCCGCACGTAGTACTTCGACGTCATTGATTGTGACAACGCCCATATGGCGATCAACGACCGCAAAGGCTGCTTCCATCAACTCGTCCAAACGTTCAGGACGAATAATACAAACAACCTGAACCATACCTGTGCCGCGACTGACTTGCCCGTCACGACTCCATTCCCCCGATTCCCCTGATCCACCTAAAACGGGCAGAACAGTCCAACCCGTCACGCCGGTATCTTTCATGGTTTGGGTCAAGCGATTTTGCATCACTGTTTCAATGATGATGGCGACACGTTTGGCTTTGTGAGTTTGCATCTGGTCAGTGTCCCGCAATTGCACTGGCCAAAGCGACGTAAAGCGGAATGCCCAGTGTAAGGTTGAAAGGAAAGGTTACGCCCAACGATAGCGTCAAATAAATGGATGGATTTGCTTCTGGCAAGGCCACCCGCATCGCCGCCGGTACGGCGATATAGCTTGCGGATGCAGACAGCACCATAAACAGGGCAATGCTCCCGGTGTCCAATCCCAGGACCATACCGGCAAGAAGGCCAAGGCTTGCGCCAATCAAAGGCATCAAAATTCCAAATGCCAAGACACCGGGTTTTAACACGCCACGCCCGTCGCGCAGTCCCCGACCCGCGACAAGGCCCATGTCCAGCAAAAACAAACACAAGACACCTTGGAAGGGGGCAACGATGAACGCATCAATGCGGGCCAACCCATCCGCCCCGGTTGCGATGCCGATGGCAAAACTGCCGACCAAAAGAACGATAGATCCATTGAACAAGATTTCGCGCATCAATTCGGAATCCATGCGTCCGCCGCCGGATGATCGCGAAACCAGCCAAAGGGCGGATAAGATCGCTGGTGCTTCCATTGCGGCGGCGACGGCAACCATATACCCGGCCGACCCAATGCCACTTGCGTCAAGGACAGATGTCGCGGCAACGAATGTGACGATCGAGATTGACCCGTAATGTGCAGCCACCGCAGCGGCATCAAGCACGGAAAGCCCACTGATCAACCGCAACAAGGCAAAGGCGATGATCGGCAAGCTAAACGACAGCAAGACACCCGCCATCAAAGACAGTCCTAATGTCACGTCCAACCCATGGTCCGCGACGCTGACCCCACCTTTGAAACCGATGGCGAATAACAGATAAATCGACATCATTTTTGCAGCGGCTTCCGGAATCGAAAGATCAGAACGAACAAGCGCTGCAATCACCCCCAAAGCAAAGCTGAGGATGATAGGTGACAGCAGGTTATTTGCTGCCAACGAAAGGATGTCCGACATATTTTTGCCCGGCTAAATGAACTGACGTTCAATTAGCGCATTTTTGACCAATGAAAAGGTCAAACAGGCTGAAAACTCCCAGCGTCTGGCGCGTAGGCTTCAAGTCGCCCATCCGAAATATCAAGCCATAGCCCATGCAAGCTGAGTTGGCCCTCTGCGTGTCTCTTTTCGATAAAGGGGAAGGTGAACAGATTTTCGATAGAGGTTTGGACGGCATAGCGTTCAAATTCGAGAACCTGTTGATCTTTGTCTTCGATGTCCTCCACCAAAGGATATTTGGGGCGAAGGATATCCATCCATCGGCCAACAAAGCTGTCCGGTTTTTCCAATTCTGGGGCTTCGCCTTTGCACATATCCAAGCAACCCTTCACGCCACCGCATTGCGAATGCCCAAGCACGATAAGGTGCGCGACTTGCAAAACGTTGACTGCATATTCAACGGCGGCGGATGTGCCGTGATGATCTGTATCAGGAGCATAAGGTGGTACAAGGTTCGCCACATTGCGGTGAATAAAGAATTCGCCTTGGTCCGCACCAAAGATGGATGTGACATGCACGCGTGAATCGCAACACGTGATGACCATAGCCCGAGGGCGTTGGCCGTCTTCTGCCAAGCGTTTATACCAAGCGGAATTTTCTGCGTAGGTCGTTGCTTTCCAGCCAGTGTAACGCTGTTGCAGATAAGCTGGCAATGGCTTCAGTCTATGCATTGTCGTGTGACCCTCTGTGTTCTGGGCACCGCCAATAGTCGTGATTGTCATTAAATTCGAGAGAAAAATGTCTTCCCTTTGGAAAGGGTCGCAACCTTTTAAGAAGGACTGGGTGTCATCGTGTCCGCGGTTTGGGTGAACGGCCAGATGTTGCCAAGGGTGAGTAACGTGGAAGAACTATTGTTAATTAAACCAACAGAATTCGTGCGAGTCGATTCAGAAAAGCTCGGTAAGCTGTACTCAGATATGGGTGATTCCGCGGCGGAAGACGTCGTTTGTCGCGCGATGGAGGAATTGGCGTTGCGCCTTGCCCATTGTGATCGTTTGTATCGAGCGAACAATATGGATGATCTTCGCAAATCCAGCCGTTCTTTGATCGCAATTGCAGATCAGATAGGCATGACAAAATTGGCTCGTGTAGCCGGCGATGTCACGGAATGCATCGATGACAGCAATGGCGTTGCCCTTGCTGCTACGCTTGGGCGGCTGATGCGTATTGGCGAAGGATCGTTGACCGCGATTTGGGATTTGCAGGATTTAACAATCTGATTGCATTGCTTTCGTGATGGGATGGGTCTTGCGGCCAGTCGGCAGCACGGTAGGGTCAGGTGAGTCTTCAGAAAGGCCTGACCATGACCATAAGATTTGCAAACCCAGACAACGCAATCCCCTTGCACGTGCTTGGCGAAAGTGACTTTGACGGATGGCTGAAACGTCAGCCTGATGACGTCAGTGCGTGGGTCGAGGCCATGGATTTCAGCGGTCAGTTGGGTCAAGGTTTGGCTTTACCCGGCCCAAATGGTGTGCGCGAAGCGGTGGTCGGTTTCGGCACGCCAACGTCCCGAACTCGGTCGCGGTTTCATTTGGCGGCGGGCATGGCTCGATTGCCAGCTGGTGAGTATGCCGTTCAATCTTGGCCGGATGGGGCCGATGCGGAATCTGAATGTATCGGAGCCCTTCTCGCGCAATATGCGTTTGACAGATATCGTTCACGCAGCGGTATTGCCGCCCGTTTGTGCGCACCGCAGGAATTGGACGCGGCAAGGATTGAAACGATTGTGAATGGCGAGGCCTTAACGCGCGATCTGATCAATATCCCGGCCTCAGATATGGGCCCACCCGATCTTGAACAGGCGGCGCGTGATCTTGCGTCTCAGCATGGTGCGTCGATCAACGTGATTGTTGGCGATACCTTGTTAGAGCAGAATTTCTTGATGATTCATGCGGTTGGGCGTGCGGCTGATCGCGAACCACGTTTGATAGACATGCGTTGGGGCGATGCTGGGCCGACTGTCACGTTGGTTGGCAAAGGCGTTTGTTTTGACACTGGTGGATTAAACCTCAAGCCCGGGGCGTCTATGGGCCTGATGAAAAAGGATATGGGCGGATCGGCCAATGTTCTGGGTTTGGCAGCTATGTTAATGGGAACAAAAGCTCAAATCCGATTACGAGTATTGATCCCGGCCGTCGAAAATTCTGTGTCTGACAACGCGTTTCGACCACAGGATATTCTGACGGCGCGCAACGGCTTGACCGTTGAAATTAACAACACAGATGCCGAAGGGCGCCTTGTTTTGGCTGATGCGTTGTCGCTGGCGTCAGAAGAATCCCCGGATCTTTTGATTTCGATGGCCACATTAACAGGTGCGGCTCGGGTTGCCGTTGGTCCAGATCTTGCGCCGTTTTATACGGATGACGAACATTTCGCGGCGTGCTTGAGCGCGGCGGCAGATGAAGTCGCTGACCCTGTGTGGCGCATGCCGTTCCACGACCCGTACGAAAAGATGATTGAACCGGGTATTGCCGATCTGGACAACGCACCAAAGGGCGGATTTGCTGGGTCGATCACAGCGGCCTTGTTCTTGCGCCGATTTGTTGCGGACACGCCGCGTTACATGCATTTCGATATCTATGGGTGGCAACCAACGGATGCGCCAGGCCGTTCCAAAGGCGGAGTGGGGCAGGGCACGCGCGCATTATTGAACGCATTGCCTAAAGTTCTTGAAAAATGACAGACAGACGAACAACGCCGAACCCGAATTACGTTGATGCGCATACGCCTGCCCGGATTATTGCGCCATTGGTTGATTTGTTGGATCAACCGTGCGGAACGCGGAACCGTCAGTTGTTGTTTGGTGATCCGGTCACGATCTTGGGCGCAATCGACGGTTTCAGCTATGTGAGATCGGACAAGGACGGATATATCGGATTTGTTCCACCCGAAACGCTTGGCGAACGAACGCCAGTGACGCACCGTGTTTCTGTGTTGGCGACCCATGCGTATCGCAGCGCGGATATCAAATCCGGGGATCAAGCCACCTTTAGTTTTGGCTGTTTTATCACCAGCCTGTCTGAGACGGATGAATTTGTAGAAACCAACCTTGGATTTGTGCCCAAGGTGCACCTGACATCGCATGAAGTACTGGAAAAAGATCCGGTCGATGTCGCGCTGCGCTTTCTTGGGACGCCTTATCTTTGGGGTGGAAATTCGCGGTTGGGCATGGATTGTTCGGGTCTTGTTCAAGTGGCACTGCTGGCCTGTGGGATGGAGTGTCCGGGTGACAGTGATCAACAACGCGACGCTGTCGGGGCAGAGTTGCCAGAAGGCAGCGAACCCAGATCAGGTGACTTGTTTTTCTGGCCGGGGCACGTTGCATTGGCCGTTGATGCGCGCACAATGATCCACGCAACCGGTCATTTTATGTCAACGGTTCTGGAACCGATTGAAAAAGCCAAAGCCCGAATTGATGCAGCCGGGGAAGGGCCGCTTCAGTCCCACAAGCGGCTTTAATCGACAGAACGGATCAATTTGCGTTCCAACACGCGCAAAACCGTTTTCAAATCCTGCCCGCGGCGGATGATCTGTCCGTCCATTCCCAAAACGGCGTACATACCTTGTTTCCCGCGCAGTTTTGGCCGCTTTTCGATCCGATATAACGGGTGTTCGGCGGTCCTGCGAAACACGGCAAAGACGGCAACTTCTTTTAGCGAAGAAATCCCATAGTCGCGCCACTCACCAGCGGCCACCATACGCCCATACAAGGACATGATGACCGATAGTTCGGTTCTGTGAAAATTCACCGTGGGGTTCGGAATTTCGCGCAGGTTGGACGGTGGAGGCATCTGCATTGTCATACGTTACAGTTGCCCCCTTTTTCCGCCAAATCAAGAGATGGCTTTCAGTTTTACAAACCAGCCGCCAGTCGTGTGCCTTGATCGATGGCGCGTTTGGCATCCAATTCAGCAGCCACATCCGCCCCACCGATGACATGTGCCGTGATTCCGCGGGCAGCCAGATCATCCGCCAGTGACCGGTCTGACACTTGACCGGCGCATAAAACAACATCGTCTACTTCGATCAGGGTCGGCGTTTCGCGGGCTTCGCCAAAGCTGACATGCAGGCCTGCTTTGTCAATTTTTTCGTAATTTACACCACCTACAAATTCTACATTTTTCATTTTTAAAGCGGCGCGATGAATCCAGCCTGTCGTTTTGCCCAGCCGTTTCCCGTGTTTTTCTGCCTTGCGTTGAATCAAGGTGACCTGACGTGCGGCACTATCCGGTTGTGGGCCATCCGGGGCCAATCCACCCCGTGCGGATGCGGGATCCGTGACGCCCCATTCGCGCATCCAGTCAGGCAGGCTTTCGGTGGTGCTTGTGCCTTCGTGGACAAGATATTCTGAAACATCAAAACCGATGCCGCCTGCGCCAATAACCGCAACGCGTTTGCCGGGTTTCGCAATCCCCTTCAGCACGTCGATATAACTGTGCGCATGGTCTTGGCCGGGTATTTCCGGATCGCGTGGAACGACACCCGTGGCAACGATCACGTCGTCAAATTCATCAAGGTCTTGGGCCGTTACATTCATGTTCAGCTTTTGGGTCACGCCTGATGTGTCAAGCATGGTGCGGAACCAATCCACCAGCCCCCAGAATTCTTCTTTGCCCGGAACCTGTTTGGCCAGGTTCAACTGCCCACCGATTTCCGACGCGCGATCAAACAGCGTTACGTTATGTCCGCGCTCTGCCGCTGTGATGGCGGCTGACAATCCAGCAGGACCAGCGCCGATGACAGCGATGGCTTTGGTTTGTGATGCCGGTTTAAGGGTCAGTTCGGTTTCATAACAGGCGCGCGGATTGACAAGGCACGAACTGATTTTCCCCGAAAACGTATGATCGAGGCAAGCTTGGTTACAGGCGATGCAGGGTGCGATCTGATCCGCTTTGCCGGCCATAGCTTTGGACACAAATTCTGCGTCAGCCAGCATGGGGCGCGCCATTGAAACCATGTCTGCGCACCCATCTGCCAATACCTCTTCGGCCACTTGCGGCGTGTTGATCCGATTGGACGTGATGACAGGAATGGACACTTTGCCCATCAGCTTTTTGGTCACCCATGAAAAGGCGGCCCGTGGGACTGATGTGGCGATTGTCGGAATGCGTGCTTCGTGCCAGCCAATGCCTGTGTTGATGATGGTCGCCCCGGCCTTTTCGATTTGCTGGGCCAGTTCCACAACCTCTTCATGGGTTGATCCATTTGGAACAAGGTCAATCATGGACAGGCGATAAATCAGGATAAAATCGGTGCCCACAGCTTCGCGTGTGCGGCGCACAACTTCGATCGGCAGGCGCATGCGGTTTTCGTATGTGCCGCCCCAACGATCATCGCGTTTGTTGGTATGGGTGACAAGAAACTGGTTCAGAAAATACCCTTCTGATCCCATGATCTCGACCCCGTCATACCCGGCGGATTGAGCTCGAACCGCACAGGCCACGATGTCGCTAATTTGTTTTTCGATACCGTCTTCGTCCAATTCCGCAGGTGGGAACGGCGAGATTGGCGATTTCACAGGTGATGGTGCCACGCACATGGGCCCGTAGGCATAGCGCCCAGCATGCAAAATCTGCATCGCGATCTTTCCACCTGCATCGTGGACGCGCTGTGTGACGATGCTGTGATTTGCGACATCTTCATCCGTGGTCATCATCGCAGCACCCGGTAAAACAGACCCCTCAAGGTTAGGGCCAATGCCACCCGTCACGATCAAAGCAACCTCGCCGCGTGCACGTTCGGCATAGAATTCGGCGATGCGATTCCAGTCCTTGGTTTCCTCAAGGCCGGTGTGCATAGACCCCATAAGAACGCGGTTTTTCAGGGTCGTGAATCCAAGGTCCAGCGGTTGCAGCAGGTTCGGGTAGGCGGTCATAGATGGCTCCTCGCAGTCTAGGGACAAATTCGCGTCAGTTTTGGGAGAATGTCACGCACAACCTGACGTCACACTGATTTAATTTGCGGCGTCTTAGTCCCTTTCCGCCTACAGTCCGACAGAGTAGAAGGTTCTGATGACACCAGATGAAATAGAAAAACTGCCCTATCGACCATGTGTCGGGGTGATGTTGATGAACGCCAGCGGCCATATCTTTGTAGGGCAGCGAAATGACCGGTTCAAAGCGGCGTGGCAAATGCCGCAAGGTGGGGTCGACAAGGGCGAAGCACCGCGAGACGCCGCAATCAGAGAGCTTTGGGAAGAAACGGGGGTGACCTCTGACAAGGTGGAAATTGTTGCCGAAACCGATGATTGGCTGCCTTACGAATTGCCGCATGACCTCGTGCCTAAGCTGTGGAAAGGCAAGTATCGCGGACAAGAACAAAAGTGGTTTCTGTTGCGATTTTCCGGCACGGATGCGGATGTGAATATCGAAACAGAGCATCCAGAGTTTGCAGCATGGAAATGGTTGCCCGTGGATCGTCTGGTTGATGAGATCGTGCCATTCAAACGCGAAGTATATGTTCGTGTACTTGCGGCATTCGAGGCGCATCTATGATTTGGCGCGTTTTACTTCTTTGTTTTCTACCGATGCCTGCTTTGGCGTTGTCCTGCATCCCATATGGAATACAGGATGCCTATTTGGACGCCGTAGAATCGCCAGAAGCCTATGTAATCGTGCGCGGCAAACTTACATTTGACACAAGCATGTTGCCTAAAGTGGATTGGAACCAACAGGACAAAGTTCCACCGGTGACCAATATCTCTGCACGGATCAGTGGTGTTCACTTAGGAAGCTTTGGAAAACGGGCCTCGTTTTCAAAGGACATTACCCTGAGCATTCGGTGCTTTGGCCCATGGTGTGGTGGCGCACATGAAGGGGACGTGGTCGCGTTCTTACGTCGCGACGACACGCGTTATGTTCTGGAAACGGACCCTTGTGGCGGGTTTTTGTTCGCAGCGCCGAATGCGGAACATATGCGGTCGCTTCAGCAGTGTCTGGACGGAAAATCCTGTAAATCCACCACGTTTCCAGAGTAACCTTTAGACTTCAAAGATTGGAATATGTGGCCCTAAGTTCCTGTCAAACCCACCAACCAAACGGGGGTCGTCGGCCACCTCGACGCGTTGATGTGTCGGGGTAAATCCAAGATGCCTGTAAAACCCAAGTGCTTGCGGGCTGTCCAGAGTGCAGGTTTGAAGATGAAATCGTTCGATTTTGGCTGACCACGCCGCGTCAATCGCTTTGGTCATCAAAAAGCGACCTGCGCCTTGTCCGATTAGCTCTTTGGCAACACCAAAGAACGACAGCTCGCATTCATTTTCCGTGCTAAAATTCAGCTCCAACAAAGCGGCGTCACCCTGTGGATTGCGAAGGGTCCAGAACTTGATGCCAGGCGCATTCAAAATGGCGCCCAGCTCTGCGTCATCCAGCTTGAGCCGGGAAAACCATAACCAGTTTTCACCGACTTTTCTGAACACATCGCGATACCAGTCGCAAGTTGGTGCTTCGATGTGCACGAATTCCCACCCCTTTGGACAAGAAGCGGCTGGCATGTCGGGTCGCGCGCGCATTTCAAGATGCGTAACGACTGTCGTTATCTTGCCCTTGGGGACATCGTGATATCCATCGTTCAGTGTCATTCGACAAGCTTGGCCTGTTTGAACATCTCAAGCATGTTGGCCTGAGGGCGTGGACCCACGTGGCTGATGACTTCGGCGGCGCAGATGTTGCCCATACGTCCACAGGTTTCTAAGTTTTGACCCGTGGCCAAACCATACAGAAATCCAGCGGCAAACTGATCGCCTGCACCTGTCGCGTCCACTGGTACAACCCGTGTCACTGGTACGTCGACACGTTCGCCTTCGCGGATCATGGACACACCATCACCAGACCGAGTGCACACAACGATTGGGCAAATCTCGGCAGTTTTGGCCAGAGCCAATTCAGTGTCGTCGGTTTCGAAGAGGGATTGAATTTCGTGTTCGTTGCCAATGACGTAATTCAGATCGTTTTTGATCAATGACAGAAAATCGGACCGGTGTCGTTCAACGCAGAAAGGATCGGAAATCGCAATCCCTGCCATGCCGCCTCCTGCTTTCGTGGCACGTGCTGCCTCGCGAAAGGCTGTTTTACCGGCGTCATGGTCAAACAGATACCCTTCAAGGAACATGATCTTGGCGTTGCCAGCGACGTCTTGGGGCACGTCTTCTGACGTCAGGCCAGTCGACACACCCAAATACGTATTCAGGGACCGTTCGCCATCGGGTGTCACAAAGATCATGCAACGTGATGTCGGCATATCTGCGCCCGGCACCGGTGGGTTCACAAAATCTATGCCGTGATCTGTCATCGCGTTTGCATAGAACTGACCCAACGCATCATCACGCACACGCCCGATAAAGGCGGTATTCAGACCCAGGGCACCCGCACCAGCAACAGTGTTCGCCACTGCGCCGCCGGGTGTTTGCACACGTTCATTCATCGAGGCGTACAGAGTTTCGGCACGCGCTTGTTCGATAAGCTGCATGATGCCTTTTTCGATGCCCATAAGGTCAAGAAAGCTGTCATCAGTTTGCGTAATGACATCGACAACGGCGTTACCGATACCGACCAGGTCGTAAGTCTTCATTCTGTTTTGTCCTCATATGGGCAAAGGTCGCGGATGATACAGGTTGGGCACATGGGTTTGCGTGCTTTGCAATGATAGCGCCCGTGCAAGATCATCCAGTGATGTGCGTGCAATTGAAAATCCGCAGGAATGTTGTCTTCTACGGCGCGTTCAACGGCTTCGACGGTTTTTCCCGGCGCGATACGTGTTCTGTTGCCAACGCGGAAGATGTGCGTGTCGACAGCCTGTGCCGGCATCTTCCACCACATGTTCAACACGACATTGGCCGTTTTGCGACCCACACCGGGCAAAGCCTGCAGTGCGGCGCGGGAACAAGGAACCACACCGTCATATTCTTCCACAAGAATGCGGCTGAGCTTGATGACGTTTTTCGCTTTTTGCCGGAACAGGCCGATTGTTTTTATGTGCTCGATCAGACCTTCTTCGCCAAGGTCGAGCATTTTTTGAGGTGTATCAGCGATTTCAAATAGGGCGCGGGTTGCTTTGTTGACGCCTACGTCCGTTGCTTGTGCAGAAAGAGCCACGGCAACGACCAATGTATAGACGTTCACATGGTCAAGCTCGCCCTTGGGTTCCGCTTCTCGTGATTCAAACCGTTCAAAAATTTCACGGATCGTATGATAATCAAGCTGCTTTGGCATGTGTTCTGGTATTCCAAATCCTCAGGGACACACAAGAGCATGTGAAAAAGTAAATCCAACAATCAAAAATCAAAGCAATGGTAAGACCGTCGCAAGGTTTTTCGACGTACAAAGAATCCAGATCAATGTGTAACGGGGTTCATGATGTCGAATAACCAAGACTTGGCGTTTCATTCTGATCAGACGGATGTGTTTGAAAAATCACTTGTGCTATCATCAGATTCCGTTCTGACAGGTTTGACCTCTGGCGCAATGGTCGTCACGCGCAATGGTGAAATCCCAGTTGAATGGCTTGAGACAAGCGATGAAGTTCTGACACGTGATCAGGGGTTCGTAAAAGTTCTTTGGTTGAACCGCGTTAAATTGGAACGTGATAGTTTCAGAGAACGGCCAGATTATGCACCTGTAACAATCCCTGCTGGACGCGTGGATGGCGAATTTCCAACACATGACGTAACAGTGTCACCAGATCAGCTTGTTATGTTACGATCTCCGCTGGCCGAAAGGGATTATTGGTCGACCGAAGTTCTGGTGCCTGCATCTTCGCTAGGGTCGCAAGCTGAGGTCGATGACATGCGGTGGTATTCGCGGGCTATTTACACACAGGTCATGTTGCCAACGCACGAGGCGATTATTGTTGATGGTTTGTGGTGCGGCACTATTTTCACAGGATCATTGGCGAAAAGTAAGGACATGGATCGCAGCCCTTTGGCCCAAAAAATGAAAGATCCCAGCATGATGGCGACACGGCCAATTCTAGATGCTGAAGAAGCACGGATGTTGGTGTCAGAAATCGACGAATTTAACGCCAAGCACAACAAGACCATGTCAGAGGACACAATACGCGCGTCTGCCTAACGGATGCGCAATATTCGGGTCGAATGAAACCGCATGAAAGCTTAGTGTGGGATCATGAAACAGCTTGACGCGAATATTGAATCTGACGCTGATCGAGGCGGATATCATTACCAAGTGATGCGCCGCGCAATTGATTTGATCGACGCAGCAGATGAACCCGTTGGTCTTGAAGCTTTGGCGCGAGACATGGGGATGAGCCCGGCCCATTTTCAGCGGGTGTTTTCACGCTGGGTCGGGGTATCACCAAAGCGATATCAACAATATCTGACGCTTGATCACGCCAAAAAGCTGCTTAGCGATCACTTTACCACCTTGGAAGCCGCCCATTCTGCTGGATTAAGCGGGACGGGCCGATTGCACGATTTATTTTTGCGTTGGGAATCGATGAGCCCGGGCGAATACGCAAAAGGTGGGGAAGGCTTGACCATCTATTGGGGTTGTTTCGACAGTCCTTTTGGCCCTGCCTTGGTTATGGGCACAGACAGGGGTTTGTGCGGTTTGGGATTTGCGTCAGAAATGGGCGAAGCGGATTCAATGCAAGATTTGGTCAGCCGCTGGCCGCAGGCAACCTTTGTCGAAGATCCGGAGCGCCTGGGCCCATGGGTGATGACCGCGTTTGGTGCAAAGGATACTGGGTTGGAAAAGGCGCCCCTGTTTTTGATCGGTGCGCCGTTCCAGATTAAAGTGTGGGAAGCGTTGCTTCGTATCCCATCGGGTCAGGTGACAACGTATTCTGAAATCGCAAGTAGCATCGGTCATCCCAAAGCAGTGCGTGCCGTCGGAACGGCTGTCGGCAGAAATCCGGTCAGTTGGCTCATTCCTTGCCACCGTGCTTTGCGCAAGTCCGGCGGTCTGGGCGGGTACCATTGGGGATTGCCGGTGAAACGTGCCCTTTTGGCCTATGAATCGGCCCGCGCCGAAGCCGGATAATCCTAAGCAAGATGCTGCCGATTGGCTTTTTCCCCTTAAGACTGCTTAGTGTCGTGTCTATATTGCCACCATGATAAGACGCCTTGCCCGAACAAGGCCGACCTAGGAAGGCAGTAGAAATGAGAGCTAGACACAAAATTCTTTCACTTGGCGTGGTTGCCGCATTCACATTGGGCGCGTGTACGGATCCGGCAACGCTGGGCGGCGGTACGACAACTGATAACCCCAACCAAAACCGCAACCGTGGGGCCGCAATTGGCGCAGGTGCGGGCGCGCTTCTTGGAACAATATTACGCGACGATGATCGCCTTGAAGGTGCTGCAATTGGCGGTGTTGTTGGGGCTGCGATTGGTGGCGGTATCGGCTACAGCCTGGATCAACAGGCTGCGGATCTTCGGCAGCAGATTGGCAATGACGACGTTGTCATCACCAATACTGGCGACCGTCTAATTGTCACGTTGCCGCAGGATATTCTGTTTCCTGTCAACAGCTTTGCAGTCCGTCCAGATTTGCGCAGTGACTTGCAGGCGTTGGCGCAGAACCTTCAGCAATACCCGCAATCCAACGTACAAATCGTTGGTCACACGGACAGTGATGGTGACGCCAGCTTCAATCTACAGCTCAGCGAACGACGCGCAAATGCGGTCGCCGATGTTCTGTTGAATTCAGGTATTCCGTTCAGCCGTATGCAAACATTTGGTCGCGGCGAAAACCAACCTGTGGCAACAAACCTGACACCAGAAGGCAAGGCGCAAAACCGTCGTGTCGAAATCGTCATTTTGCCGACGGCTTAAGCGTTTCATCTCTTTTTAAGCTCTGACACCTTCGTCTACACAGACGAAGGTGTCTTGATTTATTCCTGTCCCTAGCGCCAATTATAGGCAGCGGCGGACAGGGAGACGGACATGACGGCATTGCTAGGGATCAGCGGATCGTTGAGATCTGAGTCGACCAACCGGAAATTGGTGCGCGAGGCTGCGCGCCTTTTTGGCCACTGCACCTATGTCGAGGCGGACGTAAACGTTCCGCTGTATGACGGCGATGACGAGGACGCCAACGGTGTTCCTGCTGCAGTGCAATTGTTGTCCGATCAAATTCGGGCGGCGGACGCTGTTCTGATTTCGACCCCGGAATACAACAAGGGCCCTTCGGGTGTTTTGAAAAACGCGCTTGATTGGGTCAGTCGTACGGGCACAAACCCTTGGGAAGACAAGCCAGTCGCTGTTATGTCTGCCGCCGCGGGTCGCGCAGGCGGGGAGCGCGCACAAATGATTTTACGAGGTTACATGATCCCGTTTCGGGCCCATGTGTTGGCGGGGCCTGAAATCCACTTGGCGTCTTGCGGAACGGCGTTCGATGACAACGATCAATTAAAGTCTGAACATTATACGCGTGATCTTGGAACCTTGATGGAGGTTTTGCGCAAAGCGATCGGTGCTAAATCGGGACACTGATTTCAATTAAGTTTCCGTCTGGATCACGCACGTAGACAGATAGGATGGGACATGTCGCGCCTGTGCGTTTGATCGGGCCGTCAATGACCGGAATATTGCAGGCGTCCAAATGTGATTGCCATTGCTCAATGGGCGTCTGGGTCAAGAAACACAGGTCAGCACTGCCTGATGTCGGTGATTTGGCCTTGGGATCGAATTCTGAACCAACCTCATGCAAATTGATTTTTTGGTCACCGAACTTCAATGCATGCCGTGTCGTGCCGTCTGCGGCCTGAAACTCTTCGGCTCTCATTCCTAAGATATGCGTGTAAAAATGGATCGTGTTCGCGATGCTTGCTACGGTCAAAACAAGATGATCGAGTGACGTAACCTGAACATAGCCGGAGCGAGCCACGTGACATCCTTTCCAGAGCGTTTCCGATGAAATCTGACGAACCCATACACCAAGGTCAATCCGATGTTCTGGACCTGGCGCGTGCAAATGCATTGCTTGCCACATTGAACCGAACAGAACGGGTTGATGATGGCGCGTCATTGCCACCGTTTTTCCATCAAATCTATTTCTGGGACGCTTTGCCGCCAGAACAATTGGGGCGTGATGGTCATCCGCGTGTTGGGCAAGGCATTGTGCCTGACATGGGGTTGCCGCGACGCATGTGGGCAGGTGGACGTCTGGATTTCAAAGCGCCTTTGAAGGTTGGGCATAAAGCGCGCAAAGAAACGACGTTGGACTCGACACAACGTAAACAAGGGCGTTCAGGTGCTTTGGCCTTTGTCACTTTGCGGCACGAGATTTGGCAGAATGACACGTTGTGTGTTGTTGAATGGCAGGACCTTGTGTACCGCGAAGACCCTGATCCCGCGCGTGAGCAACCAGTTGTTGTGCAGGCACGTATCGATGCAGAAACGCAAGATGACTTGGTGCCGGATTCAACGCTGTTGTTTCGCTATTCAGCTTTAACGTTTAATGGGCACCGCATTCATTATGATGCCGAATACGCTCGCGATACAGAAGGGTATCCGGGTCTGGTTGTGCACGGGCCATTATTGGCGCAGTTGTTGATGTTAAAGGCCCAAGACGAGCTAGGTGCACTTGACACATTCGCATTTCGCGGAGTTTCGCCTTTGACGCATAACGAACACGCATCGTTATGTCGGAATGGTACTGATTTGTGGGTGTCTGGGGCTGATGGGCGTCTGATTTTGTCTGCGCAGGTTTAAAATGACGCCTCGACGTGGAAATCTGTGGGGATCGTGTCGCGCTGTTCCAGAACCAAATCGGCCATGACATCCGCGATCTTTGGAGCCATGCCAAACCCGATCTTAAAGCCGCCGTTCGCAATGTAATGGCCGGGTTTGTCTGGCCAAGGGCCTAACATGGGTGCGCGTGATCTGCTGCGCGGACGCACCCCGGCCCAACGAGTGATCACTGGTGCGGTTGCGATGGCCGGCAAAACGGTGCGCGCCTTTTCCAGCAAAGCATCAAGTTTCGCATCAGGTTGGTTAGGTGAATCGAATTCCCGTTCAGACGTGGACCCGATGGCCAGCGTGCCATCGAGATGCGGCACAAAATGCAACGTGTCGGCAAATAGCTGGGCTTTGCCACGCATATCAAAATCAAGCAGAACAGCCTGACCTTTGACACCGTTCCCAACCGTTCGATTACGACCATTGTTCAGTGCATTCAACCCATCAACGCCCGTGGCCCAAACGACAGGCCCCTGATCCGGACCTTCGGACGTTATCTCAATTCCCTTGGCCTGCAATGCGCTGACAAGGGACATGCACGCTTGCTTGGGGTGCAAATGCGCGCTGAGGGTGTCGTGTATCAGCCAGCCGGAGGTGCTTGGTGGTTCCCATTGCGATTGGTTCGCTTGGATAACGTCCCATGTCGCGGCATCGCCCCACAATTCCTTGGCCGAGGTATGACGCGCCTGTGCCAAGGCCAACGCTGCGTTATCAGCAATCGGTTGCAAGCGGCCTGTTCCGCCGTAGCCCGGGTTTTTGCCGCCGGTTGAAAACACCTCGCCCCAGAACTGTTTTGCCATCAACAAGCTTTCCAATTGGAACTGTTTCTTGGCGTTCCAGTTCTCGGGTACGTGTGGGGCCAACGCGCCAACAATACCACCTGATGCACGTGCAGCCGGGCCATGGGGGTCGATCACTTGGACAGTTGCACCCCGTTTGACGCAGGCCCATGCGATCGACAGGCCCAATATACCTGCGCCACGCACTGTTAAATCTGCCATTGCCAAGGGATCATCCTTTCGCCAGTGTCCCGTCGAAACTTCTCTACAGGGCGAAACGATGCAGGACCAGCAGGCCAAGCTTGAATGGCGCGACGGGTTGGTGCCCGTCTCAAAACGCTTTGACGATCCGTATTATTCGCTTGAGAACGGCTTGGCGGAAACGCGGCATGTGTTTTTGGACGGCAATGACCTTCCTGCGCGGTTTGCCGATGGATTCCATGTCGGTGAACTTGGGTTCGGGACGGGATTGAACTTTCTTGCCGTTGTGACAGCATGGATCGCATCAGGAACACCGGGCACAATACGCTTTACCAGCTTCGAAGCTTACCCGATGGACCCGGAAGACATGGAACAGGCATTGGCCCCTTTCACGGAACTGGGCGATTTGCGTGATCAGCTGGTTGCCCTTTGGCGCGACCACCGCAGCGGGCTGTTTCTGGATAATGTCTGGTTGGATGTCATTGAAGGCGACGCGCGTCAAGCGTTGCCAACGTCGGACATGATGGTTGATGCATGGTTTCTGGACGGATTTTCACCCGCAAAAAACCCTGAGCTGTGGGAAGACGCTTTGATGCACAACATCGGAGCGCACACAAAAACGGGCGGTACATTTGCCACCTATACCGCAGCGGGCTTTGTGCGGCGCGCTTTGGATGTGGCCGGGTTTGATGTGCGCCGTAGCCCGGGTTTTGGTCGCAAACGCCACATGAGCGTGGGGCAGAAAAGGTGAGCGCGGGCAACAACACGCGTTTGGGCATTGCGCTGATGATGGCAGTGTCCGTTGTGTTTGCGTTGCAAGACGGCATCTCGCGGCATCTTGCGGGTGAATACAATGTTCTGATGATTGTGATGGTGCGCTACTGGTTCTTTGCGGCTTTCGTGATTTCCATCGCGTCCCGCAAGGCTGGTGGTTTGCTTGAAACCGCGCGGACGGAACAGCCCTTTTTGCAGACGTTCCGGGGCGTTTTACTGGCGGCCGAGATTTGCGTGATGGTCAGCGCGTTTACGGTTCTGGGGCTTGTCGAAAGCCACGCAGTTTTCGCCGCTTATCCGTTGCTTGTCGCCGCATTGTCTGGGCCGGTTCTAGGCGAACATGTCGGATGGCGACGATGGCTGGCGATTGGCGTAGGGTTTATTGGTGTTCTGATCATACTGCGACCAGGCTTTGGCGTATTTGATCCAGCAGCCGTGATCCCAGTAATCGCTGCGGCGATGTTCGCTCTTTATGGACTACTGACGCGGTATGCCGCTCGCAAAGACAGCACCGCCACCAGTTTTTTCTGGACCGGAACCACCGGAGCCATCGCGATCACATGTGTGGGCGTGTGGTTCTGGGAACCAATGACTGGATCGGATTGGGTTTGGATGGGAACGTTGTGCGTCACCGGTGCGACGGGCCATTGGTTGTTGATCCGCTGTTACGAAGTGGCCGAAGCCAGTGCAGTGCAGCCTTTCGCCTATTTCCAAATGGTATTTGCCGCGATGGTTGGCATCGCGGCCTTCGGTGAAATGCTGGAATGGAACGTCATGTTGGGCGCGTTTGTCATCGTGGCGGCAGGCTTGTTCACGCTATGGCGCGAACGCCTTCAACGTTGATCCGGTCAATTCTTGGCTGAATGGAATTGGCAGCGGATTTTGACCCAGACGAGCACGATAGATGGGCAGGCTTTCCGTAACACGCATGACATAGTTTCGCGTTTCTCGGAACGGGATGTGTTCGATCCAGTCCACGACGTCAAAGTTACGCCTGTCTTGCCTTGGGTCGCCATAGAGTTTCATCCATCGAATGGGGCGCGATGGCCCGGCGTTATAAGCCGCTGACATTAGAATAACGTTGCCATCAAAACGTCCCGCGAGTTGCGACAGAAACGTGGACCCCAGCCGCGCATTATAAGCGGGATCATCGATCAACCGGGATGTCGTGTGATCCGTGATACCCAAGCTTTGCGCGACTTCTTTGCCGGTTGCAGGCATGATTTGCATCAGGCCGCGCGCACCGACGCCGCTTTGGACGGACGGGTCAAATTCGCTTTCCCTGCGGGCAATAGCCAAAGCCAAGTCCGTTGCGATTGGCAAATCCACCTCTGCAAGGGGGTGCAATGCATAATATGGACCGGGCAGGGTTAGACCGCGTTGCGCAACGCGCTTCCCGATCATGACCGCCGTATGCGGTTCGGATATATCGATGGCGGCTTGGCCCAGCAGGCCGGCCTCTTCTTCACCAAGGCTTTCGGCAAGGTGTGTCCAAAACCGTTCCCCCATGGTCAATTGTCCCGACGCATGCAGCAAAAGACCTGCTTGAAAAACGTCATTTTTGGCAAGGTCAGATGTGCGCCAATCTTGGGTTGGGGCGCTGTTTGCAAAGGCGACGTCAAATGGAACCCCCGCGCGTTCAGCGGCTAAGATGCCATAGAAAGACGTCTGAAACTTTGCCCCTGTCTGATAGGCTGACTTAGCCTTTTCCGGATCGTCCAAATCATCCCATGCACGACCAACCCAGTATCCTGCGCGCCCAAGGGAAATGGGTGAAAGCACGGCCGCCGCGTGATTTTGAAAATGGATCAATGCCAGTTCGGCGTCTTTCAGGTAATGCAGGGCTATATATCCGGACAACCATTCAAGATCGGCGTAATCGGATCCTTCGACCAGAAAATGGCGTGATGCGATTTGATACGCCTTTACCGGATCGCCGTCGCGCATTTCGTCCCGCGCCAGTGACCGTCTTTGACGTGACCAATATTCCGGAAACCCCAAAGCTTCGGTACTGCGAGATTGTTTTATGATCAGGTCTTTGGCGTCGTCCCAACGTCCTTTTTGGACGCGCCAACCAAATCGGTCACGCGCCAATCCGGGATGATCGATCAGAGGTTTGGGAACCGCTGCAATCAGTGCATCGACGGCTTTGGATTGATTTTTTAACCCAAGTCGGGCTTTGGCCAATGCTACCTGTGCCGGGCTTACCAGATCGTACAGACGTCTGGCGTCTGCGCCGGAGCCATCCCAAAGCATTCGATCTAACCGTGCTGAATGATGGTCTTTCAAGATGCTTTCGTGTTCGGCAAGGAACAAGGCTTGTTCGGAATCTGACATGCGCATTGAACGCCACGCAACGACAATATTTGCCTCGGCCTCACCCGATTGACCCGCTCGCGACAGAGCGGCGGCATGGCCCAACACGCCTTGGGCCGTCGCAGGCGGCTCTTTGTCGAAAAAGGCCAAAATACGCGAATCGCTTTGACGCAGAACAACGGCTTCGGATCGTTTTTTCAGTAGGGGTTCGCCGGGCCAATTCTGTCGACGTTCCAAAAATGCGACGACATCTTCATATGTGCCCCGGCCTGCGCGCAATCGCATCCATTCGATAACATCCTCTGCAACTGCGCCGTCTCGGGCCGCTATTTGTGCGGCAGCGTCCCAATTTCCGCGAATTGCGGCTTCGACAGCCCACCCCAATGGGCGCGGGCGTTCCCCTAAAACAGGTACAGCCAGCAGAAAAAGCAGTCCAACTAGCATCGGTAGGCGGGTCATGGCTTGCATTTTCCTGAGGTCCAAGGCTACTGCAATTCTACTGTAGTGCCGCGCAGGTTCAACTCACGAACCTGATAGGCGCATTTATCATCCAGGCCCTATGCCTGCCCAACCGCAAAGGACGTGTAAATGTTCAAAGGCTCAATGCCCGCACTCATCACGCCGTTTCGAAACGGCGCATTGGATTTGGAAACTCTCAAGAAGCTGGTCGAATGGCATATCGGAGAAGGGTCAAACGGGTTTGTTCCTGTTGGCACCACCGGCGAAAGCCCGACGTTAAGCCATGAGGAACATGAAACTGTTATCGAAACTGTCGTAAAGGCAGCTGCGGGACGTGTGCCCGTCATAGCCGGAGCAGGGTCAAACAACACAGTCGAAGCAATTCGGTTTGTGCAATACGCAGACAAAGTTGGCGCGGATGCCGCTTTGGTTGTGACGCCGTATTACAACAAGCCGACACAGCGGGGATTGATCGCCCATTTTACGGCTTTGCATGATTGCGCGGATGTGCCGATCGTCATTTACAATATCCCCGGTCGTTCGGTGATCGATATGACCCCTGAAACGATGGGCGAATTGGCTAAGCTGCCGCGCATTGTTGGCGTGAAAGACGCCACTGGCGATCTTGCCCGCGTAAGCGACACGCGGATCACCTGCGGATCGGATTTCATTCAGCTTTCGGGCGAAGACGCCACAGCGCATGGGTTCAATGCCCAAGGCGGTGTGGGTTGCATTTCGGTGACCGCGAATGTGGCCCCGAAATTGATAGGCCAAATGCAATCCGCCTGCGCGTCCGGAGATTATGGCAAGGCGTTGGAGATCCAAGATCGCCTTATGCCATTGCACAAGGCCATCTTTACTGAACCCGGCCTTGTTGGGGTGAAATACGCGATGGGCCAATTGGGTCTGTGTTCTGACGAGGTGCGCCTGCCACTGACTGCGTTAAGCAACGAAACAAAGTCGTTGGTCGATGATGGTTTGCGCCACGCGGGTCTGATGAACTAAATTTACAACGTTCTTAAATGCTGAAAAGCCCCGGAAGTGCTCCGGGGCTTTTTCGTTTAACGTTTGCCGTAATACAGGCCGACAACATGTTCAGCTTCTGCAAAGAACAGCCAACGCGATGCCAGCACCCCGGCGATATGGCTGACCACAGCCAGCAACGCCCAAAAATGCGAGAACGGCAGCGCCAGAAGCAAGACAGGGACCACAGCCATAAGGACGATGGAAATGACCCGCAGTTTCATCGCGTGTTTACGGCCGATCTGAAACACGAATTCGCGAAGCAGGTAATTTGTACCAGTGTGCGGTGGTTCAAAGGCGCGAACGGCTCCAATTGATCCAAGCCCGGTCGCGCTGGACATGGATGTCCCCGCTTTTTCGAAGGCGCCGTCACCGACCAGCCAAGTGACCACTTGAATAGCGCCGGCCAAGGCGATCAACCAATAGGCCCAAAAGACCTGTCCAGACAGCAACGCCCCCCCAGCGATTGAGAAGCTGAGGAACATCGCAGGCGTCAAAGGAGAATTCCAACGCGGGATCGCCTTGATCTGGGTATAGATCATAGCCGTTGTGAACACGGTCAACATACATAAAATCGCGCCAATAAAGCCGATAAACCCCCAACGAGCGTCAAAGAAGACCGCACCAATGGCGTATAATCCCATGAAGACAAGGGCGGCGACAGCGCACCAACCTTCTCGGCTTAACCACGAGCTGCGCCACTGTGTGAACGCCTTTATCGCGCGTTCAGGGCGACCCAAATGGAACGTCGAGGATATCAATCCGCCGACAGCAAGCGCATAAGCAATGAAAAAGAACGCGAATGCGGACCAGCCTGTTACAGCCGGAAAGCCAAGCCCAAGCCATGCGAGCAAGCCAAATCCAAGACCGGAAATTGAAGTGAATACGATAACAGAAGGTGCGGGATGCATCAGAGACGCTCCAGTGTTTTATCAAGCCAACCCAGAAAGCCTTTGGGTTCTTCTGCTACGGGTTCGAGGAATGGTGCCAAGACGTCAAATTCCGGCAACGCATCTTTGGGACGCGGTGGCAGGTATTTGTTAACCGGCTTTGTCCCCTGCTCGGGCATCAAATCCATGCCGCCGCGTTCGGCGACAAGGCGACTGACATCGCTGTCAGGATTCCCAAGATCACCAAAATGCCGCGCACCCGCAGGGCAGGTGCGTACACAGGCTGGCTCGCGGTCTTCTTTGGGCAGGTTTTCATTGTAAATGCGATCGACGCACAGCGTACATTTCTTCATAACGCCTTCGGCCTGATCCAGTTCCCGTGCGCCATAAGGGCAAGCCCACGCACACAACCCACATCCTATGCAGTCGGTTTCATTGACCAACACGATCCCGTCTTCGGTCCGTTTGTAACTTGCCCCGGTTGGGCAAACCGTCACGCATGGGGCATCTTCGCAATGCAAACACGACTTGGGAAAGTGGATCAGTTGGGCCGCGCCGTCTTGTGGCTTTACTTCGTAAGAATGCACACGATTCAGGAACGTCCCGGATGGATCGCTGCCATAGGCATCGGCATCGGACAGGGGTGCGCCATAATTTTCAGTGTTCCAGCCTTTGCAGGAAATCACGCAGGCATGACAGCCCACACAAGTGTCCAGATCGATCACAAGGCCCAGCTTGCGGTCTGTTGCATTGGGCAGTTGGGTCATTTGCCTACCTTCCATGCCAGTGTTTTAGGTCCCGTATCAACGGGGGATTTGATCGACGGAAAGGCGGGTTGTGCCTCGGTCGGGGCGGCGGTTTTTTCTATCCGGACCTTGAGGTCGAACCAAGCCGCTTGACCGGTGATCGGATCAGAATTGGACCATCGCAGCCCGTCGCCTTTGGGCGGCAGCAATTCGTGGATCAAGTGGTTCAAAAGGAAACCGCGCGTCGCTTCGGGCGCGTTTTCTTCCAAGGCCCATGCGCCTTTGCGTTTGCCAATCGCGTTCCATGTCCAGACGGTGTTCTCGTTCAACGCGGCCATTTCCAACACAGGAACCGTGATAGACCCATGTGGAGACGTCACCCGCGCCCAATCCCCATCGCTTAGACCGTTTTTGCGCATCAGTTTCGTCGGCACGTAAAGAGGGTTGTGCCCATGCAATTGGCGCAGCCATGCGTTTTGCGAACCCCATGAATGATACATTGCCATGGGTCGCTGCGTTAACGCAGTGATCGGATATTCGTCGCCTTTGTTATCGCTGGACGGATCATACCAATAGGGCAATGGGTCCATTGTCTCTCGGATACGGTCCCGCAGATGATCTGGCGGTTGGCGTTTGCCGACCCCTTCGGCCGCCAATTGGAACCGCCGCATTGGTTCCACATAAAGCGAGAACAAATAAGGCTGTGGGCTGTCAAACAACCCCATTTCAACAGCCCATTCTTGGTATTCCATATTCCACGGCTTCATATAGCGCGCCGCGTCTGGGATATGTTCGACGAAGAAACCGCCATTGTTGATGTACTTGTCCAACTGTCCGGCATTGGCGTCGCCGCGCCCATTGACCAGACCGTTTTCGCTCATGCGCCAACCGGCAAGAGGCCCAACGCCGGGTTTGCGTTCGTGGTTCACGATGTAGTCGGCGTAGTCAGCATATTTCTGGCTGCCGTCTTTGTTGATAAAGCCGGGCAGTTCGAGGCGCGCCCCAAGTTCACACAAAACGGATTGAAAGCCGCGCACATCGCGATCAGGTTCGATCACTGGCCAGCGGATGGCATCTGCCACCGCATCTGCTTCGCAAATTGGGCGATCCAAAAGCGAAATACAGTCATGGCGTTCAAGGTATGTTGTGTCCGGTAGGATCAGGTCCGCATAGGCCACCGTTTCTGACGAATAAGCGTCAGAATAGATGATCCGTGGAATGACATATTCGCCGTCCGCGTCCTTGTCTGTCAGCATATCGATGACGCCGCGTGTGTTCATCGATGAATTCCAAGACATGTTGGCCATGTACATGAACAGGGTATCGATCTTGTAAGGATCGCCCGCATGCGCGTTGGAAATGACCATGTGCATTAGGCCATGTGCGGACATGGGGTTTTCCCACGTAAACGCCTTGTCGATACGCGCAGGTTTGCCATCGTCATCCAGTGCCAGATCCTCTGGTCCCTGAACGAAACCCAGATGCGGTCCGTCCAGCGGGCAATCCGGTTGCACTCCGCAATGTGGTTTCGGATGTGCCGTTGCTGGTTTTGGATATGGTGGTTTAAAGCGGAATCCACCGGGGCGTTCGACTGTACCCAAGACGGTTTGCAAAACATGCAGCGCACGACAGGTCTGAAACCCATTGGCGTGCGCAGAAATTCCACGCATCGCATGCATGGCAACAGGACGCGCGGTCATGGTCTTGTGTTTTTCGCCGCGAAAATCTGTCCATTCCTGTTCGATCTCAAACGCTTCTTCGAAAGCAACGCGTGCCAGTTCTGCGGCAATTGCCCGAATGCGTTCTGCTGGAACACCACATCGTCCAGCCACAGTTTCGGGTGCGTATTGCGATGACAAATAGCGTTCCGCCATGGCTTGCATCACGGTGACATGAGTGACACCTGCATGGCGATGGCTGGCGGACAAATCTGGTTTTACACCGGGCGTGTCAAACGGTGTCGGTTTCCCGCTGCGGCGATCAATGACCAGCTCTTTGCCGTCATCATCCCGCATCAACAGGCCATATTCCTCAGAATCTGGATTGGAATTGATTAGAACGCCTGCATTGGTATAGCGCGCCAGATAATCGACATCGATTTTACCGGCTTTCATCAGGCAATGCACCAAAGACAAGATGAACAAACCATCCGTGCCGGGCGTAATTCCAACCCAGTCATCCGCGACGGCATTATATCCAGTACGAATGGGGTTCACGCCAATGACGCGGGCGCCTCGTTCTTTGATTTTCCCGATGCCCATTTTGATAGGGTTGCTGTCGTGATCTTCGGCCACGCCGAACAGCATAAACAGCTTTGTATGGTCCCAATCAGGCTGACCAAATTCCCAAAAAGCGCCGCCCATCGTATAAATGCCTGCAGCCGCCATGTTGACGGAACAAAACCCGCCATGCGCCGCGTAATTGGGTGTTCCAAAGTTCTGCGCCCAAAAACTGGTGAAGGATTGCGATTGATCCCGCCCCGTGAAAAAGGCCAGCTTGGATGGGTCGTCTCTTCTGATGGGCGTCAACCAATCGGTCGCAATTTGCAGGGCTTCATCCCAACTGATTTCTTCAAATTCACCTGAACCCCGTGGGCCGACGCGTTTCAAAGGGGCACGCAGTCGCGAAGGCGCGTTGACCTGCATAATGCCGGCAGACCCTTTGGCACACAGAACGCCTTTGTTGATCGGGTGATCGCGATTGCCTTCGATATAGGCGACTTTACCTTCTTTCAGGTGAACATTGATCCCGCACCGACACGCACACATGTAGCAAGTTGTTTTGCGCACCTCGTCCGAGACTTTGGGCGATGTATTGATCTTGGGTTGCTGGATCGTCATTTGATTTCCCACAAATTACGAGCTGCTGCTCGGTCCGGACCCTGACAAGGTGCATATGGCCTTGGGCATTGAGTGGCCGCAGGTGTTGCTGCGACCAATGAATTCGAGCTTCGTTTCGCGAAATGAAACATCGGCGAAAACGCTCTGAGCGTGGTGTCGTGCGGTCTTCGCCATAGAGTGCATCATTTGTATATCAATTTGATTTGTCTAGTCCAATATTCTCGAATTTACGTCAATTCCAGAACGATATCACGAAAACCGAGGCGTTAGCGGTCAGAAATTTGTGCCCAAGCTCGTGGCTCTGGTCCGTTATAGAGGGTGAGCGGGCGGATTAGGATGTTCTGGCGCTGTTGCTCGACGCATTGGATGATCCAGCCGGGCATGCGGCCAATCGCGAAAATCGGGACGTAAAGATCCATCGGGATGCCGTGCAGCTGGTAAATGACGCCGGAATAGAAATCGACATTCACGTTCAGGCCGTGGCGGCTGTATGGCTTCATAGCTTCGACAACGGCTTGCAGGATTTCGTACCATTCGGGTGCGCCCATCTCTTGGCCCAACTGGCGGACGCCTTCGCGCATGTGGCGCGCACGCGGGTCCTCGGCGCGATAGACGCGGTGGCCAAAGCCGGTAACGGCTTCGCGGTTCTTGCGTTTGGCTTTCACGTAATCGGCGGCTTTGTCGGCTGTGCCGATGTCGTGGACCATTTTCATGACGTCCTCGGCAGCCCCGCCATGGGCCGGACCCGCGAGCGTTGAAAGGGCGGTGACCATGGCGCCGTGCAGGTTTGCTTCGGTCCCGACCGTTACGCGGGCCGCAAAGGCCGACGCGTTGGCGCCGTGTTCGGCATGCAGGATGAAATCGACATCGGCAAGGCGCGCAGCGTCTTCCGAGGGTTTTTCGCCCTTGAGCATCCACAGCCAGTTTGCGGCATGAGTCAGATCAGGGTCAGGGGTCAGGGGGTCGCGCCCGTTGCGGATGGCGTCATGCGCGGCGATCAGGGTGGGAACCTGAGCCGTGAGCGCTAGGCCGTTTTCGATGAACGCGTCTTCGCCCACGTCCTGACTTTTGGGATCAAGGGTGGCCATGGCCGAGACAGCAGTACGCAGCACATCCATCGGGTGGCCATCCTTGCAGGCGCGGATGACGTCCAGAACGGCCTCGGGCACAGCGCGGCTGGCGCGCAGTTTGGCATCGAATGCGCTGAGTTCGCTGGCATTGGGCAGCTCGCCATGGATCAGAAGATAACAGACCTCTTCGAAGGTGGCGTGGGCGGCAAGGTCGTGGATGGAATAGCCGCGATAGCTCAGCTCGCCCTTGGCACCATCGATATGGCTGACGCCGGAGCGTTCGAAATAGACGCCTTTGAGGCCCCGGTTGATCTTGACGTTTTCGGTCATCGCTGTCTCCTTGGCGCCGTAAGGGAGGCGCATATGCTGGTATTGGATCGGGCGCGCGAATTGGCGCGGCAAAAAGGGGCGCGGGTGGTGTTCCCGGAATGGGACGAGCCGCGCATTGCAGAAGCCGCCCGGCGTCTTGAGGCCGAAGGTCTGGCCAAGCCGATGCCTTGCGCCGACATATCCGAGGCGCAGGTTGCTGCGTTGGTCGAGGGGCGCGGGCTAAAAGAAGGTATCGCGCGCCGCATGCTATCGCGGCCCATGTTCCGGGCGGCGGCCATGGTGGCAGCGGGTGAAGCGGATGCGATGGTGGCGGGGGCCGAAACGGCGACGAAGAAAGTGCTGGAAGCAGCGTCGATCGCGATAGGACCTGCGGCGGGCGTGGGCACTGCCTCATCATATTTTCTGATGCTGTTTCCGGATGGGCGCGAGATGATTTGGGCCGATTGCGCGGTCAACGTTGTGCCAAATGCAGGCGAATTGGCGGATATCGCGCGGGCTTCAGAAGCGACAGGGCAGGCCTTGCTTGGCGATGCGCGCGTTGCGCTGCTGTCATTTTCGACCGGAGCAAGCGGGGCCGGGGCCAGTGTCGATCTGGTGCGCGAGGTCGCAGAAGCGACTGGATTTTTGGGGCCGATCCAGGCGGATGCGGCGCTGAATGCACTCATTGCCGCCAAGAAAGGCCTGGGGGTAGGTGATGCCAATGTGCTGATATTCCCGGACCTCAATGCTGGAAACATTGCATATAAGCTTGCGCAGGAGCTGGCAGGCGCGCAGGCCATTGGGCCGATGTTGCAGGGCTTTGCGAAGCCCGTTTGCGATTTGAGCCGAGGGGCAAGTGTGGACGACATCGTTGCAGCCACTGCGGTGACAGTTGCCACGTTGTAAATTCGTGCCCCGGACGTGGTTCGGGGCCGACACACCAGCCCGGCAAGAGGTCCTGGATCACGTCCGGGACAAGGGCTGGCGAGAATACTCATGCCGCCCACACAAAACTGGACGCATAAAGCGCAAATTTAGTCGAGGACAAACCTACATTGAGGAAAAGGATGTCTCGGGTATGGTCGCTCCCCTGCACGGATTACTCTGCGGCCATGTCTGCGTCCGATACGCCGGCAACAGAAACTGGCTTTTTCATCGCGTCGCGGCGGAATGGTTCGCCAAGCTCTTGGTTGATCATGGCTTCGATCAATGTGGTTTTGCCGTGCTTCATCTGGTCTTCGATGGCTTTGTTCAGCGCTGCGGTCAGTTCTTCCATCGTGCGCGCAACGACACCTTCTAACCCGCAAGCTTGGGCGATCCCGGCATAAGAAACTTGGGTATCCAATTCCGTACCGACAAAGTTATCGTCGAACCACAATGTCGAATTCCGCTTTTCTGCGCCCCATTGATAGTTCCGGAAAACGATCTGTGTGATCGCTGGCCAATTGCCACGGCCAATCGCAGTCAATTCGTTCACGGCGATCCCAAACGCGCCATCACCCGCAAACCCAACAACGGGTACTTTGGGTTGGCCGATCTTGGCCCCAACAATCGAGGGCAATCCGTATCCGCAGGGACCGAAAAGACCTGGAGCAAGATATTTGCGACCTTCTTCGAATGACGGATAAGCATTGCCGATGGCGCAATTGTTGCCAATGTCGGACGAAATGATCGCTTCTTTTGGCAAAGCGGACTGAATCGCGCGCCACGCCATGCGGGGGCTCATCCAATCTGGTTTGGCCGCACGTGCACGTTCATTCCATGTGGTGCCCGGATCGTCGTCTTCGTGATCCATCGAGCTGAGCTGCTGTGCCCATGTTGATTTCTTGGTCGCAATTTCGTTCTTGCGTTCTTCGCGACCAGAGTCACCGGCTGTGTCTGCAAGCTGATTCAGAATTCCGCGTGCCACTTTGGCGGCGTCACCAACGATGCCGACGGACACTTTCTTGGTCAGGCCAATACGATCTGGGTTGATGTCGACCTGAATGATTTTTGCATCCGCTGGCCAATATTCCATACCATAGCCCGGTAGGGTCGAAAACGGGTTCAACCGTGTGCCAAGGCACAATACGACATCTGCGTTCTTGATCAGCTCCATGCCGGCCTTGGACCCGTTGTAGCCCAAGGGGCCGGCAAACAAGGGATGTGATCCGGGAAATGCGTCGTTGTGCTGATAGCCAACGCAAACAGGTGCCGTCAGACGTTCTGCCAGATCCATGGACGCTTTGATGCCGCCGTCGGACAAGACTACGCCAGCGCCATTCAGAATGACTGGATTCTTAGCACCTGACAAAATCTTGGCAGCTTCGGTGATTGAATTTTCACCGCCGGGGGATACTTCGAATTCGATGGGATCAGGAATGTCGATATCGACGACTTGTGTCCAGTAATCACGGGGGATGTTCAATTGTGCCGGGCCTGATAGGCGCTTTGCTTGGCTGATAACCCGCGTCAGAACTTCGGCGACACGTGATGGATCACGGACTTCTTCTTGGTAGGCGACCATGTCTTCGAACAGCTTCATTTGTTCGACTTCTTGGAAACCGCCCTGCCCAATGGTTTTATTGGCGGCTTGTGGTGTGACCAACAAAAGAGGTGTGTGGTTCCAGTACGCCGTTTTTACAGCGGTCACAAAGTTTGTGATGCCGGGACCATTTTGCGCGATCATCATCGACATTTCACCAGTGACGCGGGTGTAACCGTCCGCCATCATCCCGGCGCTGCCTTCGTGCGCGCAATCCCAAAACATAATGCCAGCCTTAGGAAACAAATCCGAGATCGGCATCATGGCGGACCCAATGATACCGAAGGCGTGGCGAATACCATGTTTTTGCAGCGTTTTTACGAATGCTTCTTCGGTTGTCATTTTCATGGGGGACACTCCATTGGGCCCTTGGGAATCAGGGCATGTTCGTTTTGTCTACTTCTACGAGCCAAATAGCGTTCTCGTTAGGGCCAGATTGAACGCGGGATCAGTCCAGTTTGCGAACACACTCTGAAATTAATGAGACGCCTTCTTCGATACGTTCTGAAGCGATCGACGAATATGCCAAACGAAAGAAATGTTTGACCGGTTTCGGGCCATTGAAAAATGGAGTTCCGGGTTCGATCAATACAGATTTCTTGGCGAGGCGATCTGCTAGCACTTTGGCGTTTTGACCGGGTTCTAGTCGCATCCAAAAGGATGATCCGCCATTGGCGGCTTGGCCGGCAATGTTTAGGTTGTGGCGCCTCAACGCCTGTTCCATCGTCGCGCGTCTTTCTTTTAGGATGCGTCCCATGCGTCGAATCTGAGCGTCATAATGGCCCAACGACAAGAAATAGGCGGCGGTGCGTTGAATATGTCCCGGAGGGTGGCGCAGAACGCTGGTGCGCAATGCACGCGCTTCGCGCACAAACGGTTCGGACCCGACCAGATATCCAAGACGCAAACCCGGAAAGAGCGATTTTGAAAAGCTGCCAACATAAATGACGCGGCCATCCTGATCCAATGACTTCAGCGCAGGGGAGGGCGGTTTGAGGAACGACATTTCGAATTCGTAATCATCCTCGACAACAAGCGCTTCGATTTCGCGAGCTCGATCCAGCAGGGCACGCCGTCGTTCAACGGGCATCGTAGCCGTGGTTGGGCACTGATGACTGGGCGTTGTGAATATTACGTCTGTTTCAGGTGGTATTTCGTCCGGCGGCAGGCCTTCTTGGTCAACGCGTATTGGGCGTACGTGACATCTGGACTGATCCAAAACGTCGCGCAATGCCGGGTAACACGGGTCTTCAAGGGCGGCCGTGCGGCGTTGATTCAGCAAAACCTGCGCTGTTAACCAAAGCGCGTTTTGTGCGCCCATGGTGATCAAAATCTGTTCGGAATCCGCCACGATGCCGCGGCGTGGCAGGGTATGGCGTTGAATAAATTCAATCAGCTGTGGATCGTCACGGTCGTAATAATCTGTCGTCAGCGGGCCAAAGTCGCGTTGCCCAAGGGCCTGCAGCGCGCACAAGCGCCAATTGGCATGATCAAACAAGCTCGGGTCCGTTTGGCCATAAATAAATGGGAATTTGAAACGGGCCCAGTCATGCGGTTTGGCCAGCGTTTGGCCGCCCGTGAATTTCTGCCCAATTGCCCTGTTCCAATCCACTGCGTCTTCGCTTTGTGGTTGGACTTCAAAGCTTGGCGGTATCGGCGCACTTTCAGATACATAATACCCGGATCGACCTTTTGATGTCAGGTAATCATTCGCCAAAAGCTCTGTGTAGGCCAAGGTGACCGTAATCCGGCTGATGCTAAGATGTTGCGCCAGTCGTCTTGTCGACGGCAGTTTCTCACCGGGCTGGAATCGCCCGGTCAGAATGCCACGCGCAATCATTTGCTGAACCTGCGACTGTAACGTCCCTTGATGTTCAGGCTGAAGAAAGAATGTCTCAACAGGTAGCGCCATTATTGGCACCTTAGTTTGGACTTATCGTAAAGGCAATCTGGACTGATAGAGTTATTCAGGCTTACCTAGAAAAACACCTTAGACGGACAAAATTCCTTAAGAACACCGGTTGGTCGGCATTTGGATCGGGAACAGTGAGGTTCGAACTACCGATTCCGCAAAATAGCCGAGACCGCCAAAAACCGTGGTCTTTGGTGTTTGTGTGTATGTCGATGATCTTGTGAGGCTTTGCGTCGACGCGGATGGATTCAGGTGAAGATCCTGTAATACAGCCAATCAGGAAAAAATTGGGCCAATCGGAAGAACAGCGAAAACCCAAACGGAAAGCTCTTTTTGAAGTGTGTCGTGCACATATGTTCGAACATTTGCTGCGCGGCTTCATCGGCAGACATGATGAAGGGCATGTCGAACGTGTTCTTTTCGGTCATGCGGGTTTTGATGAAACCAGGATTGACGACTTGAACTCTCACATTTGATTTGCGCAGATCGGCATACAGACACTCTGCCAATGACATGGTGCCCGCTTTGGACGCCGTGTACCCGATCGATCCGGGCAGCCCGCGAAACCCGCTAAGTGATGACGTGATGACAATATGCCCGTCGTCGCGATCAACGAAATCTGGAACGACTTGACCTAAGACGCGCATATATCCTGTGAAATTTACGTTGGCCATTTCTGTCGCTTGGGCGGCATCCCAATTTTGCGCCGAAAAGGGCCAATACACTCCGGCCAAAAGAACAACACCGTCCACCGGACCAATTTGCTCAGCGGCGCTTTCGACGCTGGCATCGTCGGCAATATCGACCACTTGATAGCTGGATCTGCCGCCAAGCGCGTCAGAAACCTTTTCCAACTTCTCGGCGTTGCGAGATGAGACGATAACGTGAGCCCCGGCCCGGCTCAGTCGATGGGCCAGTGCTTCGCCAAGCCCGTCTGAGGCCCCGACCAGCCAATAGCGTTTTCCAGTAAATTCGTGAGTTGTCATGCTGCTTGCCGCATTTCCATAGTTACTGGACGCATTGTGGCAACAAGTTCAGCAACTTTGAAGCCAAATTTTCGAAATTGCGACCGATTTACGATTGTTCCATTCGGGGCGAGATACATCCAATCGACCGTATCAAGGATATGCCCACCGGCATCATCAGGCAGGCGAAACTGATACTTTAGCTGTACCGCGCTGCCTTTTTGGATGCCTTCGCCGACACCGACAACGTCAGTCGCCTTGGCCGAAATGCGCCCTTCGTTGTCAACGGTCAGGTGCCATGCACGATCTTGCGTTGTCCCGTCATCGTAGCGAAAACGTTCCTTCATGACGCCGTCGTTTCCATCCCAACTGATGTCGAAATCGGCCGCGAAACGGGACGAGACACGGCCAGTTGGGCCATAAATGATGCCTTCGCAAACCATGGGACCGTTTAGATGTTTGCGAACATCAAACTGTTGTCCGTCGGAATAATCTTCGGGACCTTGCGCAAGAAAATCCGCAAACCGGGCTCGGCCCCAAAAAACGGCGCAGGCCAGAACGATCCCAAGGACGAGAAAAATCAACGCTTCCATGGTCAGATCTCCTTAAGTTCGGTTGTCGCGAGCAATGCAATCGCGATGAGCTTCAAGGCACATGGAACAGCTGCGTATAAAAGTGTCAGCAGGCTGAGTGTGCTTTCAGTATGTGTTGTTGATGTGCTGTCGAAACCGGCACGTTCTAGTGCGGGCAGCAGTGTGACTGCCGCAATGGCCAGAGTGAATTTGGACACAAAAGACCAAAGCCCAAACCCTTCTGCGGCCGACGGTGAAATGCGGGCCATTCGGTCGGCGAATATGGCAGGTAACAATGTCAGGTCAGCGCCCATGGCACAGCCAGAGAAAAAACAGATGACCGCGAAAACAACCCAATCGCCCGGTCCAAGGAAAATTGCGCCTGCGAATGTCAAAATGGCGAGGATCATGGCGAGCAGCAAAACCGGTTTAGCGCCAAAACGTTCGGCGCATTTTCCCCAGATCGGTGCGGTGATCGCAGCCGCGAGGAACAATAGCATAAGAAGGGGGCCTTCCAGTCCTGGTGCTTCCAGGCGGCTTTCGACGAAAAACAAGAACAACGTCGAAGAAACGGCAACCGGTGCGGCATTGACGAACGCGATAAGCAAAAGGCGTCTGGCCAATGGGTCGCCCAAGATGGCGCCAAATCCAACTGAAGGCGGGACGTGGTCTGCTTTCCATTCGTTTCGCATGGCAAACAGTGAAAACGCAGCCAATACAAGGAAACCCACGGCAAAACCGGCGAATGGCGCTTTCATGTAAGCGCCTAAGGCAACCGGTGCGATTGATGCCAAACACACCCCAAACAGCGCCCCACTTTCGCGCCATCGCGCCAATGTCAGATGCCCGCGATTTGGCAAATGCGCGGCCTTGAGAACGCCTTGCGCATAGAAATTGATTGTCAAAAAGCTGAACCCTGAAAAAACAAGCGTCAGCATGATGGCGAACCACAACAATGGGGCAAACAGAGGTTGGATCGCGAAAAGCCCAAGCATTCCGGCAACCATCACGCCTGCGCCAAGTATGACCGCAGCGCCGCGGCGGTCCCGGAATGCATCCGACAAGCGGCCAAAAACAGGGTCTTGAACAACGTCAATTAATCGAAGCGCGAATAGAACCGCACCAAGACCTGCCAAAGATACCCCGTATTGATCGACATAGAATTTTGGGGCGTGGATATAGATCGGCAGGCCAGCAGTCGCTAGCAAAGCGGCAAACATCGCATAAGCATGCAGGTTTTGCTGTGTTGGGGTTGCCGCTGAATTCCTCACCGTGAAACCTCTTGGTCTGGCGGTGTGGGACGGGTTTTGTATTGAGCTCCTTTGAGCCACAGCTTGAAAGCTTGCCAATGGATCAATCCAAGCACGCGTCGGGACCCGAATGGACGGCGCAGCAGCATCGACAGGATAGACCGATTGCTGAGAACTGACCTTTGCCCTGTGAGGGTGGCAATCACGCCTCCGTCGCCTTGGCGATAATCGATCCATATTCCAATGCGATCTGAATTGATATCAAATCGGAACTCGTATTCACCCTCAACCGGTTGGAAGGGCGAAACGTAAAATATCTTGGTCGCCTTCATGCGATCAGTTGGCGCAATGGCGCGTTGATCTGGGTGGTAAACAAGGTAGGAATGGCGCTCCCCAAAGGTGTTCGTCACTTCGGCGATGACGGCGATCAAAGCGTCGGCCTTTCGGCACAGCCAAAAACTGACCGGATTGAAGACATGCCCAAAGACTTTGGGCTGTGCCAAAAGTTCGATCTTGTCGGTCCCTGCGATTTGGAATTGCTGCAATATCTCTCGCACCCAGATGGCGCCCCGCCCCAACCCCGGAGCGCCGCCGTGATCGACATCGTGGACACCAACAACTGAACGTTCATTTCGCCGAAACAGCTTTGGCCCGCGCACCGGTTTTTCGGCGTCGAACAACACGTAATCGACAGAATATCGAAAGCCGTTCGAAACAGCGCCCTTTCGCCCGTGATAGGTGTGGCCAGCGATATGATCGACGGCGGTGATCATTCGGCGGCAATCCTCATGCCAGCTGTGCGGTTGATCATGCGCGCGGCTTCGATCCCGCTGCTCAATCCGTCTTCGTGAAAGCCATGGCGCATCCATGCACCGCAGAACCAGGTATTCTGTTGTCCATTCATGGTGCGCGCTTCGTCTTGTGCAGCCAATGCACTAAGATCATAGACTGGGTGACGCAACGCGACCTGATCATAAATGAGGTCTTCGCGAATGGCACGTTTGGTGTTGAGCGTGACGAAAAAATCTTCGTTCTCAGGAAGTGGCTGAAGGCAGTTCATCCAGTAGGTTAAATCAATGCGATCAGATCGGTGGGCGTCGTCTTCAGTATAAACCCAACTGGACCAAACTTGGCGACGTTTTGGCATGATCGATGTGTCGCTGTGCAGAACGATGTCGTTGGTTTGGTAGGCAACAGCGCCCAATACTTTTTGTTCTTGCTGACTAGGGTCCGCTAACATTTTCAACGTATCGTCTGAATGGGTTGCAAATACGACCGTGTCGAATTCTTCCCATTCTCCACCATATGCTTTGATGCGGACGCCATCGACGTCTCTTGTGACGGATTGAACCGGGGATTTCAGACGAATATCCACGCCGTTTTGCGCCATCGCTGATTGCAACCGTTTCACATATTGGATGGAGCCCCCTTGCACGGTGTACCATTGATGCTGACCCGTGTGATGTAACAGTGCGTGGTTTTCGAAAAACTGCATCATAGAGATGGCAGGGAAATCCATGATTTTGTCTGTTGGCGTTGACCAGATTGCGCCGGACAAAGGCAAAAGATAACGGTCTCGGAACCAGTCGCCTGTACCTAAAGCATCCAGAAATTGGGAAATCGAACGGGTTGGATCTTGGCTCGCGATGGCCAGTGCGTTTTTGTTAAAGCGCAGAATGTCTCGGATCATCCGCAAGAACTTTGGATCAAACGCATTCCGACGCTGAGCGAATATGGCATCCAATGAGGCCAAACCATATTCGAACGCACCCCCATTGAGCGATGCGCCAAATGACATGTTTGATTTCGTGACTGGCACATCCAGTTCATCGAACAAGGCCGTTAGATGAGGATAGTTGGCATAGTTGAAAACGATAAATCCGGTGTCCACGGGCTGATCGCCGTTTTTACCGGCGACAATGGTGCGGGCATGCCCCCCTAGACGCGCTTCGGATTCAAATAATGTAACCTTGTGATCTTGTGCCAGCGTGTGTGCGGCACCCATTCCTGATATTCCTCCGCCAATGACGGCGATGCGCAGACGACCTGTCTGCAACTCTTCAAAGGGCATACGATTTCCGTTTCGTTGTCTTTCAGTTTCAAAGGTATACGAACCCATGTGCAGGCTGGATGTACGATTGGCAAAATATATTTTTGATCCGACCTTCTGAACCGGGCGTATACATATCATGTTAACGGGAATAGAAACGCTTGAACCGGATCAAACGCGATCGAACTATGGGACACGCACTGGACCCAGACGAATGAGTGATGCGAGTAAGACAAGATTGTTGTGGGTCGACCATATGATCCGCATACGAGACAACCAAGACCAAGCGGCATTTGCAGAATTGTTTGAGCATTTTGCGCCGCGTGTGAAAGGATTTCTCATACGATCCGGGACTCATGCATCGCTTGCTGAAGAATGCGCGCAAGAGGTTTTGGCAACTTGCTGGCACAAAGCGCAGATGTTCGATCCGACGCGTGCATCTGTGGCAACATGGATTTTTACGATCGCGCGGAATCGCAAAATTGACATTCTGCGCAAGTCGAAACGGCCCGAACCCGAAGATTTGGGGTGGGGTCCGCAGGAAGAACCAGATCAGAGCGATACCATTGCTCTGCAACAAGAGACGGAAAAGCTGAGAAAGGCATTGGCTGAATTGCCCGCGCCACAGCAGCAATTGATACAGAAAGCGTATTTCGGTGACTTAACTCATTCGGAAATCGCTGCAGAAACCGGTCTGCCCCTTGGCACGATCAAATCCCGAATTAGGTTGGCGTTAGAAAGACTGCGCCACGCGATGAAGTAAAGAGATGAGATGGTACGTGTGATTAAACATCATCTGACAGACGCCGTGTTGATGGCTTATGCAGCGGGCACATTGCCCGAAGCCTTTAACCTTATGGTCGCAGCCCACGTGTCGCTGTGCGATGAATGTCGCGCTCAGGTCGAAACATATGATGCAGTTGGTGGCGCTGTTCTTGATCAAATACCGGAACGTTCGGTCGCGATGGATCAGGGTTCGTTGGCAAAGACGATGGCCCTGATTTCGGCTGGCGCGCCTGATGAAATCAAGGTGACCCGCAAACCGGGCGTATTGCCTGCACCATTACAAGATTATGTTGACGGTGATTTGGAAGCTATTCGTTGGCGCCCCATAGGCATGGGTGTGAAGCAGGCTATTTTGAAAACCTCCAAAGACGCATCGGCGCGTTTCTTGTTCATCCCTGCGGGGGCGGCGATGCCAGATCACGGGCATCATGGTCTTGAAATGACGATGGTCCTGAAAGGCGCATTCAAGGACGAGGATGAATATTTCGCACGCGGCGATGTCGATGTCGCGGATTCTCATGTCCACCACACGCCCGTAGCGGATGTGCACGAAGATTGCATTTGCCTTGCTGTGTCTGACGCGCCTCTGCGATTCCAAGGGTTGGTGCCCAAGATCATGCAGCGCATCGTGCGTATCTAGGGCATTCTAATCCATTCGATGGGATTAAATTGCCCTGATCCTAAGCCAGGGACCGCCATTGCAATGTCTCTTCGGTCCGACCAGTCGGTGTGTATTCCGCGCTGACCCACCCTGAATAACTGGACAGTTCCAGCGTGGCGAAGAACACTTTGAAATCAATTGTGCCTGTCCCGGGCGGTGTTCTGCCCGGGGAATCGCCAATCTGGATGTGACGGATCATGCTTTTGTGCGCAAGAAACGTACCAATTGCATCGCCTGTAATTTCCTGAGCGTGAAACGTGTCGTATTGAAGTGCGAGGTTATCGGACCCTACGGTTTCGATAAACTCTGCGGCGAGATCGAAATCGTTTAGGAAATATCCCGGCATTGATCCTTGGCTCAGGGGTTCAATCGTTAGCCTTAAACCCTTGGGCACATTTTCGACCGCATGGCGCAAATTCCGAACAAAAGTGTCTTTAGCAGCGTCACCTTCTGCGTCGCCAGCCATGATGTGCAGGTTTTCAGCCTTGAGGGCAGATGCATATCGAATGGCGCGGCGCAAATCGTAGGCAAATCGATCTTCAAGCCCAGGCACAGCGGCATATCCCCGTTCACCGCCCGTGTAATTTGGCGGCGGGGCGTTCAGCAAAACGAAGTGCAGATCGTTCCGCCTGAGAGCGGCAAGGGTTTCTTGCACTGGTGTGTCATAAGGAAACAAAACCTCGACGCCGGTGAACCCTGCTTCTGCGGCGGCGTCAAAGCGGTCCAAAAAAGGAATTTCGGTCCAAAGATGCGAAAGATTAGCTGCAAATAATGGCATAGAAGACAGTGCTACCCAGCGACGGGCAGCGTGTGCAACATTTTTTTGTAATTTGATCGCTACTCAAGCTCTGCGGATGGAATGACTTGGAAGAATGTTCTACCGGACCAAATTCCAAACCAGCCTTCTTCATGGCTGCCAAGTTCAATCAATCGATAAAAGCTTTTGCGGTCGATCAAAGCTTCTAAATCTGCGCGAATGTGAACATATGGCGATGGTTCACCTGTCTCTGGGTCGCGTTCCACACGAATTGGATGATCTGCCCCTGCGGCGGATGTATCGCCAACCTGAGTTTCAAACGTGACGTTTTGATCCGGTCCTGTTCCAGTTGATTCGAAGTCAATGGCGACAAAAGGGGCATCGTCGACGGTTATTCCGACCTTCTCCACTGGTGTAACGAGAAAATATTTACCATTCTCTCGCTTGAGGATGGAGGAAAACAGTTTCACAAGAGCAGGGCGGCCAATTGGTGTTCCCTGATAGAACCAAGTGCCATCCCGGGCGATCCGCATGTCCAAATCACCGCAAAACGGAGGATTCCATAGATGAACAGGCGGCAACCCGCGCGTTTTCGACGCGTTGATGGACGCAATCAAGCTGTCAGCGCTTGGTGGCACACTTTTTTGTGCAGACATACCTTTTGCTATTCCCTCAATCAGAGATACGTTGTGTATCAAGATATAACTTCAGGATCCCTTTTGTCATGACCCAGTCCGACGATCTTGCCGCAGAAATCGAAACTCTCGGCGAAAAGCTTGCAGAAGCCAAAGCTTCGATCACCAAACGCTTTATAGGACAGGAGCGTGTTGTAGAACTTACTTTGACCGCTTTGCTCTGTGGCGGCCATGGTTTGTTGATCGGTTTGCCCGGACTTGGGAAAACACGTTTGGTTGAAACACTCAGCACTGTGATGGGGTTGGATGGAAACCGAATTCAATTCACGCCCGATCTTATGCCGGCTGATATTCTCGGATCCGAAGTCTTGGACACGGACGCAGATGGGCATCGCAGTTTCAGATTTCTGGAGGGCCCTATTTTTTGCCAATTGCTTATGGCCGACGAAATCAACCGCGCAAGCCCGCGGACGCAATCGGCACTTTTGCAAGCGATGCAGGAAAAAACCGTGACCGTCGCGGGCCAAGACAGAGCGTTGGGAACGCCCTTCCATGTGCTTGCGACGCAAAACCCGATCGAACAAGAGGGTACTTATCCGCTGCCCGAAGCGCAGTTGGACCGGTTCTTGGTTCAGATTGATGTGTTGTATCCAGACCGTGACACTGAACGTGATATTTTGGTGGCGACGACGGGAACAGAAGACGCTCAGGCGACACAGGTGTTTTCGGCCGGGGAATTGCTGGCGGCGCAAACCGTGTTGCGGCGGATGCCAGTGGGCGAAAGCGTCGTTGAATTGATTCTGGACCTTGTTCGCGCGTTTCGCCCGTCCGAAGCTGAAGCTAATCAGCGGGTCAAGGATTCTGTGTCATGGGGGCCGGGTCCGCGTGCCGCTCAGGCGTTGATGCTGGCGGTTCGTGCGCGCGCATTGCTGGATGGGCGCTTGGCGCCATCGGCTGAAGACGTTTTGAATATGGCACGCCCAGTGCTTAGCCATCGGATGGCCTTGAACTTTGCATCACGTGCGCGCGGCGACAGTTTGGCGGAACTTATCGATACAACGGCTGCGCAATTCGCGGGCAAAGGCGAGGCGGCTGCGTGACACCGTCTCCGTTAGAACTTCGGGCCAAAGCAGAGGAGCAAGCCGCGCGTTTGCCCCCCTTGCTTGCAAGGGCAGAGCATTTGGCCGGTGCAGTTCTTTTGGGCGAACATGGTCGACGTCGGGCGGGCATGGGCGATGATTTCTGGCAATACCGTCCCGCACAGATTGGCGACAGTCGACGGATGATTGATCATCGCCGCAGTGCGATGGGTGATGTGCAGTTTGTGCGAGAACGCGAATGGCAGATTGCCCAATCTGTGATGCTTTGGGTGGATCAGGCGGCGTCTATGCGGTTTGCCAGCTCCAGCGACCTTAGTTCCAAAGCGGATCGGGCGCGGTTGATCGGGTTGGCTTTGTCCGTATTGTTGATCCGTGGCGGAGAGCGTGTTGGTTTGACCGGAACGCGATTGCCGCCCAGACGTGGTAATGCGCAATTGCTGCGGCTAGCTGAACTGTTTTCAGAAGATTCAGACGATGATTATGCGCCACCAGAACATCGGGCAATGATCCCGCATGCGCGTGCGGTGTTTGTGTCTGACTTTCTTGGCCCGATTGAAGAGGTCAAGTTGGCTTTGACTAAGGCGGCGGATCGGGGCGTGCGTGGCGTGGTGCTGCAGGTGCTTGATCCATCCGAAGAAGCGTTTCCATTTCGCGGGCGAACAATTTTCGAAAGCGTCGGTGGAACACTCAGCCACGAAACACTTAAGGCCACAGACCTAAAAGATCGCTATCTGGATCGTCTGGCCGAACGGAAATCCGAATTGAAAGCGCTGTGCGAAGTTGCCGGATGGCAATACGGATTGCATCACACAGAAGCCTCGGCACAATCCGCGTTGTTGTGGTTGTGGCGTGCCCTTGACGGAGGCCGAGCAGGCGCATGACAACAATAGCAGGCATAGGTTGGCTATCTCCTTGGCTATTGATCGTTTTGGCGGCTTTGCCGATCTTGTGGCTGATTTTGCGTGCGATCCCACCTGCGCCGATCCGGCAACGGTTTCCCGGCGTGGCTTTGCTGCTTGGGTTGCAAGATGATGAAACCGTCACGGATCGGACACCTTGGTGGTTGCTGTTGTTGCGTATGTTGGCGGTGGCCGGGTTGATCCTTGGGTTGGCGGGTCCGGTGTTGAATCCGGACGCGGATGGCGCCCAGGGCGACGGACCACTGGTGATCGCGCTTGATGCCAGCTGGGCTGGTGCGCCGCGTTGGGGTGCAATTTCCGAAGCGATTGAGGCGGAATTGAACCGTGCAACTGCGCAAGATCGACCGGCGGCCATTCTGTCACTGACCAACCCGGAAGCTCCGGTGTTTTTGGCGGCAAACGCTTTGGTGGATCGGTTGCCCGGCATTCAACCGCAACCGTGGCAGCCCGTTGATGTGTCCGCCATTCGCGCGGCTTTGAACGAATCCACAGGGTTTGACACGATTTGGTTTAGTGATGGCATCGAATATGACGCCCGCGATGACGTGCTGGCCTTGCTGGAAACACAAGGGGCCGTCAGCGTGATTGAAGGCGTGGCGAACTCTATCGGATTGCGCCCAGCCAAATATGTCGACGGATTGATCGAGCTTAATACAGTGCGTTCGCAGGCGGACGTGGCGCAGGACGTAAATATTTTGGCTCAGGGTCGTGATCCGTCTGGGAACGCGACATCTTTGGCCCGTGTTACGGCACAGTTTGAAGATGGTGGGCAAGAAGCCTCTGTTGAATTGTCACTGCCCTCTGAATTGCGAGCACGGATCACGCATTTTGAAATTGAAGGCATGCGGTCAGCAGGCTCTGTCGCGCTAAGCGATGATGCATTGCAACGGCGCGAAATCGCGCTGATCGCAGGGTTAGAAAGCCGCGAAGGGCTCGAGCTTCTTTCGCCGCTGCACTATCTTGAACGCGCCCTTGAAGACAACGCTGATCTGTTGACTGGCGGGCTAAGCGAAATTCTACCAGCCAATCCAGATGTGATCGTTTTGGCTGATGTCGCCAAATTGGCTGATGGTGAAGCGGAACAAATCGCGGCTTGGGTCGAAAAAGGTGGCATGCTGTTGCGGTTTGCAGGGCCACGTGTGGCAGCATCCGATGTCAGCCGTAACGAAGAAGATCCATTGATGCCGGTGCGGTTGCGGTCAGGCGGGCGCAGTGTTGGCGGCGCGATGAGCTGGGGCACACCCAAGACGCTGGCTCCGTTTCCAGAGGAATCGCCTTTTTACGGTTTGGCTGTTCCACCAGATGTCGAAATTACAGCGCAGGTTGTTGCACAACCCGATCCAACTTTGGCGGAGCGTGTCATTGCTGCACTAAGCGACGGCACGCCATTGGTAACGCGCAAATCAATTGGTCAGGGACAGGTTGTGTTGTTCCATGTCACGGCAAATGCGGAATGGTCCACGCTGCCATTATCCGGCCTGTTTGTTCGAATGCTGGAACGCCTTGCGATTGCGGCAGCATCAGGAACACCTCAGGCCGAAGATTTGGCAGGCTCAGTTTGGACACCGATGCGTGTTTTGGATGGGTTTGGACGATTGAACGATGCTGGAACCCGACCTGGCGTGGACGGCGCTGACTTGATTGACGCGCCAACAGGTCCGGACTTGTTGCCGGGTCTGTACCAATCAGGTGATCGAAATATTGCACGCAATGTCCTGTCGCCCGATACAACTCTGACACCAACAACTTGGTCCGAACGCATTCCAGTCTCCGGGTTGACCCGCGCAAATGAGCGCCCTTTGGGAGGATATTTATTGTCTTTGGCATTGGTATTGCTGCTTGCGGATATCGTTGCATCCTTGGCGTTGTCCGGCCGTCTGTTCGGACGTCAAAACGCGGTGGTTGGGGCGGTGTTGGCCGCTGTTCTGCTTATTCCCGGCACGCCGTCTCAGGCGCAGGATAGTGATGGGGATGACTTTGCCCTGAATGCGGTGTCCGAATTGGTTTTGGCTTATGTTGAAACGGGCAATAGGCAAGTTGACGAAACATCAATGGCAGGCCTGAAAGGGTTGACGGATGTTTTGTTTTTCCGCACGTCGATTGAACCTGCGGCCCCTGTTGGCGTCAATTTGGAGACTGATGAGCTTGCGTTTTTTCCAATGCTCTATTGGCCAATCACACCAGATCAGCCGCGCCCCTCGTTGGAAGCATATGCCCGGCTGAATGATTATCTGCGATCCGGTGGGATGATCCTGTTTGATACAAGAGACGCCAACGTGTCAGGGTTTGGGGCGTCGACGCCGAATGGCAAAAAGCTGCAACAGCTGGCCGCCTCTTTAGATGTCCCAGCATTGGAACCCATTCCGAATGATCATGTGCTGACCCGGACCTTTTATCTTTTGCAGGACTTTCCCGGTCGTCATTTGGGTCGCGATGTGTGGGTCGAAGCTGCACCGCCTGATGCGACGCAGGTCGAAGGCGTGCCTTTCCGTAATTTGAACGATGGTGTGACGCCTGTCGTGATTGGCGGCAACGATTGGGCCGCCGCATGGGCCGTGACTGATGCAGGAAGCCCGATGTTTCCGGTTGGACGCGGTTTTGGCGGTGAACGTCAACGCGAATTTGCCTACCGATTTGGGGTCAATATCGTGATGCATGTCCTGACCGGCAATTACAAATCTGATCAGGTGCACGTGCCCGCGCTGCTTGATAGGCTCAGCCAATGACCTCAAGCATTATCATCGACCCGTTGGTCCCATTGCCAATTTTGATTGCTTTGGCGCTGATCGTGATTGCGGGTATTATTTTGGCGGTCTGGCGGGGTCTAAAAGGTTGGGCCCTGCGTGGCTTGGCCGGGTTGGTTGTTCTGGGCGCGTTGATTGGACCATCCTTTCAACAAGAAGACCGAGGCGCACTGACGGACATTGTTATTTTGGCCGAGGATGGAACAGCCAGCCAATCGCTTTCGGATCGACCCTCGCAAACGGAACAAGCGCTTGCCGATCTTGAAAACTCTCTGGCGGCCCGGAACAACACCGAAGTTGTGCGGATCAAAGTGGAAGACGGCGAGGACGACACTGGAACGCGTTTGTTGTCCGCGATCAATACGACCTTGGCCGAGCTTCCGACAGGACGCGTGTCTGGGATCGTTGCTGTAACCGACGGGCAAGTCCACGATCAGGATATTCCCGTCAGTCTGCCAGCACCTATGCATGTGTTGCTGACAGGCAAGGAAACTGATTGGGATCGACGTTTGATCGTTACAGGCGCGCCAGCCTTTGCCATTATCGACGAAGCCGTGACCCTGACCCTAAAGATCGAAGACATGGGTGCGGTGCCCGAGACAGAAGACGGTTTGGCAGAGCTTGATGTATCCGTGGACGGAGGTCCGCCACAGCGTTTTAACGTGCGTATCGGTACCGAAATTGATGTGCCAGTTACGTTGCCGCATGGGGGCCGAAACGTCATCCAATTTACGGTTCCGACCGAAGACAGCGAATTGACCGATCGCAACAATACCGCACTGATCCAGATGAACGGCGTGCGCGATCGTTTGCGGGTTCTGTTGGTCTCCGGCGAACCGCATCCCGGCGGACGCACGTGGCGCAATTTGCTCAAGTCAGACAGTTCCGTCGATCTGGTGCACTTTACGATTTTGCGACCACCGGAAAAGCAAGACGGCGTCCCAGTCTCAGAACTTAGCTTGATAGCGTTTCCGACCCGCGAATTGTTTCTGGAAAAGATCGACGATTTCGACCTGATCATTTTTGATCGGTACAAGCGTCGTGGCATTTTGCCGGCATTGTATATCGATAATGTTGGGCAGTACGTGCGCGAAGGTGGGGCGGTTCTGGTCGCGGCTGGACCCGATTTTGCAAGCGCCGACAGCTTGTTTCGATCACCATTGGGGCCGGTGCTGCCGGCTGAACCAACAGCGCGTGTGTTGGAACAGGCTTATTCGCCGAAAGTAACTGATTTGGGCGAACGCCATCCTGTGACCACGGCCTTGCCGTCTTCGGGAGATTGGGGACGTTGGCTGCGTCAGATCGAGTTGCAACCCAGAACCGGTAACACCGTTATGGAAGGTATAGATGGCCGTCCGTTGCTGATCTTGGATCGCGTTGGCGAAGGTCGGGTTGCGCTGCTTGCCTCTGATCATATGTGGTTGTGGCATCGTGGGTACGAAGGTGGCGGACCACAACTGGAAATGCTGCGTCGTCTGGCGCATTGGATGATGAAAGAACCAGAGCTTGAAGAAGAAGCTTTGACAGCGGATCCAAATGGACAACGGATGTTGATCCGACGCCAGACTTTGCTAGAGGATGTGCCTCCGGTGATTGTGACTGGGCCAGATGGTACGGAAACAGAATTGACTTTAACCCCTGCTGGACCGGGTCGTTTTGAAACGACCTTTGAGGGTCCTGAAATTGGGTTGTATCGGTTAAAGAACGGTGACCTGACCACAGTAATCGGCCTTGGACCTGCAGCACCACGTGAATTTGAGCAAACCGTGGCCAGTGGTGACGTGTTGCAGCCGTTGGTTGACACGTGGCGCGGTGGAATATTGCGCTTGGAAGATGGCGTGCCTCGGTTGCGGTCTGTACGCGCAGGTCGACCCGCATCAGGGCGCGGCTGGATTGGTTTGACGCCGCGCGAGGCTTACGAAACCCTTGATGTGCGTCAGCGGTCACTTTTGCCGCCTTGGCTTGTGCTCCTTTTAGCGAGTGGTTTGATCGTCGCTGCATGGCTTCGTGAAGGCCAACGTTAAAATTAAGCGTTTAATTAAGAGCTTCTTCACCACCCACATGAGATAGATTTCGCACGCTGCTATGTGGGAAATGTCATGAGTCTGGCGAGTAAACTTGCCGAAGAACGCCGCGCGCGTCTTGCTGCTGAACGCCTGTTGGAATTGAAACAGGGCGAATTGTTCGCTGCCAACCGAAAGTTGGGGCGGCACGCGAAAGCGTTGCAAGGCGAAGTTGTCGAACAGCGCGCAGTTGTCGAAAATGTCCGGAGTGAAAACCAACGCGTCAAGGCCGAGCTTGGCGTGGCCAACCAAAAGGTTGAAGTTGCTGAGCGTCGTTTGTGGCATTCGATTCAAACAATCACCGACGGTTTCGCCTCTTTTAACTCAGACAACGAACTGATCGCGGCCAATTGGGCGTATATGAGCGTGTTTGATGGTTTGGAAATGGTCAAACCCGGCGTCAGCTATGTCACCATTCTGCAGCTGCTGACCGAAGAAGGTATCGTGAACACCGAAAATCTGCATCCCACGGATTGGCGTCAAATGATGTTGGAACGGTGGATGATGCCACAACCGGAACCCGTCACCATCCGATTGTGGAACAATTTCTATATCAAGCTGGTCGACCGGCGTGGTGAAGGCGGCGACATTGTTTCGCTTGGTCTCAACATTACAGAATCCATCGAATATCAGAAAAAACTAAAACGCGCCCGCATCGAAGCTGAATCCGCCAACCGGGCCAAATCCGCGTTCCTTGCTAACATGAGCCATGAAATCCGCACACCTATGAACGGTGTCGTCGGCATGGCAGAAATTCTCGCGGATTCGGGCATCACTGACGAACAACAGCTCTATGTGGACACGATCAAAAATTCTGGCGAAGCGCTGTTGGTCATCATCAATGATGTGCTCGATTATTCCAAAATAGAGGCGGATAAACTGGAGCTCCATTCAGAGCCCTTCGACTTGGAACGATCTATCCATGAAATCCTGATGCTCTTGCAACCAAATGCGCATGACAAGGGCCTGACTCTTTTGATGGATTTTGACCTGTTTTTGCCGACAAAATACATTGGCGATCCGGGGCGCATCCGACAAGTTTTAACCAATCTCATGGGCAATGCGGTTAAGTTCACGCAGACTGGTCATGTATTGGTCCGTGTGACGGGAATACCGGATACCGATACGAATGATTGTCAGATCAACATCTCAATCGAAGACACTGGAATAGGCATACCCGAAGACCAGGTTGAGCACATCTTTGGTGAATTCAATCAGGTCGAAAATGAACGTAACCGACAGTTTGATGGCACCGGGCTTGGGCTTGCTATTTCTCAGCGGCTCGTTGGCCTGATGGATGGCGAAATCTGGGTCACCAGTGAAGAAGGCGTGGGGTCCTGTTTTGGCTTTTGCGTCCGAATGCCGATGACGGATGGTGAAGAAGTCGAGCATCCGAAAATTCCAAGTGCCTTACGTCAAGTGATGGTCGTCGATAATTTGGAAGCCAATAGGCAGATTCTAGAACATCAATTGCTGCAAATGGGGCTGGGCGTTGTGTTGTGCGACTCGGCGAAGCAAGCGCTTGAATTGCTGGATTCCGACGTCGACCTTATTCTGACAGATCATAACATGATTGACATGGACGGTATGGAATTTGCCTCAGAAGTCCGGGCCATTGGAAACTCCACTCCGATATTCTTGCTCAGTTCTAACCTAGGATTTGCGGCAAATGACCCCTCGCGGAGTTCTGTCGATGCCATTTTGCAAAAACCAGTGTCGCGCCATGATTTGTTTCGCCGAATTGAAGCGCTGGCGTGCGAAGAAATTTCCTCGGATGAAGACGACGTTGATCTGTCCGAGGATGGTGCTGAAGACTTTGACGCCAAGGGTGATGATGAACCGGTTGGAAAGGTTCATTTGGAACCAGATGCTGATCGTATCGATGATCTGCCTTCGGAAAATGACGTTGCAGATATAGAATTTGTTGGGGAAATTCCTGAGCCTGAGCCTGAGCCTGAGCCTGAGCCTGAGCCTGAGCCTGAGCCTGAGCCTGAAGTTGAAAACCCAATGCCCTCGTTCGCCAGTTTACGGCGTCGGCATCTAGAACAGACGGAATCGGAACAACTACCTGAGACGGTCGCGTCTTTTGATCAACTCAGTGAGGCTGATGAAATTGCTCACGACGAGACGGATCTGAAAGGCTCTGGCGCTACCCCGGTTTTGAAAACCCCGCCCGACACGCTCGAAACCGAAGCGCCTGAAGAACCGGCATCCGAACTGCCTGCAGACAGTTTAGAGGTTTTGGAACCCCTATCTGATGTGGAAATCGCATCCGATGTCGTTACGACTCGGGGAGGTGATGACGTACCTGTTCAGACGATAGAGGCTGAAACAACTGAACCTGAAGCGTTCGAAATACCATTGGCCGAGGTTCAGCCCGAACAAGTTGATCGCCCAACGGCCCCAAGAAAATTACGGGTTCTCGCTGCTGAAGATAACAAGACCAATCAACTGGTTTTTCGCAAGATGTTGAAGGATTTGGAACTGGATTTAATCTTTGCAGTAAACGGTGAAGACGCTGTCGCATTGTACAAAGAATTGAACCCAGACATGATCTTTATGGATATTTCTATGCCGATTATGGACGGCCGCGAGGCGACAATCGAAATAAGAAAGATTGAAGCTGAGACGGGCGAACATGTGCCCATTATCGCGATGACAGCGCATACGTTGAGCGGAGATGAGACAGAAATTCGTGCCTCTGGTATTGATCATTACCTGACCAAACCATTGCGTAAACCGTTGATACATCAAAAAATCGCAGAACTTTCACCACAAGATGTCCTGCCGCCCATTCCGATGCAAATCCAAGTTTTGGCCAGTTAACCTTTTCGCTTAAGACGCAGTCAGGAATTTCGCGGAACTGCGCACGACCTGTTTCAACGCATAGCGGCTGTGTAACCCCGGCTAATCCGCTGGGACATTCGTTTTAAGATTTTAGGAAGACGGGCCGCTCGGGTGTTGAGGCATCTTTGTCATAGACATACCCGCCGACATCAAATGACACGAGGTCATCGACATTTTCATAACCGGTTTCCAAAACCCAACGGGCCATCGCACCTCTGGCGCGTTTCGCTGAAAACGAGATCATTTTGCGGACACCGTTGCGATCTTCTTCAAAGCGTGGCGACACAAAACGCAGTTCACCCAAAGCTGCACGATTGACCGAGCTTGCATATTCGTCGGATGCGAGGTTGAGAACCGTTTCCGTTTGTGCTGCGGCGGCATCGTCAACCAAGGCCTCAGCGATTTTGGTTCCCCAGAACTTGTAAAGCGTTGCTGCCGGATGGCCGGGCAATTTGCGTCCCATTTCCAATCGATAGGCGCATACATCATCGGTTGGTCGCAAAAGCCCATAAAGCCCAGACAAAATTCTAAGGCGCCGCGATGCTTCGGCGCGGGTGTCATCGTTCAATGTTGCCATTTCCAAAGTCTTGTAGACATCTCCATCAAACATGTCCGCAGCCGCTTGTGCCTTGCCGGACTGGCGCGACCAATTTGAAAACCGTTCAAAATTCAGCTGTGCAATCTTGGGCGAGACCTTCATTAAATCTGCAATTTCAGCTTCAGACCAACCCCGCATGACGGAAATCAGTTCTTCGGCTTGGTTCAGAAAACGAGGCGTTGTCGTTCCATGGCCGGCGGACCTGCTTTCATTCAGATTTTTCGCAGGAGACAACAAAATGAGCATAAAGAGAGCGTCCTTCTTATCAGGATGATTTCGCAGCGATGGCAACAACCCGCATGTGATGGATACATAGCCCAGCCATCAATTTACACCAGAAATAACGAAGAATTGTGTTGTGCATGCAGGCAGCACTCGGGGGTCGAATTCCTAATATTGGCAAGTTCATCCATGAGAGTTTTATCTCGCTACTCAAAAACTTGATATTCCACATAAGAAACTATCACTTTTTCTAAGGATCGCGTCGGGCGATGATGGATGAAAGGAGACCACGATGAAGCTTTCATTCTTTACGATGCCGATTCACCCGGTGGGCAAACCGATTGCGAAATCGTTGCAAGAGGACCGCGAGGCGTTTTTGCTGGCAGATAGTCTGGGCTACGCCGAAGCGTATTGCGGTGAGCATACGACAGATCAGGCAGAGATCATCACCTCGTCTGTCGCGTTTCTGGCAAGTCTTGCCTACGAGACAAAGCAAATTCGTCTTGGTACCGGCACGATCAACATGCCCAATTCGCATCCGGCTCGAGTGGCTGGCGAGATTGCGATGCTGGATCACATGCTGGAAGGCCGTTTGAATTTTGGCATCTCGCCAGGTGGTCTGATGTCGGATGCAGAGATATTCGGCAATCTCAAGAAAGACCGCAACGCCATGTTCCTAGAGTGCATTAACATGGTGCTCGATATCTGGGCCGGGCAAGCTCCTTACAATCTTGAAGGTGAATTCTGGAATATTTCCACTGAAAACACCCGCATTCCTGAAATCGGTCAAGGCGACGTGCCGCGCCCTTACCAAGATCCGCACCCACCGATCATAGGCACCGCTGTTGCGCCCTTTTCAAAAGGAGTAACGGCAATGGCTGCACGGGGTTGGCAGCCGATTTCAGGAAACTTCTTGCTGCCGCAATGGGCCGCTACCCATTGGCCGAACTTTGTTGAAGGCTGTTTGCAAGGGGGCTTTACCCCGTCTTATTACGATTGGCGTGTGGCCAAGAACATCTGTGTCGCCAAAGATCAGGCAACTGCGCGGGCTTATGCGCGTGATCCTGGCAGCCCTTATGTTTTGTACTATTCGCAACTGCTCACAAAGATGCGCCGCGGCAATCGCTTGAACTTGTTCAAGCATGATCAAAACATGCCCGATGAAGACGTGACTTTGGATTACGTGTTGGATCGTCTCGTGATCCACGGGGACGCGGAATCTGTTGCTGATCAGATCCTTGCAATGCGCGAAGAGATGGGCCCGTTCAAACATCTGGTTTATGCGGGCCACGATTGGACCGACATTGAATTGGGGCGCGATTCAATGATCCTGTGTGCTGAAAAGGTACTGCCGATCTTGCAGGAAGCCACCAAGTCGGAATTGGATTGGCAACAAGAGCAAGTCGCTTAGACACAGCGAAAGACGACAGCGATTGAATCCCCGTCTTAGTGGCGGGGATTTTGTCATTTTAGGATGTGAATAACGCAGCTCTACAATGCTTGGATCAGGTCAGAGACGGTTCGAACCCGCGCCGCATTGTCCTGAGCAACAGAACCATCTGCGTGCCAAAGCGAATTTTCAAAACCCACGCGCGCCTTGCCACCCAACCGTGCGGCTTGGACAAGGCAGTCTGTTTCTTCTTTGCCAAAGGCGCACAGCATCCAGTCGAAATCTAGGTCACTTTGTGCCATCTGATCAACAAAACCCATTAGTGCGCTTGGTTCGCTGATTTGTGTGCCGTCATATGTGCCAAGGACAAGTTGCATCAGATGATGCTTGCCCGGAATTTGTCCTGCGTTGCAGGCTGCGATGAACTGGCCCAGTTCCTCTTGCGAATAGACAATATGTTGAACATGCACATCAGCCTGCTTCGCCCATTCATAGAATGCCGTGGCTGCTGGCCAATCCGTCGGTTCGCGCACCATCTCGCGCATTGCGACAGACACGTGATCCGGTTGTAGGTCGCGTATGATTTGTTGTTGAGTCGCCGTGTCATACCGACCTGCAGCTTCGGATGTCACTTGCAGATATAGATCTGGAACGGCGTTGCGAAGGCGATCCAACAACGTTTGATAACGGCCAGCATCCAAAAGATGCAGACCGTCTGCGTCGCGAATGTGTAAATGGATGCCGTCAGCGCCTGCGGCAAAGCAGGCTTTGGCGTTTGTAACAATATCATCGTCTGTGACGGGTAAGGCCGGATGATCTTTGTATCCACGGCGTGCCCCATTGGGGGCGACCATGATGTTCGGCAAAAAAGGTCGCGTCACTTCAAAGTGCAGGCCCAAGCGATGCAAATCCACCCTTGTGGAACAGCAGCGGTTCACCTTCGCTTTGGTCAATCCGCAACACGCGACCAATAAAGATCTCATGATCACCTGAAATGATCTGGTTTTCGACCTTACACTCAAGAACGGCAAGCGCGTCATTCAACACAGGCACGCCGTTTAAGCCTTGCTTCCAATCTATCCCCTTGAACTTTTCGTCCGAAGGGCGCGCGAATTTCAAAGACGTGTCTTTGGCTGTATCGCTCATGATGTGGATCGCGAAAGACCCGTGGCTTTGGAAGGCTGATCGGGACGGCGTATTAAGTCCAATGGACCATAGGATCAGAGGTGGATCGAGGGAAACAGACGAAAACGAATTGATCGTCATACCCACGGGGCGTCCTTCATCCCCAACAGTTGTGACAACACAGACACCGGTCGCAAAGCAGCCCAGAACATTACGCAATTCGCGTGGGTCAATTCCTTGCTCAGGATCGGTGACAATGGCGTTCATGACTTGTCCTCTCTGTGGCGTTTTAACCGTGTTTGTCTTGGATACGAGAAGACAGGGGTTCAGAACAACTAATAAGACTCTATACTTTCCAACATAAAACATGATACCTACCTGTGACGGGGGGCCGATCCATGAAGATACAACAACTTCGCCTTTTTGTCGCTGTGTACGAGGAAGGATCTTTTTCTGCGGCTGCCATGCGGGTGAACGCAACTCAGTCGGGGTTGTCGATGCATGTGCGTCAGTTGGAAAAACGCTATGGTGTGACATTGTTCAACCGCAGCTCGACCGGCGTTGTCCCGACAGAAACGGGCCGCACGTTTTATCGCCACGCCATTGAGGTTTTGAACGCCGCCGCGCTGGCCGAAGACAGTTTGCGCGAATTGTCGGGTGTATTGTCGGACCACATACATATCGGATTAATGCCGACATTCACGGGGTCAGTTCTCAGCCCGGCTTTGATGCGGTTCGCGCGGGAATACCCCAATGTGCGCGTGTCCATTGAGGAAGCGTATTCCGCCACATTGTCCAACCGTGTGTCCGAAGGCGCACTTGATTTTGCGGTTGTGCCTGCGGTGGATACCGAACTGGAATTGGAAACGTCGCTGATGGCCAAAGACCGCGAATGCTTGGTTTGCAGTGGCAACAGTCTGCCTGACGTCGGACGTTTTGTGCGCCTGACTGAACTGCCCCCTTTGCGTTTGGTATTACCAACTGCCGTGAATGCAAGGCGGCGAAGGATTGAACATTATCTGTCAGTGCATGGCGTTCAAGTGGCCGAGTTGATGGAGCTGGATGCGATGTTGGGCACACTTGATATTGTTGCCAATTCCGAATGGATGTCGATTTTGCCGTTTGTGTTGGGACGCCCTGATCGCGACGGTGTGGCGCGGCGGTTCATTCCTCTTGAGGATCCACCTCTTGGCGTCGAATACATGCGAGTGTCGAACCGAGCACGGCCCTTAGGCCGCGCCGCGCAGGCTTTTGCTGATGTGCTTCAAGAAGAGCTGAACACAGCCCTTGAGGACGACATCTAAAGCAGGCTTTGGGGCAACCAACTTGCCAGGCTTGGGAAGGTCAACACAAGCACAGCCACAATGAGGATCATGATCCAATAGGGGATGGAGCCCTTAAAGATCATGCCAAGCGTGACGGATGTATCTGGAACGGCGGCCTTGACGGTAAATATCAATAGCCCAAAGGGTGGTGTCAAAAGCCCTGCTTCGATCACCAAAATCCCAAAGATCGCAAAGGCCAATTGGTCGATACCCATGCCCGCAGCGATGGGGGAAAAGATCGGCACCGTCAGCAAGATGATGGAGGTTGAGTCGATGAACATTCCCAAAATCAACCACACTATGAATATCATCAAGATGATGATGATCGGATTGTCGCTCACCGAAAGCATCGTGTTGTTGATGACGGAAACGGCGCCACCCATCGCAAGAAACCGCGAATACATCGACGCCATGATAAGCAAGATCAGCAAAGGCGCGGTCGTGCGTCCAGCCCGGTAAATCGCGTCCATCAAATCGTCTCGGCGCATGCCTTTCACCAAGCCGACCAAAAGAGCGCCGATTGCACCAAAACCCGCGGCCTCGGTTGGGGTCAAGAAACCACCCCAGATCCCGCCAATAACAAGGGTGATCAAGGCGACAACAGACAAGCTGCTGATCAGTTCCGCGCGTTTCTGTTCCGCGGGAACTTCATCAAACGCACTGGGTGAACACGCCGGGGCCATCTCTGGGTTCATTTTCGCTGTGATGATGCAATAGCCAACAAAGAACGTGGCCAGTAGCAAACCCGGTACAAGACCTGCGATGAACAGAGCACCAATGGAAATTTCCGTCAGAACCGCCCAGATGATCATCAAGATCGATGGCGGGATTAACATGCCTAAACACGCGCTTCCTGCCACAACGCCAAGGGCGTAAGGACGGTTGTAACCTAGGGCGACCATCTCGGGATAGGCCAATCGCGAAAAGGTTGCCGCAGACGCAATCGACACACCAGTGATCGCAGCAAAGATCGAATTGCCAGATACAGTTGCCACAGCCAGACAGCCGGGAACACGCAGAAAGGCGCGGTTACAGATGGTGAATATGTCCTTTGCTGCCCCTGAGCGGGATATAAATTCGCCCATCAGAACGAACAGCGGAATGACAATAAAGATATCTTTGCGCAGCGATTCGTATGCTGTTCCCTGTAAGATCGAAAACGCGATATCGACACTGCCAAGCATCCAGTACACGCCAAGTGCGCTGGCCACGCCCAGGGCGACAGCCACATGCACGCCCAGAAAAACCAGCACCATCATGATGCCAAGGAAAATGAAAATCGTTTCTGTCATGACGCGGTGCCTTTCAGCAATTGGGCAGGGCGTCTTGTGCCCCAAGGTCGCCACGCCAATCCGCAACGATCATCAATAGGTAAGCAAATGCCGCAAAGACTGCGGTCGCCATGATAAGGAACCGAATGGGCCATGTGTATATGCGCAGCGAACCTTCGCCCTCGTATTCACCGATCCGCAACGCATCCAAGGCCTCGGGGAAGGTTGCGTAACCGATGGCGGCAAACAGTGCGAAACCAAGGACATAGCAGAGCGTGCGCAGTAACCGCTGCGCAAAAGGTGGCAGCATATCCACGACGAGAGTCGTGCGCAGCATCGCCCCGGATAGGACCGCAAGGGGCAGCTGAAGGAATGTCACAAGGATCACTGAATTTTGGAGAATTTCTTTGGTTCCCGGCAAGGGCTGCAAGAACAAAACGCGCCCAAACACATCAACCAAAATGACCAATGCGAGGATGAAAACCCACATTGATGAAAGTATGTGGATACCGCGCGCAACCCTGGCGACATACGAGTAAGCCATTAAATCCTCCTCATTTAACGTCCTTCCTTTTTGTCCTAGTGCCTCAAGCTGCTGCGTGCAATCGCCAATTTATCACTTGATAAAATAGTGAATTGATGGAACGGTTCATGCGAGTAAGCTGCGTTGGAGGCGCGGTGACCTTATTCAGATGCAGGGGGTCGAGCCCCAAGGGAGGACTTTATGATCAAGATGTTTCGTCACATCGCCTGGCCGGTAATCGCCGGAATGGTTTCAGTCGCGACGCCGACTTTCGCGGACAGCTTTACACTTCGTATCGGGTCTGGCCACCCACAAGGGCCAACGCCTTACGTTAACACAATGTCAGAATTCTTTGCTGCGGAAGTAACGCGCAGAGTTGCTGAAAACACCGAACACGAGGTCACGTTCATCGAAGCCTATGGCGGTTCAATCGCCGGTGTTGCGGATACTTTGGAATCCGTTCAGCAGGGTATTTTGGATATTGGGGCGTTTTGTATCTGCTTTGAACCATCCAAGATGTTCTTGCATAACTTTCCATACTACCTCGCGTTTGGACCAGAGAAATCTTCTGACGCTATCGCCGCGGCGCGGTCGGTTTACGATTCTAACCCGTGGCTTAAGGATGTGATGTCTGAGGAATACGGGCAGAAGTTCCTTGGCCTTGGCGTTTGGGATAATTATCACCTTGGGACCAAAAGCGAATGGACCTCAATTGACGACCTCAAGGGCGTAAAAGTTGGTGGTGCTGGCCCGAACTTGCCATGGCTTGATTACATCCAGGCGATCCCGGTTCAGTCGACATTGCCAGAAGGTTATTTGGCGCTCAGAACGGGTGTTTATGATGGGTGGTTGATGGTGCCATCGGCCTATAATGGGTTCAAGTTCTATGAACCTGCGCCTTACTATACACTGATCGGGTTCGGTGCGATGCCGGTCATCATGATGACGATGAACGACAGTAAGCTGGCCAGTTTGCCAGAGGATGTTCAGGCGATCATTCTTGAAGTCGGAGCGGAGTGGGAAGAGGGCAACGGGGCCGCAATGGATGCCGTGCAGACTTCAGGCCTTGCCGCGCTGTCAGAAAATGGCGCGATCGTCAAAGAGCTTCCGCAAGAGGTTCGGGTTGAATGGGCGAAAAGCTTAGCGGATTTCCCAAAACTTCAAGCGGCCGAAGCCAAGGGCCGTGGATTGCCTGCTATTGAAGTGATGCAAGCGTATATCGATGCAGCCAAAGGCGTTGGTCACGACTGGCCGGTCGAATATCAACTTGAGTAACACGGAACTTAGAACGCCAGCAGAAAAATTGATGGCGATCCGCAAGTAATCTTATTTTTCCTACCGGCGGCGCTGCTCCTACGATTAAGGGGCAGCGCCTTTGCATTTCAGCGTTGCATTGCTTCGGGAGGACACAATGCAAGTTGCATGGATGCGAGGATCAGGCACACCAAAGCTGACCGCTGCACAATGGCATTCAGTCGTCGCGCAAGCCGATGAGATTGGATTTCGTCAGGTTCATCTAACAGGGCTCGATGATGAAGCTCTTGCCGCGATGCCTCGCCTTTCACAACTGCGGGTCGGGTTGGATATTGCCGGTTTTCGCCAACAAGCGCCGCGAACATTGGTAAGTCATATACGACAGGCCTATGACGCGGTTGATGGTCGCCTTGTGCTGGGCCTGACAACGGGTGCCTCGCCTCAAATGCGGGCCACCACTCAGATGTTTGAAACCGTAACGTCCTCAGCTGCGCCGCATATGCTGCCAAGTGATTTTCCGATGGCAGCACCCCGGCCAGAAGTGATGGTCATTCCACAGAATGCGACATCCCCCTGTGTTGCATTGGCGGCAAAAAACGGATTTCACATGCTATCGCCCGCGTGGCAAACACGACGGGAATTGTCGCGCCACTGGCCTAGCATCGTCGCAAGTGCCACGCACGCAAACCGTCGTGCATGTCCGTCGCAATGGCATGTGGCACGTTATGTCTTTGTCTCTGAAGATCGGGCTGCGATTGCTGCGTACCGTTCAAAAGTGGCTCAAGATTATCTAGGACCTGCGGGCGTTGACCCTTTCTTGGCTGAACACCGTGTCATTGCAGGATCTGCCACCCAAGTGACTGAACAAATCACCCAATTGCGCACGCGGATTGGACCGTTTGGCACCTTGCATATCGTTGATCCCGGGTTAGAACCTCACGAGGGGTGCCGCCAACGCAATCGCTTTGCGTCAATGGTACTACCTCACCTTACACGCGACGACGCTCCCGTCATTCAGAAGGCACTAGAACGCACATGACCAGCTATATTCCACACACCGAAGTCAGCGGAAAAAAAGAAATCCCCGTCTTGCTTCTGCTTAATTCGCTCGGGACTACGACACGTATGTGGGATGAACAGCTCCCTTTGTTGGAACGGTTCTATCGGGTCATTCGAATGGACACACGCGGCCATGGTCAAAGTGCGACGCCTGATGGTCCCTATGATTTTGACATGTTGGTCTCTGATGCTTTGGGCACGTTGGACAGGTACGACGTCAAGACAGCCAGCGTCATGGGGTGTTCGCTGGGCAGTATGACAGCGCTTGGGATGGGCCTGCGAGACCCGGAAAGAATAGACCGGATCGTTTGCACAGCCGCGCGTGCGGATTCCCCAGCACCTTTCCGTCAAAATTGGGATGACCGCATGGCTGTGATCGCCGAAAAGGGCGTCGCAGGTTTGTGGGATGGATCTCTGGGCATTTGGATGACGCCAGATTTTCGCGATGCGAACCCCGACATCGTCGCGATGATGAAGGCAGAATTCTTGAAGACAACGGATGCTGGCTATTGCGGATGTGCTGCTGCACTAAAGGGGTTGGATTACCTCAAAGATTTGCCGCAGCTGAAAGTCCCGACCTTGTTTGTTGCAGGGGAGCATGACAAAGGCGCTGCCCCAGACGTCATGAAAGCCATGTCGGAAGCGGCAGGCGCGGGGGAGTTTTCTTTGATCCCGGATGCTGGCCATATCATTAACGTGAATGCGCCAGATGCCTTTAAGTTGGCCATTATGGATTTCCTTGAGATGTCGTGCGAGTGATCATTCCTGCGCGCGCAGGCTGGAATAATCCGTCATGACTGTGTCGCGATAAGATTGTCGGTCGGATAGGCGGTCATAATAGGCTGAAATATTCGGCCAGTTAGGTCTGGCGATATCGACAGTGAAATACCGATATAAACAGCTGCCAAAAGGAATATCGGCAAGGGTTAAGGTGTCTCCCACAAGATAGGGACTGTCTGCGAGGGCCGTCTCAGCAATTTGAAACTGCTCGTGTAGAATGGTCAATGCAGACGATAAGGTACGCGAGTTTCGTTTAGACGTGGACAATCGAACGGTTTGATAAAACATTTTGATGAACGAGGGATAGGACCCCGTTTGAAACCATTCCATCCACATGTCGGCCAAAGCGCGGTCGCCATGGGTGGCAGTTGAAAGCGGGCCGCCATTGGTATGCACCAAATGTCGGCAAATCGCGTTTGATTCCCGCATCACCAATCCGTCTTCAACCAAGGTTGGCACACGCCCGGAAGGATTCATCGCCTTATATTCGGCAGTATCCAGACCGCCAAATGCACCGCCTACGTCAATGCGATCAAAGGGCAATTCCGATTCAGACAACACCCAAGCGACTTTCTGAACATTAATAGACGTCATTCGCCCCCATAGGGTCCGCATGATCGGCCTCCTTTCTAAATGATCATTTGATTACTTTTGTAGCTGCAACCCTAACGGCAATCTGATATAGAACAACTAAGAGATTTTCTGGCGGGATTGCGGTTTGACGAAATTTGACGATCAAATCTTACCTAAAACGACCTGTGAGGGTGCAAAAGAAGCGGCGCCCAAGCGGCGACGCAAGTCGTCAGAAGACCGGATGCTTGATATCATCGAAGCCGCTGCGGACCACTTTGCCGAAGTCGGGTTCAGCGGTGGCACCCGCGACATCGCCAAAAGGGTTGGGGTAACGCAGCCGCTGCTTTATCGTTACTTTCCTGACAAAGACAGCTTGATCGAGGCGGTTTATAAAAGCGTGTATCTGGAAAGTTGGAACGCAGATTGGGATGTGGGTTTGCAAGACCGAACGCAATCCGTGCGCTCCCGGTTTGACCAGTTTTATCGCGACTACACAGCTGCGAATTTTAACCCACGCTGGCTTAGGATTTCGTACTTTGCGGGCTTACGGGATGCGCAGATCAATCAATGGTACAATCATCTGATCGAAGAATTGATCCTGAAACAGCTGGTCAGAGAGCACCGCGTTGAATTGGGTCTTCCGGATGATGCGTATGTGACGACGGAAGAAATGGAAGTTGCATGGCAAATCCACGGGGGGCTTTTGCATTACGGTTGGCGGCGGCACGTGCTGAATTTGCCTGCATCCAACGATATGGATCAAGTGATCTGCGACGCGTTGGATATGTATTTTTCAGTTGCCGAAGGCGTCTATATGCGCATGGCGCGCAGCAATGCTGATATTGCCTAGTAGCGAAAGTGATTTCGATCTCAGTTCTTTGCGCGCTAAACTGATAGCCGAAATTAAAAGGCTACAAAGGACGTTGCCATGAGTCAAAAGCTGACCCCCGACACGCAAGCCCCTGATCTGAAACTGCCATTGATTGGTGGCGGAACATTTGATTTGGCAAACGAAAAACCAGAAACCTTCACGATGGTTTTGTTCTACCGCGGTTATCATTGCCCGGTGTGCAAAAACTATCTGGGTGGATTGGTCGAAGCGCTTAAAGAATATGAAGCAGCGGGTTTCACTGTTGTTGCTGCGTCCATGAACACCGAAGAGCTGGCCCAGAAGTCTGTTGATGAATGGGGTTTGGGCGATCTGCGTGTTGGCCATTCCTTGACACTTGATCAAGCCAAAGACTGGGGTCTGTGGATTTCCAAAGCGTTCAAAGACGTCGAAGCGGATCTATTCACTGAGCCAGGCCTGTTTTGGGTCCGTCCCGACGGCAAGCTTTACCTCGCCGATATCTCGAACATGCCTTGGGCGCGGCCAGATCTGAAAATGTTGTTGTCCAAAGTTGGCTATGCGCTGGAACATAACTATCCAGCACGCGGAACTTACGCAGCTTAAACTATATGTTACTCCAAGCACTTAGGTGGGTCGCTCTGTCATCAGGGCGGCCCATTTTTGTTTGCGCGGTCCGCAAACCATCAAACCGATAATCTGATGGATGCCAACAAGTCTTATTATAAGACGTGATAGCGCTCACGATGCATAATTTTCAGGCGTCCCCAAGATCGGACGCCTGCCGCTATGGTCGGCACACCGTGATATTCTGGGAGGAAATACATGTTTTTGAAAACAATGACGGCGACGGCCACATTGCTTGCGCTTGCTGCACCTGTCGTGGCGCAGGAGAACTTGAAGGCTGCAATTGTGGCTGCAATGGGTGAAGCCATCGAAGATCCACGCTATGTCGATGTTCTGGCGACCTATGGATTAGATCTGCCTGACTTGAGTGATAAGACCCTCGTTAACTCGAAGGATTACGCATATCCTGAGGTCGCAGATGGGACGCTTCTGTCTAAGGTCATTGCCGATGAATCTTTGCGGCTTGGTTGGATCGCAGTGGGTGCACCGTGGTCTGTTCCCGGTCCAGATCCGGCGGAACCTGTTGGCCTTTCGGTCGAATATTGGGGCATCGTTAAGGACAAGCTGAACGCGCATTACGGCACGAACGTTGCATTGGATTGGGTGGAATTCACCGAAGAGACTGGCAACAACAATATGTACCGCTGGCTTTCCAATTCTGAAGACTTTGATTGTACAGGTGAAGGTCGTGATGTGGCGGGGTGCTATGATGTGATCGGCGGAGCCTATGCGATTAACAAACGGCGCAAAGAAATCTCTGACATGACGCCGGCATATTTTCCACTGAACATGTCAGTTGTGCGCACCAATGTACCGCTGCCTGATGGGGTTGGGCCGCTTGAGACGGCCGAGCAAATCCGCGAAGCGATGGCAGACCCAGACATCAATTTGGTTCTCGCAGGATTGCCTGACACTGGCGAAGATTCGATCCTTACTAATTTCAAGAAGGAAATGGGGGATACATTTACACATGCGGATCGCACGCCGGGATCAAACGTCCTGGAGTTTGCGCAAAACGCCACGGACATTCACTTTGTGTTGGGGACAAATGTGCGCATGTCGTCCACCCGTTTCAAAAACCCAGAATTTTGTGAAGGATGTGCGTTCATTCCCAATCTCCTTGTCTTTGGCGGCGTAGGTTTTGCGACTGCATTGGTTGAATAATTCAAATGAACCTAAGGCGGCGACCAACATGGTCGCCGCTGATTGGGCTCTGGTCGCACATTTGGCCACCACGCCACCACTCACAATCTGATGGCTAGCTTGCTTCGCGCAAGACGTCCAAGAATGCAGCGCCGAACCGTTCAGCGCGCCGTTCACCCAACAATCGTTCCATGCCGCGTTCATCATTTGGCCGCATCTGCGCGACCTTTGCCAAAAGAGACGCCGAACAACTCAGCGGTTTTTCTGTACCGTCATTTCCATGCGTCAAGTCAGCCTGAACAGACAATAACAGATCATAAACGGACCCCGCAGGTTGACCCGCCAACTTGCGACGCGCGGGATGCAAGGCTTCGGCTTCGCCTGCGATCACTTCCAAAAAGGTTGCACCATGAGTTTGCAGCTTCTTTGCACCCACGCCGCTTATGGCCGCCATCTCATCCAGATTCTGCGGGCGTCGTTCGGCCATTTCAATCAGCGATTTGTCGTTGAAAATAACATAGGCTGGTACGCGGGCCGCTTCTGCCAATGCGCGGCGTTTGGCCTTTAGCGCGGACAGCAGCGGCGCATCTTCTTCGGAGACCATGCTTTTGACCACAGGACGCGATTTCGCAGCGCTGATCGTGTCCTTGCGCAGTTCAATCGTGTCCTGCCCCTTGAGGATCGGCAAAGCCTTGTCTGTCATCCGCAAAGCGCCGTGGCGTTCGGGGTCAGGCCGCATCAGATCATGGCCCAGCATCTGCCGAAAGATCGCCTGCCACTGTGCCCGCGAATATTCTGTGCCTATGCCATAAGTAGACAGTGTCGTGTGATTTCGTGCGCGCACTTTGTCGGTTTCATTGCCAAGCAATATGTCGATCAAATGGCCCGCGCCAAACCATTCCTCGGTTCGCAAAGCAGCCGATAACGCCTTGCGCACGGCAGTGGTTCCATCAAACTTTTCAGCCGGACGGTCACACAGATCACAACGCCCACAGGTGATGTCGGTTTCGCCGAAATACCCCAAAAGATTTTGACGGCGACATTCCAGAGCCTCGGCCAAGCCCAACAACGCATTCAGACGCGCGTGATCCGCCATGCGACGTTCAGGTGGCGCAAGGCCTTCGTCAATTTGCGAACGGCGCAGTTTGATGTCTTCGGGCCCGTACAAAGTCAGAGTTTCCGCAGGTGCGCCATCACGTCCCGAGCGACCGATTTCCTGATAATAGGCTTCGATCGATTTTGGCAGATCGGCATGTGCGACCCAACGGATGTCGGGTTTGTCGACGCCCATGCCAAATGCGACGGTGGCCACGACGATTAATCCGTCTTCTTGTTGAAACCGACGTTCTGCAATGCGTCGGTCATCAGCATCCATTCCGCCATGGTAGTGGATCGCCGGGTTCCCCGCGTCTCTGAGCGCCTTGGCCAAAGTTTCCGTCTTGGACCGCGTACCGCAATAAACGATACCTGATTGACCGGGGCGGGTAGCTGCAAAATTCAGGACTTGATTGCGTGGTTTGTCTTTGGCCTGAAAAGACAGGTGGATGTTTGGGCGATCAAACCCGTGTAAGAAATTGGTGGGTTGCGCGCCATCGAACAGTTTTTCGACAATCTCAGCGCGTGTTTCCGCGTCGGCAGTTGCGGTAAACGCAGCCAAAGGCACATTCAACGCGCGACGTAATTCGCCGATGCGCAAATAGTCGGGGCGAAAATCATGCCCCCATTGGCTGACACAATGCGCTTCGTCTACCGCGATCATGTTCACGCCGATCCGGCGCAACATGCCAAGCGAAGAACCCGCAGCAAGGCGTTCAGGTGCAACATACAATAGCTTCAGCGTTCCGGCTTCCAACGCATCCCAGACAGCGGTTGTTTCTTCTGGGGAATTGCCCGACGTCAAAGCGCCTGCAGACACGCCCGCAGCCTGAAGGGCGCGCACCTGATCGCGCATCAACGCAATCAACGGGGAAATGACGACGGTTACACCGGGTCGCAGCAAGGCGGGCAACTGAAAACACAGTGATTTACCACCCCCCGTTGGCATGATCGCCAATACAGGGTCGCCGGCAGTCACCGCATCCACGATCTCTTTTTGGCCGGGGCGAAAGCTCTCGAATCCAAAGACATCACGCAAAAGCGCCGTCGCGTCGGGCATAATCGGGACCTGTTTATTCTTTTTCGTCTGCTCGAGGCCGACGATCCCATACTCAGGTCAGGTAAACAAGGCTGAGCTGATCAAACCAGGCCAAATATCGACGGCAAGATAAACGACCGCAGCGCGATGACTGCGATAAAGGCCACCAATGGGGCAAGATCCAATGGATGCGTGTCCGGCATGTAACGTCGAATGGGACGGTAAATAGGTTCAAGCAGCTTATTCAAACCCATCCAGATCTGTCCGACCATTTGCTGATGAACGTTGAGCACATTGAACGAAATGAGCCAGCTCATGATGATGTGAATGATCATGATCATGTAAACGACGCCAAGGATCAGATCGAGCGTGCCATAGATGGCGAACATAGGGTGGACTCCTTCAAGTTCAGGCACTGAGGTAGGGCCTGAAAGCGCACATGGCAAGATCAAGCGATGCCACATGGTTGATAACTTCCTGAGCTTTCGCTTGCTTGCCCCAGAAAACACAGGTCTAATTGTAAAAAACGGGCAGGGGATAAGAATGGCAGAACCAAGTCTGCGCAAACGCATTTGGGGTTGGTTTTTTTTCGACTGGGCCAGCCAACCGTTTCACACCGTATTGCTGACATTCATTTTTGGCCCGTTCTTTGTGTCGATTGCTGCGGAATCTTTTGTCGCCGACGGCCAAGCCAGCGAGGCCGCAAAGGCCAGCGCGCAATCAATGTGGTCGCTTACATTAACGATCACGGGGTTGATCATCGGATTTGGTGCACCCTTGCTGGGGTCGGTCGCTGATACATCCGGGCGCAGGATGCCATGGATATTGGCGTTTTCGGCAATGTATGTCGTCGGCGCCGGAATGTTGTGGTGGACGAACCCCGACGGCAGCAACCTTTCATGGATGATGATGGCCTTTGCCTTTGGGTTCATTGGCGCAGAATATGCGTTGATCTTTATCAACGCGCAGTTGCCCAGTTTGGCATCAGAGGACGAAATCGGGCAAGTGTCGGGATCTGGCTTTGCATTTGGATATGCGGGCGGGGTGCTGTCCTTGTTCCTGCTGCTTTTGCTGATTGTCGAACAACCCAATGGCAAAACGCTGATCGGCTTTGATCCGATGTTTGGTCTTTTGGATGCGGGTGGGCGCGAAGGTACGCGGTTTGCTGGTCCTTTCGTCGCCTTTTGGTTCGCCGTTTTTATGATCCCATACTTTGCTTGGGTACGCGAAGTCAGAGACCCAAACCCCGGCGCAACAGTTGGCAAGGCGCTGAGCAACCTCTGGCAGTCTATTCGAAATTTGCGGCTGCACAAAAGCCTGTCGACATATTTGGGATCATCGATGTTGTACCGGGATGCTTTGAACGGTCTTTACAGCTTTGGCGGTACATTCGCAGTTTTGGTTATGGATTTCTCAGTGGTCGAAGTTGGGGTGTTTGGCATCATCGCGGCATCGGCGGCTGCAATTTTCAGTTACGTGGGCGGTCGCGCCGACAAACGCTTTGGACCCAAGCCGGTGATCATCGTTACGATCTGGGTCTTGATAGGTGTTTGTGCGGTGTTGGTGAATTTGTCGCCTGAAAGCGTCTTTGGCGTCGCGATCGCGGAAGGGTCCGGAGTCCCCACACAGATCTTTTACCTATGCGGCTGTCTGATTGGCGGCATGGGCGGCATTTTGCAATCCGCCAGCCGTTCCTTGATGGTGCGCCACAGCAATCCAAAATCGCCAACTGAAAGCTTTGGGTTATATGGTTTGTGTGGGCGTGCCACATCATTCATCGCGCCTGCCTTGATCGGAATTGCAACCGCCGTGACAGGCAGTGCGCAATTGGGCGTTGCCCCGCTGATCTTACTGTTTCTTTTGGGGCTGGTTCTGTTACGATGGGTCAATCCGAAAGGTGAGGTCTTTGCATGAGATATCTTCGCAAATCAGCCACGTTGGTGACTTTGATTGTTGTCGCAGCTTGCGCAGGCGCGGACACGAATATTGATGGAACCGCGGTGACGGAACCAGTGGCCCCTGTTGGAGTAAGTCAATCAAAAGCCCCTGCAAAATTCGCTTTCGGTGCTGCAGCTGAAGCATCTGCACAATCGGCATCGGCCCTTGGTAGTTATGCGAAAGGATGCATTTCCGGATCGCAAGAATTGCCCGAAACAGGGCCGACTTGGCAGGCCATGCGGCTGGATCGCAATCGCAACTGGGGTCATCCAGAGCTTGTTGATATGGTCAAAAACCTTAGCAAGAAAGCAGCACAGCAACCCGGATGGAACGGTCTTTATGTTGGCGATATGAGCCAGCCAAGAGGTGGGCCGATGTTGACCGGACACCGCAGCCACCAAATCGGCTTGGATGCGGATATCTGGATGTTGCCTGCCAAAAACCTGAACCTCAGTCGGGAAGAACGCGAAAGCCTGTCTTCGATTTCGACACGCCGGTCCAATGGGGCCTTTGTGAACAGCCAGTGGACACCCGCCCATCATGAAATTCTGAAAGCAGCGGCCCAAGATAAACGTGTCGCGCGCATTTTTGTCTTTCCAGGGGCCAAGGTTCAGATGTGCAATGATGAAAAGGGCAGCAAAGCGTGGTTGCGCAAAATTCGCCCTTGGTGGGGCCACCATTATCATTTCCATGTTCGGCTGAATTGTCCAAAAGGCGAAAGCCGTTGTGTCAATCAAGCACCTCCTCCGCCGGGGGATGGCTGTGCAGATGCGCAAAGATGGGTGAATGACATTTTGAACCCACCGCCTCCTAATCCAAACGCGCCCAAACCTAAACCTCGACACGAACTGATTCTGGCGGACTTGCCCCCACAATGCTCTGGCGTCTTAGCCTCGCGCTGATCCTTATTGCACAAACAGGTTTGACGGCTGAGTTGACGTTACTCAGTCGTTTGAACTTGCATGCAGCTGACCCCACGTTTGGTGGTCTGTCCGCTATCGAAATTTCGAGCGATGGGGCAGAAGCGTTCCTTGTTTCGGATCGAGGCGGGCTGTTTCGTGCGGATATTTCGCGACAGAACGGAAAATTAACGAACATTTCCGTCGAGCGCTTACCGCAGTCCTTGCGCGGGTTTGACAGCGAAGGGTTGGCCATCGATGCAGACGGGCAATGGTTCGTGTCCCTAGAGGGGCGTTCCCAAGTGCGTGCCCTGCCGAAAACGCGACTAGCGCGCCATCCCGATTTCCGCCAGTTCCCCGGAAACGGAGGGCTAGAAGCCCTTGCCATTGACAGCGACGGCGCGTTGTGGACGCTGCCAGAAACTAGCGCTTTGCAACGTCATCCCATCCCGATCTATCGGTTCGATGACCGACGTTGGACAATACCACGCAGGTTGCCACGCGATGGTCTGTTCTTGCCGGTTGGGGCAGATTTTGGGCCGGATGGAAAGTTGTATATTCTTGAACGTCATTTGAACGCTTTGGGGTTTCGCACTCGGGTACGCCGGATCACACCGGGCCAAATCACACCGCCCGAAACCCTGTTGAAAACGGCAGCCCTGACCCATGGCAATCTTGAAGGCATTGCTGTGTGGCAGGACGCACAGGGTCGCGTTCGTGTGACCATGGTGTCGGATAACAACTTCAAACCCTATCTGCGCAGCGAAATGGTTGAATATGTCTTGCAGGAATAGCTTGCCAGTTGCTTTACCTGTCGCTAAAGACGCGCTCTGCTCAGACTCCTCTGGGCCAAGTCCCCGCGACCTTGTTAAAACGGGAAAGTTCAAATGACTCGCACACACATACCCGGCATTATTGCCATGGCCATCATCGTGCTGGCTTCTAACATCCTTGTTCAGTTTCTGTTTGGAAACTGGCTGACTTGGGGTGCTTTCACATATCCTTTCGCCTTCCTTGTCACAGATTTGATGAATCGCTTTTACGGTGCACAAGTCGCCCGTAAAGTTGTGTTTACAGGTTTCGTTGTTGGCGTTTTCTGTTCTTTGGTCGGTACTCAGATCATAGGAGAATTCGGATCATTGGTGACATTCCGCGTCGCACTTGGATCTGGTTTGGCGTTTTTGACGGCTCAACTTGTGGATGTCGGCATCTTTTCCGCACTGCGGTCGGGCACATGGTGGCGCGCACCTTTGGCGTCCACAATCGTCGGCAGCACGCTGGACACTGTGTTGTTTTTTACCATCGCCTTCTCAGGCGCGCTGATATTTCTTGAGCCTGCAAATGATGTGAGCTGGGCGGGCGAAGTCTTGCCTTTGCTTGGGTTTGGTCCTGCCGCGCCTTTGTGGGTTTCTCTGGCTGTTGCGGATTGGGCGGTAAAACTCTCACTTGCCTTATTTGCACTCATTCCGTTTCGTGTTTTAACTGAAAAACGCGCATCGGCAGCCTAAAGGCTTGACAGAACGCCGTCACTGGACGCACCCTCAATTTGAGTTCAACAAATGAAAGGAGGTGATCCAGTGTCAAGAATGAGATTGGAGATAGGTGTCGGGACAACTGGAGAGGCGCGCCGGTAAGGCAAACCTTGGCGGCAATCGTCGCTCCAGTGGATCGGTAAGATCACCGACCCCCTCCGAGACATTCGAGGGTCGCCCTTGCGGGCGGCCCTTTTTCGTGGCGATGTAGTGTTATGGTTCGGATCAACGATCAAATAGAAATTGCAGACTGGGAACTGACAGAAAGCTTTATGCGCGCGTCAGGCCCCGGTGGTCAAAACGTCAACAAGGTCGCAACAGCGGTCGAGTTGCGGTTTGAAGCGGAACGTTCGCCCAATATACCTGACGCGGCCAAGCCACGTCTCAAGCGTCTTGCCGGGCGGCGATGGACCACCGAAGGCGCGATTGTTCTGCAATGCGACGAAACCCGCAGCCAAGCGCGCAACCGTGATATCGTGCGGCAACGCCTCAAGGAATTGATTCTTAAGGCGCTGGAACGCCCAAAACGGCGCATCCCGACACGCCCCTCGCTAGGGGCAAAGAACCGGCGGATTAAAGCAAAGAAAGTCCGTTCAGATGTGAAATCCAAGCGGGGCAAGGTCGACCCGGATGG
>JBDWGM010000039.1:0-31915 GCA_039975755.1 Paracoccaceae bacterium | reverse complement strand
ATTGCGAGGGATAATGCCTGCGCGATGCTGTCGCTTGTCGCGGGCTGGGGCAAAGTTGTGTCAATGGTGCGATTCATCACATTTCCTTCTGTCCACCAGATGCCAGAGCCCTTCGCGCAACTCAAGACGTACGCTTGTACCCAACCACAACTTGTATTGTATACAATTTTGTGTTCAAAATTTAACCACAAGCAATTTGAAGAGCAAAAATTTTGAGCAGAACCTTTAAAGGTTCGTCGAAATTTGGTGTGCGAAATTGCGTCAAGCGCGCCGGCTGACTTCAGTACCTCAACCGAACGGGGGATGAATGACCGCGACTGTTAAAGAACTGGAAATGGTATCTGTAACCAAACGCTATGGCGAAACGGTTGCGGTGGATGCGATCAGCCACAAGTTTCAGCCCGGTGGGTATGCATGCCTGCTTGGGCCTTCGGGCTGTGGCAAGTCATCCACCTTGAGAATGATCGCGGGCCATGAAATCGTCTCAGACGGGTCGATCCTGCTTGGGAACGAGGATATTTCTGGGCTGCCCCCGGCACAACGCGGCACAGCGATGATGTTCCAGAATTACGCTTTGTTTCCGCATCTGAGCGTGGCTGATAACGTCGCATTCAGCCTTAAGATGCGCGGCGAAGAAAAACCCACCCGACTGAAAAAAGCCGGCGAAATGCTAGAGCTGGTTGATCTAAGTGCGCTCAGCGACCGGTTGCCGGATCAGCTGTCTGGTGGTCAACAGCAACGCGTGGCTCTTGCGCGCGCCTTGATCACCCGCCCGCAAGTCTTGCTGTTGGACGAGCCGCTTTCGGCGCTTGATCCGTTCTTGCGCATCCGCATGCGGGGCGAGCTGCGCAAACTTCAGCGCGAATTGGGCATCAGCTTTGTCCATGTCACGCATGGGCAAGACGAGGCGTTGGCCTTGGCCGACGAGATCGTTGTCATGAACAACGCGGTCATCGAGCAGGCGGGAAGCGCGCGCGATGTTTTCAATGCGCCCACAACGGCCTTTGTTGCTCAATTTATCGGCGGCCATAATGTTCTGACCTTGCCCGAGGGGAATTTCGCAATCCGCACCGATGCTGTCGGGTTGTCGCAAACCGATCGTGGCAACTTGCAGGGCAATATCTTGGCGGTCGAATACCAAGGTGCCCATGTTTCGGTGCTGGCGCGGGTTCCCGGCGATCAGGACATCAGCGCGCTGGTCCCCGAAGCCACATTTTTCGACGATCCTTTCAACCCAGGCGATCAGGTCGGTCTGATCTGGGACGACGGAAATTTGCACAAGCTTACGGCCTAGACATCATCTGACACGGAGAGAGACACCATGACCAAACTATCCAGACGTAATGTTCTCAAGGGCGGCGCCGCTTTCGCAGCGGGTTCGACGCTTGGCGCACCTATGATTTGGGCGCAAAACATCAAAGACGTGACCCTTCGCCAATTCGGCACAGGCGTGTCGAACCTCAATGATGTGGCCAACAAGGTCAAAGAAGACCTTGGGTTCACGCTTGAAATGACGGCGCTTGACAGTGACAGCGTGACTCAACGTGCAGCCACTCAGCCCAATAGCTTTGACATCGCAGACATCGAATATTGGATCTGCAAAAAGGTCTGGCCCACGGGCAACCTGCAAGCGATGGATACCTCGAAGATCAAGAATTACGACAAAATTGTTGGCATCTTCCGCAACGGGAAATTGAACCCTGACAGCACAATTGCACAAGGCACAGCGCCCCATACGGTTGGTTTCACCGAGGGCCCTGACGGCAAAGGTTTTGTGGACAACGAAAGCGGTTGGATGACGCTGATCCCAACCATTTATAACGCGGACACGTTGGGCATCCGCCCCGATCTGATTGGTCGCCCGATCAGCAACTGGTCCGAGCTATTGAACCCTGAGTTCAAAGGCAAAGCGTCGATCCTTGATATCTCATCCATTGGGATCATGGATATGGCGATGGTGGTCGAGTCGATGGGCGAATACACCTATCCCGACAAGGGCAACATGACTCGCGAAGAGATCGATCTGACCATGAAGATCTTTACCGAAGCCAAGCAAAACGGCCAATTCCGGGCGTTCTGGAAGTCCTTCGATGAAAGCGTGAACCTGATGGCCTCGGGCGAAGTTGTGATCCAGTCCATGTGGTCACCTGCCATTACGGCCGTCAAATCCAAGGGCGTGGAATGCGTCTATCAGCCGCTTGAAGAAGGCTACAGATCCTGGGGTGGTGGCATTGGGTTGTCGGCAGCTTTGACTGGGCTCGAGCGTGACGCAGCCTATGAATACATCAACTGGTATCTCGACGGTTGGGTCGGCGGCTACTTGATGCGTCAGGGCTATTATTCCGCTGTGCCTGAAACGTCCAAAAACTACATGTCTGAAAACGAGTGGGGATTCTGGTTCGAAGGCAAAGCAGCCACTGATGTCATCACCTCACCCACAGGGGATGCATTGGCGCAGGCCGGTGAAGTGCGGGACGGTGGATCGTTCCAAGACCGCATGGGCGCGGTTGCCTGTTGGAACGCAGTTATGGACGAAAACCAGTACATGGTCCGCAAATGGAACGAGTTCATCGCGGCTTAACCATCAAAGGGATGAGGGCTGCGGCTCTCATCCCACCCTCGTTTCGAAAGACCAAGTGTGCTGAAAAACAATACCCTTCTGGGATGGCTCATGGCACTGCCGATTATGGCGGTGCTTGTTTTCTTTCTTGTCCTGCCAATCATCATGATCGTCACAGTCAGCTTTTGGCAGGCCACGGAATTTTCGATCATTCCAGCCTTTGATTTTGAAAATTACGAATTCCTTTTTGGTTCAAACGTCACCTACCGGGTCTTTTTCAATACGTTCAAATACGCCTTTATCACGTGGGTTTTCACCCTTGGTATTGGCTTTACCGTGGCCTATTTTCTGGCCTTTCATGTGCGTACTTTGACATGGCAAATCGTGCTGTTCTTGCTGTGTACTATTCCGTTCTGGACCTCGAACATCATTCGCATGATCAGCTGGATCCCCTTTCTGGGTCGCAACGGGATTGCCAATTCAACCTTGATCTCTTGGGGTGTCGTGGACGAGCCGCTGGATTGGCTTTTGTTCAGCGACTTCGCGGTCATCCTTGCTTTCGTGCATTTATATACGCTGTTCATGGTGGTCCCAATTTTCAACACCATGATGCGCATCGATAAATCCTTGATCGAAGCGGCCCGCGACGCCGGAGCCTCTGGCGCGCAAATCCTGTGGAACGTCATTATCCCGCTGACCAAGCCGGGCATCATGATTGGCACAATCTTTGTAGTGACATTGGTGATGGGCGATTTCATAACTGTACGCTTTATGAGTGGCAGCCAATCGGCCAATGTCGGACGCCTGATCTCAAACGACATCGCGCTTTTGGCCTATCCTTCGGCCTCGGCCACGGCTGTTGTGCTGCTGCTAACGGTCCTTATCGTTATCGGCATCATGCTGCGTTTCGTCGACATCAGGAAGGAACTATAGCATGGAACCTCGCTCGCGTTCTTTCTATGTCCTTTCGGCTTTCTTTGCGCTGTTTTTGCTGTTCCTTTACGGCCCGACAATCACAATCGCGATCTTATCTTTCCAAGGCCCCGGCGGCGGTTTGACGTTCCCGATGCAGGGCACGTCACTGCATTGGTTCCGTGACCTGTTCGAACAGCAAGCCGTGGGCGATATCTGGGGCAGCTTCCGCCGCAGCTTTGCGCTTGGTTTGATGGTGATGGTGACGACGGTGGTGTTGTCCGTCATGGGCGGGCTGGCCTTTCGCAAAAAGTTCAAAGGCTCCAGCATTTTGTTCTATCTGATCATCACATCACTGGTGATCCCGTCGATCCTGATATCGTTGGGCGTTGGATTGATCTTTTCGCAATCCGGCCTGAACGTGCATTGGTCCACATCTGGGTTTGGATCACAGTTGACCTGGACGTTGCCCTTTGGCCTTTTGATCATGTTCGCCGTCTTCAACCGCTTCGACAAAATCTATGAAGAGGCGGCGCGCGATCTTGGCGCCACATCGTGGCAAACCCTGCGCCATGTCGTGTTGCCCATCATTGGCCCGTCTTTGATTGGCGTGGCTCTTTTTGGCTTCACGCTTAGTTATGACGAATTTGCGCGCACTTTGCTGACCTCGGGCAGTTACAACACGTTGCCTTTGGAAATCTTTGGCATGACGACCAACGTGACAACGCCGGTGCTGTATGCGCTGGGGACGCTTACCACGGTGTTTTCGCTCTTAATGATCGGCTTGTTTCTTTGCCTGGCCTTGTGGAGCACACGGCGCAGAGCGCGCGCAGGATCTGATGCGGGCAAGGGCATGTTATGATTGTTCTGATCAATCCCAACAGCACGGTTTCAATGACAGAGTCGATGCTGCGCACGGCGAGGGAAACCATGCCAACGGCTGAGTTTGAAGGCTGGACATCACATGATGGCCCACCGTCCATTCAAGGGGTCGAAGACGGCCTGTTGGCCGAAGCACCGCTGCTTGCGCTTGTGGCCAAAGCCTCGGATCAAGGTGCATCTGCAATCATCATTGGGTGCTTTGATGACACGGCTTTGGAAGCGGCTCGTGACATTGCCCAATGTCCTGTGATCGGAATTGGCCAAGCGGCCTATCATCTTGCCGCAATCGCGGGTGGACGGTTCTCGGTCGTCACCACCCTTGCGGTTTCAACGCCCATCCTCGAATCCAATATCAAGGCGTATGGCCTTGGGCACCAGCTTAGCAAAGTGCGCGCCAGCGGCGTTCCTGTTTTGGCACTGGAAACAGACGCCCATGCGGCCACCGATCAGGTCGTCGCTGAAATAGAAAAAGCGGCCCGCGAGGACGGTATCAAAACTGTCGTTCTTGGGTGCGGCGGCATGGTTGATATTGAAGAGAGAACCCCGCGATCCCTTGGGGTGTCGGTTATTGACGGCGTGCGCGGGGCTGCTCTTTTTGCGAGCCAGTTTTGAACACGCGCTGACCTACGCCATGTGGAGGGCGTTATCGGCGTTGCGTTATTTTCGACGCCAGTGTGTTGGCACAATGATCAACGCACCGATGGATGCGGCGATTGCGTTCAGGCCAGGACTTGAAAAGCCAAAGCCGAACATGAGCCGCACGAAGTAAAACACAAATGCGCCGCCCACGCAGATGATGATCGATTGAACGATCCCATTGCGCGTAAATCTAGACCGCTCGGAGACGTATCCAACGATACCCGCGATAACGACTGTGCCGATCATTGTGGGAAACATTGTCTAACCTCCTGAAGAAAACACGGTGCCTGCGGGCAGTGGATTGCCGCGCAGAAAATCTGTTGCGGATTGTGCGCCTTTTCCAGCGCGTTGCAAGCGGGTCAGTTTAACAGCGCCTGTGCCACACGCCACAACCAGATCGTCGTTCAAAACCTGGCCAGCAGGCCCCTGCCCTTGGGACAGTTCGGACATCAACACCTTGATCCGCGTGTCCTGATGAACGAACCAAGCACCCGGAAACGGCGACAGCCCCCGGATCGCACGATCAACTTCGGCGGCGGGACGGGTCCAATCGATGGCTGCTTCGGCTTTGTCGATTTTGGCGGCATAGGTCACGCCCGCTTCCGGTTGTGTCTGTGGCGTAAGCGTGTCCAGTTGCGTCAGGGTTTGCACGATCATCTGCGACCCCAACTGGCTGAGGCGATCATGCAAGCCGCCGGTTGTGTCCGCGTCAGATATTTGCAGTGTTTCGCATGACAGGACCGGGCCGGTGTCAAGGCCTGCCTCCATCTGCATGATGCACACGCCGGTTTCCGCGTCCCCGGCCATGATGGCCCTGTGGATCGGCGCCGCCCCACGCCAGCGTGGCAACACCGACGCGTGGATATTCAAGCACCCGCGAGACGGTGCGTCCAAAATCGGTTGTGGCAAGATCAAACCATAAGCAACGACGACCGCCACATCAGCATCCAGCGCAGCAAAGTCGTCTTGCGCCTCTGGGGTTCGCAAGCTGGTGGGATGGCGCAAAGGAATGCCCAAAGCATCTGCGCGCACATGCACCGGGCTTGGGCGGTCCTTCTTACCGCGCCCGGCGGGACGTGGGGGTTGCGAATACACACATGCGATGTCGTGACCAGCATCCACCAATGCATCCAGCGCAGGCACTGAAAAATCCGGCGTCCCCATAAAAATGATACGCATATCAGCCCTTTGCTTTCTTGGCTTTTCGCAAAAACATATCGCGTTTGACCTTGCTGAGGTTATCAAAAAACATCCGGCCGTTCAGGTGGTCGATTTGATGCAGGACAGATCGCGCCTCGAGCCCTTCAAAATCGCTGCGTTCAATGACGCCCTGATCATTCAGGAATTGCACCGATGCGGTTTGAGGGCGTGTGATCTTGGCCGATATGCCCGGCAAACAAGGGCTGCCTTCGGCATCTGTCTGGGTGTCTGCGGACCGGTCCAACAGTTTGGGGTTCGCCAACAAAATGCGACGCGTCCGGTCAGGTGTCACATCGACAACAGCCAATTGTTGCATAACCCCGATTTGCACAGCCGCTAGCCCAAGGCCCGGCATGGCATCCATGGTTTCGACCATATCCACCCAGATTTGACGTATGCCGTCGGTGATCTCTGGAACCTCTGGGACGGCGGTGCGCAAGCGCTGGTCGGGCCACATCACAAAGGGGCGGATGGTCATTTCAAGCGATCCCGTAATCTGAGAAAAACGTATTGCGCGCGCTGTCGTCGAGATGGTCAAAGATCAGCACACCGTCAAGGTGGTCCACCTCATGTTGGGCGCATAATGCTTCAAACCCGGTCAGAACCACGTCGTGCTGTTGTCCGGTCAAATCCGTATAGTCCATGCGAATGGTTTTTGACCGTTGCACCACGGCGGTCACGTTTGGCAAAGACAGGCATCCTTCTTCGCTTGGGATGATGTCGTCCTGAATGTGGTGAAGCGTGGGATTGATGCACACCCACGGCGCAGGGTCACCGGTTTTCCATGCGGCGTCCATCACGAAGAGCCGCGCATCAACGCCGATTTGAGGGGCGGCCAAGCCGCGCCCCGGTGCGTCATACATGGTTTCCAGCATGTCGTTCGCCAAGTCACGCACGTCGTCGACATTTTGGACACGGGCGCATGTCATCCGAAGCGCATCATTTGGCCATGTCAGGATCGGTCGTATTGTCATGACGGGTCCGCGAAAAATGGATCGTCCGCGTTCTTTATTTCGCAAGCGTTTCCGTCTGGGTCAATAAATGTGCCAACTGTGCCCCAATCAAAGACGCGCATATCAACGGTCAAACCCTTTTTGCGCAGCATGTCTGCAGCCTGCGCAACATCGTCGACATTGAACCGCAACATGGTCGGGTTTTGGGAATTGGGTTTGCGGCCCTCGCGCGCCACGCCGCCGTGTTCGATCATCAAGTATCCAGATCCGAACCGCAGACAGACAAGCCCGTCTTTGCGATACCATTCCGGCAGCCCAAGCAAATCACGGTAAAAGGCAAGGCAGTCGTCAAAACGCTCGGTCCCAAGGATGATGCCGTGGTGACGAACATTTAGGGTCATGCCTTTTCTCTGGCTCGCTCTTTCTTTAACTTCACGGCTTTGCGCGTGATCAACTGACGTCGCATCGGCTTGAGATGGTCGATGAACAATTTGCCATCCAGATGGTCGATTTCGTGCTGAACACAAGTTGCCCAAAGACCGTCAAAGGTTTCTTGCTGTGTGTTTCCATCGCGGTCGATCCATTCCACGGCAACCTCAGCCGGGCGTGTGACATCTGCATATTGCTCGGGAATGGACAAGCACCCTTCTTCATAGGTGTTTAGGTCATCGGACCCTGACAGGATACGCGGATTGAACATGATCACCGGTCGCAGCGTTTCGTTGTCTTCTTTCACGCAATCCAGCACAATCAGGCGGCTTAGCACACCCACCTGAGGCGCAGCCAACCCGATACCCGGCGCGTCATACATGGTTTCAAGCATGTTGTCGGCCAGGGCGCGCAACTCATCGCTTAAGTCTGCCACAGGGGCAGTGACTTTTTTCAGTCTCGGGTCGGGATGCAGTAGAATGGGCAATTTCATATCTCTGATTTAGGCCATGCCCGCGGCAGGGGCAATACGGCCCAAACGCCAATCCCGTGATCACCGCAAAACGTCCATCCCATTGAAATTCTTCCAAAACGGGAAAATTTCTGCTATGAGTAGAGGATTGAAGTCAAATTTTTTTACATGGAGGACGCGCAATGCGCAGTGAAGCCTTCGCCGCGATTTTTGCGGCCGTTTTGTCATCGGGTGCAGATCAACCCAAATATTCTGACGCGGATATCTGTCAGAGTCAGTCGCATACTTACACGCTTGCTCAAAGCGATCAGTTGTATTGCTGCGCCTTAAGCAATGGCACGAATTGCTGCGCCAAATCGCTTGATACCGACGGGAGGGTCAAAGGATGCGGATGCCGTGGCTGATCTGTTTGCTTGTGCTGACGGGTGCCCTGACCACCGCATTGATCAGCGAGGCAAATGCCCAGCAAGCCGTTAAAATTGTTGGGCAATTGAGAGAACAGGGCGCAGACACCCCATCTTTTGAAGGGCCACGCGTCGATATTTATATCTTGACGGAAAACGTTGAGCACCCGACCGAAGAATTCATCCTGGATGAGGATGAAGGCGAGTTGGACAGTGACTATAAATTCTCTGAACGTTTTGGTGTCGACAAGGTCAAGAACAATTACGTCATGGTTGTTGGCCGCGCCAATGGGTACATGCCGGTCCGCCCAGATGGAAAAGTCGGCAACCGCATACGCCGAATCAACAGCGACGTGTTAAAACCGGAAATAGACATGCCGGTTGATCTGAAAAAGCGGTCTTACTTGGCCGAAGTGTACCGGGTCGAAGTCAATCAAATCCTGCGTCAGTCGAACAGAAGCCCCGAAGTTTATGAACGCGCTGCCAATGCTGCAGCCAGTGCTGTGTCTACCGATCCCAAGCTTGATAACTTTTTGCTGGCGGTGAAGGTGACCGGGAACGCGCTAAAGCAAGGGCAGACCTTTAACGGTCTGCTGACAACCCGGGAAGATATCCAAGCCTTGGGTGGGTTCGACCAGCTTGATCAAGAAGAGCGGTGGCGTGTTCAGTTGGAATTGCTGGAGTCTTTCTTAGACGCAGACGATTTAGAAATGGCGGTCAATCGCACCAACACCGTCGCAACTCTGGCGGCGCAATTGGGCGACGACATGTTGCAGCGGTTGGATTTCAAAGATGAAGCTCAAACCAAATTGCCAGTCACGCGCGTCTTTGCCAGCCTGTCTATTCTGTATGTGCAGTTGGGCGATTGCCAGTCGTTGATCGATAACAATGAGCTGGGATTGATCAATGCAGAAAAGCTGCAGAGCAACTGGCGCAGCCAACGCGTTCTTTATCTCAGCTGGGCCGATTGTCTGGAAAAGATGAGCGGGATTGGCCAAGTGAGCCGGTCTAACACGGAGTATATCCAAGAGACCGGTAAAAGCGCGTTCCTCAAGGCGCAATGGGCGCGGTTTTCCAAAGCGACGGAACGTGTTCAAGAACGGCTGGCTTTTGCAACCAGCGGGTCAGATGCGCGACTGAAAGACCTTATCAAAACGGCAGATGCGATTGCCGCAGTGCAGGAGTAAGACAAATGCCAACGGAATATCGACCCAAACATGTCGGGCTTGATATGCCCACCAAACGCTTTGTCGTATACGCGTCGGTTACGGTCAGCTCGATCATCGCGCTGCTTGTGATCTGTGTTGTCGCGCTGATCCCGCTGTTTTGGCCAGAATACGAAATTCCGACCACGCTGCAGAATTGGGGTGGGCTGATCATCGGATTTTATTTCGGGTCGTTCATCACATTGCTGAAAGATTGGTCCCGTGAAAGCGTGGAGGTCGTCCGTCATGATGAAAGCTAGTTTGATCTGTGCCGCACTGACTTTTGGAGCATATGGCGCGGGCGCTGAACCTGTGCTTATCCCCTATGACCCTGAATACCCGCCGATGTCGAAACAGACAGAGACGGGCCCGGAAGGGTTCGACATCATCGTCGCGCAAGAAATCGCAAAAGTACTGACGAATGATTTTGAATTCATCGCCAGTGACTTTGACAAGATACAAGGCGAAGATTGGCCGGCTGATTGGTCCTTTACGGTGTCTTCGACATCGTATTCTGAGGATCGCGAGGAACGGTTTCATTTCATCGGACCCTATTACATGGCGGCCGTTGTTTTGGTGCGCACCGCTTCTGATGCAGGATCAGATTCCAGCGGCGACCCGTTTGATTTGCCCGATGGAACCCGCGTCGGCGTCTGCAATGGCTGCATTTACAAAGACTATATCGACGGCAATTACCTGCAAAACGGCACAGAGGGGACAAAACCCCTTGGCAATGTTGCCGCTGTTCCGTTCGCCTTTGAAACCGACATTTTGCGCGCTTTGGTCAGTGGTGGCGAAGACAGCGTGGATTATGCGATAACCTCTGCGGCCTTTGCCCAGCATTTTCGAAACATCGGATTTCCATTGGAACAGGTTGGGCCTCCGCTTTTTGTTGAACCGCTTTGGATCACGCAACCCATTCGGGCCAGCGAAACGGAAACGCAAGCGCTGGATGCAGCTTTTCGCAAAGTCGCAACCGATGGTTTGATTGCCGCCGCATCGGAAAAATTCTTGGGCGGGGATTTTTCGGTCACGCCGGAATAGGGTCTGGATCCACGACCGCCATTTATTTCCGCAGCTTTGAGACGCGGATACCTTGCGCTCAAATCCAATTCGGATAGCGTGCCGCTGACCAGTGTGAGGGAAGCGACATGACCAATCCGTTTGATACCATTATTGACCGACGCGGCAGCCATTGCCTGAAGTGGGACATGGTGGAGTCGATTTATGGTGTGTCAAAAGACACTGGTTTGGCCATGTGGGTGGCCGATATGGATTTCCGCCCCCCGCAATGTGTTTTGGATTCGGTCAAAGGCCAAGTCGATCACGGTGTTCTGGGGTATTTTGGCGACGACAGCGCCTATCGGGCGGCGATTCAGTGGTGGATGGAAACCCGCCACAACTGGACAGTCGAAGCCGATCATATTTTCACCACCCATGGTTTGGTGAACGGCACGGCCATGTGTGTCGACGCGTTTACGGCGCTCGGTGACGGTGTTGTCGTGATGACACCCGTATATCACGCCTTTGCCCGCGTCATTAAATCCGCTGGTCGCACTCTGGTTGAATGCGAAATGAGCCTGAAGGACGGGCGCTATTCCCTAGACTTTGACGCTTGGGACGCACAGATGACTGGTTCCGAGCGGATGCTGATTTTGTGTTCGCCCCATAACCCGGGTGGCTGCGTTTGGACACGCGCGGAATTGGAGGGCGTGGCTGCGTTTTGCAAACGCCACGATCTGATCCTTGTGTCGGATGAAATCCACCATGATCTGGTTATGCCCGGAAACACGCATATCCCAATGACCAAGATTGACGGTGTTGAGGACCGTTTGGTCATGATGACGGCCACGACCAAGACCTTTAACATTGCAGGATCGCACTCGGGCAATGTCATCATTGCGGATGAGGCCCTGCGCAGCCGCTTTGCCGGACGGATGGCGGCATTGGGGCTGTCGCCGAATTCCTTTGGCTTGTTTATGGCCACGGCCGCCTATTCGCCAGAGGGCGCGGCATGGGTGGACGAGTTGGTGCAATACCTCGATGGCAATCGCAAACTGTTCGACGCAGGTGTGAATGCCATTCCCGGTTTGCGGTCCATGAAGCTGGACGCAACGTATTTAAGCTGGGTGGATTTTGACGGCACCGGTATGACACGCGAAGAATTCACGCAGCGTGTCGAAAAAGACGCCCAAATCGCGGTGAACCACGGGCCCACCTTTGGCAAAGGCGGTGACAGTTTCTTGCGATTTAACATCGCCACGCCGCGGGCTCGCATCCAAGAAGCGGTTGAACGTTTGGCCAAGGCGTTTGGTGATTTACAATAAGCGCCAGCAGGGTCTTGGTCGGGAACACCCATCCGAAAGCACACTGTATCTGTGGTAACTTGACTCGATTGTGACGCGGACGTATACGCCGCACAACATCCGGAAGCGTGAAACCTTCCGGTCCTTTGGGCATTGCCCGGGATCGCCCCCTGCCAGCGCGTTGCGCCCGCAGGGGCATTTGTGCATTCGCCGCTTCGTTCTTAAGTTCGGGCTTAAGATCGGGGCAATCGTCAACGGTCGAAAAAGGATTGACCCATGTTTGAAAGTCTCTCTGAACGCCTCTCTGGTGTCTTTGATCGCCTGACGAAACAAGGCGCGTTGTCCGAAGATGACGTGAAAACAGCATTGCGCGAAGTGCGCGTCGCGTTGTTGGAAGCCGATGTTTCGCTGCCCGTGGCGCGCGATTTCATCAAGGTTGTGCAAGAACGGGCAACCGGTCAGGCCGTCACCAAATCGGTCACACCGGGTCAGCAGGTCGTCAAGATCGTGCATGATGCGTTGATTGATACATTGACCGGCGAAGGCGAACCCGGTGCGTTGAAAATCGACAGCCCCCCTGCCCCCATCTTGATGGTGGGTTTGCAAGGGTCAGGTAAGACGACGACCACGGCAAAGCTGGCCAAGCGCCTTAGCGAAAAAGAAGGCAAACGCGTGCTGATGGCCTCGTTGGACGTCAACCGTCCGGCTGCGATGGAACAGTTGCAGATCCTTGGTGCGCAGATCGGCGTCGACACCTTGCCCATCGTCAAGGGCGAAGACCCGGTCACAATCGCCAAACGCGCCAAGACCCAAGCCAGCATGGGTGGTTATGACGTCTATATGTTGGATACCGCTGGCCGGTTGCACATCGATCAGGAATTGATCGCGCAGGCAGCGGCCGTGCGTGACGTCGCGAACCCACGTGAAACCTTGTTGGTTGTTGATGGCCTGACCGGCCAGGACGCGGTGAACGTGGCGACCGAATTTGACGACAAGATCGGCGTGACCGGTGTTGTTTTGACCCGGATGGATGGGGATGGACGCGGTGGTGCGGCCCTGTCCATGCGTGCGGTCACGGGCAAGCCCATCAAATTCGTCGGTCTTGGCGAAAAACTGGACGCCATCGAGACCTTTGAACCCGAGCGGGTTGCAGGTCGGATTTTGGGCATGGGCGACATCGTTTCGTTGGTGGAACGCGCGCAAGAAACCCTTGAGGCCGAACAAGCCGAGCGCATGATGAAGCGCATGGCCAAAGGTCAGTTCAATATGAACGACCTGAAGATGCAGCTTGAGCAAATGCTGAAGATGGGCGGCATGGAAGGCATGATGGGGATGATGCCCGGCATGGGGAAATTGTCCAAACAGGTCGCGGATGCAGGGTTTGACGACAAAATCCTGAAACAGCAGATCGCCATGATCCAGTCGATGACCAAAAAGGAACGCGCCGCACCGCAAGTTCTTCAGGCCAGCCGCAAGAAGCGTATTGCGAAGGGGTCCGGTATGGACGTCAGCGATTTGAACAAGCTGCTGAAAATGCACCGCCAGATGTCCGACATGATGAAGAAGTTGGGCAAAGGCAAAGGTGGCATGATGAAACAAGCCATGAAGGCCATGATGGGCAAAGGCGGCATGCCTGAAATGGGCGCCGGAATGGACCCCAAACAGCTGGAAGCCGCAGCCAAAGCCATGGGTGGCAAAATGCCCGGCGGCTTGCCCGGAATGGGCGGCGGTATGGGTTTGCCTTCAGGATTGTCGGGGTTCGGTAAAAAGAAATGATCACCTGCACGGTCACATATGTGATCGATCCTGCAAAGGTCGATGCGTTCGAGGTCTATGCCAAGGCCTGGATCCATTTGGTGACCCAAATGGGCGGCACGCATCACGGATATTTCTTGCCCCATGAAGGGGCCAATGACCGCGCGTGGGCTTTGTTTTCATTCCCGTCTTTGGCGGCTTATGAAACCTATCGCACGGAAATGGCGCAAGACGCCGACTGTCAGGCCGCCTATCGCCATGCCACCGACACCGGATGCATTCTGCGCTATGACCGCACATTCACACGACCTGTTCTGACCGGCGCCAGCGTTCAGGAGCTGGGCTTATGAGTGTTGCATTGACCGGCGTACCGACGCTTGAAACAGAGCGATTGATTTTGCGCGCACCGCGGCCCGAAGACGCCGAAGCCTATATTCAGTTTTATATGTCGGATCGGTCGCAATTTGTTGGCGGCCCAAAGACACGGCGCGACGCTTGGGATTTTTTCGGCACGGTTATGGGTCACTGGATCATGCGTGGGTTTGGTTTGTTCATCGCAACCTTGCGCAATGACGCCACCCCGTTGGGTCTGGTTGGACATTGGTTCCCGGATACGCGCCCCGAAAAAGAAGTTGGCTGGATGCTGTTTGATGCCTCTCAAGAAGGCAAAGGCATCGCATTTGAAGCGGCGCAGGCTTGTGTTGATCACGCTTGGGATGCCCTGAAATGGGACCACATGGTCAGCTATATCGCCCATGGCAATGATCGGTCCTGTGCATTGGCCGAACGCCTTGGCGCGGTCGAAGACCCAAACGCCGTTGATCTGGAAAACCCCTGTCACGTTTATCGCCACACGAGGCCGTCATGATCGCGCCGACATTGACAGGTCAGACGGCGCGGTTGCGTCCGCATGTGGCTGCGGATGTGGATACGCTTTGGAAGTTTTTCCAAACCGAGCGCGCGCAATATGTCAGCGCGCCCAAGAACAAGACCCATCTGTGGTACGCCTTTGGTGCCGAGGTCGCGAGCTGGACGTTGCATGGCATGGGCGCATGGGCCATTGACGTCGATGGCGCGTTGGCAGGACAGGTTTCAGTCATGCAGCCCCCTCATTTCCCCGAAGTGGAAATCGGTTGGATCATGTTTGACGGATTCGAAGGCCGCGGCATCGCCTTTGAAAGCGCGCAACTGGCGCTTAGCCATACGTGGGAGCACATCCAGCCTGCGTCACTGGTCAGCTACATAGACGAGCAAAACACGCGGTCCATTGCCTTGGCCGAGCGGTTGGGCGCGACGCCTGATCCGAATGCGGAAAAATACGATGAAGAAGACATCGTTTATCGGCACCGGAGGCCCCAATGAGCGTGGCCCCGAACATCCCGACGCTGGAAACAGAGCGTTTGATCATGCGTGGCCCAGAGCTGGGCGATTTTGATGCCTATGCCGCGTTTTACGCCTCGCCCCGGTCCAGCTTTGTGGGCGGGCCCCAATCTGCTGAATTGACGTGGCGCGCTTTGGCCCAAGAAGCCGGGCATTGGAGCTTGCGTGGATTTGGCCGCTGGACCGTTGTTGAAAAATCCACGAACACAGCGGTTGGTACGGTCGGTTTGTGGCATCCCGAAGGGTTTCCCGAACAGGAATTGGGCTGGGACTTGTTCGATGGGGCGACCGGCAAAGGATACGCAACCGAAGCCGGATTGGCAGCGCGGACCTATGCCTATGACATGTTGGGATGGGCCACTGTTATCAGCATGGTTGCGAACGGAAATGACGCATCTGTGCGTGTCGCGGAACGACTGGGCGCTGCGTTTGATTATAACTTTACCCATGAACGGTTTGGCCCAATGCAAGTCTGGCGCCACCCAAGCCCCGATCATCTAACACCCGATCAGATCCGCGATGGGATCAAACGCGCCAAAGGGGGTTCCCATTGACTGACGCAACATCAAACCGCGCTTCTGAGCTGCTCAAAGAGCACCGTGAAAGCATCGATCGCTTGGATGCGATCCTTGTTTACACATTGGGCGAGCGGTTCAAACACACCCAAGCCGTGGGGAAACTCAAGGCGCAACACGACCTTCCCCCGTCCGATCCCGCCCGCGAGGCGAAGCAGATCGCACGACTTGAAGACCTGGCGAACCGGGCCGATCTGGATCCGGAATTTGCCAAGAAGTTCCTGAACTTCATCATCGCTGAAGTCATTCAGCACCATAAGAAGCACCAAGAATAACGGGCATCTGCCCAACACCCCAATACGCGCACATTTTGTGCGTCGCCATTCAAAGGAGAATACTCAATGGCTATGAAAATCAGACTGGCCCGTGGTGGCTCGAAAAAGCGCCCCTTTTATCGCATCGTTGCTGCAGACAGCCGCATGCCACGTGATGGTCGCTTTATCGAAAAGCTGGGCACGTATAACCCATTGCTGCCAAAAGACAGCGAAGAGCGCGTGAAAATGAACATGGAACGCGTTCAGTACTGGTTGGGTCACGGCGCACAGCCAACGGACCGTGTTGCGCGCATGTTGGAAGCTGCTGGCGTTCTCACCAAGAAAGAACGCAGCAACCCGAACAAGGGTGAGCCAGGTCAAAAAGCAAAAGACCGCGCTGAAGAGAAAGCGACTAAGGCTGCTGAAGCTGCTGCTGCCCCTGCCGAAGAGGCACCAGCGGAAGAAGCGCCTGCAGAAGAAGCAGCCGCTGAATAAGCGGGCACGTTGGGGCCTTGCTCTGCAGGGCCCTGACATTCCACTATGTTTGGTCTGATCCGTCTTCCCATCTTAATGCTTCTCGCCTTTGTGGCGGGCGTATTTTTCGAACGCGATCAACGCGCCGAAACCTGCGTCGCAGAAGGTGGCGATATGCGTGCAGGCCTGTGCAGAGGGCTTGATCCATGAGCGATGATTTGATTGTAGTCGGTGCGATTGCAGGCGCTTATGGCGTCAACGGCGAAGTGCGGGTCAAAAGCTTTTGCGCGCAGCCGATGGATATCGAAACATATTCACCGCTGACTGATGACACTGGCAAAAGCTATTCGTTGGCCATCATCCGCCCCAGCAAAAACGCCTTGATTGCGCGGATTGCCGAAATATCCACCAAAGAAGCGGCAGATACTTTGAAAGGTGTTCAGCTTTTTGCGCAGCGCAGTCAGCTGCCCGCGTTACCTGATGACGAATTTTACCATCTCGATCTGATTGGTCTTGATGTGTTTGACACTGGCGGCACATCCTTGGGTACGGTCAAATCTGTGCTCAATCACGGAGCGGCCGATTTGCTGGAACTGCACATCCCCGGCGAAGCATCCACTGTCTTGTTGCCCTTTACCCAAGCGGTTGTTCCGACCGTGGATTTAAAGGCGCGCAAAATCATCGCCGATCCCCCTGACGGCCTGTTCTGATATGGCTGATGGACCCGGCAAATCTTTTGGGCGGAAAACCATTCGCCCGACGTTGAAACCTCAATCATTGATGGATGACAACGACGAGCTGGCCGGAGTGTGGCAAGCCCGTATTATCACTTTGTTTCCCGAGACCTTTCCCGGTGTTCTTGGTGCATCCCTGACGGGTAAGGCGCTGAAAGACGGGCTGTGGCAATTGTTCACCCATGATCTGCGCGAACACGGCGTGGGCAAGCATCGCAATGTCGATGACACGCCTGCGGGTGGCGGTGCGGGTATGGTGCTGCGTCCTGATGTTTTGGCGGATGCTGTGCGCGACGCCCAACAACATGCGCGGGGAAGGTGGCCGATTTTATACATGTCACCACGGGGCAAACCGTTTTCCCAAGACACCGCACGTGATCTGGCACGGTGTGATGGTGTGACCATCCTATGTGGCCGGTTCGAAGGGGTCGACGAACGCGTTCTGGAAGCCTTTGGCATTCAGGAAGTGTCTTTAGGTGATTTCGTCATGACCGGTGGTGAAATCGCAGCCCAAGCGATGCTGGACGCGACTGTTCGACTGTTGCCCGGCGTGTTGGGCAATGCGGCGTCCACCGAAGAAGAAAGCTTTTCCAACGGATTGCTTGAACACCCGCAATTCACCCGACCCGCAGATTGGGAAGGGCGCGCCATTCCGGATGTTCTGACGTCGGGTCATCACGGTGAAATCGCCAAATGGCGCAAGGCCCAATCCGAAGCTTTGACCAAAGCGCGGCGGCCCGATTTGTGGGCTAAGCAGGACGCGAAAGATCAATAAAATCCGCCACGTTACCCTGTGGATAAAATCAGAGAATACTTGACCTGCGCGCGAAACTGCTGCATTGGCCCAGTATCGCTGCACTGCCGCGTGAGCAGGCTCTGCCCCAAATGGTATGACGGTGCGCGATCATATTCCCCAGTTCCCCATCACGCAGGGTTCTTTGGGCATGACCAGACCCACAGGAAGCGCCTGTTTGTCCCGAGGTTGTGCCTGACCCTTCAGGACCATGCGTATGCGTGGCCCCTCTGTAACGACCGCGCCATTCGGGTGCGGGCCGAAAGGACGTATTTTGACTGACTTCTCCATGCTTGGGCTAGCGCCAGCATTGAACAAGGCATTGGCCGATGCCAAACTGACCGAACCAACACCGATCCAAAAGAAAGCCATTCCACTAGCACTGGACGGGCACGATATTCTAGGACTTGCGCAAACGGGTACCGGTAAAACGCTGGCCTTTGGATTGCCTTTGGTTGAACATTTACTGGCGATGAAGGACCAGCCCGCGCCGAAAACGGTCAAGGCTTTGATCCTTGCGCCGACGCGTGAATTGGTGAACCAGATATCGGACAACCTGCGCAACCTGACACGTGAAACGCATATGCGCATTGGCACCGTTGTTGGTGGTCAATCCATCGTGCGCCAGATCAATTTCCTGTCGCGGGGCACCGATATTCTAGTGGCAACGCCGGGTCGTTTGATCGATCTTATGGAACGCAAAGCTGTTGATCTTGGCCAAGTGCGCCATCTGGTCTTGGACGAGGCGGACCAGATGCTGGACCTTGGCTTTATCCACGCCCTGCGCCAGATCGCGCCTGCGTTGGGTACCCCGCGCCAGACCATGTTGTTTTCGGCCACCATGCCAAAGCAAATGGAAGAACTGAGCCGCGCGTATCTCAACAACCCAAGACGCGTTCAAGTCGCGCCTCCGGGCAAGGCTGCGGATAAGATCACGCAATCGATCCATTTCGTGCCCAAAAGCCAAAAGGCCTTCAAGCTGCGCGAAATTCTGGCGCAAGATAAAGACGCCCTGACATTGGTATTCTCGCGCACGAAACATGGTGCGGAAAAGCTGATGAAGGGCCTTGTCGCGGATGGGTTCAAAGCGACGTCAGTGCATGGCAACAAAAGCCAAGGTCAACGCGACCGCGCGATCAAAGCCTTTCGCGAAGGCACCGCCAAAGTGTTGGTTGCGACGGACGTGGCGGCGCGTGGGATCGACATTCCCGGCGTGGCTTATGTGATCAACTATGATCTTCCCGAAGTGCCCGACAACTATGTTCACCGCATTGGTCGGACAGCACGCGCAGGCCGTGAAGGCGAAGCGATTGCGTTTTGCTGCGCCGAAGAAATTGGATTGCTGCTGCAAATCCAAAAGCTGATGAAAATCACAATTCCAGTTGCAAGCGGCGTGATGCCAGAGGCCGTTGATCCACCTAAGAAACAAGGCAGAGGTGGGCGTGGACGCTCGCAAGGGCGCAAGCCGCATTCGGGTGGTGGCAAGCCACATGGTGCTGGTGGCAAGCCGGGCGGTCACAAACCACGCCGTCCGCGCCGTTCGCGCGCAGCCTGATCATTGGCCAGCGTTTGATGCTGGTTTGATCCTATGACCAAAAGCCCGGTCACCATTATGGTGGTCGGGTTTTTCATTTGGCCTGTTACAGGGCCGCCCACGGACCTCTCACAACGGGCTGACTCCAAATGGCTTGCGCGACTCTGCGCGATGGCGTAAACGCGCGTGGTCTGGTGACTCGTTCATCCGACCCTTTGTCTTGTGGTAAGATTGCTTTCGATCTTGGAACGCCATGGACAAGGCCAACGAATAGATGACGCAATTCTCCGACGGGCGCATGACGAACCCGGATGAAGATCGGAGCTCTGGGCATCACGAACCACGTCGCGGGATTACCCGTGCAAAAAGGAGAGAGGTCAAATGGACCTGATTGCAGAGATTGAGGCGGAACAAGTCGCCTCGTTGGGGAAAGATGTCCCTGACTTTAAAGCGGGTGATACAATCCGCGTTGGTTTTAAAGTAACCGAAGGCTCGCGCAGCCGTGTGCAGAACTACGAAGGTGTCTGCATTTCACGTAAAAACGGACACGGTATTGCCGGATCGTTTACAGTGCGCAAGATCAGCTTTGGTGAAGGCGTGGAACGTGTGTTCCCGCTGCATTCGACAAACATCGACAGCATCACAGTTGTTCGCCGTGGCCGTGTGCGCCGCGCGAAACTGTACTATCTGCGTTCGCGTCGCGGCAAATCTGCCCGTATCGCAGAAGACAGCACATACAAGCCCAAGTCTGAAGGAGCCAAGGCATGAAGGCCGATACGCATCCCGAATACCACGAGATCAACGTCAAAATGACAGACGGTACGATCCTCCAGATGAAATCCACATGGGGCAAAGAAGGCGATACACTGTCGCTTGATATCGACCCATCTGTTCACCCGGCCTGGACCGGTGGCGGCACCAAGCTGCTGGATACTGGTGGTCGTGTGTCCAAGTTCAAAAACAAATATGCAGGTCTGGGCTTTTAATCGCTCGGCATATTGCAAAAAGAAAGCCGCCCCTTTTGAGGCGGCTTTTTTGTTGGTGCGATCAACGCGTGATCAGCTGTTCGGGGTAAACGTGGTTTATTACGTGACCCTGGATTTGGTTTGATATTTGGGATCGCGCCACAGTTCATCGGATATGACCTGCTCAACAACCTTAGCCGCAGCGACAACGTCATCTTCGTCGAGATACAGCGGCGTGAAACCAAACCGCATGATGTTTGGTGCACGGAAGTCGCCCACAACACCTTTGTCGATCAAGGCCTGTATCGCGGCGTACCCATGTTCGAACCCAAACGACACTTGTGATCCGCGCTGCGTCCCGTCACGCGGCGAGGCAAGTACCAATTGCGGGCAGCGCGCTTCGACCTCGGTGATGAACCGATCCGACAAGGTGATGGAGGCGGCGCGCAGCTGGTCCATGTCAACCTCGTCCCAGATGTTGAGTGCTTCGTCCAGAATGGCCAGTTGTACGATTGAAGGTGTGCCAACCCGCAAGCGTTCCGTCGACATCGCAGGGCGGTAAGTTGGTTCCATCGCAAATGGCGCATCGTGTCCCAACCAGCCGGCCAAGGCAGGGTCGATTGCGTCAACGATATCAGGACGCGCATAGATAAACGCAGGGGCGCCCGGGCCCCCGTTCAAATACTTATATGTACAACCCACTGCGAATTCAGCGTTGGATGCCGTCAGATCGATCGGCAACGCCCCCGCTGTGTGCGCCAGATCCCAGATCATAACAGCCCCCATTTCGTGGGCGCGCGCTGTTATCGCGTTCATGTCATGCAATCGCCCGGATCGGTAATCGACTTGCGTCAGCATCACGACGGCCACGTCTTCGGTGATGGCGTCCATCACATCCCCGGGCGCGGGCGTGCGCAATTCATAGTCTTTTTCAATCGTGCGGATCAGACCTTGGGCCATATACAGATCGGACGGAAAATTACCCGCATCTGACAAAATCACCCGGCGATCCGGGCGCATTTTCAAAGCAGCAGCCAGCGCCTGGTAGACTTTGATAGACAAGGTATCGCCAGTGGCAACAGACCCTGCAGGTGCGCCCACAAGGGCTGCCAAGCGACCTCCAACGCGGCGGGGCATATCCATCCAGCCAGCCGAATTCCAAGCGCGGATCAACTGACCGCCCCATTCGTCTTGCAAGACACGAGCGACACGGGCTGGCGCGCTTTTGGGCAGTGGCCCCAAGGAATTGCCATCAAGGTACAAAACGCCCTCGGGCAGATCAAAAAAGTCTTTTCTTGGCAACGTCATTACAATTCCCCACGCAAATGCCACAGCTCTGGAAACAGCTCGACCTCTAGCATCTTGCGCAAGTATTGCACGCCCGAAGTTCCGCCCGTACCGCGTTTGAACCCGATGACGCGTTCAACCGTGGTCACATGATTAAACCGCCATCGCCGAAAGTAATCCTCGAGGTCCACCAGCTTTTCGGCCAGTTCGTACAAGGCCCAATGGGTTTCGATATCTTCGTAAACGGTCTTCCAACGCGCTTGCACGTCGGGATGGCTGATATGTGGTTTGTCCAGTTGAAACGCGGGCATGGCCTTGTCTGACCCATCCAGCGTGACAAACACATGCCGAATGACCTCGTCATAAAAGCTGGGGCGCGCCAATTCTTTGGACAACAAAAGATGCGAAGCCGGCGTGTGTTCGTGCGGTTTCAACATGTTTGGATTGCGGTTCCCAAGCATGAATTCGATCATGCGATATTGCCACGATTGGAACCCTGATGACGGGCCCAATGCTTCGCGGAACCGCGTGTAGTCGGCAGGAGTCATCGTGCGCAAGACATCCCATGCGTTGTTCAGCTGTTCAAATATCCGACTGACCCGGGCCAACATTTTGAACATGGTGGCCGTATCGTTGGCCAGCAATGCAGACCGTGCGGCAGCCAGTTCGTGAATGACCAATTTCATCCATAATTCGCTGGTTTGATGTTGGATGATGAACAGCATTTCATCATGCGCGTCACTCAGCGTGTTTTGCTGAGACAACATCCCGTCCAATTGCAGATAATCGCTATAGGACATCGAATCATCGAATTGCATTTTCGCGCCATCACCACTTGGGTCATATGCTTTAGAACTCATGCGGTTTCCTTGCACAATTTCTTCGGGTTGAAGACATCAACGGTGTTAGGCTGCGACGTTAGGCGGTGCGACGTTTTAGTTCAAGCTTAAAATATCCTAATCTAAAATACCAAGTGCTGTGCAGTGAATGCCTAAGAATCGTCTAAAAAATTCCAAGAAGAAGTGGTCCAAAAAGAACAGGACAGAAAAAATGTGCCCAAAAGTCATCAGATGATTCGAGACTAACTTGGGCGAAAGTTGCTTTTTGTGGCTGAGTCCGCCACATACGAAAGCATTGGGCAGATATAGGCCGCACGGGCCATAAAAGGGGCGAGACATGGCGCACATCATTGTTGTCGGCAACGAAAAAGGCGGTGCAGGCAAATCAACAGTGTCAATGCACATCGCGACGGCCCTTGCACGTATGGGCAAGAGAATAAGCGCGCTTGATCTGGATCTGCGCCAGCGCACTTTTGCGCGCTACGTCGAAAATCGCACTTCGTTTGTCAAAACATCCAATATTCAATTGGCAATGCCTGCGGTTCATGAATTGCCCGAGATCGAACCCAGTTCATTGAAACCCGGTGAAAACATCTATGACCATCGTCTTTCGGCCGCGGTCGCAGCGCTGGAACCGGACAATGAATTCATCCTGATCGATTGCCCGGGATCGCACACCCGACTTAGCCAGGTCGCGCATTCCTTAGCCGACACATTGATCACGCCGCTCAACGACAGCTTTGTTGACTTTGACCTGCTCGCACGCACAGACCCGACCGGGCAGCGCGTTTTGGGGCCGTCTGTCTATTCCGAAATGGTATGGAATGCGCGTCAATTGCGCAGCCAGGCGGGCCTAAGCCCAATCGACTGGATTGTCGTTCGCAACCGCGTCGGCACACAGCGAATGGTCAACAAAGAAAAGATGGAACGCGCATTGAAGATGCTGTCAAAACGCATCGGTTTTCGCGTTGCAGCTGGCTTTTCGGAACGTGTCGTCTTTCGGGAACTGTTCCCGCGCGGTCTGACATTGCTTGATTTGAAAGACGTTGGCGTCAAACAGCTTAATATTTCGAATGTCGCCGCCCGTCAGGAACTGCGCGATCTGATCAAAATGGTTGATTTGCCAGGTATCGATTTGAACTTTTAGGTGCACCTACTCAGGTTTGACCGCTGTCATCCAGCTTGTGCTCAAGTCGACGATTGAAACGGCACCTTCTTTCGATCCTCTGTGAAAGGACGCATATGCCCCCTTGGCTCTTAGATCTTCTTAGCTGGACACTGGCTTTTGTGTTCCTGTTTTTCCTGTTTCGCTATCTTCAGAAACGCAAAAAGGACAAGAACGAGGACTGACTTAAGAAAGAGTGGCGCACAACCATGTGACGCTAATGCGTCAAATCTAGGCTGTACTTCGTGATCACGTTTTGAAGAGGCGCTTGGTTGCCCGCACCTCGACCCGTTTGGCCCCGCCGCGCGCCCACATCCCATGACACCGCTCCGGTTTCAAACTGCGCATGGGACATGATTTCACCGATACTGCATTCTGGCCCAATGATCAGAATCGTCGATTGCCAGGATCGACGCAGGCTGCCCATGCGCCTTGTTTTATACGTTCGTTAACAGCCAATGAAGCCGAACGAGCCAACGCAATGATGGCTGTAACACACAGCACTTGATCTGTCCGAAACCAGCAAAAGAGTCAGAAAGCGACACTACGGGCGTCGTTTTTATGCCTGAAAGTGACGTGAACTCACAAGGTTGAACACTCTATAGACACCAATCTGAAAGATGACTCTGATCGGAGAAGGGTTGACGCCGTGGGCGTGATCGCATGAACTTGGTCAACGCTCAGTAAGGGACGTTATCAAAGTACGACACAAAAATAATTGGGAGCTGCGTGGGTAGTCACCTCGCGCGACAACGGAGAGGAACACAATGACATTCAGAACCCGCACGGGAAAACCGCTACCTAAATCTGTAACTGAGGCAGCAAAGAATGTTGGCGAAGACCCTGTAAACCGCCGCGAATTCCTTGCGACAGCAAGTGCCTTTGGCGCGACGGCTGCAACCGCATACGGAATGCTGGGCATGGCCACACCGGCCTTAGCGGATGGACACAAGAAAACAGGCGGAACAGTGCGTTGCCAAACCGCTGTTCGCGCATTGAAAGACCTGCGCACCGCCGACTGGAACGAGATCACCAATTATACAAAAGGCTGGCTTGAAAACCTCGTCGCATATGAAAACGACGGTACGTTCACGCCAATGCTGCTGGAAAGCTGGGAAATCAACGAAGATGCAACGCTTTACACGTTGAACGTCCGTAAAGGCGTCAAGTGGAACAACGGCGAAGATTTGACAGCAGAACAGATCGCATGGAACATCGAAGGCTGGTGTGAAAAGGACGTTGAAGGCAATTCGATGGCTGGCCGTTTCGCGACGCTTGTTGATGAAGCAACGGGCAAAGCGATCCCAGGCGCTATCGAAGTCGTCGATGCGCACACGATCAAGCTGAATTTGCCCAAAGCGGACATTTCATTGATCCCTGGCATGGCTGATTATCCTGCCGCGATTCAACACCCCAGCACACCGCGCAGTGATCCAATGTCGAGCCCAATTGGCACCGGACCTTACCTGCCCGAGACTTTGGAAGTCGGTGTAAGTTCGTCTTTGGTTTTGAACAAAGACCATACATGGTGGGGCAGCGAGGTTCTTGGTGGGCCATATCTCGACCGAATCGAGTACATCGATTATGGCACCGACCCTGCCGCATGGGTCGCCGCAGCCGAAGCAGACGAAATCGACATGCTGTATGACGTTGATGGTGATTTCATCGACATCCTGAGCACGCTGGATGGCTGGGTAGAGCACGAAATCGTAACAGGCGCGACAATCGTTATCCGTCCAAACCAATTGGCGGAAATTGACGGCAAGCAACCTTATGCAGATCCACGTGTACGCAAGGCCATTTCGATGGCCGTAGACAATGCTGTTCTGTTGGAACTTGGATATGGTGGCCGCGGCGTCCAAGCCGAAAACCACCACGTTGCACCTGTGCATCCTGAATATGCAGAACTGCCGCCACTGGCAGCCGATCCAGCAGCGGCGAAAGCCCTGATGGAAGAAGCGGGCATGCTTGATTTCGAACACGAGATCATTTCGATCGATGACGCTTGGCGCAAGGACACAACAGATGCAGTTGCAGCGCAATTGCGCGATGCTGGTTTCAATGTGAAGCGGACAATTCTACCTGGTTCAACGTTCTGGAATGATTGGACCAAATATCCGTTCAGCTCGACAAACTGGAACCACCGTCCGCTTGGCGTGCAAATCTGGGCCTTGGCCTATCGTTCGGGTGAAGCCTGGAACGAATTCGGCTATGCAAACGAAGCATTTGACGCCGTTCTTGAAGAAGCGCTCGCAACAGCCGATGTCGACAAGCGTCGGGAGCTGATGGCCAAAGGTCAAAAAATGCTGCAGGAAGATGGCGTAACGATCCAGCCCTATTGGCGTTCGCTTTATAACCACACCAAGGACAACCTTGCTGGCGGCAACCACCACATTTCTTTCGAGATCCGCCCGGCCGCTATCGCCTGGACCTGATCTGACGGAACATTCTAAGAAGGGGCCGCCATTGTGCGGCCCTTTTCCCGTTAAAGAGAACGTTTTATGGACAATATGTTATTAATTGCGCAGCTTGTCGGGACAAGCTTGATCACGCTTTGGCTGACGATCGGGGTGCTGGATAATCTGCGCCATCCATCTGTCAACGAAACCATAACAGCCGAAGTCTTGTCCATGGCGCGTATGGCTGAAGAATTCCCAGATGCATTCGCGCGCTTTTCTGGCCGTGCTATTACATCGCGCTCAACTCAAAGCTTGGCATTCCGTTTGATCGTTCTTGGTGAGGCTTGTGCCACCTTTCTGCTTTGGCTCGGTGTGGTCGCGTTGATTGGCGCATGCTTGGGCTGGGTCGTACCAGAGACCGCACGCGCCACCGCATTGTTGGGCGCAACTGCGTTTTCGGGCGTATGGGGCATGTTCCTGATTGTGGGAAATTACTTTTGTTATTGGCTATGTCACGACGGTGCACAAAACACCCATTACCAAATGACGTTATGGGGTCTTGGTACGATGGTTCTGATCGCGATTTAAGAGCATGATCGACGGCCTTTAGGTATCGCTTATTTCCGTCGCGAACGTTCTGTCGATCAGCCGGGTATGAAAAGCAAAGTGATGATCGGGAACATCACCAAAAGAACCACCCGAGTGATGTCCGAGCCTATGAAAAACAAGACGGATTTATAGGTCGACAACATGGGCGTTTCGCGATCCATCGCGTTGATGATGAACAGGTTCATACCAACCGGAGGTGTGATCAATCCAACCTCGACGACGATCAGAACGAGGATACCAAACCAAATGGCCACTTGTTCTTCGGTCATTCCAAAATCCAGTCCAATGATCACCGGAAAGAAGATCGGAACGGTCAGCAAAATCATCGACAGGCTGTCCATGACGCAGCCAAAGATCAAATAGAACACAAGGATCAACGACAAAACCAACCATGGGCTTAACCCTTGGGTCAGTACGTAATCCGCCAGAAATTGCGGGACACCAGAAAGGGCGAGAAAACCGTTATAGAATGCCGCGCCCAAGATGATGAAGAAAATCATCGCCGTTGTTTTGGCCGTCCCGGTCAAGGCTTCGACAAAGCGGGACCAGTTCATTTCCCCAGACAACAGGGCGGCGATACCTGTGCCTGCGGCACCGATTGCGGCACCCTCGGTTGGGGTGAACCAGCCAAGATAAATCCCGCCGACAACCAATGCGAAAATCAACAGAACAGGCCAGCATTGACCCAGCGCGATCCAGCGTTCCGCCCAAGGTTGGCGTGGCCGTGTTCCTGCAGCATTAGGGTACAGCCGCACATAGATGCTGATCGCGAGGACATATCCAAGAGCCGCCAGAATGCCAGGGATAAACGCGGCCAAGAACAGCTTGGCGATGTTCTGTTCAGTGATGATCGCATAGATGACCAAAATCACCGATGGCGGGATCAGAATGCCCAAAGTGCCTCCGGCGGCCAAGGTGGCCGTGGAAAACCCGCCCGAATACCCATAACGGCGCAATTCCGGCAGGGCCACGCGCGACATCGTGGCCGCAGTTGCCAAGGATGACCCGCAGATCGCACCAAACCCGGCACAGGCCCCAACAGCGGCCATCGCGACACCACCTTTGCGGTGGCCAATAAAACTTTCGGCCGCGCGAAACAGCGCCGAAGACATCCCCGAAAGCGTTGCGAACTGACCCATCAGCAAGAACAGCGGGATGATCGTCAACGAATAGCTGGAAAACGTCGTATAGGTTTCGGATTTCAATTTGCCCAACAGGGGGTTCGCATTGCCGTTCATGGCAAAATACCAGCCACCAAATCCGACAAGCAGCATCGCCAACCCAATGGGCGCGCGCAAGAAAATCATCCCCAGCAGAACGGCAAAAGACCAAAAACCCAGCTCAAGACGACTGAGATCTGCAAAGGGCAGAAGATCAAGCAACCAACCCATGTCTATCTATCCCTGCGGTAAAATAATGCGGCCCGTCACGGCTTCGGTTACGCGCGCACCGGCGCAGTAGATCGCCGTGATACAGGCCAAAATCGCGGCCCCGACGGACAGGGCATAGGCCCACCAGACCGGGAACTGCAGGAACAACGTCGTCTCACCATTATTGAGATAGCGCAGCATCCCATCCCACAACCGTTCTGTGACAAAAACGATGGTCAGCGTCAGAACGATTTCCCAAAACAGCCGCAAAACGCGATTGGCCCGATCCCCCAATGCGGATGTAAATACATCGACCGTCGCATGCGCCCCGTAAAACTGGCAGATCGGAAGAAACGCGAAAATGGCAAAGGCCACACCCGCCTCGGTCAGTTCATATGTACCGTTGATTTCATCAATGCCGGTGCGAATGATCCAGTCCGACACTCCACCGATCCAGGTTTCCGCCCAATCAGAATGCATCGCTTTGGAAATCGAGCGCCCAAGAATAGAAAGCGTTGTTAAGATAATCAAAGCGGTCAGGACAACCCCGCCGACAATCGCAGAGATCAGTGCGATCCCTTTCACAAACTTGTGCAACACGCCCATTTCCCCGCATGTGCACCGGGCTGACACCCTTGGCCAGCCCGGTGCAAACTAACCCGATTACTCGGTATATTGATCGATCAATGAACGTGCTTCGTCCAACAACGCTTGCCCGTCGATGTCCTTGCTGTTCATATCTGCAACCCATTCGTCATAAATAGGCTGCGCGGCCGCTTTCCAAGCATCCAAATCGCCACCAGCGACAGTCACGATATTATTTCCGCGATCCTCCGCCAATTTGCGGGATGGACCATCTGCGTCAGCTTGTGTGCCACCAGCGAACACCGAAAACTCAAGACCTGACTTGCTGTCGATGATTGCCTTCAGATCGTCTGGAAGGCTCTCGTAACGATCTTTGTTCATCGCCAACACGAAGGTCAGCGTATAGAGTGCTTTGCCTTCGAATTCTGTGTGATTGCCCACCAATTCTGGCACTTTCAACGCTGCGGTGACTTCCCATGGGATCGTCGTGCCGTCGATGACACCTTTGGACAAACCTTCTGGCACGGCAGGCACAGGCATACCAACCGGAGTCGCGCCGACTTTGTTCAGCAACGTGTTCACAGTGCGCGAACCGCCGCGGATCTTCAGACCTTCCATGTCGGCGGGTGTGCGCACCTCTTTGTTGGTGTGGATCATACCCGGACCGTGCACCCAAGTGCCAAGGATGTGGACATCCTGGAATTCGGTATCTTTCATGTGCTTTTCAAACATTTCCCAATATGCCCGGCTTGCCGCGCGTGCATTGGTCATCATGAATGGCATTTCAAACACTTCGGTTCTGGGGAAACGTCCCGGCGTATAACCCACAACTGTCCAGACGATATCAGCAACCCCATCAACGGCCTGATCTATCAATTCAGGTGGGCTACCGCCCAATTGCATAGAAGGGAAACGATCAATTTTGATCCGCCCGCCCGATGCTTCTTCAATGCTGTCCGCCCAAGGGTTCAAGATCAGCTTTGGCACATTCGCTTGATCAGGTAAAAACTGGTGCATGCTTAGCGTAACGTCTTGCGCCTGCGCGCCCCCAACGCCCAAGGCCAAAGCCGCCGCGCTTGCTAATCCCAGAAATGCTTTCCGTGTGAAATTCATGTTTTCCTCCCGTTTTCGACCAGTATTTTTTGTTCTGGTACATATTCTAGACAATTGTTACGGCACGCGACCACCTCTGTCACGCGGCTTTGTAACCGATTGCATTTGCACCAAAGTATTACAGGTCTAGCAGTCAGTCCGCGTTCACTTTCGCGGCACGTGTTTGGCAACCAATTATTAACCATGACACCGCAAGTATCTTTTCACAGGGGGCGACGTTGCTGCGGTCGATCGGACATTTTGGTTTTATGGCAATTGCCTTGTCTTCGTCGGCAATCGCTGGTCCTTGGTTGCGCGAAGAGGGCAAAGGTTTTTTGTCGTCATCGTCGGAATTCCACATATCAACGGACGTTGAAAGCAGCATTTACGCCGAATATGGGATAAGCCCCAACATCACCATTGGCGGGAAAATCGACATTGAGATGAGTCCGTTTGGTATTGGGGATCAAGAGGTGTTGGCGTTTGTACGCCTGCCAATTGGGCCAAGGGACAAACGCTGGTTGGCCGCTTATGATCTTGGTCTTGGCTATCGTCGCGGTGTCGATGCGAACGACACCATAGCTTACCTCGGCTTCACCATCGGGCGCGGCTTTTCGAGGTGGGGCAAGAACGGTTGGTTGGTTTTCGATGCATCGACAGAGCAGCCCCTGGGACCTTCAAACCCACTGTACAAAATCGACAGCACAGTAGGGTTGTCGTTTCACGAACATTGGAAAGGAATGTTTCAGGTGTTTCTTGCGGCAAGCGAGGATGACACAGATATCACCCTCGCGCCGTCGCTCATTTGGTCACCGAAAAAGGCGAAAAGCAGTTACCAAATCGGTTTAGAGTGGCAGGAAGGGCGCGTCTCTGCACGCCTTTCCTTATGGCGAGACTTCTAACGGTCCATTCGAACCGTTACCTGCACTTGACCTTTTATGGCTTCGCCCCATGACAATGACACTTGATTGCGATCTGGCCCTTGTTGCAAATCCACATGCGGGCTTTGGAAGACGTGGTCATTAGACGCGTTCGTTACGTCACCCAGAAGAACAACACCGTCACACCCCATAGCACGACCCTGGAACGGCAAATTCAAACTGGCATCGATCGTCCAGTTTGAGGCTGCTGAGTTCTCGGAATGTCGGATGCGCAAAGGCGAGGCCATCGTCTCTTCGATGTTGTGGAATGAGTTGCCTTGCACCGTAACATCGCGGTGCTGGGAATTATCCAAATCGGCAAACGACGTATCGATACCTTCGACACGCGTGATTGTACCGTTGATGGACCGGAACCGGTTGTTGGCGATATTCAAACCGTTCAAGAAATGACCCGTCCCGTGAGGTTTGACCACAATGTAATTGAACCACGGCGCAACATCCCCGGACAAAAAGACATTGTCGGTGATCGTCAACGAACTGAATGAAAACTCTCCGGATTGCTCAGGTGCGGGATCATGTTCATTGGTCCATTCGATAAAACAATTATCCACGTAATTGTCTGACACAATCGAACTTGTGTGAGTCGTTGCGAGGATCAGACCAGCCGTGCGGATGTCACCCGCTGTTTCATCCCCCTGAAAGAAATGATTGCCCATGATCAAGTTGTTCTGGCCGGCTACCAACGCAAAATGGCGGAACCGAGTGGCTCGGTTGTTTCGCAGTTTCAGGTCATTCGCGTTTACGTTCAACACAATGGATTTGCGCTGTGACACCTCCAAGGGTTCTTCGGATGACAAGAACTGACACCGATCAATCAGCATCCCCTGACACCCTTCCCCATTCGACGTGATCCCACGATCCTTTGGCCGCGAAATAAAGCAGTCATGCATCTGAAACGTTGCCCCTGACGGCGCCAGCAAGATCCCCGAACAACGTGCGTTACATTGGATTTCAATACCGTCCAAAATAAACTTGGAAAGCAGCGAAAAGCCGTTGAAGTTCAGCATGTACTTGAACCGCGTGAACGTAAAAACTTGTGTGCCAACGCCGTCGAACAGAGGTGCACTTAACGTCACTTCTTGCGCGGCCACATTTTTTGAACGCACATATACTTCGCGCCCGACACCTGTCCCTTCGACCAAAGCGCCGACAGGAACATTCGCGACATTGGTCACATTCGTCAGCCGTGTCGCATTGTTTGT
>JBDWGM010000038.1:0-6221 GCA_039975755.1 Paracoccaceae bacterium | reverse complement strand
TGGTCTCTGCGGCACTTGGTCTGTTGTTGGCAACAGTGGGCGAGGACCTCTATGGCTCTTTCCGCTTTGCCTTCGTGCCTGACATGCAGGCGGGCCTGTCGATTGCGCCCGTGTTGATTGGTCTCTTTGCTTTGCCTGAGCTGATCAAACTGGTGGTCATGCGCGCGGCTAAAACCGATGAGGCGGCCCCACTGGGCGCGCAGCATGTGACACGCGACGAGTTCATGGGGTCGCTGCGCAGCATTCTCAAAGGCTCCGTAATTGGTTCAATCCTTGGGGCCATCCCCGGTATCGGCCCTTCATCGGCGGCGTTCTTTTCTTATGGCGAAGCGCAACGAAGCTCCAAGAACAGCGCTAATTTCGGAAAAGGCGAACTTGAAGGCATCGCTGCGTCAGAATCTGCGAACAACGGCGCTTGCGGTGCAACGATGATCCCACTTCTTGCATTGGGTGTGCCCGGCGATGTGATCACTGGCGTGATGCTTGGCGCCTTCATGATCCAAGGTTTGACGCCCGGCCCGCTGCTGTTTCAGACGAACATGCATGAAATTTACATGCTCTTTATCGGTATGCTGGTCTCTTCGGTGCTATTGTTCTTCGCAGGCAAAGTTACCATGCGGATGTTCACAAAAGTGGCTCTAATCCCGCAAACCTTGCTGACGCCGTTGGTGCTGCTTCTTTGTATCTTCGGGATCTATTCTATCGCTTCCAGCACCTTCGATGTGGCCGTGCTTCTTGTGATGGGGCTGGTTGGGTTTGGCATGTTCTTGCTGAACATTCCCGCAGCACCCTTCCTCATTGCATTCATCCTTGGCCCAATGATCGAAGAAAACCTGCGCCGCGCGTTGGCAATATCACGGGGCGATCCTGCGGTGCTGCTATCGTCGCCCATCACATGGGTCTTCGCAGTGCTGATCATCTTTGTGCTTGGCCTAACCGTCCGCCGAGAATTCTTAAAATCTAAAGAAAGACGAGTTCAGCAATGATTGACCTGAGCGAAACAACCTTTGCGTTTGATGACCTGACCGCGGACGCCGCAAGGCATCTGGCACGGCTGATCTCATTCGATACGGTCTCGTGTAAGTCTAACCGTGCGCTTATTGATCATATGGCAGATTTCTTTGGCGATCTGGGTGGGCGGATTACGATACTGCCTGACGAAACCGGCGCCAAAGCAAATCTGATTGCGGCCTTCGGACCCGAAGATATAGCGGGCATCGTCTGGTCAGGGCATACGGATGTAGTTCCCGCAGATGAACCAGAATGGGAAAGTGACCCTTTTCTGGCCCAGATCAAAGACGACAAGCTTTTTGGCCGGGGCTCTTGCGACATGAAGGGCTTTGCTGCCTGTGTTATGGCAGTGGCACCGCAACTGGCGCATGCGGGGCTTACGCGCCCGATCTACCTCTGTTTTTCCTATGACGAGGAAGTGGGATGTTTGGGGGCGCCCGCGATTGCAGAGTATCTAGAGCAACTGCCAGTACCACCTGAGTTTGCGATTATCGGCGAACCTTCGATGATGAAACTGATCACAGGGCAAAAAGGCAAAATCGCCATGCGGGCGCATGTTACGGGCACCGCTGGGCATTCATCATTTGCACCAGAGCATGTAAATGCCATTGAGTTTGCCTCCAAGGCGGTTGAACGGATTTCCGAGCGCGGCAGGCGCTATGAAAAAGAAGGCCCTTTCGATCAGGATTTCACCGTGCCGCACGCCACGATGCTGGTGACGATGATGCAAGGCGGTGTTGCAACAAATGTGACGCCCGACAGCTGCACGCTTACGTTTGAGTTGCGCTCGATCAGCGGTATGGATCCTGAGCAGGATATGGAACGGCTTTTGGATGAAGTCACGCGGGCGGTTGCCCCCCCGATGCAAGATAAGTTCCCCGGTACCGGCATCCGTTTCGAAAAGATCTTTTCCTATCCCGCTATGGGCGATGCGCGAGAGACCCAAGGCTTTCAACGCTATGCTGACCTCCTGCCAGCTTGGGGTGGTAAAGTTTCATATGGTTCAGAAGGCGGTGTTTTCGAGAGAATCGGCGGGATCCCTGCGGTGATCGTCGGACCTGGGTCTATCGATCAAGCGCATAAGCCGAACGAGTTTGTCGCGATTGAACAACTTGCAACCTGTATTGAGTTTTTGAATGGTATCGTCGACTTTCTGTCCTCCGAATAGGCCCGCGGCGACAGCATGAAGTCTTCCCCGCTCGTCGTCGTCATTGAGCGCTTGCCCTCTTAAAGGGCAAGCTTAATTCGCGTCCCGTTTTTGGATCGCGAACAGCAGGTCATCATACGGTTGCTTTCGGCACGTTCGGCCCGCGTTAGAACCATATCTCGGTGGTCGATTTCTCCCTCGACCACGGCCACCTCGCATGAGCCGCACAGCCCTTCGCGGCAATCGCAGGCGACATCGATCCCTGCCGCCATGATCGCATCCAGCAAAGTGGTGTCGGCAGCGACTTTGACCACCAAACCCGAGTCCGTCAGTTCCGCCTCAAACGCTTGCTCATTCTCGGGATCAATACCCGTGGCAGTGGTTGAAAAATGCTCAAAATGGAATGTGCCTTCGGGCAGTTCCTTTGTCAGCGTCTCCAGCGCATTCAGCAGCCCTTTTGGCCCACATGCATAAATTTGCGCACCATCTTCCAGCCCTGCGACCATGTCGGGGAGGTCCATCCGATCACCTTCGTTCCCTGCATACAACGACAGGCGCGCGCCGTGATCGCGAGCCACACGGTCCAAAAACGCCATGGTTGATTTAGATCTGCCAGCATAATGGAGTGCATAACTCTGCCCCAAGGCCTTTAGACGGTCGGCCATCGCAAGAATGGGCGTGATGCCGATGCCACCAGCAATTAGGACCACATGCGGCGCGGTTTCATCAAGTTTGAACAGGTTTGACGGCCCGCGCATACGGATTTCCGCACCAGCTCGGAGGGTTTCATGAATATGCCGAGACCCGCCACGCCCTAGCTCCTCGCGCAGAATAGCAACACGATAGCTGTCATCCTCGGGTGCACCGCATAGTGAGTATTTGCGGTCATATGCGCCGACGCAAAGCTCGATATGCGATCCGGCAGTCCACTTGGGCAAGGGGCGGCCCTGCGCGTCTTCAATGGTCAGGCCAAGGATTCCGTCAGCCTCTTGGCGCACCTCCGCGATCCGTACCTTTCGAGCGATGTCGCGTCGTGCGGGTGGGCCTACGGCAAAGGTGCGACGGGGATGGATCGCATTCGGGTTGGTTCGCTCTGGGTTCTGTGCGGGGTCCCATTCAACCCACAGTTCATCCGGTCCCCGGAATGAGGTGTTGGGTAGGTAGTCAAATTCCTGCTCGGACAACCGCAAATGGGGCAGGCGGCGGGTCACTTCTTCGAGGAAGATCCGCATTTCCATCCGCCCGATGTTCTTGCCCATACATTGATGCGCGCCATAGCCGAACGTCAGGTGGTCAATGGCATTGTCGCGGTAGATATCAAAGGTATCAGCCGCTTCGAAATGCCGTTCATCCTGATTGCCAGAGGCCTGCACAATCAACAACTTTGCGCCCTTGGGCAGATCGACATCATTCAAAGTTGTCGGCGCCGTGGTCTGGCGGCGCCAAGCGACGATTGACCCAGCATAACGCAGACATTCCTCAACCGCATTGGGGATCAGGGAGGGGTCCGCGCAAATATCGTTCCAAGCATCAGGATGCGTCAGCAGGGTTTTAAACATGTTGGCAGAGGCCAGCGAAGTTGTCTCATGCGCTGCGACGATGATCGCCATCATCATCGAATGCACATAGCTGTCCGTAACAACCTCGGGTATCTCGGCGTTCATGCGAATGGTGTGATGCATCCAACCGGTCCCCTCTGGCTCGGCACGCATCTTTTCGATGATCTCACCCGCATATTGCCAGAAACGTCCTACATCATGGGCGACCTCAATCTGCTTTTGATCCGAAGGCTTGCCCCATGTGTTCACCGAATGCGCCACGGAAAAGGTCTTGAGGGTGGCAATTTCGTCCTCTGGAACACCAAGGAAATGCAGCGCCACCAGCAGCGGCACTTCGTATAACATGCCATCAATCAAATCGACCCGCCCGCTGTCGATAAAGGCATCAATCTTTTCGCGTGTCAGGCGACGGATCATATCCTTCTGCTGTTCCAGATTCTCGGGCATGAAGTGGTCCAGCAGTGCGCGCCGCCGCTCCATATGCGCGGGCTCGTCCTCGTTCACCATGGTGCGGGCCATAGCGTAGTCATAGCCCTTTAGGATCTCTTGCGCCTCTGATGTCGCGGGGGTGATCTTTTCCAAAACGTTCCGTGGGGAAAACAGGATAGGGTCGCGAAACACCGCCTTGATGTCATCGTATCGGGAAACCACCCAGTATCCCAATTTCGGGGCGTAAAACACCGGGAGCTGGTCACGCGACCAACGCAGAGCTTCGGCCGGATCAAGCTGATACGGCCCTTCGAAAGCATCAAACGCCTCCGCCATGGCCGTCGGATCTGTGACCGGACAACCATGCTCCGCGCCCGCAGAGGCCGCTGTGCCAAATGGGCAGCCCTTATCGTTGCTTTCGGTTTGGTCGACCATCCTTTTGCTCCCCCTCAGTCACGATGCTCCGCATCCGTTGTATTTTACGTATAATGAACAGGCTATATTTAATATGATTGCGTGTAAGGGCTTCATGGGCCTTGCCGAACCCGCATTTCTTTTCAATCGCTAAGGGTTGTGGGGGCAGTGTCGCCACCATGGGTGCATTACTAGCCGAGGCTCGTTGCACGAGGGCACGGCGCGCGTATCCACTGCCATGCGCCTGTCTAGCGGGGCCGTTTCGATCCTATCGAACGGCGATCCGCCCAACCCAGCCCATGTAGTATCTATTGACCGCATCAATCCTTTTTCGACGGCATCCACGTCCGCCCGACAGGGGGGCCGCTGATCGCTTTTTGTCTTGGTTCCGGTTCAGCCAAATGTGGGTTCCTACGGTAAACAACATAAGCCAGGCTCGCCACTGTACCCATCATGGGGATCAAAACCGCCAAAGCAATCACCGGATTGTCAAAGAGCGCGGCCAACGAACCCACCAACAGCCCGGCCCCCATCTGCATAAAGCCCATCAATGACGACGCGGCGCCAGCGATACTTGGAAAGGGGGCCAATGCGGCGGTAGACATGGCGGGCATTACGAAGGCGATCCCGAACGTGTAAAAGGCGACCGGCACCATCACCCGAAGAAAAGTAGTCTCTCCGATCAGCAACGACAGGATCAAAGCGCTGCCCAAAAGGATCACCCCCAGACCGGGCACGACCAACCGATAAGCACTGTTATGTTTCATAAGGTGGCGCACGACCAACGACCCGGCGAAAAAGCTGCCCGACTGCATCAACATCCCAAGCCCAAATTCTGTCGGGCTGAAGCCAAGTTCCTGCATCAAAATGAAGGGAAGGATCGTTGCCAAAGCGTAAATCGCACCGATTGCACCGGCGATAGTCAGTGACGTCGTCATAAAGTGGCGGTTGGTCAGCAACGTGACGTAGGATTGGCCAAGCTGGCGCAGGTTGAGCCGGCTGCGGTCGGGAACGACCGTTTCGCGCAGGCCCCAAACCGTCACGCTGATCACCGCAACACCAAAGGCCATCATCGCAACAAATACGGACTGCCACCCTGCATGCATCACCAAAAGCCCGCCCAGGGTGGGTGCCAGTGCAGGGGCCACCGCCAAAATGATCCCCATCAAGTTCATGATGCGCGAAGATTCATCGCCCTCAAACATGTCGCGGACCAACGCCCGTGAAATCGCCACGCCTGCGCTGGCCCCGATGCCTTGAACAAATCGCGCCGCGATTAGGGTTTCAATTGTAGGAGCTACAAGCGCCAGTAGGCTGGCAGTCACGAACAAAAGCAGAAAGCCGATAATCACAGGCCGCCGCCCCAATGCATCCGAAAGCGGCCCCGCGATTAGCTGAGCCGAGGCAAAACCTGCAAAATAGAGGGTTAGGGTCATTTTGACCAAGCTGTTCGTGGTGTCATAGGCAGACACAACCTCGGCCATTGCGGGGGTATATAGTGCCATGGCAATCGGCCCGGTGGCGATGAAAAGCGCACCAAGCAAACTAACCCTGCGCACAGACATCCGCGGGGCAACTTTGGCCGCAGCTTGACCACTCATTCGATCTGAAACGCTCATGTGGAAACAGCCCCCGTTGTACGTTTATTACGGTAAGCCGTC
>JBDWGM010000037.1:0-22889 GCA_039975755.1 Paracoccaceae bacterium | reverse complement strand
AATGGAGGAAACACTACAACACCAAACGACCACACAGCGCTCTGGGCTACCGCCCACCGGCACCGGGAACCATCGCCCAGATGGACCAAAGGCCGATCATGCACTAACAATCAAATTGGACCAATCAGGTGGGGCTGATCAATTCGACAATGTACCTGGCATCCTTGCTGACGATATGGATACTCAATGCACTGACGCTGGAACTGGCACTGTACCTGCTGCCTGATAGATAATGCTGAAAACATCTGATGACCAAATGAGCGACCCTAAAGAACAAATTCCCACGAACTTGAGGCTGCTTCTTTTGATCGAAGAGGTGGCGCGACAAGGCATTCCGGTTTCACCTGCGGCCTTAAGTGCTGCGCTGGATTTGCCAAAGCCGACCATGCACAGGCTGCTTATAACAGCTGAAGCCGAAGGATTTTTGCAACGGGACGTAGATGGGCGGTCTTTTGGGCCGGGGGAAAGATTACGTAGCTTGTCGGCAAATACGCTGTCATCCCAACGCATCCGTACGGAACGCTTGATGATCATGAAAACGTTGGCCGAAGATGTCGGGGAAACCTGCAATCTAGCCGCCCCGGGGCGTTATGGGATGATATATTTGGACCGTGTCGAAACGCATTGGCCGCTGCGCATCCAACTGCCGATCGGCACACAAGTTCCTTTTCATTGTACCGCAAGCGGTAAGATGTATTTGTCATCGCTGCGTAGTGACAAATTGGAAAGATTGTTGGAAGCACTCGATCTGGAAAAACGGACCGAAAAGACTGAAACTGACCCCGTAGCATTGCGCGCGGAATTGGCATTGACCAAAGAACGTGGATATTCGACGGACAATCAGGAATTCATGGAAGGAATGGCAGCAATTGCAGTTCCAGTTCGTGATGACCAAAGCAGATTGTTGACGACGCTATCGATCCACGCGCCTTTGCAGCGCAGCGGGATCGAAAGTTTACGGGTTCATTTGCCACGACTGGAAAGTGCAGCGGCCCAGCTTGAAGAACTTGTACTAGATGGACCAAGCTTGGAATAATTTCGTGCGGTGATAACACGGCTGCTGTACGCCTGATCTGGCTGCAGCGGTCTACGCAGTGTTAACGACAAAGGCGTTGCTCATGATACCTGTTTTGGACTGGAACGAATTCGAAAGTGATCAAGACAGTTTTGTCGCGGCACTTGGGAAGGCATGTCGCGATACCGGGTTTTTTCTATTGAAAAATCATACAGTTCCAGAAACATTATTGGCGCAAGTGTTTGAAAAAGGTGATCAGTTTTTTGCTTTGCCGGACGTGGACAAGGCGTCGGTCTCTATTCTGAATACCCCTCATTTTCGGGGGTGGGCCAAGCAGGGCGACGAAAGCTTGGACGAAACAAGTCCGCAGATCGATACCAAAGAAACGTTCAATATCGGACTTGATCTGCCGCCAGATGATCCACGCGTTCGCGCAGACGAACCATTTCGGGGTGTAAATCAGTGGCCAGATATCCCTGAATTTAGGGACGTGATGCTTGCCTATTATGATGCGGCACTTGAACTGGGCATCGCACTTCATCGTGCGTTTGCAAGAGATCTCCAAGTGCCGGAACAGCAGTTGGTTTCTGCATTCAAAGACCCTTTGGCAGCATTGCGCCTTTTGAATTATCCACCTGCAACGGGTGCAAAAAATGAAATAGGGGCGGGGGCGCACACGGATTATGGCGCGATTGCCTTGTTGATGACGGATGGCGAACCGGGGTTGCAGGTACGCCCAAGAGACGGAAGCTGGATGGATGTGCCGTTTGTCAAAGGGGCGTATATCGTCAACATTGGTGACTGCCTTATGCGATGGACGAACGATATATATGTGTCCACGCCTCATCGCGTATTGCCTCCGAAACGGCGCCGACGGTCCGTTGCGATGTTCATCGAAGCAAATCCTGATACGGTAATCGAGGCGCTGCCAGGCACTGGCGCGCCCAAGTATCCGCCCATTCGAGCAGCAGATTATTTGATGTCCAGATTGGATGCGACATACGCGCCAAAAGGGTCCGCTTGATTGCGACGTTTGTGTCGGATTCTGACTGGACAGCCTACGACCCGCGCGGCAGCGTGACCGAAACGTCGGGAGGATCGTCATGCGGGTTGGATTTATTGGGCTGGGTAATGTCGGGGGCAAGCTGTCCGGCAGTTTGATTAGAAACGGGATTGAAGTTGAGGTTCATGACCTGAACGCTGATTTTGTTGCCGCCAAGGTTTCGGATGGCGCCCGTGATGGTCATTCACCGGCCGCGATGATGCGAAATTGTGATGCCGTGATCACTTGCCTGCCCAGTCCTGCGGCTTCTGCTGCGGTCATGGATCAGATGTTGCCCGAAATGGGTCCCGGCAAGATTTGGATGGAAATGTCCACGACGGACGAAGCCGAAGTCAAACGGATCAGCGCGCTTGTCGAAGCAAAGGGCGGTGCAGCTGTCGATTGCCCGGTTTCAGGTGGGTGCCATCGCGCGGATACTGGGAATATCAGTATATTTGCTGGATGTGATCGCGATACTTTCGAACGTGTCCTTCCGTTGCTGGTGACCATGGGGCGACGGGTGTTGCATACGGGCCCGTTGGGGTCGGCATCTGTGTTGAAAGTCCTGACGAACTTTCTTGCGACAGCCAATTTGGTCAGCTGTGCCGAGGCGTTGACTGTGGCAAAAGGGGCGGGGATGGATTTAGGGGTCGCGTATGAGGCGATGGCAATCAGTTCCGGAACCTCATTCGTTCACGAAACCGAAAGTCAGGTCATTTTGAACGGCAGTCGGGATATCAACTTTACGATGGACCTTGTCGCCAAGGATATCCTCTTGTTTCAAGAGGTTGCAGATCGCGCCGGCGTAGAATTGGATTTAAGCCCGCTTTTGATCAAGATCTTTCAAGATGGGATTGATCGATACGGCCCTCGCGAATTTTCCCCCAACATCATCAAAAGGCTCGAGGATGCGACAGGACTGGACGTAACCACCGCCGGTTTTCCATCCGAAATGACTGACGATGAGCTCGAAGAACCTGGCTATGAGGTGATTGTTAAGCGTTGATACCTTGCCGATTGGGGCTGGCTGGCTTAGGTGCTTTTTCCAACGATGGGGTGAGACATGTCAGAAGACAGCGAAAAAATCATAGCAGAGGTAAGCCCGTCTTGGGGGCGGCGAGTCCTTGGTTTGGCATCGCTTTGGGGGTTAGGTCTGCTTGTGTTCTATCTGTCATTGTCGGAATCGCATGCTTTCGGATGGCAAGTACTGCTTTTGGCGATTGGTGGCGGTACACTTTATATGGCTGAACTCATGCGGCGTGCGACGGGGTTACGGATCGAACTGACGGCGACAGAAGTTAGAGACAGTTCAGGACGAATTCTGGCGGAAGTCAGCAATGTTCAATCTGTCGACAGGGGCACGTTCGCCTTTAAACCGTCAAATGGATTTTTGATTACGTGTAAAACGAAAGCCCCGCGCGTTTGGGCGCCGGGGCTTTGGTGGCGAAATGGTCGCCGCATTGGGATAGGTGGGATAACTGCCGCGCCTCAAACGAAATTCATGGCCGAAGTGCTTTCGGCCATGATCGCAGAGCGTGACGGTCAAGTTTAACAGCCGTTGATTGAGCCGTCGTCAAATAAGACACAGGGTGCATACCGAGGACGCGTAAACACAAAGTTCTGGATTGTGCGTTCACGTAGGCCTGTGTTGAATGGAGCATCGTATTTTACGAATGTTTCGACGACCGTGACGTAATCGTTGTCTGGCATCACAGGCAGACGGTCGTGCCAATCATCAGTAGCACCGCTTATCAAGGGTTGAGTGAGTGTGCCTTGACTTTCTGACCACTCGCGTTCGTAGATATCCCGCGCTTCATCGTATTTCAGCGATGAAACTCGAATGGAGACGTCTCCAATGTCAGCTGTTCGCGAGAGAAACTTTAGAAGATCTTGCATCCCGGCCAAATAGTCGACGTCAATTGGTGTCGTTTCGCGAGAAATCAAATCACCAATTGTGAACGCTGCTTTTTGGTTGAGAGCGTGATGACGATACGAATCGAATATCGCGAACATGGCCAAGTATGCCCAAAACAGTGCAGGGATAATCAACACAGTTTCGACGGCAATCGAGCCGGATTCGTCTTTGCGAAACGCAAGGACTGCGCGTTTAATATGCTTGATCATTACTGTGGCTCCTGAACAAAGGCCGACGAAGCAAACATATGCGAACGGCCTGATCCGTCTTTGGCGTATGCAAAGCCCAACCCAGAAGTCGGGAAGACAGGTTCAAACGCATAACATGCGCGCAGAATCATCAACTGGTGGCTGTTGCCGGGGACAAAGTTGCGAATATCACTAGCGACAGGCTCCGAAACGTCTACACAATCGGCTTGGCCGTATAATGACTGATCAAATGCGCGTGGATCCAGTGGTATCATTTCAAGGCGCAATGTTGTGTCACAGTCAGGCAGAAACCCTGCAAAACCGCAAATATTGTCTTTGATATCGTCATGATCCGTGGGTTCGCCGGTGGCCAATCTGATTTCGCGGACGGCGATGTCCATTCCGCGTTCCAAAAACATCTGACGAACAGCATAAATACCCATTTCGACCGAAGTCATAAACAGAGTGAAAACGAGAGGGACAGCCAAAACAAACTCGATAGCGATCTGCCCGTCTTCTTTTCGCCCAAACTGGCGAAGAAACTTACTCATACGCTCAATCATTGTGTTAGTCTCAACTGGTTAATTTGTTTTGCAATGGCTTCGAACGCTTCACTGATTTCGACACCTTCCACGCGGAAGAAGTGGCTGGGCGACGATGCACAACCGCGCATGAGAGCAGCAGACGCATCAGTAACTTCAAAACCAATAGACCAGATCAGAATGCCTTCGCCTTTCGCTGCGGTGCAGATGTTGGTCAGCATTGTATCGGCTTGCGACGCAGAAAATCTCGTGTAGGCCCAGCTGCTTCTAGGAATACCGTTCCTGTCCAAGAACCAATACAACGGGTTGAGATGCCAGTGATCCGCGTGTCGTCTCTCGGCGTAATACTGATCTCGAATACGCACGGTGTTAACGTTTTGACCATCTGTCATAAGGATCACCGTTTTCAACGTATCGGGATGATTATAGGATACCGGACGGTTTGCAAAAGTTGCGTCTGATTTGCCTGACAACGCCAGCGCCGCATTGACAGGGCGGAAGCTTGGGTCAAGCATTGCGACACCCCATTTCATACCCAGATGGATCGCCGTGTTCGCACGCGCCGTATATTGGTCGATCGTGTTTTTCAAAGCTGTCGCATCTTGCGAGAATGCTTGAATTTCTTCAAATTCTTGTTGCGGGCACCCAGGATTGCCGATTGGGCGGGAAAAATTACTGCTAGTCTCAAAGTGCTGCATATGCTCATAGGTCTTCGTCAGACTGATGGCTGGCGAGCTGAAGTCCGATTCGTCAAAGTCAACGCAATGAGAGTAAGGATGAAATTCTTCAATGTTTAGCTCATTGAAGATTTCCTCACCCGCGTTCGTTTGAGCGGTATAAGGCACCAAAGACATAGAAATCAGATCTTCGTTGTCCGGAATAATGACGGTGTCGACGAAAATTTTGGCAGCGTCTTGCAAGTTGGCCATTTTGTTGTTGTTGCGCATCGAACCTGAGATATCGACCACAACTGAGATTTCGACAGAATTTACGCGCTCTTCCGCGGCGCCAAAGGCACGCATTGGCAATTCATCTACGCCGACAAATTTCATCCAGCGCGTCGGGCTATTCGCCGCTGCAGCTGCTTCAACGTTACGAAAATTCAGGCCTTCGTCGATAGTCACAGCCGGCAAGCGATCTGACAGCCCGGACTTGTTGAAGTAATCGTTGACCACACCATCAGGTGTCAGGGTTTGTTCCAGATCTGCAGCCGCAAGAATGGCGCGATCAAGTGTTGCTTGAAGCTTTGAGCGTTCCAGCTCATTTCGCATCAAGTCGACGCCCATGCCGCCAACCAAAAGCATCATTAGCAACATTACCAAGGCGAAATAGGTCATGACACCTTCTTCATCCCGCGCAAAGCTTCGAACAAACGTGAGACGGCGCTGTAGGCCGGACGCGAGCGCAAGCGCTGAGCTTTCGCCTTTTTTCTCAAAATAGGTGAGCATAATGTACCTTTTACTCCCAGCGGACGCCCCACACGCCGAATAACTTACAATTGTTTAACTATGTGATTGTGTTCTGAATTGGGCGCGTTGGCGAAAATTACGTGCTCTTGGTTATTCCCCGGAAACAGTATCCAAAGCCGTAATTTTATTGTTTTCGCCCAGATCTATAATGTTGCCACATTTTCAAAAGCTTGGATTCCGCGACTCAGTCAATTCGTCCAAAAAAGACTCACTGTTTCTAGTATAGCATGCATCTTAACACTTGTTTGGAAAGACATATCCGAGCCGAAAGGAGCCAAGTTTCATCATTTCGCTCGCACATATTAAGCCCCTGGTCATACTCTTGGTAGAGCGATTGTTTGCAGAACGATTCGCTAGTGCAGAGGAAGGACAAGACCATGACTGCAGTCAACGAGCCAAGTTTCCGTGAAAGTGTAGATCTAATGTTTAACCGGGCTGTGGCTTTAATGGACTTACCGCCAGGCCTCGAAGAAAAGATAAGAGTATGCAACGCAACCTATACGGTGCGATTTGGTGTTCGACTGCGGGGTCAAATTCAGACCTTCACTGGATATCGTTCGGTACATTCTGAACATATGGAGCCTGTGAAAGGGGGAATCCGCTATGCGCCTTCAGTGAATCAAGACGAGGTCGAAGCATTGGCCGCCTTGATGACCTACAAATGTTCGTTGGTCGAAGCGCCCTTTGGTGGGTCAAAAGGCGGGTTGTGTATTGATCCGCGCGAATACGACGAAGCCGAATTGGAAACAATCACACGGCGTTTCGCATATGAATTGATAAAACGAGATCTGATCAATCCCGCGCAGAACGTTCCAGCGCCGGATATGGGAACGGGCGAACGCGAGATGGCCTGGATGGCCGATCAGTACATGCGGATGAACACAACTGACATCAATGGTCGGGCGTGTGTCACGGGCAAACCATTAAACGCAGGAGGTATCGCGGGCCGCGTTGAAGCGACGGGCAGAGGCGTGCAATATGCGCTTCGTGAGTTCTTTCGTGACAAGGACGGTGTGAAGAAATCTGGCCTGACGGGTTCGTTGGACGGCAAGCGCGTCATTGTGCAGGGGTTGGGTAATGTGGGGTACCACGCGGCCAAATTCCTGTCCGAAGAAGATGGATGCTCGGTTGTCGGCATTATCGAACGAGACGGTGCGCTGTATAACGCAAATGGTCTGGACGTTGAAGCTGTGCGCAATTGGATCGTCAAGCATGGCGGCGTCACAGGTTTCCCTGATGCCGCACACAAAGCCGAAGGCGCGGACGTTCTTGAGGAAGAATGTGACATCCTCATTCCCGCAGCGCTAGAGGGGGTCATCAATCTTGGGAACGCGGCACGCATCAAAGCACCGGTGATCATCGAAGCGGCGAATGGCCCGGTGACTGCAGGTGCGGACGACGTTCTGCGTGAAAAGGGAACTGTGATCATTCCGGATATGTATGCAAATGCTGGCGGTGTGACGGTGTCGTATTTCGAATGGGTCAAGAACCTGAGCCATATTCGATTTGGTCGAATGCAACGTCGTCAAGAAGAAGCACGTCACCAATTAATCATCGACGAGTTAGAACGTCTAAGTTCCGACGCTGGTGTAGGTTGGGAGCTTAGCCCGGACTTCAAGCAGAAGTACTTGCGCGGAGCAGGTGAGCTGGAGCTTGTGCGTTCGGGTCTAGATGACACGATGCGCATTGCCTACCAATCTATGGCAAACGTCTGGCACGGACGTGGTGACGTGAATGATTTGCGGACCGCAGCTTATCTGGTTTCGATCGAAAAAGTCGCAGCAAGTTATCGCGCCAAAGGGCTCTAGGCTCCAAAAACTCATCTCCGGCGCTGTCCTAGTGGGCATTGCCGGAGATGATCGCGACACATTTGGTCGCAGTTGCGCTGGCTTATGTCGAAAAAGGGCTGGCTTTGTCAAAACTGCTTGCTACTCATGGTTCGATGCAACGATGATCGCTGCGATTAGGGGGCAATATGCGTTTTTCTGGCTTGCGCGTTCTCAAAGAAGGACTGACAGGGAACAAAGGATGGGAGCCACATTGGCGTGACCCTGAACCTAAGGCTGAATACGATATCCTTATCATTGGCGGTGGTGGTCACGGTTTGTCCACGGCGCATTATTTGGCGAAACAGCACAATCTGACCAATGTCGCCGTTCTTGAGCGTGGATATTTGGGCGGGGGAAATGTTGGTCGCAATACCACGATTGTCAGGGCCAACTATGGATTGCCTGGAAATTCGGAGTTCTATTCACATTCCTTAAAGCTCTGGGAAGGGTTGGAAGAGGATTTGAATTATAACGTCATGCATTCGCAGCGTGGCATCATCAATTTGTTCCACTCTGACGGCCAGCGAGACGCCTTTGCGCGTCGCGGCAACGCGATGATCAACCAAGGCGATGACGCAATTCTTTTGGATACCGATGGCGTACGCAAAATGCTTCCGTATCTTGATTTCGACCAAGTTCGATTTCCAATCTATGGCGGGTTGTATCATCCACGCGGAGGGACTGCGCGGCATGACGCTGTGGCTTGGGGCTTTGCACGATCGGCAAGTGATCGGGGCGTTGATCTGATCCAGAATTGCGAAGTGACCGGCATCGATATTGCGGATGGCCGTGTCACTGGGGTGCAAACCAGTCGTGGCGCGATCCGGGCCAAAAAAGTTGCGATGGTTGTCGCAGGGCGTTCCAGCCAAGTTGCGGAAATGGCCGGCTTGCGTCTTCCTGTCGAAAGCCATGTGCTGCAAGCTTTCGTCACCGAAGGGTTAAAGCCGTGCATCGATCACGTGATCTCGTTTGGGATGGGGCATTTCTATATCAGTCAATCTGACAAAGGTGGATTGGTCTTCGGCGGCGACATCGATTTCTACTCAAGCTACGCGGCACGGGGAAATCTCCCGATGGTCGAACATGTCTCTGAGGCTGCGATGACCCTCATGCCGATGATCGGAAAAGCCAAAATTCTGCGATCTTGGGGCGGCATAATGGATATGACACCGGATGGGTCGTTTGTCATTGATCGGGCACCCGGTATCGAAGGGCTCTATCTCAATTACGGTTGGTGTTACGGAGGCTTTAAGGCGACGCCGGGTTCGGGCAATTGTTTTGCGCATCTGATCGCAACCGACAAACCGCATCCGGCGGCCGAGCAACATAGGATGGATCGTTTCGAAACCGGACGTGGCTTAATGGATGAAGAAGCGACCGGATCGCAGCACAATTTGCACTAAGGAGGTCGCGACATGGAGAACCAACGTTTTGACGCGGCATTATTGATCGACAAAGAGCAGGGTACGAGCCGATGAGAATCTCATGTCCGATTTGTGGTGATCGTGATCGTCGAGAATTTTATTACATGGGTGCTGCCTTGGAACGGCCCGATCCAGAAGCTGGCGACAAGGCATGGGCAGATTATGTGCATCTGCGTGAAAACCCAGCGGGCCAATTAGATGAATTGTGGTGCCATGATGCAGGCTGTGGCGCATGGCTAATTGTGACGCGAAATACAGTGACGCATGACATTGAATCTGTGCGTTTAGCTAAAGAGGCGATAGTGTCGTGAGGGTTGCAAATCGGGGTCAAATTGACAGAACCACACCGGTTAAATTCCGGTTCAACGGCATTGAATACAAAGGGTTCAAGGGCGACACGCTTGCCTCGGCACTGTTGGCAAATGACATACGATTGGTTGGTCGCTCGTTTAAATACCATCGTCCACGCGGTATTTGGAGCGCGGGGAGCGAAGAGCCCAATGCACTTGTGACGGTCGGCAAAGGCGCTAAGCAAGACCCCAATGTGCGTGCAACGGTGCAAGAAATTCACGCGGGTCTGGATGCTAGATCGCAAAACGCATGGCCTTCTGTCGGATGTGACGTGATGGGCGTCAACGATCTTGGCGCGCCGGTCTTGGGGGCGGGTTTTTATTATAAAACGTTCATGTGGCCAAAGACGTTTTGGGAAAAGGTTTACGAACCCATCATCCGGCGAGCGGCGGGCTTAGGCAGCATAAGCGGGCAAGCCGTCACAGAGACTTATGAAAAGGGTTATGCCTTTTGTGACGTGTTGGTCGTTGGCGCAGGCCCTGCGGGTTTGATGGCTGCACTTACTGCGGGACGGGCAGGTGCGGATGTCATAGTGGCGGATGAAGATTTTCGCTTTGGCGGCCGTTTGAATTCTGAATCTCATGGCATTGGTGGTCAAACTGGAGCGGAATGGGTCGCAACGGTGATTGCCGAACTTGAGGCAATGCCAAACGTGCGGATGATGCCGCGGACGACAATAACCGGCGTGCATGATGGCGGAACTTACGGCGCGGTCGAACGTGTTGCCCACCACATGCAACCGAAGACAACTAAGACGCCGCGCGAGACATTTTGGCGTATCGTTGCAAAACGCACGATTTTGGCCGCAGGTGCCATCGAACGACACATCGCGTTTCGAAATAACGACCGCCCCGGCATCATGCAGGCGGGCGCGATCCGCTCATACCTCAATCGGTGGGGCGTTGGCACCGGGCGTAAGGTGACGTTATTCGCCAATAATGATGATGCGCATCGCACTGCTGTGGATCTGATGGCCGCTGGCGTTTACGTGCCCGCAGTTGTTGATAGCCGGCCTGATGCGAAAGCTCTGGGCGATTACCGTGTGATTGCCGGAGGTGAGATAACGAACACCAGTGGCCGCAAAGGGCTGGAAAGCATAACGGTGCAAACTCAATCCGGGATCGAACGCATTGCGTCTGACTGTTTGGGTGTTTCTGGTGGCTGGAACCCAAGCGTACATCTGACGTGTCATATGAATGGACGCCCCGTCTGGCGCGACGATCTGGCGAGCTTTGTCCCGGCGGCAGACGCAATTCCGAACCTTGTGGCAGTTGGGGCGTGCAATGGGGCAATGTCAACATTCGCGTGTCTGACGGAAGGCGCTAATGCTGCGATTGCTGCATTGGATATTCTTGGTTTGACCGCAAATGCTCCTGCAATTCCCGAAGCTGAAGACAACCCGTGCCATCCGACGGCGAAATGGGCCGTTGATGGTCGTGGTCGCGCTTGGTTGGATTTCCAGAATGATGTGACGGTTAAGGACATAAAGCAGGCCGCAACCGAAAATTTCCGATCTGTCGAACATATGAAGCGCTACACAACGCAAGGAATGGCAACGGATCAGGGCAAAAGCTCGAACGTAATGGCGTTGGCAATACTTGCGGATGCGACGGGCCGCGGTATCCCTGAAACTGGAACCACAACGTTTCGCCCTCCTTATTCGCCGGTTGCGATTGCGGCGTTGGGTGCTGGGGCCCAAGGCGCGGGTTTCGCACCCCAACGCTTTACGACCAGCCATGCCGAAAGCGTGAAGCGAAAGGCACCAATGATCGAAGCGGGGCTTTGGTATCGTCCCAGCTATTTCCCGTTGAATGGTGAGAAAACGTGGCGCCAATCCTGCGACCGCGAGATTGGTTACATGCGAAATTCTGTGGGTGTGTGTGACGTGTCGACCCTGGGTAAAATTGACATCCAAGGGCCTGACGCGGCAAAGCTATTGGATTTTGCCTATACGAACATGTTCTCTTCGCTGAAAGTTGGGCGCGTGCGCTATGGTTTGATGTTGCGCGAAGACGGGCATGTTCTGGATGACGGCACGACGGCACGGTTAAGCGACCAACATTTTGTCACGACCACAACAACCGCAGCTGCCGGTTTGGTGATGCGTCACTTGGAATTCATCACCCAAGTGTTGCATCCTGAATGGGACGTACGCCTTATGTCTGTCACCGAACACTGGGCACAATTCGCCATTGCGGGACCAAAGGCGCGTGAAGTGTTGAACGAGCTTTTGGATGATACCATCGATAACGAAACATGGCCGTTTATGGCTTGTGGCGATGTATCGATCGGTGGCGTGAAAGGACGTTTGTTCAGGATCTCGTTCTCGGGCGAGCATGCGTACGAAATTGCCGTGCCGTCACGGTTTGGCGAAAGCTTGTTCAAGCATTTGGTGACGCTTGCAGAACGTTTGGGTGGTGGTCCTTATGGGATGGAAGCACTGAATGTGCTGCGGATCGAAAAAGGCTTTGTCACACATGCGGAAATTCATGGGCGCGTGACGACCTTTGATATCGGGATGGAACGTATGATCTCGGGTAAAAAGGACTGCATCGGCAAGACAATGGCAGCGCGTGTCGGGTTGAACGAAGAAGATCGCGAACGATTGGTTGGATTCAAACCGGTTGGCGCGGTGAAACAGCTGTCCGCAGGCGCGCATGTGTTCAACGTGGGCGAGGATGCAACACGGTTAAACGATCAGGGATATATAACGTCTGTCGGCTTTTCCCCGACGCTTGGCCATTTCATTGGGCTTGGCTTTGTCCAAGGTGGGATGAAACGGGTCGGAGAAACCATGCGCATGGTCGATCATTTGCGCGAACTCGATACACAAGTTGAAATCTGTTCCCCTGTGTTCTTTGATCCAGAAGGAGGACGTGCGCGTGGTTGATCTTGTCGCGACATCGCCCTTGAAGGGGGTGGCACCCAAGTCGGTTGGCAGCGTCACTTTGAAAGAAGTCGATCTGGGCCATCTTACCTCGATTGCGCCCTTCAAAGGGGCGAATGATGCGTTGTCCGTGGCCTTGAATGGTGCACACGGAATGGCATTCCCAAAACCAAACAGAGCGACAGGACGGGAAGACGCACGCGCGATCTGGATCGGCTATGACATGGCGTTGTTGGTTGGTCCGGCCCCAGACAGCGCCTTGACGCAACACGCGGCTTTGACTGACCAGTCGGACGCTTGGACATGCTTGGTTCTTGAGGGAGAGGGCGCAGAAGATGTTTTGGCGCGGTTGGTGCCTGTTGACGTTCGTTCCGCAACTTTCAAGCTGGGACATACAATGCGCAGTCTTGTTCAACATATGAATGCATCGGTGACGCGAACCGGGAAGGACACGTTTTTGGTGATGGTTTTTCGGTCGATGGCGAAGACGTTACAGCATGATCTTGAGACAGCGATGGAAAGCATTGCTTCTCGCAGTTAGTGTTTGGCAAACGATTCTAAGAAAGAGGCCTTTATGCTGATCCGTATTGCTGTTGCTTGTGCGCTGACTTTTTCTGCTGCGCCCGTTTTTGCCAAATCAGCCGCAGAAAGTTGTTCTTTTCAGGCCAGTGTCGTTGGCGCAATTCAAACAGCACGCTTGAACAGAGTTCCAAAAAACGATGTCGTACCCAGTTTGCTGAAGGCGAACCCAAGCTGGCCCAAAGCGATGGAACAAGCGATGCCAGCTTTGGTTGATTGGATATACGACCAACGGCGACGCGATTTGAAAGACGTCGATTTGGGCGCAGTGTCAGAACAGCAGTGTATCGACAATTGGGACCAAATTCAAAACCTGACCCCAAATGCCACGAACTGAGTCTTGAAATCTCGACCTTTCGCGCCACAATATACGAACTATGAGTCTGCCTCCTGGTTTCCTTGATGAATTGCGCACCCGTCTCAGCCTTAGCCAGGTTGTCGGGCGGAAAGTCACGTGGGATGCCCGTAAGTCAAATCAGGGAAAGGGTGATCTTTGGGCACCTTGCCCATTTCACCACGAAAAAACTGCGTCTTTTCATGTAGATGATCGCAAAGGGTACTATTACTGCTTTGGATGTCATGCCAAAGGGGATGCGATCACCTTTGTCAAAGACACTGAAAACGTTAGTTTTATCGAGGCTGTTGAAATTCTCGCAAACGAAGCGGGCTTGCCAATGCCTGCCCGTGATCCCAAATCTCAAGAAAAAGCGGATCGTCGCACCCTGCTCGCGAACGTCGTTGAGCATGCTTTGCAGTTCTTTAAGCTGCAATTGCGTACCGGGGCGGCCGGTCCAGCACGTGATTATTTGCAGTCAAAACGAGGTTTGGGCCCAGAGGCGCAAGATCGTTGGGATATCGGTTTCGCGCCGGATGCATGGCAAGCATTGTGGGATCATCTAAAAGGCAAAGGCGTTCCTGATGATTTGATTTTGGGCGCGGGTCTGGCAAAGCCCAGCCAAAAAGGCGGCAAACCTTACGACACGTTTCGCAACAGAATTATGTTTCCGATCCGCGATCCCCGTGGGCGTTGTGTTGGCTTTGGTGGTCGCGCCATGGACCCAGAAGACGGGGCCAAATACCTAAATTCACCGGAAACTGAGCTTTTTGATAAGGGGCGCAATCTTTACAACCATGCATCAGCACGAACCGCTGCTGGCAAAGGTCAGTCCCTATTGGTGGCCGAAGGGTATATGGACGTGATTGCGCTGTCCGAGCATGGGTTTGAGGCGGCAGTCGCGCCTTTGGGCACCGCAGTGACCGAAACCCAATTGCAGATGCTGTGGCGCATAGCGCCTGAACCCATCATTGCGTTGGATGGGGACACAGCAGGGTTGCGAGCGGCGATGCGGTTGATTGATCTCGCTTTGCCAGCGTTGGAAGCGGGGCAATCCTTGAGGTTCGCGCTGATGCCCGAGGGCAAAGACCCGGATGACGTTCTGAAAGTCAGTGGTGCCGCTGCGTTGCAGTCGCTTTTGGATGACGCGATTCCGATGGTGAGCTTGCTTTGGAAACGCGAAACAGAAGGGAAAGTGTTCGATAGTCCGGAACGCAAGGCCGCCTTGGACAAAGCGTTGCGCGAAAAGATTAAACTGATCAAAGATCCATCGATCCGCCAGCATTATGGCGCTGAGATCAAAAATTTGCGTTGGCAGCTTTTCAATCCGCGTCGCGCACGTCCACAGCGCAAAGCATGGAACGCGCCTGAAACGGCTCAACCGAGTACCAAATTAAGTGTTCTGGCACGGGCTCACGATGCCGTGGAAATGGAACATCTGCGCGAAGGCATTGTGTTGGCGGCATTGATAACCGCGCCTCATTTGACTGAGGATTTTGAAACGGGTCTCGATAATATGGTGTGCCGCGATCCGTCTCATCGCGATCTGCGCGATATGGTTTTGCGCCATTGGACTGAAGGAGAAGGACCGTTGCGTGAAAAAATTTCTTGCGCACTGGGCCCGGAGGCCCTTGAAAATTTGCTCTCAGCACGCCATGTCGCGATCGTCCCTTGCATTCGCAAACCCGGCGACGATGATCTGGCCCGTATGACGTTGGCCGAAGAATTCGCAAAACTCGAAACGGCTAAGGGACTAGCGGCAGAAATTGAAGATGCATCTGAAGATTTGAAAGGTGTAGCTGACGAGGGCCTTACTTGGCGATTGGCACAGGCTACGCAGGCAGCAAACGCCGCATCACGCAGCGGTGGGGAAGATAGCGTGGAATTCGACCTTGGAGAGAATGGTGCAGAGATCAATCGTGACGAACGTGACGCGTTCGCGGCACTAACGGAGAAGATTCAGTTTTCAAAGCCTGGGCGATAGGTGCAACGTGAGGCTGAAAACTTAAGAAAAAAGCGCTAAATGGGTGGCCGAATCACCTTAACGCGCTATTGAGTCGGTAGCGATTCGCAAAACGAATCGTTTGCATGGCCCGGCAAAGGAGCCCCGCATGGCAGCGAAAGACAACGAAGACGTCAAAACCGAAGAGCAAGAGCAAGAGATGTCGCTCGACCTGAGTCAGACTCAGGTCAAAAAGATGATCGCGGAAGCGCGTGAACGTGGCTACATCACTTATGATCAGCTGAACACGGTTTTGCCACCTGATCAGGTCAGTTCCGAACAGATCGAAGACGTGATGTCGATGCTCTCGGAAATGGGCATCAACATCATCGAAGATGAAGAAGCGGAAGAAGAAGAGCAAAAAGGCTCGACTGATGTCGCAACAACCGAAGGCACTCGCGATCTGACGCTGGGTGCTACGGGACAGGAAAAACTGGATCGGACTGACGATCCAGTGCGGATGTACCTCCGCGAGATGGGCTCGGTCGAGTTGCTGTCGCGCGAAGGCGAGATCGCGATTGCGAAACGGATCGAAGCCGGACGCAACACAATGATCGCCGGGCTTTGCGAAAGCCCATTGACCTTCCAAGCGATTACAATCTGGCGTGACGAACTTCTGAGCGAAGAAATTTTGCTGAGGGACGTTATCGATCTGGAAGCCACTTTCGGCAACCAGATGGGCGAAGACGGTGAAGTTGCTGAACCCGTTGTCGATACCACCGTGACCGAGACGGAAAAGAAAGAGGCAGAACCAGAACTGGACGCCGATGGCAATCCGATTGCCAAAGATGACGATGACGATGACGACGAACAGGCCAACATGTCGTTGGCGGCAATGGAAGCCGCGCTAAAGCCACAAGTGCTTGAAACGCTGGACCGTATTGCCGACGACTATTTGATGCTGTCGGAAATGCAGGACAGCCGGATTTCTGCGACATTGAACGAAGACGGTTCATTTTCCCAGAAAGACGAGGCGACTTACCAAAAGCTGCGCGCCGAAATTGTTGAATTGGTGAATGAACTGCACCTTCACAACAATCGTATCGAAGCTTTGATTGACCAGCTTTATGGGATCAATCGTCGGATCATGCAGATCGACAGTTCGATTGTGAAATTGGCGGACCAAGCGCGGATCAACCGTAAGGAATTTGTCGAATCGTATCGTGGGCGCGAATTGGACCCCAATTGGATGGAAGAAATGTCCGGTAAGCCCGGACGTGGTTGGCAGATGTTCATCGAACGCTCAAGCGACAAAGTCGAAGAGCTTCGCGCCGATATGGCCCAGGTTGGTCAATATGTCGGTCTGGATATCAGCGAATTCCGCCGGATCGTGAACCAAGTCCAAAAGGGTGAAAAAGAAGCCCGTCAAGCAAAGAAAGAAATGGTCGAGGCCAACCTGCGTCTCGTTATTTCCATCGCCAAGAAATACACAAACCGCGGCCTGCAATTCCTGGATTTGATTCAGGAAGGGAACATCGGTCTGATGAAGGCCGTAGACAAATTCGAATACCGTCGTGGCTATAAATTCTCGACTTATGCGACGTGGTGGATTCGACAGGCGATTACACGATCCATTGCGGATCAGGCGCGTACGATCCGGATCCCTGTGCATATGATCGAAACGATCAACAAGCTGGTCCGTACTGGGCGTCAGATGCTGCACGAGATTGGTCGTGAACCAACACCAGAAGAATTGGCCGAAAAGCTGCAAATGCCACTTGAGAAAGTGCGCAAGGTGATGAAGATCGCCAAAGAGCCTATTTCTTTGGAGACACCTATTGGTGACGAAGAAGACAGCCAATTGGGCGATTTCATCGAGGACAAAAATGCTGTTCTGCCGCTTGATAGCGCCATTCAGGAAAACCTCAAGGAAACGACCACTCGGGTACTTGCCTCGCTTACGCCTCGCGAGGAGCGGGTTTTGCGTATGCGTTTTGGCATTGGGATGAACACGGACCACACTCTGGAAGAGGTGGGGCAACAATTCAGCGTGACACGCGAACGTATCCGTCAAATCGAAGCGAAAGCTTTGCGTAAGCTGAAACACCCAAGCCGGTCGCGTAAACTACGCAGTTTCCTCGATCAGTAAGACTTTGATAGACTAAATTAACGCCCTTCGCTGAAACATCGCGAGGGGCGTTTTTCGTTGTGCGGACGTCTTGTTCAAAGTTGCAAAGAAGTGCGGTCAAGAACGTGTCACTGGTCCGGGCTTCACAAACACCCTGTGATTTGTAAGTTTGTGTGCGAACAATGTGGAGATTGATCATGTCGCTCTTTTCGCGCTTGTTTGGCGGTTCCAGCCAGACCCAGGATGCGGAACCCCAAACATACAATGGGTTTGAAATCACAGCAGAGCCAATACGCGAAGGTTCGAAATGGCGAGTTGCTGCACGTATCGAAAAGGATGTGAACGGCGAGGCAAAGGTGCACGAATTGATCCGTGCCGACACGCTGGATGATGAACCGTCAGCGATCGATGTATCCATCAGCAAAGCCAAACAAATGATCGACGAGCAGGGTGAAGGTTTGTTTAGGTAAAGATGACGGCTGGCGACCTTTACCCGTTGGAGGGTGGATGTATGGGGACCGATCGTAAGGCTGGTTTGGCCAATTTTACAGAACGAGCCTATAACCAATCTAAAGTGTTCTGACGTCTTACAAGCTTGCACATTGCGGACGGGTCTGTTGAGAGTTGAGTATGCAAACGACGCTCACAATTGAAACAAACGGTCCAGGATTATACGAATTTACCAATCGTTTGCCGTCTTTGACGGGCAACGGGGTTATGACATTGCTGGTTCAACATACGTCGTGTTCTTTGTTAATTCAGGAGAACGCTGACCCAGAGGTGCAGGTAGATTTGCAAAACTTCTTTGACCGGCTCGTTCCTCCAACCACTGACCCTTCGATGTCCTATTTAACGCATACCTACGAAGGTCCAGATGACATGCCTGCACATATCAAAGCATCCCTTTTACCAAGCACACTCTCAATCCCGTATTCTGATGGGGTTTTACGTCTTGGGACATGGCAGGGCGTATATGTGTTCGAACATAGATACCGGGCCATGAGGCGAAACGTGTTCGTGGATATGCATTGAAACCTTGAAACAAAGATATGCAGAACCGTGATTTGGGTCTGATGGCAATTGCGCCAATATATATAGAAATCGGAGGATAAAATGCTCAGAATATTTGCAGCTAGCTTCTTGCTTTTGTCGGCGCAAATTGGCGCTGCGCAAGGTTTCCCAGAATTCCAAGTCAGGGTCCGTGTCGCGGCTCTTGGCGCAACTACATTTGAAGTGATCGATGGAGTAAATTCTGGACCACGTCAAATGTGGTGTGCCGCAGCCCTTTTTGCCAAAAGAAAGTACGGTGTAAATAGCGGCCAAATCTGGCTGGAACGTGGTCTGGGCCCATCAAGCGCAGAGCCGCGCCACCGCAGTGTTGTTTTTTCGCTGGAACCTGTTCCAAACGAATACAAATCGATCTCGCTTAGCATTCGTCGTCCGGGTCAAGTTGTCGGGTTTGCGTTGGCGAGTTCGCTGTGTCGGAATTCAGATTTCCGTATCCGCATTCGCGAAGTTGGCTAAATTATTACGTTTACCCTTCGGTGCGTGTTCATGATGTGTCAGTATCTGGGGGGTAAAATTCTTGGCTACCCAAATGGTGGCGTTGTGCCTATAGTGCTGGTGGAACGGAGGAAAACCTCCACGACAGGCAGGACCAGAACAAGGGAGACGGCCGTATGCGCTGCCCATTCTGTGGAAATATTGATACTCAGGTCAAAGACAGTCGACCAGCAGAAGATCACGTCTCAATTCGCAGACGTCGATTTTGCCCGGCATGTGGCGGCCGATTTACCACCTATGAGCGGGTTCAGTTGCGAGATTTGGTTGTCGTGAAAACCAACGGACGTCGCGAAGATTTTGATCGCGATAAACTGGAACGATCCATACGTATTTCCATGCAAAAACGTCCGATCGAACCTGAACGTATCGATCAGATGATTTCGGGGATTGTGCGCCGATTGGAATCGATGGGCGAAACCGACATTCCTTCAAAGCAGATCGGCGAAATCGTCATGGAAGCGCTGAACCGGATCGACACTGTGGCCTATGTTCGATTTGCGAGTGTTTACAAAAATTTCCAAGCTGCAGATGACTTTGATAAGTTCGTGGCCGAGCTGCGACCCCCAAGTGATGGTCAAGCGGAAGAGTGAGCGCGGAGCGCGATAAACGTTTCATGAAAATGGCGCTTGGGCTTGGGCGTCGTGGAATGGGCCAGTGTGCACCCAACCCGGCGGTTGGGTGCGTGATCGAAAAAGATGACGTCGTAATCGGGTGCGGCTGGACGCAACCCGGTGGACGACCACATGCGGAACCGCAAGCCCTGTCCCAAGCCGGGCCGCGATCTCAAGGTGCGACAGCCTATGTCACGTTGGAACCTTGTTCGCATGAAGGGCAAACGCCACCTTGCGCCACAGCACTTATCAAGGCCGGAATAAAGCGCGTCGTTGTTGCGCTGACAGATCCGGATCCACGTGTCAGCGGGCGTGGCATAAAGATGCTTGAAGCTGCCGGGATTGAGGTCACCGAAGGTGTCTTGACCGAAGAGGCCAGCAAAGATCACGCTGGATTTTTGTTGAAGATCACCCGCCGCCGTCCATTTGTGACGCTCAAACTTGCGTCGTCTTTTGACGGGCGCATTGCAACCGGCAGTGGGCAGAGCCAATGGATCACTGGCCCCGAAGCGCGCCGTGTCGTCCACAGCATGCGATCACGCCACGATGCGGTTATGGTGGGCGGCGGAACGGCGCGGTCGGATGATCCTTCTTTGACTGTGCGTGATCTGGGCGTGTCACGTCAGCCGGCACGTGTTGTCGTTTCGCGCAGAATTGATTTACCACTTTTAGGCCAATTGGCGCGCAGTGCGTCAAAAATCCCTTTGGTTCTATGCCATGGGCAAGATGCAGACCCATCGTTAAAGGAAACATGGACCGGTTTGGATGCAACGCTTTTGGAATGTGCGGCAAAAGGCGCGCAATTGGATCCTAAGGACGTGTTGGGACAATTGGCTGATCTGGGAACAACGCGCGTGTTTTGCGAAGGGGGCGGCGGGTTGGCCGCATCATTGATCGACGCGCAATTGGTTGACCGCTTTGTTTGGTTTACGGCTGGCATGGCAATTGGTGCCGAAGGGCTGCCCAGCATTGGGGCCTTGGGATTGAGTACGTTGCAAGAAGCACATCGTTTCGAACTGAGCGAACTGCGCCAGGTCGGCGATGATGTCCTGCATGTGTGGGATCGAAAGCCGAACGACGACTAGCGACGCCAAATATAGGCGTAACTGGCGAAAGCTCCCTGCAATTTGGACAGCAATCGATTTAGAGCCCCGGGATGGGGAACGGTTCCATCTTCGGACAGGCGTTGAACAATGACTTCGACAGAGCAGGGCAATCCCGTTACGGGGTCGATATAGCGCGGATAGTCAATCAACGTGGCATGGATAAGCCCAGCCAAACTGACATCTTCACGTCGACGCGGAGGGACCGCGCCGCGATCGTCGGTCAAACCCCAACCCGCGTAAAACGGCGCACCCGTTGTCACGACTGGAACACCGCGCAGCAACGCCTCAAAACCGCTCAGTGACGTCATGGTCCAAACCTCGTCTACGAGGGGGAACAACGATGTAATTTCAGTGTTCGATAAAATCGAATGCGCGAGGTCTTGGGCCGTAATTTGGCCGGGTCTCAAACCTGCTTCTACATCTGGATGTGGCTTATACAGAATCACAGAATCCGGCCGTGCCTCATGAGCGGCCTGCAGCAAGGCGTCATTTGTCGCTATATCACCAGCGCCAAGGCGAATTGAGGCGTCATCTTCGACCTGACCAATGACCAAAACCTTATGACCGTCTGGCAATGTGGGCGTCGCACCGTCCAGATTATATTTGCTGACGCCTTTTTTGATCAGAAACCGCTGCAAGCGGTCCACACGCAACGTCTGTTCGGGCCGCAAAGTTCGGCGCGCCCGTATCATTTCTTCTAGGCGAGATGGTTGCGATGGGTCGTAGTAAATTCCCAGATCATCAGTCACCAATGATACGGGCGGCACCAACTCAGCACCTAATCCTTTGGACCTTAAGAACCCATCCTCGACGCGAACGGCGTCTTCGTCGCCAACCTGCGCTTTGCCCGCCCAGATCATCCAAGGGCGATTGGTTTTACGGGCTTTGGCTGGCGTATCCGTAAAGATCAATCGTTTTTGTTGGCCAAACGTCTTTTGTAGGGCAGGACGTTTCCAGAGACGCATTCCACTGGCGACCCATCCTTTATGATCTTCACGCCAAGCGCGGGATTGGGCTGCAAGTGACTCAATCGCATCTTCCAGTTCGCAAAGCCTGTCGCCAAACGGATCATACCATTTTGGATAAAGGATCATTGCGGCGGCAAACAATTGTGCACGCGTCAATTTCCGTTGGCGGCGAATGACTGGGTCTTCGTCAGACGTTAGCCCCCAGCCTGCATAGAAAGGTTGGCCAAAGACACGGGGTTTGTGCCCCGCCAATATGGCTTCGAAGCCTAGGCCAGATGATACGGTGTAAACAGCAACGGCCCCTTCCATCAAACGCCAAGGGCTTACCGGTTTGTCGTACAGCTTGACCCGATCGTTTTCATTTTTCTGTTCAAAATACCCATCGCGATGGCCTTGAACCGTTTCGGGGTGGGTTTTGATCAATATGCGTGTGCTCGGGTGTTCTTCTTGAGCGACAAACAACATTTCCTGAAAGCGATGTACATTGGCGCGACTTGCACGCACTGACGCATCCCCGCGCGTCTGATCCAGGACCAGCACATAACCCGGGGCGGGGACGTCAAGATCCGGATCAAAGGCGTTGTACTTGCTTAAATGTGCTTCCGCCATGCGCGCCATTGCGCCGCGGGACCGGTCCAACAAGGCCGTATCATCCAAAGGATGCGTGGCGAGCATGGTTTCCAGATCGGACGGCTTGGATGGATCAAAATGAACGCCAGTCTTGTCAATCAAAAGGCCTATTGGGGGTTCACCTGATCGACCGGGAAAGAGAGATCGCAAAAAAGCGTCTTCGACACGAACAATTGGCGCGTCTTTGGACTCTGCTATGCGTTCGCCGCGATGTGCCGTTGGACTTTTTCCCCATACACCAACTGCGTCGCCGTCCTTGGGATAGCCAAGCGAGACGTGCCAACCAGCAAGACTTAGGATGCGTCGCATTCGGCGCTGCGTTAAAAATCCAGCATTATATACAAAAAGCCGCCGGGCCTCATTTAG
>JBDWGM010000036.1:0-36248 GCA_039975755.1 Paracoccaceae bacterium | reverse complement strand
CAAACTATTTCCAATAATTCACAAGTCATACTTTGCCCTTATTTCCAAACTCGGAAATACATGGCCGGAGTGTGTGAGCTCTGAGTTTTCGATTTTTATAGCATTGATAGTAAACACTATTGTGCGCTTGCGTATGTTCGGTTTCTTGCAAGCTTCGGTGTGAAAAGCCGACCCGATGCGCCCTTTTCAACGCCTCCCATCTCACGCGAACATGTGTCCGCCATAAAAAAATCACACGGCCTTACCAATTCGTACATTTTTATTGTGCACAAGCGGAGGAGACCCGCGGATGGGTAAGGAATAGTGTCAACGCCGCTTAGCCGTGTTGACGAACGAGCTGAACGGGGTGAACTCGGTTTTTGTTTTTTTGTTAATGATTGCCCCCGTTCCGGCCGGCCTGACAGCGCGCTTTTGCGATGCTCAGGTCGGTCTCCCCCCGCCTGCGTACTAGAATCTGGCACTTTGAAAAGGTATTCGAATATCTTGAAATGCCTAATTTTTAAGCATCTGTATGCAACCTGTTCGTCTTGGCCAACCCGGCGCGTTTTTGATCCAATTGGGTCGGAGTAGGCGTCTTGTCAGGCTTTGCGGTTACGCTTAAACGTCTCTTATTATCTGCCGTGCCGTCGATTTCCGAGAAGGGAAGGCGAAAAAGAGATTTAAAACATGATTGATGCTCAGGCGTATTTGCCCAAACCATCCGGGACGATGGACAGATCAATCCAGACCGAAGGTTTGGAATGTTTTGACAGTAAGCAGTTTAAATCTAGGGCGAAGGCTCGATGCCCCAACTTAGAAGGCCCACTGGTCAGTTCGGTTTGCAAAAATTCGGTATTGGCGGCGGATTCTGAGTTTTCTTACAAAAATACACTGCATTGTGACGGTTTATCAGCGGAATCCAGGCATTTGCACAGGGTTCACGGCTTCCAGATTCGCGTACAATGCGCATATTGAGGAGTATGCAATATTCAAATACCCAAAAAAAACCCACAGTTGGCCACGCACCACTCAAAGCTGGAACAGTTCGATATGACACGTTTCGACCGGAGTTTAGCGTCGTGAGCGCGGGTGAGCCTGGTGACAAAGGCATCGATACGCACGCGCAGAATTTGGCGGCATCCGAAGCCAGCACCGCACTGCGCCCTTGGACCGAAACCCAAGCTTTGGCGGACCGCGCTGCGCGCGGGGCCGAAGTTCCTTTTGCGCAATCAGCATGGTTTGGTGCGGCCGCGGCGCGTCACTTGGCAACAGGGCGCAATCCTGATGATTTGTCGTTTGTGCTGGCGGCGCCAGATGCGTTGATAAAGCTTTCGGTTGCCATCGAACGCGTAGTCGAAAAAGCTTCAATGGGTGTTACCGAACATCGGATAGACGAAACACCTGTGGACTTGGTGCTCAGCTATCTTGAATCGATGCCTTGTGCTGTTGAAACGCGTTTGGTTGTTTCTGGTTTGGCCGTTCGGATCAATTTGGCGGAACTGACAACGCGTGATCGTCCTGCAGATGTACCCGTACCAGATGCTTTGTGGTCTCGGATGGAACAACTGGCAAGGTTGTCATTGGTGCCGAACAGTGCGGCATCGCGCGACAAAGAAGCCGGCGCTGACCTTATGAAGTTTGATTAAACGGATCATCGTCGTAATTGACGCCAGCCAGATACAATCCATGAGGTGGGGAAACAGGGCCGCATGCGGCGCGGTCCTTGGCGTTTAGAGCCTCGCGGACATCATCGGGGGTCCACGAACCGGCCCCGACACGTTCCAATGTGCCGACAAAACTGCGCACTTGATTGTGCAAAAAGGATCGGGCCCGCACGTCAAATTGAATTTCCGGCCCACTGGTCAATTCCACACGGCGGACATCAAGCTGCGTCAGGGTTTTGATAGGCGTTTGCGCCTGACAAATTGTCGATCGGAACGTGGTGAAATCATGCTGCCCCAGCAAATGATATGCACCAGCCTGCATCGCGTCTTCATCCAACATATGCTTCACCTGCCAAACCAGCCCGTCCAGATGGGTCGCAGGCGCACGACGCATCAACAGTCGAAAAACGTAACGCCGCTCAAGTGCAGAAAAACGCGCATGCCAATCCTCTGAAACACGGGCGCAATCCACAATCGCAATTGGGGCCGGACGTAAATGAAAATTCAACGCCTCAGATAACCGAAACGGTGTCCAGTCCTTGTCGAGGTCGCAATGCGCAACCTGTGCCAATCCGTGAACACCCGCATCGGTGCGACCTGCTGCAGCGATATTATGCGCGCGCGGCTCAAGCTTGGTCAATGCCTGTTCAATCGTTCCCTGAACAGAGACGTGCTCGACCTGCCGTTGCCAGCCGCGAAAGGGCTTGCCGTGGTATTCGATTTTCAATGCATAACGTGGCATTTTGCGGACCTAACCTCTGTTTTCTGGCAACGCAACCGATGGGGTATATCTGTCCCAATCCATTGCGATATTTGCAAGGGTGACAACGTGGCGAAAGCTCCCTCTGGCACTTATCCCGCTGACTTCCTATCTTGTCCCCGGACGAAGGAGGGTGGCCATTTGGTTATTGGAACGTTGGCCGACGGCGTGTTGCGCAGTGTCGAAGGTGTGCAAGACGCTGTGTCCGGAGCGTTTTTCGAGCCGGTGATCCGTTTGGGTGTCACGGGTTTGGCGCGATCAGGTAAGACGGTTTTCATCACTTCATTGGTTGCCAATCTTTTGGATCGAGGGCGCATGTCGCATTTGCTGGCGGCCCATGAAGGACGGATCGAAGCCGCCTTTTTGCAACCTCAACCGGACGACACAATTCCACGTTTTGACTTTGAGGGGCATATGGCGTCGCTGACTGCGCAACCGCCACATTGGCCCGACAGCACCCGCGCCGTTTCAGAATTGCGATTGTCTTTGCGTGTGCGACCATCAGGTTTGCTTGCTGGATTGCAGGGGCCGCGCACGATCCATTTGGATATTGTGGATTATCCAGGCGAATGGTTGCTGGATCTTGGGCTGTTGGATCAGAGTTTTGATACATGGTCCCAACAAACCCTCGATCGCATTGCGTCACGGGACGAAGCGCGCGATTTCCTTGCCTTGTTGCAAACCACAAACCCATTGGCCAAGTTGAAGGAACCCGTCGCCAAAGAGTTGGCCGCAAGCTTTGCGCATTATCTGAATGATGCGCGTGAAGCCGGATATTACGACTGCACACCGGGGCGGTTCCTGTTGCCGGGGGATTTGGCTGGATCGCCCGTGCTGACATTTGCACCGCTGCCGGCGTCTGAAACCCCTCGTGGATCAATGGCGCGTGAAATGGCACGCCGATTTGAGGCGTATAAAACCCAAGTTGTGCGCCCATTCTTTCGCGACCATTTTGCGCGCATAGATCGGCAAGTCGTGTTGGTCGACGCGCTCGGGGCCATTCACAAAGGACCGGCTGCGGTCGAGGATATGCGCCAAGGGTTGGGTCACATATTGAGTGCGTTTCGACCTGGGCGAAATTCATTTTTGACGCAGTTACTGGGGGGCAAACGTGTTGAACGCATCCTGTTTGCCGCCACTCAAGCGGATCATTTGCATCATGAACAGCACGGCGAATTGACAGAAATCATGCACGCTTTGGTGCGCGATGCACGGGAACGTGCCCGATTTGCCGGGGCCAAAACGCAGGCGATGTCACTTGCTGCGCTGCGCGCAACCACCGAAGATCGCATGACACATGAGGGCCGCACACTGGGCGTGGTGCGTGGGACTTTGTTGGATAAGGGCAAGCAAGCGGCATTCTATCCCGGTGATTTGCCATCCGATCCGGCTCATCTTTTGGGACCGGCGCGCGAAGGGGCCGCATCTTGGTTGGATGGCGATTATCAAGCCATGCGGTTTGCACCTGCACCTCTTGATTTGCGACCGGGCGACGGGCCGCCACATATCCGTCTGGACCGCGCGGCTGAATTCCTGCTGGGAGATCGATTGTGACTGAGGTTGCCATACGAACGGCACGCACAACAGATGCTGGGAGAGTCGGTGCGATATTGTCCAACTTTATCGACACCACGCCTTGGATGCCTCGCATACATACACGTGCTCAGGATATCGGATTTGCAGGTATGTTGATTGATCGTGGTTGGGTGCGCGTGGCCGAAACCCCTGCGGGCGTCGTTGGTTTTTTGGCACGCGAAGGTGAGATGATCCAAGCCTTGTATGTAACAGAAAATGCGCGCGGGCAGGGCGTGGGCCGCGCCCTTTTGCAGGACACGTGTGATCAGCAAAAGCGGCTGACCTTATGGACATTTCAGGCCAATACACGCGCGCAGGATTTTTACACCAAACATGCCTTCCGCGAAGTTGAACGCACGGATGGGTCTGGAAATGACGAAGGCCTGCCCGACATTCGCTATGAATGGCACAAAAAGGACAAGACATGAGCAAGGGACCTGTCCTGATCGAATTGGACGACGACGCACCGATGCAATCCGTTGCCGAAGCGGCACCCGTGCCAGAACCCGAAGGCTTGCCCGAACCACGGGCTATGCAAGCCGCGGCCGCCATTGCGGCGCGCAGGCCATCGCGCTTGGGGCGGTGGTTCTGGGGGCTCACGCTCGCGATATTGACTGCTGTTGTCACTACAGCCGCATGGAGCTTTGTCACTGGATGGATTGCCGCTAATCCGATCTTGGGATGGTTGTTCGCCGCATTGTTTGCCGCGTTTGCGCTGGTCTTGTTGGTCATCGCTTTGGGGGAACTAGCGGCATTGTCCCGATTGCGTCGCATCGATCATGTATGTCACGCGGCGCACGAAGCGTTGGAACAAAAGGACTTGGCACAGGCACGTGATGTCGTGGACAAAGTGCTTCGACTATACGCTGCACGTGAAGACACACGTTGGCAACGCGACCGGTTTGCTGAACTGGAAGGGGATCAACTGGATGCGTATGGGCTTTTGTCACTGGCGGATCGTGAATTGATGCCAGCGCTCGACAAAGCCGCCATGCGCGAAGTTGAAGCTGCAGCACGGCAAGTTGCAACTGTAACCGCCTTGGTCCCGCTGGCTTTGGTGGATGTTCTGACCGCTTTGACCGCGAATTTGCGCATGATCCGCCGGATCGCAGAAATTTATGGGGGTCGGGCGGGCACGCTCGGCTCTTGGCGCCTGACGCGCGCGGTTATGGGGCATCTTGTGGCCACGGGCGCGGTTGCGGTTGGTGATGACATGCTTGAACCCATTTTGGGGGGCACGCTTCTTGGGAAATTGTCCCGCAGATTTGGCGAAGGTTTGGTCAACGGCGCCCTAACAGCGCGCGTGGGCGTCGCCGCATTGGAGGTTTGCCGACCGCTGCCATATGTATCCGTGGATCGACCGCGCGCGCGCAGCTTGGTCAAAGGGGCATTGGGTGGCCTTGTGTCCCGAGGCGGGGACTAAGGGCAGATTGCCTTTAGTGGATTAAACTGCCCAAAGGCGGGATGATATCGCCTCTGACCAATTTGGTCAGAACAGAGGGGGCAGGTGGCACCTGACTAAGCGGAAACAGCAGCCGATCCCTAAGCCAGGGCAAAACTGTGCTGTCGGATTGGTATTGCGGTGTGAACGACGCGCTTAACAGTTGGTAGAACCAGACATGCGCCCGCCGGGCGCGGCGGTAGTTCAGCAAGGCGATGTCGATATCCGGATCTCTTAGCGCGCTGTGCAAAGCAGCCGCATCCAGCAAAGCCATGTTTGCTCCTTGCCCCAGTTGCGGTGATGCGCGGTGTGCCGCATCGCCAAGATGCACAACGCGCCCGCGCACTGGGTTCAGCAAGGTGCCGTGGCTGTAACGCGCCATCGTCATCTGATCATGCAATGTGATATGCTCCAGAAACGGTGTCATCTCTGGCCACAACGCGCAGGCTTCGGCCCTCCAGGCATCCAAAGGCGCGTCGCGCCACTTGTCATAACCATTTGCCGGCATCGACCAAAAGACCGCAGCAAGGGGCGCATCATGATCAGGCAAAGATCCGATCGGAAGAAGACCAATCATACGATTGGCTTTCTGATATCGCTGCAGCAGTTCATCACGTGGCATTTCAGTGTCTTTGGGCCAAGGCACTGAACCCCAAATCGCACCATACGGCAGGGCGCGTGATCGCAGCGGGCTGAGATCGGAATTTGCGCCACTGGCATTGATAATCAGATCAAAGGGTCCGTGCCGCCCAGTCCGGGCGATGACGTGTTGCCCGTCAAACTCTTTGACTTCTGCCTTGGTGTTCAGCTGCGCCCCCGACCGCTGCGCCGCAGTCAACAACACTTCGAACAGGCTGGCGCGGTGGATGGCCAAGCCAAACCCCTCGCCATAACTCACGTCCAGCACTTGGCGGCCATGATCCACTTCGAAACCGGCCATCGACGTTATTTTGGCCCCCAGTTGCAACGTGTGATCCAAGGCGTCCAGATCATCAAGGACCGCTTGACCAACCGGCTGGACGACAAGGCCAGATCCCACAGCGGCTGGGGCATCGAATTTGTCAAAGATCTCGACATCATGCCCCGCGCGGGCCAAATAGGCCGCAGCCGTCAACCCACCAACGCCAGCCCCAGCAATCGCAACCTTGTAACGCATTCAACTTCCTCTTTAGACTCATTCTTATATCCAAGATCCAGATGGCCATGTCCCTGCGACCCAGCGTTGCAGCGCCTAAGGTTGGTGCAAAGCCAGTTTGGTATCATACAGCAATTGCTTGGCTTTGGGCTTGTTCGTCCTGCGGGGCCTGCCTATAAGGCGCATCATGTTTAGTGGCCCCGCCATAATCATTCGAATTAGGGTCCCGGCGCTCTAGAACCTGAGCGGCCGGGCAAAGGCGTATGAGACCGCGCCGTTCTGACCCCTGATTTCCGTTTCCTAAAGGACTGCCCTGATGTGCGCTGATACGCCCAGCTACAAAGACACGCTGAACCTCCCCAAAACTGATTTCCCTATGCGCGCTGGCTTGCCCAAGCGTGAACCTGAATGGCTGGCCCATTGGGAAAAGATCGGGATTTACGACCGGCTTCGTGCGCAAACGGGCCGCGAGGTGTTCTGCCTGCATGACGGCCCGCCCTATGCGAACGGGAACCTGCATATCGGTCACGCGTTGAACAAAACGATCAAAGATATGATCGTGCGCAGCCATCAGATGATGGGCTTTGACAGCCGATACATCCCGGGCTGGGATTGTCACGGGCTTCCGATTGAATGGAAGATCGAAGAGCAATACCGCAAGAAGGGCAAAAACAAAGACGAAGTCCCAATCAATGATTTCCGCGCCGAATGCCGGAAATTCGCAGAAGGTTGGGTCGACATTCAACGTGATGAATTCAAGCGTCTGGGGATCACCGGCAATTGGGCCAATCCGTACCTGACGATGGATTTCCACGCAGAACGCGTGATTGCCGAGGAATTCATGAAATTCCTGATGAATGGCACATTGTATCAAGGGTCCAAACCCGTGATGTGGTCGCCCATCGAACAAACCGCATTGGCCGAAGCTGAGGTCGAATACCACGACAAAGACAGCTTTACGATCTGGGTGAAATTCAAGGTCGTCGACACCGGCGACGCTACATTGGACAGCGCACAAGTCGTGATCTGGACAACGACGCCTTGGACTATGCCCTCAAACAAGGCTGTCGTTTATGGCAAAGACGTTTCTTACGGTCTGTATGAAATCACCGGACGTCCAGAAGAATGTTGGGTCAACATCGGTGATCGTTACATCCTCGCTGATAAAATGGCCGATGATGTGCTGGGCCGTGCGCGTCTGGACGACACAATGTATCGCCGTTTGTGCGATGTCACGCAGGATGATCTGTCCAAGATCAAGTTGGCGCACCCGCTGCACGGTGTTGAAGGCGGTGAAGGCGAATGGGATGACCTTCGAGATTTCCGTGCCGCCGAATTTGTCAGCGACGAAGAAGGCACCGGATTCGTGCATTGCGCACCGTCTCACGGGATGGAGGAATACGAGCTTTATCGTGACCTTGGCATGCTGCAACAGGTCATCACGTACAACGTGACAGACGACGGTAAATTCCGCGATAACCTGCCTTTGTTTGGTGGCAACTACATCCTGTCCCGTAAGGGCGGCGAAGGCACTGCCAACAAGGTGGTCATCGATAAACTGGCCGAAGTTGGTGGATTGCTTGCGCGCGGCAAAATCAAACACTCGTACCCACATTCATGGCGCTCCAAAGCACCGGTGATCTATCGCAACACACCGCAATGGTTTGCCGCCATCGATAAGGACGTGAATGACGGGCAAGACACCCATGGCAAAACCATCCGCGAACGGGCCCTGACCGAAATCGACAACGTCAATTGGACGCCCCAAGCCGGGCGCAACCGTTTGCATTCGATGATGGAAGCGCGCCCAGATTGGGTGTTGTCACGCCAACGCGCATGGGGTGTGCCACTCACATGCTTTACCAAAAAGGGCCTGTTGCCGACGGATCCCGATTTCTTGCTGCGCAATCCGCAAGTCAATCGCCGGATCACGTCCGCATTCGAGGCCGAAGGGGCCGATGCGTGGTATGAAGAGGGCGCTAAACAGCGGTTCCTAGAAGGGATCGTGAACCCAGATGATTACGATCAGGTCTTTGACATCCTGGATGTGTGGTTTGATTCAGGATCGACGCATTCCTTTGTTCTGCGCGACCGTGAAGACGGAACAGAAGACGGCATTGCAGATGTCTACATGGAAGGGACAGACCAACACCGCGGTTGGTTCCATTCTTCGTTGCTGCAATCGGTCGGAACCACGGGGCGCACGCCTTACCGGAATGTCGTAACACACGGGTTTACGCTGGATGAAAAGGGCATGAAGATGTCCAAATCCATCGGCAACACCATTGTGCCTGCTGAGATCATCAAACAATACGGTGCGGACATCCTGCGCTTGTGGGTGGCCCAGACGGATTACACGGCGGACCAACGGATCGGCGCGGAAATCCTGAAAGGTGTGGCAGACAGCTATCGCCGTTTGCGCAACACGATGCGCTATATGCTTGGCTCACTTGGTGACTTTACCGAAGACATGCGTGTTGATCCTGCCGATATGCCTGAACTGGAACGGTGGGTTTTGCACCGCACAGCGGAACTGGATCAAACCGTGCGCGAAGGCTATGCCAAGTTCGACTTTCAAGGCGTGTTTTCAGCGCTATTCAACTTTGCGACCGTTGATCTGTCGGCCTTCTATTTCGATATCAGAAAAGACGCGCTGTATTGCGACGGTGATACCGTGCGCCGCCGCGCCGCCCTAAGCGTGTTGGATTTGCTGTTTGAACGTCTCACGACATGGCTGGCACCCATCTTGGCTTTCACAATGGAAGACGTCTGGCTCAGCCGCTTTCCCGGTGAAGACAGCTCCGTGCACTTACGCGATTTCCCAGATACACCATCCACATGGCGCGACGAAGCATTGGCCGAAAAGTGGTCTACAATCCGCCGAACGCGCCGCGTGGTCACAGGCGCACTTGAAGTACAGCGCACCGACAAAGTAATCGGCGCCTCGCTTGAGGCCGCACCAGTGGTTCATGTGGACGCCGCCACGGCTGACATCCTCAAGACCGTGGATTTTGATGACCTTTGCATCACATCCGCGATCCACGTGACAACAGATCCATCGCCAGACAACGCGTTTCGGATGCCCGAAATCGCCGATATCGGCGTTGTGTTTGAAAAAGCCGAAGGTGAAAAATGCCAACGCTGCTGGAAGGTCTTGCCGGATGTCGGCCAATACAGCCACACGGGTGTGTGCGGGCGCTGTAACACGGCGCTGGGCAGCTGATCTGAGTTCAACAAACCAAATCAAACGCCGCCCCGTATCCATCGGGCCGGCGTTTTTTTATGTATAGTTTTCCATTGCAACTTTGGCGGTACTCCTTTGAATGGGGTTAATGCCAATTGAATGGGGTTAATGCCAATACGTCCAAAGGAAACGTCCCCATGAAAGCCTTGTTTCGACACTTGCTCATCGCTTCAATCGCTTTGGTGGCGTCGCCCGTTTTGGCCCAAGACGATTGCATCGAATTTCGCGGCAAATGCGTGAAACAAAACAGAACCTCGCTTTCCATCGATATTTCATCTGCGTCGGATGATTTGGCTGGGATTGAACAACTGTCCTGGCTCGAGCGTGTTTGGGTAAGAGGCAAAGGCGAGGATATTGCGCAGGTCGACATATCCATTTTGTCTGAATTGCCTGAGCTAACTTTTATCTCGTTCGAAAATGTGAAGCTTGCCACGGGATCGGATCTATCAGGCAGCAATATCACTGGGCTTACCATTAACGGTGGTACGTCAGACTTGGTGATGTTGGAACAATTGCCAAAACTTGAAACGTTGCGCTTGATTGATCTCAGCGGTGAAACCCGGCTCAACCTTGGCGAGTTGCACAATATACAGACAGTTCGGCTCGAAAATGTGAAGCTTGCCACGGGATCGGATCTATCGGGCCACAACATCATTGAGCTTTTCATCAAAGGTGGTGCGCCAGACTTTGTCGTGTTGGAACAATTGCCAAAACTTGAAATGTTGCGCTTGATTGATCTCAGCGGTGAAATCCAGCTCAACCTTGGCGAGTTGCACAATTTACAGACAGTTTGGCTCGAAAATGTGAAGCTTGCCACCGGGTCGGATCTATCAGGCAACAATATCAGTCGGTTGACCATCAAAGCTGGTGCGCCAGACTTTGTCGTGTTGGAACAATTGCCAAAACTTGAAACGTTGCGCTTGGCTGATCTCAGCGGTGAAATCCAGCTCAACCTTGGCGAGTTGCACAATTTACAGACAGTTTGGCTCGATAACGTGAAGCTTGCCACCGGGTCGGATCTATCGAGCCGCAACATCATTGAGCTTCGCATCATAGGTGGTGCGCCAGACGCGGACGTGTTGGAACAATCGTCAAACCTTGAGCCGTCGCGTCTGCCCAATCTCAGTGATGTCACACAGTTCACTCTTGGCGAGTTGCCCAATTTGCAGCATTTGTCGGTGGTCAACGCAACGATCACGAACCCGTCTGAGTTGTCGAACATGACGAACTTGCAGAGTCTGTGGTTGTTGCAAGCTGGGATAACCGATTTGTCTGTTATTGCCGATCTTGATTTAAAAGAACTGCTTTTGCGCGGCGAAGGATTGCGCGATTTCACCCCATTGGCTCAGATGAAAAACATTAGCTATTTAAGCCTGTTTAGTGCTGGGTTTACGTCGTTGGACGGCTTGGATTTGGGCGAGAATTTCCAGGTGCTGGCCGCTGAAGACAGTGTTTTGCAAGATATCTCGGGGTTGGCGAATGCGATCAATCTTAAAATCTTGAGCCTACCAGGTAGTCAGATCACCAATTTGGACGTTCTTGAAAACCTTGCTCAGTTTGAAATTTTGAATGTTCCAGAAACACCTCTGAATGATGTTTCCGGCCTTGGGCACCATCCGAAGCTTGAAACACTGTTGCTAAACGACACGAAGGTCACTGATCTTTCTCCACTGGCAGGCCTCGTCAATATGGAAACGTTGGACCTGTCAAGAATATTGGCAACGGACTTGTCTGTTTTGGCCGAACTCGACAATCTGCAAAAGCTCAGGTTGGACGGAACCACAGCAACTGATTTGACACCCTTGCTGGACATGGACGCATTGAAAGAAATTAGTATCAATAGCCAGTCTATTATTGGCAAAGAGAACCTACGCGCATTTATCGAGGATTTCGGCAAATAGCGGCGCACAAACCCTTCACTCAATGCGCATGGATCGGGTTGCACCTAATGGCCCCCGCGCGCATCTTGGGCGAATGAAACATCGAGATATTCATTCCCCGTTTGGCGATCTGTGCATAACAGAAACCGATGGGGCGGTCACGGCCTTGGAATGGGGGGCGCGCGGCCAGGATCATTTGTCCCCCATACTGGATCAGGCCGAGGCCGAATTGGCCGCGTATTTTTCCGGTGAACAGGTCGAATTCAACGTACCCATGCGCGTTGATGCGTCAGAGTTTCAGATCGCGGTCTGCGACGCGATGCGCGCCATCCCCTTTGGTGACACATGCACCTATGGCGATATCGCGAAAACGCTTGGCGTGCCCGCGCAGGCGGTTGGTCAGGCGTGCGGAGGTAATCCGATCCCGATAATCATCCCATGTCACCGTGTTATGGGGGCGGGTGGCCGATTGACCGGGTTTTCAGGACAGGGTGGCGTGGAAACAAAAGTCGCGTTGCTGCGTCATGAAGGGGCAGGCGGCTTTCTGTTGTGATGTATGTGCAGATCTAATCGCGCAACGGCATCATTTGCTGGGCCACACCCGCAAACAGCAGATAAAGAGACGTCAGGATCAGACCCCAATGCGCCCAGCTTTCGGGATGGAAATCGACCCATGCCGCCCAACCCGCAAAGAAGGTCCACGCCAAAGCGATTGGAAGGCTAACGTTCCGCCACCGCTCGGTGCGGACCGGGTGAATGAATTTTAGCGGCAAAAACATTGCGATGGCCAAGGTTGTGACAAGCGCGAGGGATATCCAGAAATTGGGTTCCAATGCGAAAATGACCAAGACGACCATATTCCAGCATCCTGGAAAGCCCGAAAACGAATTATCTTTTGTTTTCATGCGTGTATCGGCGAAATACATGGCCGATGCAAAGGTGATGACGATGATGGCAAACCATCCCGTCCAACCGTCCATCAAACCAGAGGAAAACAACGCAAACGCCGGAATGAACACGTAAGTTAGATAGTCGATGATCAAATCCAGCAACACGCCGTCAAATTCAGGTGCATTGGTTTTGACGTCGTATTTGCGCGCCAACGGTCCGTCGATACCATCGACAAAAAAAGCAACAACAAGCCAGACAAACATCAGATCCCACTTGCTGTCGACTGCAGCAAGCATGGCCAGCATCGCAAAAACAGCGCCAGTGGCGGTAAAAAGGTGAACGGATAAGGCGCGCATGTGATCTGTCATGCGCCAATAGTTAGCAGTCTTCTTTGCAGGACAAAAGCACAGTTCAATCAGGTTTTGAGTAACGATGTCCCAAAGAAAAACCTCGCCGCGAAGACCGCAGCGAGGTTAAAAAATCTAGCAGAAATTATTGGCTGACGCGGACTTCTTCCAGCGGATAGGCCAGCATGTCGCTGTCTTCCCAACCAACATGGCAATCATGGCAGAAGCTTTGCTTGACCTTCATGACTTTGCCGTTCGGCTGCAATCCTGCATAAAGCCAGTCACCTGTCTCAGGTGCGCCACCAGCTTCCAGTTTTGTCATGATGAACAAAGGACCAGGGCGGGCTTTTTTCTTTTTGATCGAAATCGAGATGGATTCTTTTGCAAGAATTGAACCAACGGGCATTTGCACGTTTTCGTCTTCGAATTTCAGATATTGCTCTGCAGCGATGTCGTTCGCGAATGTAAGCAATGCACGGTTGCCGTGCGGGCCTGCAACGGCTGGACGTGTCGCTGAAACCGCCCAATCGCGGAAGCTGCTGCCGATTTCGTCGCCTTCTTTCGCATAACCTTCAGCCATTGTGTCACCCAAGCAGGTGTACAGCGCATTGATATCTGCTTCTTCAAGGTCAAAGGCGTCCTCGACAGTAATATCTGCACAATCGGCTGCGGCCATTCCTGCTGTCAAAAGGAAAGCGGCTACGTAGCTGGTGTATTTCATTCTTGGGTTTCCTCAAATTCAAACTGGCTTGCATTCGGAACAAAACAACGTTCAAAATCTACATTTGCATAGAATAGCATATAGGGGCAGTCAAATTGCCGCACATTTACGTGAGACGTTCGCAAATATTGAAACAATTGATCTACCCCTTGGGATGGGCGGCTCTGTAGACATCCATCAAGTGACGCGCATCTATGGCTGTATAGGCCTGCGTGGTCGACAATGACGCGTGGCCCAACAGTTCTTGAATGGACCGTAAATCGCCACCTGCTTCCAAAAGATGTGTTGCAAATGAATGCCTTAGTGCATGAGGTGTTGCCGTCGCGGGAAGGCCCAGTTGCGCGCGCACGCGTGCCATTACGCCTTGGATAGAACGCGGGTTCAAAGGCCCGCCACGGATGGCACGAAACAGCGGGTCGGTTGGCCTCATTGGATGTGGGCAAATCTCAGTATATGCATCCACCGCTTCGCGCGCTGCAGCGATAACCGGGACGACTCGTTCCTTTCCGCCCTTGCCAATAATGCGCATAACATTCGGCAAAGGCGCATCTTTCCCACATAGGCTTAATGCCTCGGAAATACGCAGACCACACCCCCACAAAAGCGTCAGAACCGCCAGGTCACGAGCGCCGACCCAAGGACGCAGGTCTTGATCGCTTGCCAGATCTAAAACATCCTTGGCCGCAGAAACGGGCAGGGGCCGTGGTAGTTTCTTGGTGAATTTGGGCGCACGGGCAGCCAAAACGGCTGTGGGTTCGAAATCTTCGCGCTCAGCCAACCAACGATAAAAGCTTTTGACCGCGGACAGCTTTCGCGCCATCGACCGAGGCCCAACATCCCCGGCTTGGGTGCGGGCCATCCATGATCGCATATCGCGTGTGGTGATGCGCGCCAGTGCGGACAAGCCTTGCGACTGTCCTGAATGAACAGTCATGAAGGCCACGAAATCCGTAATGTCACTGCCATAAGCAGTGATCGTGTTTTCAGACGATCCCTTCAAGGCCCGCTGTTGTGCCAGAAATTGCTCTAAGGCATCTCTGGCAGCCGGTGAAATCATCCCAACCAGCGACGCATCTGCCGCTCGAACACGCCGGAAAAGAAAGCCAGCAAATCGGTGCCTTGTTGTGGGCTGAACGTTTGCGAGTCTTCGGACCCCAACGCCAGCATTCCGGGCAAACGACCTTCACCGAAATCCAATTTCAGCAATGCTTCGGATCGAATCCAATCGCTGCGCGACCCATAAACGGCAGGATCAGATCCCTGAATTTGGCGCAGGGTGACTTGTCGCACCTGCATCGCACGCCCCAAAGTCAGATACGCATCTGTGTATCCCGGAGGGGAAATGCTCAACACGCCGTCAAATCTTTCAATCGTCGGGTTGTTGTCACTTTGGGCAGATTCCAGAACCAGACGAATGGCATCCACCCGCAGAATTTCTGCGACGGGCCCCTTCAAATCGTTTAGGAATTCCTCGAACTCGTGGGCATCTAGCAAACGCAAGACTGCGCGATGCACCTGATTGGTTCCTGCTAGGTTTTCGTATGCGGCTGCAATTACGGATCGATGGGTGTCTTCCAATCGATCCAGCCGTGCCTCAAGACGCTCCATCGCGAGCCCGCGCATATCGACGACATTGCCACCCAAGGATCGCTCGTTTGCGGCGACCAATGCGTGCATCACATCAGTGTCGTCCAAAATGACATCAGGTTGCATGATAATAGCTTCGCGCAATGCGTCATCAATTTTTGGTTGGCTGCTCATGCCTGTCCCTTATTTTTTTAGGGACTCTAGCATGGGGAAAGACGCAAATCTTCCCCCACGTAGATTTTTTTTGGCAAGTGAGTCTTAGTGGCACAATTGCGCCAGGTTGTCGGAAAAACTCGGCCTAAACGATTTTAATTCCAGCGCTTTTTGCGTCTTTCAGGAATTGATCCAAACCTTTGTCTGTCAAAGGATGTGAGGCAAGCTTTTTGATAACTTCTGGCGGGGCAGTGATAACGTCTGCTCCAATGCGTGCGCTGTCCATCACGTGATTAACCGACCGGATAGACGCGGCCAGAATTTCCGTTTTGAAGTTGAAATTGTCGTAAATCGTGCGGATATCTTCGATCAATTCCATGCCATCCAGCGATATGTCATCCAGACGCCCGATAAATGGCGAGATGAATGTCGCGCCCGCTTTTGCCGCCAAAAGCGCTTGGTTTGCAGAAAAACAAAGCGTTACGTTGACCATCTTGCCTTCGCCCGTCAGCACCTTACAGGCCTTCAGACCGTCCCAGGTCAGCGGCACTTTGACGGCGATGTTCGACGCGATGTCCGCCAGCTTGCGTCCCTCGGCGATCATCTTGTCTGCGTCTGTCGCGACGACTTCGGCGCTGACAGGGCCGTCGACAAGGTCGCAAATCTCTTTTGTGACTTCCAGAATGTCACGTCCCGATTTCATGATCAGTGACGGGTTTGTCGTTACACCGTCGACCATGCCCAGTTCGTTCAATTCGGCAATTGCGTCAATTTCGGCAGTATCTACAAAAAATTTCATGGGTCTGTCCCTTGTGATGGCTTGGCCTTCGCTTGATGAGGCTTTACCTCAAGGAAGAGATGTCTGGAACCCTGTTTGATAGCGCAACCACCGAAATGCCCGACTTTTTCGAGGAAGGGGCACGCGTAGGCGTGCTTACAACCCAACCTTTGGACAAAGTTCTGGATTATAAAGCGCCCGAAGGCGGGTGCTGGTTGGGTGCGTTTGTCGAGGTACCTCTGGGCCCACGCAAAGTGCTGGGAGTTGTCTGGGGGCCGGGTGCCGGTGATTTTGCCGCCAACAAGTTACGATCCGTCATCCGCACGCTGGATGTTGCGCCAATGCGGCAAGAACTGCGTAGTTTTCTAGAACGGGCGGGGGCATATACGCTGACCCCGATGTCGGCGATGTTGCGTTTGGCGACGCGCGCACCGGGGTTGGGTGATCCGCCTTCGATGCGACGCGTGTATCGACGTGGGACCGGCGAACCTGATCGCATGACCGACGCCCGTGCCCGCGTGCTCGAGTTTCTAAAAGACTACGGTGATCTGTCATTCACCTTGAAAGAACTAAGCGAGCTGTCTGGCGTGACGTCCTCGGTTGTCAAAGGGTTGGTAAAACATGGCGCCGTGTCCGAAGAAGACAGCCCTCGCGACACGCCTTTCCCAAAGCTGGACCCGGACCGCTCCGGCAAAGACCTGACAGAAGACCAGAAGAACGGCGCACAACAGATTGCGACGGCAGTGGCGTCAAAAGCGTTTGGGGCGACCTTACTGCGCGGTGTGACGGGATCTGGAAAGACCGAAGTGTACCTTGAGGCCGTCGCGGCCTGTGTTCGGGCCGGACGTCAGGCCTTGGTCTTGTTGCCCGAAATTGCACTGACCGCAGAATTTCTGACCCGCGTCGAAGCCCGCTTTGGCGCGCGGCCGGCAGAATGGCATTCCGGCGCGACCATGACAGAGCGGCGTCGCATCTGGCGTATGGTTGGACAGGGGCAAGCTGATTTGGTGATCGGTGCGCGATCTGCACTGTTTTTGCCGTATCGGGATCTGGGGTTGATCGTTGTCGATGAAGAACATGACACCTCATATAAACAAGAAGACGGCGCGCTTTATAATGCGCGGGATATGTCGGTTTTGCGCGCGTCGATCTGTGAGGCTCAGGTTGTTCTGGCGTCGGCGACACCAAGTTTGGAAAGCTGGGCCAATGCGGAAAGCGGGAAATACAAACGCATTGATTTGACGGCCCGCTTTGGCGAGGCGGTTTTACCGGACATGCGCACAATCGATATGCGGGCGGAAAAGCTACCGTCAGGCACATGGATATCGCCGACCCTCGCACGAGAAGTCGAAACGCGTATCGCGGCGGGCGAGCAATCATTGTTGTTTCTGAACCGACGTGGATATGCGCCCATTACATTGTGCCGGGCGTGTGGACATCAGATAGCGTGCGAGCAATGTGATGCGCGGATGGTTGAGCATCGGTTTTTAAAACGGTTGATGTGCCATCAATGTGGGGAAACAACCCCGATGCCAGAAACCTGCCCGTCTTGTGGGGCCGAAGGGCGGCTTGCACCAATTGGTCCGGGTGTCGAACGTCTGGCCGAAGAAGCCGCTGCGCGGTTTCCCGATGCGAAATTGGCTGTGTTGTCATCCGATCTGTTTGGGTCTGCGCGGGCGCTGAAGGCGGCGATTGAAGACATCGCTGAGGGGGATGCGGAGATAATAATTGGCACACAACTTGTGGCCAAAGGTCATAATTTTCCCAATCTGACTCTGGTTGGCGTGATTGATTCCGATCTTGGCTTGCAAGGGTCTGACTTACGAGCTGCGGAACGCACATTTCAATTGATGCGGCAGGTTGCGGGACGCGCGGGACGTGCGGAAAAACCGGGGGCTGCCGTGATGCAGACGTTTCAACCGGAACACCCGGTGATCCGGGCCATTCTGGCAGGGGACGAAGAAGGGTTTTGGGCGGCAGAAGCGGCGCAACGCGAAGCGGCAGGCGTTCCACCCTATGGCAGAATGGCCGGGATCATATTGAGCGGTCCTGATGTAGGCGAAGTTTTTGACGCGGCCAACACGCTGGCGCGCAACACGGCAGCTTTGGCGCGTGTAGGTGCGCAGGTCTTTGGACCGGCTCCAGCGCCGATTGCGCGCGTGCGCGGGCGGCATCGGGTGCGCTTGCTGGTGAAGGCGGGCAAAGGTGTGGCGTTGCAAGGCGCTATCGCACAATGGATCGCCCCCTTGCGATTGCGTGGAGAGTTGCGTTTGTCTGTCGATATAGATCCGCAGAGCTTTTTATAGGATCGGCGCGTGGGACTCTTCCGGCTGCGCCGGAATTCGCCCACCCACCAACCCTGACACAGTGATTCCGCGCTCTGGGTTTTTCCGCGCAACGGCGATGCACAGGGGGGTGTGCAATTTCGTCTCTCGCCAAAGGCGGGAGAGAGGCGTATTGCGGTAGGCATGTTCCAATCGATGTCCCAGGAAGACGCGGCGCAATTGCCGGTATGGCGCAGGCCAATCACATTGCTTTTTGTGATGTCGGCGGCTTTACCGATCGCGTTTTATACGTGGTACGCATTGCTAAACAATTTTGTCGTGGAAGTGGCTCAATTTGACGGGTTGGACCTTGGCCGCCTGCATACGGTGCGCGAAATCCCTGGGTTTTTGGCGGTCGGTGTCATTCTGATCATCATGTTCATGCGCGAACAGGTGTTGGGCATTTTGTCACTGATCATGCTTGGGGTCGCGACCGCATTGACGGCGCAATTTCCGCAATTGACCGGGATTTTGATCCTGACCTTCATCAGTTCGGTCGGTTTTCATTATTTTGAAACGGTCAATCAATCACTGCAGCTGCAATGGTTGCCCAAGAAAGACGCGCCGCGGATTTTGGGGTGGTTGATGGCCACGGCGTCTGCTGCAACTTTCCTTGTCTTTTTCGTCATCATGGTCCTGTGGGAACCGTTGGGCCTGACCTATAACATCGTTTATATGGCAGGCGGAGGCACAACGGCGGTCATCGCTGTTTTTGTGCTCTTTGCCTATCCACAGTTTGACGCACACACGCCGCAACATAAGACACTGGTGCTGCGCAAGCGGTATTGGTTGTATTATGCGTTGCAATTCATGTCCGGCGCGCGCCGCCAAATCTTTATGATTTTTGCAGGCTTCATGATGGTCGAAAAATTTGGCGTCGAAGTGTATGAGCTGACGGCGCTTTATTTGATCAATCTGGTCGTCAATATGGTGATCGCCCCGGTGCTGGGAGGCATTGTAGATCGCTTTGGTGAACGGCGCGCTTTGATGTTTGAATATGCCGGATTGGTTGTGATCTTCTTGTGTTACGGCGGTGTGTATTTTGCCAGTTGGGGGCTGATGATTGCTGCGATCCTATATGTGCTGGATCATGTGTTCTTTGGATTGGCCTTGGCGCTGAAAACCTATTTCCAAAAGATTGCTGACCCTGCAGATATCGCGCCAACTGCCGCTGTGGCCTTTACGATCAATCACATTGCGGCGGTCGCGTTGCCGGTTCCATTGGGATTGCTGTGGTTGGTGTCGCCGGGGGCGGTTTTTGTGTTGGCTGCAGGCATGGCGGCAACCTCGCTGGTTTTGTCCATGATGATCCCGCGCCATCCGGAAGAAGGGTTTGAAACGGTGTTCGCCACCGGGCTGCAAGCGCTGGCCGAATAGATGACTCAAGGTCGGTTTTTGACCGGATCGACGATGGGACATGTGGTGCGCATGACCGCGACGGGTGCCTTTGGCATTACCTTTGTATTCCTTGTAGACGCAGCCAATTTGTTTTGGATCTCGCAATTGGGCGATCAGTCCCTGGTCGCGGCGATTGGGTTTGCCTACGCGGTCCAGTTTTTTTCTGTGTCATCAGGTATTGGTTTGATGATTGCAGCGACGGCGTTGGTGTCCCGCCTGATTGGAGAAGACAAGCTCGCAGATGCGCGGCGTCAGGCGGGCGTCAGCATGATTATTGCGGCGATCACCCAAGGCAGTGTTGCGGCCTTGATCATGTTGTGGCGCGAGCCTTTGGTTGCGCTGGCCGGGGCGCAGGGTGACACCGCTGCATTATCTGCACGCTATCTGGCGATCACTATGCCGTCGCTTGTTCCGATGGCCATTGCCTTGGTCGGATCTGGTGTTTTGCGTGCCTACGGATTTGGCGCGAAAGCGATGTATGTGACGCTGTTTTCGGGCCTGGTTTTGATGGTCATTGATCCGATCCTGATCTTTTGGATGCAGCTTGGGTTGGACGGAGCCGCGATCGGCTTGGTGTTGTTCCGTTTCTTGTTGGTGGCATTGGCGTGGTATTTCGTGTGCATCCAAAACAATCTGATAACGCGCCCAAACACGTCGGACCTGCCAAAATTCTCGGGAGTTTATGTCTGGCTGGCTTTGCCTGCGATTGCGACCCAAATGGCGACGCCGGTTGGCAATTATATCCTGACCATCCTGATGGCGCCTTTTGGGGATGACGCGGTTGCCGCATGGGCGGTGGTATCGCGTCTGACCGTATTGGCGTTTGGCGGAATTTTCGCTTTGTCGGGTGCGATTGGCGGCATATTCGGGCAGAATTTCGGGGCAGGGAATTTCCAACGCATACGATCAACGTTTCGGGACGCCTTGGTGTTTTGCTTAGTTTACACATTGGTCATGTGGGCCGTGTTGGCCAGCGCCACCTCTCTTGTCATCCAAAGCTTTGGACTAAGCGCGCAGGGGGCCGAGGTCGTGTCAGCATTCACATCTGTCGGCGTTGGCGGCTTTGTATTTGTCGGCGCATTATTCGTGTCGAACGCAGCGTTTAACAATCTGGGCCGCCCATTGTGGTCGACGGCCGCAAACTGGACGAAAGAAGCCGTGATCAGTTTCCCCGCGGCGATGTGGTTATCGGGGGCCTTTGGTGCAGCAGGCGTCATTTATGGGCAGGCTGCAGCCGCTGTTTTGATCGGCGGGCTTGCGGCGCTATGGGCGTGGCGCTATGTGGCCAACCTTGGGCCAAGCACCGTGGTACATCCCCCTCAAACGCCAAGCCCAAGTTGGGACCGCTTTCGGAGACGCTAATGACCACCTGGACTGCATTGACGACATTGAACAGTAAAACCTCGGCCGAAGATTTGGGCCTTGCGATGGAACGTTTGATACCAGAGCCCACAGGAATTGGTGTTTTTGAGGTCGAGGACGGTTCTGGGACATGGGAAGTTGGCGGATATTTCATAGAACACCCGGATGAAGCGGCCTTGATGCTGTTGACCAGCGCGTTTGGCGCAAATGATTTTGTGATATCCGAAGTGCCCGAAACCGATTGGGTGGCCCATGTGCGGCGCGAACTGGCCCCCGTCGAAGCGGGACGTTTCTTTGTCTATGGCAGTCACGACGCTGACAAAGTGCCTGAAGGGTCGCACGCGCTGCTGATCGAGGCCGCGATGGCATTTGGCACCGGGCATCATGGAACGACACTTGGTTGTCTGCGCGCTTTGGATGCGTTGATCGACGAAGGGTTCATTGCGCATGATGTGGTTGATGTCGGTTGTGGAACGGCTGTTTTGGCGATGGCCGCCGCACGCATGTGGCCTGAAACCGTTCTGGCCAGCGATATTGATAGCCAAGCCGTGGACGTCGCCCAAGCCAATGTGCTTGCGAACGCATTAGAGGGACGTGTTGATGTTGTCGAAGCCGCTGGTTTTGACCATGCAAGCTTGGCCGGTCCGTTCGACTTGATTTTTGCCAACATCTTAAAAGGGCCGCTTTTGGCACTGGCACCGGACCTGATGGGCCGACTCAAGCCAGGGGGATTCGCGATTCTCTCTGGGATTCTTAATGAACAAGCCGACGAAGTTATTGACCATTATCGCGCGGCTGGGGCCAATCTTCACCACCGACAGCAGATTGTTGACTGGACGACGCTAACACTTACCACAGCAAGTTGAAATTAAGCTAAAATTTACCAATTTCGTTGCGTCCGCCCACCTTTTGCCACATTTCAGCACGAAAGATGACATTAACCGAAGTGGGGGCTTTGGAAAGGCTGAAAGATGGCGGATTCTCGTTCTTCATTTGACTCCCGTTTGCGGACCTTAGGCCGCAAGCATAAGGCGATGACAAATGGTGCCGTGGCGCAAATGCGTGGTGACGGACTTGTTGTATTGAAACCCAAACGCTACCGTGCACGTCGTGGATTTCCACTGCGTGGCTTGGTTCTTTTGATGCTCGGATTTTTTGCCTTCAAAGGGTACATGATTTCGAACATCGGTGAAGAAGGATATGAACAGCGTATCCAAGCTTTGGCTGAAGGTACACCAATCGAACAGATGGGTGCCAAAGTGATGCAAGCTGATCCGGTGTCAGCCTTCCTTACAGAAGCAATTGGCAAGGTCGCCGACCGCATCTAATTTCCACCTTCGGTTCTCAGCCTAAAAAGAAACCGCGCGCTCCTGGCTTGGAGACGCGCGGTTCTTTCGTTGTGAGTGGTGCTTGTGGTAATGTTTGTGAGTGGTGGTGGTATTAGAAGCGGTTCGTCATTGCGTCGACGTCCCCACGGATCAGTCCGATGTCTTCCAGTTGACGATCCGAAAGACCCAAGAGGGTTTTGCGGGTCATGCGCGCATCATTCCAAGAGATGACTTTGTCCATCACCAAAGTGAAGAAACTCGCGAATTGGCCTGCAATAGATGCAGATCCATATACAGGGCGGGTCGTGTCGAAAGCAGCCATTGCAGCAGTCCTTTTGTTTTGTGTTTTGCTAAAGATCAGCGTTTGATTTTCCGCAGATAGAAACTCGCGCCTATTCTGACAAGTAAGTGAAAATGCATAGGTGATATGCTGCGAAAACATAGGTCAAAATTCGCCTAAACTATTATTAAATATCGATTAATTGAACGTGGAAGCATGTCGTTTTTGACTGTTTCGCTGACGGTTTTCACCCGGATGCCGTGCCGGATGTCGCCAATGGAAAAGTGGATGTCGAAAACAGACCTTTTGCGTTAAGGCTTGGCGGATGTTCGCCTTTCGTGCTACTGCGTCATAAAAAGCACGAAGAGGCGAAGCAGTTGCGTATTCTGGGAATTGATCCGGGGCTCCGCACCCTCGGTTGGGGGGTGATCGAGGCCAATGGGCCGCGACTAAGCCATGTGGCTAATGGCCTGTGCAAAAGTGGCGAAGGCGATTTGGCGACGCGCTTGCTGTGCCTTTACCGGCAATTGACCCAAGTCCTTGCAGATCACACCCCCGAAGCGGCGGCCGTAGAACAGACATTCGTCAACAAAGACGGGGCCGGGACCTTGAAGCTGGGGCAAGCGCGCGGCGTGGCATTGCTGGCTTTGGCTGAATTTGGACTAAGCGTGGGAGAATACGCGCCCAACAAGGTGAAAAAGACCGTGGTCGGTGTCGGGCATGCGGATAAGGCGCAAGTGGATCACATGGTGCGCATGCAATTGCCGGGCACAAAGATCGCTGGCGCAGATGCGGCGGATGCATTGGCTGTTGCGATCTGCCACGCGTTTCATGGGGGCGGAAACCGAATGGAAGATTTGTTAAAGCGGGAACGCGCATGATCGGAAAACTGTCGGGCCGTTTGGAATACCGCGCCACAGATCATGTTTTGCTGGATGTGCGCGGCGTTGGCTATTTGGTGTTTTGTTCGGAACGCACCTTGGCGGCATTGCCGGGGCCGGGCGAGGCATGCGCGCTTTATACGGATTTGGTTGTGCGCGAAGACCTGATGCAGCTGTATGGGTTTCTGTCGTTGACCGAAAAGGAATGGCATCGGTTACTGATGTCGGTGCAAGGGATCGGTGCCAAGGCATCACTGGCCATTCTCGGCGCGCTTGGTGCTGACGGCGTAAGTCGCGCCATCGCATTGGGCGATTGGAACGCAGTCAAAGCGGCCAAAGGGGTGGGGCCCAAAACCGCCCAACGTGTGGTTCTGGATCTGAAAGACAAAGCGTCTCAGGTGATGGCGATGGGAAATCCCGTCGCGACCCATACCGCGTCACCAGACACCGAAGCCGAAGTGATCGAGGCACCAGCGGTTGCAACACCTTCACCTGCGCCGATGTCGTCTGGTCAGAACCAAGCCGATGCATTGTCGGCATTGGGGAACTTGGGCTATGGCCCATCCGAGGCTGCCGCTGCCGTGGCGCAAGCATCCGGGGATGCACCTGAGGCAGAGTCGTCCGAACTGATCCGCGCTGCGTTGAAACTTTTGGCGCCCAAGGGTTAAATCTGGGGCTAATCTGGGTGTATAGCATCCGTTTGAGGGTTGAATGACCGAAGTAGATCCCATTGTGCGCGCAGACCCCATGACCGGGGACAATGACCGGGCATTGCGGCCTCAGGTGTTGGACGACTTTATTGGTCAGGCCGAAGCGCGGGCCAATTTACGCATTTTCATCCAAAGCGCGCGACAGCGTGGCGAAGCCATGGATCACACGCTGTTCCATGGGCCGCCCGGTTTGGGCAAAACCACACTTGCGCAGATTATGGCGCGGGAATTGGGTGTGAATTTTCGCATGACATCCGGGCCGGTTCTGGCCAAGGCGGGCGACCTTGCCGCGATCCTGACAAACCTTGAGGCGCGCGATGTTCTGTTCATTGACGAAATTCATCGTCTCAATCCGGTGGTCGAGGAAATCTTGTATCCGGCCCTCGAAGACTTCGAACTTGATCTTGTGATTGGCGAAGGCCCGGCTGCGCGTACAGTGCGGATTGAATTGCAACCCTTTACGCTGGTTGGGGCTACCACACGCATGGGGCTGCTAACAACGCCCCTGCGGGACCGCTTTGGCATTCCCACACGCCTACAGTTTTATACCGAAGACGAATTGTTCGAAATCGTCAGCCGCAATGCACGGAAACTGGGTGCACCTGCCGAAGACGGCGGCGCGCACGAAATCGCGAAACGCGCACGTGGTACGCCGCGGATTGCCGGGCGATTGCTGCGACGCGTCGTGGATTTCGCCATCGTCGAAGGGGATGGGCGCGTCACGCAAACCTTGGCCGACAATGCGCTGACCCGGCTTGGCGTTGATAACCTCGGGCTGGATGGGGCCGATCGGCGGTATATGCGGCTCATGGCGGATCATTACGGCGGTGGTCCTGTGGGGATCGAAACCCTAAGCGCGGCGCTCAGCGAAAGCCGGGACGCCTTAGAAGAGGTGATCGAACCCTATCTTTTGCAGCAAGGATTGATCCAACGCACCCCACGCGGGCGGATGTTGGGACAAAGCGGATGGCGCCATTTGGGCCTTGATGCCCCCAAGTCGCAGAACGACCTATTTGAATGACGCGTCCGAAGCTCTGTTAACTCTGACCCTGTGCCGGGCTTGAGTCTGCCCCTCAACATTGGGTACGTGTGGTCGGAATGTTAATAAATCGTGAATCCAAGTCATGACACCCGAAGACATCCAAGCCTTGTTCACGCGCAGTGATAACTCGTTCTTGTTTGCGCGTTGGGGCAGACCAATTGTGCCGATTGTATTTGGAGTCGAAGACGAAACGCTGGCTGTGGTCAAAGGCGCAATTGAATCGCTGTGCCTTTTGACGGATCACAAAATGGCGGAAACCGACCCAGAATTTGGCGCGAATTTCATGTGGTTCTTTTTTCGGGACTGGAATGAATTGCCCGAAGTGCCTGGATTGGACAAACTTGTCGATAATCTGGGGCCCATCGTCAAACAGCTCGAGGCAGCAGACGCAAATCAATATCGGCTGTTTCGGTTTGACGAAACCGGGGCCATCAAAGCGGCTTTTGTCTTTTTACGCATGGACAGCGAATTGGAATCCGTAACGGCCGATACATTGGTGTTGGTGCAGGCCGTGCAATCCTTTTTGTTGTGGTCAGACACGGCATTTCGCGATCAATCCGCCTTGGCCCGGGCCAAAGACACCACCGTTTTGCGTCCAGATGTTGCCGCCTTGCTTTGCGCAGCTTATGATCCTGTGATGCCAAATTCAGCCACAGACCCCAGCCACGCCCTGCGCCTGGCGGCACGGGTGACACGCGGTCAACAAGCGACCTTGCAATAAACGCGCGCCTGAAAGTCCTGCACATGACCCAGCCACATACGCTACCGATCACGGTTTATTACGAAGACACCGATATGGCGGGTATCGTTTATTACGCCAATTACCTGCGCTTTATTGAACGGGCTCGATCCGAGATTGTCGAAGAAATGGGCGTCGACCAGCGGGCCATGCGCGAACTGGGCATCGTTTTTGCGGTGACACGGGTTGTTGCGGATTACGTTGGTTCGGCGCGGTTTGGCGATCGATTGACCGTTGAAACGACACATCGGGCCGAAAGTCCGGTGCGCTGGGTTTTTGATCAGGTGGTGAAACGCGCAAATGATGTGATTTTCAAAGCCGAAGTGACCGCCGTTTGCATGACCACAGCGGGAAAACCGACCCGTTTGCCCGCGGAAATTCGCGCATCTTTATCAAAATAAGCACGATCTGACGCCGAAGTGATAGCTTTCCCCTTTGTGTTCGGTTAGATTCACGACAACAAGGCTAGAAAACATAGCCGTCAAAAGAGTGCAGGCAAATGGAAGAGCTTACTGTTCTGGGCATGTTCGCCCAGGCGACCCTTACGGTAAAAATCGTGATGTTCATGCTGATCGGTGCGTCGATCTGGTCGTGGGCGATCATCATTCAAAAACTCATCACCTATCGCGCAGCGCGGTCCCAAGCCGAGCAATTCGACCGAGCCTTTTGGTCAGGCGAGCCGCTGGATGGGTTGTTCCAAGAAATCGGACCGACGCCCAAAGGATCATCGCAAAAAATCTTTGCGGCTGGAATGACTGAATGGCAGCGCTCCCATCGCGACGATGGTGGGTTGATCGCAAATGCAACCAGCCGGATCGACCGCAGCATGGATGTCGCCATCGCAAAAGAAGCCGAAACTCTGCAAAGCGGGCTGCCGGTGCTGGCCACCGTTGGATCAACAGCGCCGTTTATCGGATTGTTCGGGACGGTCTGGGGGATCATGAATTCCTTTATCGAAATCGCCGAACAGCAAAACACGAACCTCGCCGTGGTTGCACCGGGCATCGCCGAAGCGTTGCTGGCGACCGGTTTGGGCCTGATGGCCGCCATTCCAGCCGTTATTTTCTATAACAAGCTGTCTGCAGACAGTGATCGGATCGTGGCGGGCTTTGAAGCCTTTGCAGATGAATTCGCGACAATCCTAAGCCGACAGTTGGACAGCTAAGATGGGCGCTGGGGTCATGAAAAAGGACGGGGGCGGATCACGCAGACGCCGTCGTGGTGGACGTGCCGTTCCAATGGCGGAAATCAATGTCACGCCGTTTGTCGATGTGATGTTGGTGCTGTTGATCATCTTTATGGTTGCCGCCCCACTGTTGACGGTGGGTGTTCCTGTCGAATTGCCCAAAACCGCAGCCAATCCGTTGCCCTCTGAACAAGAAGAGCCATTGACCGTCACCATAACGGCGGAAGGTGATATTCAAATTCAGACAACATCGACACCCGCCGACGAGCTGTTGCCAAAACTGCGCGCCATTGCCGCCGAGCGTGAAGGCGACCGGGTGTTTTTGCGCGCCGATGGTGCAGTTCCTTATGCAGAAGTCATGAAAATCATGGGCGCTTTAAATGCCGGTGGGTTCTCTAATATCGGTCTGGTTACGGACATTGGTGGTCCGACGCTAGACGGTGAGGATCAGTGATCAGTGCAAACAGGATATGTCATATCCAGCTCCGCACATGCAGTTCTGATTGGATTTGTTCTGTTCGGGGGCGTGTTTCAGTCTGAACCGGAGCCGTTTGAAATAACCGAAGTGTCGGTTATTTCATCCACTGCCTTTGATTTGCTGACCTCCGGACCTCAAGCGGAAACAGAAGTTGCATTGCCCCCGGCACTGGATCCTATCGATGATCCGGACGTGACGGAAACACCGGATGTCAGCCCGGTGCAAGAGACGCCACCACAGGCCAGCGCGCCCGATCAAGAAGACGTGCCAGACACGCCAGAGCCGCAACCAGACGCCGAAGTGCAAGATGACGCGCCGCCGTCAATCACGCCCCCCGAAGAGGTCGCGGTCGCATTGCCCGAAGTGTCGCCCCGCCCAAAACCAAAGCCCGCTGATCTCATCGCGCCAGACGCCGTTGAAACGCCGTCCCCCGATGCCAAGCCTGATGTGGTTGAACAAGACAGCGTGACGCCTGACGAAGCGCCCAGCGAAATCGTTGAGGACGAACAAGAAGAAACAGCCCCCGAAGAAGCCGCGCCTGAAATCGTGACTGAGGCCGAAGAACCGGCATCCTCTGCCATGACATCATCTGTACGTCCCCCGGCGCAGCGTCCAAGTCCACCCCAAGAGGTTGCTGAACCAACACCAGCCGTGCAAGCGGAGGAACCTGACGCTCCAGCCCAAGATGATGTGAACGATGCTTTGGAACAAGCATTGGGTGGCGCCAACGAAGACATCCCCCTTGGGCCTCCTTTGTCGAACGGTGAAAAAGAGGGTCTACGCGTTGCGGTGCAAAACTGTTGGAACGTTGGTTCGTTGTCGACAGAGGCGTTAAACACAACCGTGATTGTCGCTGTGTCTATGGCAGAGACTGCCAAACCGGTCAGTGGTTCTGTGCGTATGGTGTCTTTTGATGGTGGCAGTGCTGCTGCGGCCAAACAAGCGTTTGAGGCCGCCCGGCGCGCAATATTGCGTTGCGGCGCTAAGGGTTTTGACCTTCCGGTTGAAAAATACGGACAGTGGAAAGAAATAGAAATGACATTCAATCCAGAAAGGATGCGGATCCGATGATTTTGCGTGTCTTGATGTATGTGATGGCGCTGATGCTATCGCTTCCTGCAGTGGCCCAACAAGGTCCGTTGCGGATCGAACTGACTGAAGGTGTGATCGAACCGTTGCCGTTCGCAGCGCCAAATTTCATCCCTGAAACACCACAAAGCGCAGAGATTGGCCAACAGCTGACCCGCGTAATAGCGGCAAATTTGGCGGGCACAGGATTGTTCCGAGAGATCCCGGCTGCGGCATATATCAGTCAGGTGACAGATTTTGCCGCCCCCGTGCAATATGCCGATTGGAAGGCCGTCAACGCGCAGGCGTTGGTCACCGGCAGCGTGCGTGTTAAGGGCGAACAGGTCACCGTCAAATTCCGCCTCTATGATGTGTTTTCGGGCGCTGAGATGGGGCAGGGCCTGCAACTGGCGGGAACTGTATCGGGATGGCGCCGCATCGCGCACAAAGTGTCCGATGCGATCTATGCTCGGATCACTGGCGAAGGTGGGTATTTTGACAGCCGCGTGGTTTACGTCAGCGAAAGCGGCGCCAAAGATCAGCGTCGCAGACGGCTGGCCATCATGGATTACGACGGCGCAAATGTTCAATATTTGACAGACAGTGCGTCAATTGTTCTTGCGCCGCGGTTTTCTCCGACCGGTGACCGTGTGTTGTACACCAGCTATGAAACAGGCTTCCCGCGCATCTATCTGTTAGACGTCGGCAGCGTGCAGCGCCGTGTCCTAGAAGAGCAAGACGGCACCATGTCCTTTGCACCGCGCTTTTCACCGGACGGCCAAACCGTGGTGTATTCGATCAGTCAAGGGTCCAATACAGACATCTATGCGATGTCACTGGGGAACGGGCAAAGTCGACGCATGACCAACACGCCAGCCATTGAAACAGCGCCCAGCTTTTCTCCGGATGGATCACAAATCGTGTTTGAAAGCGACCGGTCTGGATCGCAACAATTGTACATCATGCCAATTGGTGGCGGTGAACCACGCCGGATCAGCTTTGGAAAAGGACGCTATGGCACGCCGGTTTGGTCCCCGCGTGGCGATCTTGTAGCCTTCACCAAGCAAACCAATGGCCGGTTCCATATCGGTGTGATGCGAACTGACGGATCAGAAGAACGCTTGTTAACCGCGTCCTTCTTGGACGAAAGCCCAACATGGGCACCCAACGGTCGCGTTATCATGTTTAACCGTGAAACCCAAGGCGCATCCGGTCAATCATCCCTTTATTCGGTTGATATTTCAGGGCGAAATCTGCGTCCGGTTCGTACACCAGAAGGCGCATCAGATGCATCTTGGGGACCATTGCAGAACTGATGTGAAGTTCGTCAGAATGTGTTAATAGAGATTACGAACCCGTTACGGGTCAAAAAAGAGGCGAAGCAGCATGAATACTATTTTGAAATTTTCGATTGTGGTGGCGGCCCTTGGGGTATCTGCCTGTACAGACGCTGGCCGTTTCGGCAACAACGACGCCGACTCTGTCACGCAAGGGGCCAATGGCGCCTTTGCCAATGATATCGCATCCGACCCGACGTCGGTGGCGTATTTCCAGCAAACTGTGGGTGACCGCGTGTTGTTTGCAGTGGATCAAACGACTTTGACACAAGACGGTCAGTTCACCTTGCAGGGGCAGGCCACTTGGTTGAAATCAAACCCTGATTATACGGCCGTGATCGAAGGTCATGCCGATGAACAAGGCACAACCGAATATAACCTTGCATTGGGCGCAAGACGCGCGGACGCTGCACGGGCCTATCTCGTCAGCCAAGGTGTTTCGGCATCGCGCCTCAAGGTTGTCAGCTACGGCAAAGAACGCCCGCTTGAGATTTGCAGCCAAGAAGCGTGTTACGCCAAAAACCGCCGTGCCGTGACTGTGCTGGCCACTGGATTGACGAGCTAACATTATGCGATTGCGGTATTGGTCTTTCGGTTTGATCTTGTCGTGCCTGCTTCCCGTTATTGTCGGGGCGCAGGATCGCGAACAAACACTGGCAGATATTCGTCAGGAATTAAGCGTTCTGTATGTCGAAATTCAGAAATTGAAACGTGAATTCAACACAACAGGAAGCCCGAATGTCACAACCGGCGGTGGGACGACCTTGGATCGCATCAATTCGATCGAAACAGAATTGCAACGATTGACCGGCCAGACCGAACAGCTCGAGTTTCGGATCGGCCGCATTGTCGAAGACGGTACGAGGCGGATCGGTGATCTGGAATTCCGCCTTGTTGAGCTGGAAGGTGGGGATCTTAGCCAGTTAGGGGAAACGACGACGTTGGGCGGTGACGCAGCCGTCGCGGTTCCTGCACCGGCACCAACGCAAACGAACCCGGTCCAAACACCATCCGGCAACGCGCAATTGGCTGAGAATGAAAAGGCAGATTTTGAACGCGCCTCTTCATCTTTGGCCAATGGTGATTTTACTAACGCTGTACAGCAGTTCCAGGACTTTAACCTAACCTACCCAGGCGGCCCGTTATCGGTGGCCGCTGATCTGCGTCGCGGCGAAGCGTTGGATGGGCTAGGCGACACCCGCGAAGCGGCGCGCGCCTATCTGGAAGGCTTTCGGGCCGATCAACAAGGCCCATTGGCTGGCGAGGCGCTATTTCGTCTGGGCCGTGCCCTTGGACAACTGGGGCAAACCAACGAAGCCTGTGTCACACTTGGAGAAGTTGGCATCCGCTTTCCCGGGGACGCTGCAGTATTGCAAGCACAGGATGAGATGCTGCGCATAGGTTGTGGCTAATTAATGAATGATAAGCTTTTTCAAGCTTTGCATGACGTTTTAAAGTCCCGCCCCCCAAAGCGTTTGGGAATTGCCGTTTCCGGGGGCGGCGACTCTGTCGCCCTGCTTTGCTTGGCCGCCGAATACGCCAAATCCCATCCTATCGAAATTCACGCAGTCACCGTGGACCATGGTTTGCGTCCAGCCGCCAAAGAAGAAGTCCGCGCAGTGACCAAACTCTGCGGTAGTCTTGGCGTGCCTCATCATGTGGAATTCTGGAAAAACTGGTCGGGTGAAGGCAACTTGATGGCGCAGGCGCGCAATGCGCGGTATGACCTGATGTCCAGTTGGGCCCTCGAGAACGAAGTCGACACAATCGCCATTGCACACACGGCCAATGATCAGGCCGAAACCATGCTGATGCGACTTGCACGTGGATCGGGGGTTGATGGACTGACTGGTATGATGCCGCGCCGGATCTGGCAGGGGGTCACTTGGTTGCGCCCACTTCTTCGAATACATCGCCGGGATTTGCGACTGTATCTTGAGCAACGAAATGTTACGTGGATCGAAGATCCGACCAATGAAAACCGCGATTTCGAACGCATTCGAATGCGCGACGCATTAAATGTGTTGGAACCACTGGGACTGACGACGGATACATTGGTCGATGTTGCATATAACATGTCCAAGGCGCGCGAAGCATTGGATTGGCAGACGTTTCTGGCCACACGCGATCTTGCCAAGGTCAGCCATGGGGCAATCGCTATTGATGTACGTCGCTATCGCACGCAGCCAGAAGAAATCGCAAGACGTATGCTGGTGCGTGCGTTGGCTTGGGTCTCAGGCCGCACCTATTCACCGCGGCGGACAGCTGTGTTGGCGGCCATCGACTCGATCCGCGAGGGACGCAATGTGACCTTGGATGGATGTCACATCGTACATGCGACAGATTTAATTTGGATTTTCCGCGAATTTAATGCCGTGCGCGACACCACGTCTATGGTCGGTGACAGCTGGGATGATCGTTGGACTGTGGAAGGCCCTGAGGACGATGATCGTTTGGTTGTCCGTGCATTGGGCGAAGATGGCCTAAAGCAGCTTAAAGACTGGCGAAAAATCAACTTACCGCGCGAAGCACTGGCGTCTTCTCCTTCTGTGTGGGATGAGGGCGTTCTAATCGCCGCGCCGGTCGTTGGATTCGGTGAGGGATGGACAGCAGAGCTAGAAGGGGGCAATGACTCTTTCTATGCCGCTATTTTATCGCATTGAACCGCGGCGCATGATGTCTATCTTATCTACAAATCCCAAGCAGCCCTGTTTGGGAGTTACGCATTTAGGAGAGTTTCCTTGGGCAACGCACGCAACATAGCCTTCTGGGTCGTCCTGTTTTTGTTAATTCTGGCCCTGTTCAATCTGTTCAACGGTTCCAACAACACGCTGCAAAGCCGTGAAGTCAGCTATTCTGAGTTCGTGGGCGCTGTTGAAGAGGGATCCGTCAACACGGTTGTATTGGATGGGGAACGTATTCGGTTCCGCCGCGGCTCAGAAGAATTTGTGACCATTCGTCCAGAAGACGCTGAGGTTACACAACTTTTGTTGGACAATGACATTCCGGTTCGGGTCGAACAACAACAACAATCTGGCTTCCAGACGTTCTTGTTGAACCTCTTGCCCTTCTTGTTGCTGATCGGTGTCTGGGTCTACTTTATGAACCGCATGCAAGGCGGTGGCAAAGGTGGCGCCATGGGCTTTGGAAAATCCAAAGCCAAGATGCTGACGGAAAAGCATGGGCGCGTGACCTTTGACGATGTTGCTGGCATCGACGAGGCCAAAGAAGAGCTCGAAGAGATCGTTGAATTCCTGCGTAACCCGCAAAAGTTCTCGCGACTCGGTGGCAAAATTCCCAAAGGTGCGCTGCTTGAAGGCCCTCCCGGAACTGGTAAAACGCTCCTCGCGCGCGCAATTGCAGGCGAAGCAGGCGTACCGTTCTTCACAATTTCGGGATCAGATTTCGTTGAAATGTTCGTCGGTGTCGGTGCGTCCCGTGTGCGCGACATGTTCGAACAAGCCAAGAAAAACGCACCGTGCATCGTATTCATCGATGAGATCGACGCAGTTGGTCGCCATCGTGGCGCCGGATACGGCGGCGGCAACGACGAACGTGAACAAACGCTCAACCAGTTGCTTGTCGAAATGGACGGCTTTGAAGCGAACGAAGGTGTGATCATCATTGCCGCCACAAACCGTAAAGACGTGCTTGATCCTGCGCTGTTGCGCCCAGGCCGTTTTGACCGTCAGGTCACAGTTGGCAATCCCGACATCAAAGGCCGCGAGAAAATCTTGGGCGTGCATGCACGCAAAACACCTCTGGGCCCAGATGTCGATCTGCGTGTAATCGCACGCGGGACACCGGGCTTCTCGGGTGCGGATCTTGCGAACCTTGTGAACGAAGCGGCGTTGACCGCTGCTCGGATCGGACGTCGCTTTGTCGCGATGGTCGATTTTGAAGCGGCCAAAGACAAAATCATGATGGGCGCGGAACGCCGGTCTATGGTTTTGACGCAAGAGCAAAAAGAAAAGACAGCCTACCACGAAGCAGGCCATGCGATTGTTGGCATTCACATGCCCAAATGTGACCCGGTCTATAAGGCCACGATCATTCCACGCGGCGGTGCCTTGGGCATGGTGATGAGCTTGCCTGAAATGGACAAGCTGCAGATGTTCAAGGATGAAGCTGAACAAAAGATCGCCATGACCATGGCGGGCAAAGCAGCCGAAATCGCTAAATACGGCCCCGACGAAGTGTCGTCCGGTCCCGTGGGTGACATTATGCAGGCCAGCCAGCTCGCCCGTGCGATGGTCATGCGCTATGGCATGTCGGAAAAGGTCGGCAACATTGACTACCAAGAAGCAGCAGCCGGGTATTCCCCCAATGGCGGGGCAGGCGGGTTTTCAATTTCGGCCGAAACCAAGGCTCTGATCGAAAGCGAAGTCAAACGCATCATCGATGAAGGCTATGAGACAGCTGTAAGAATTCTGAAGGATAAGAACGAGGAATTCGAACGCCTTGCTCAGGGCCTGTTGGAATATGAAACGCTGACCGGCGAAGAAATCCAACGGGTGATCCGCGGTGAGCTGCCGTACGAAGAAGATGATGACGATGAGGGTGGCCCAGCCGTCAAGGAAGAGGAAAAGCCCAGCCTGACCGCAATCCCCAAAGCGCGCAAACGCAAGCGGGACGAAGGCGACGGTGACATGGAACCTGAACCAACAGCCTGATCTCTGATCGCTGCAAAATGGAAAACCCCTCGGACCAGAAATCCGGGGGGTTCTTTTTTGCGCGTCACCCGAAGAATTTGCGTGTAATCCAAGAACCGCCAAATGGCCTTTTCGTCAACATGCTTTGGATGTCAGGGAAACAGTCCTTCAGTGCGGCGAAACTTGCAACGTTTGAAAATCTAGCTATGCCATTGAAAGCAATTGCCGCGAACTGAGATTAACGTGTCACAACAATTCGAAACACTCCCTTGGACACTGGCTGCATGGCTTTGGGGAATAATGGGTGTGTTCGCGGCGATATTCTACTTGATTGGATGGTATTTTCGCTTCGCATTGCCGCTCATTCTTTTGGTTTTTGTGCTCGCAATTGGGGTCAGCTTTTTCGCGAGCAGTTTTGATACGTCTCTGCAAATAGCGCTTTTTATCTCAAGCCCGCTGTCCGTGTGGTTTGTCACCTGGCAGTTCTTCTATTTTGTGGGCCCGGTTTATACCGATATTCGGCGTTCGACTGGCTTCTTCTTACAAAGGGCACAGAACCTGACACCAATGTCCGCCATCGCCATGATGCGGCAAAGACGGATGCAGGCAACGCGACAATGGTCCGGTTTTACGAACTGGCTCTCATCGCGATTTAGACGCGACTAATCCTGCCGACACTTAGTTTCAGTGGCAGTGATTTGTGGGTTCTCTAGTAAGGTTTCAGGGACTGGTGGACGCATGTCCAAAGCGGGTTCCGAGGGAGTGTCGCCCTATTTCAGATAGCGAATAAAGAGAGACTTACATCTTCACCTGTCAAGGCATCAGTTAATCCGAGGGTGTTTTGATTTGATTTACTTAGATACGTTACATCATTTTCACCAATCAAGGTGCACCGCATAAAATGGGCTGCCAGTTTCCTGCAGAAAGCCCAAAATAAGCGAATATCAAAAATTCGATGAAGAGAAATAAATTTAACAATACCTTAGAGGTAAAGCTATCCGGGTGCATTATTTTTTTAGCAAGAGACTCCGCGAAGTTATAGCTATATGCTAAAATTAGAAAGACAGGTACGCAAACCAAGGATCTAAAACTTCTAGGGGTTATTTCGCATATAAATTCGAACATTTAAATACTGTCGACCTCCAAGCCTGATATACAGAACGCTGATGATCAGCCCCACCTGATTGGTCCAATTTGATTGTTAGTGCATGATCGGCCTTTGGTCCATCTGGGCGATGGTTCCCGGTGCCGGTGGGCGGTAGCCCAGAGCGCTGTGTGGTCGTTTGGTGTTGTAGTGTTTCCTCCATT
>JBDWGM010000035.1:0-23702 GCA_039975755.1 Paracoccaceae bacterium | reverse complement strand
GCCCCCGAACAACTTCAGCCAGAGCCAGAGCCAGAGCCAGAGCCAGAGCCAGAGCCAGAGCCAGAGCCAGAGCCAGAGCCAGAGCCAGAGCCAGAGCCAGAGCCAGAGCCAGAGCCAGAGCCAGAGCCAGAGCCAGAGAATATGGTATCTGAGGCTGAAATGGAAATACCGTTGGATCTGGTAGAGTCTGAGGACACGTCACCGACGATTGAGCCATTGGATGCGCCTGAACCAGAATTGGATGCGACAGCTGACGACTCGTTAAATGTAGAGACGCCACTTGAAACAGTGGAGCCCGAGATCGAATCGACAAAGCCGGCTCCCTTGGTGATTGACGCACCTGACGGACCCGCGCCTTCAGACATCGCTGCATTGCCGGGACTCTTGACCCGGTCGGCGACACTGTCTGCGTTGTCTAAACAACAGCACGCCTCCCTTGCCCCTCTCGTGGCGCACCTGCGATCCGTGCATGAACGCGTCGCCGGCCAAGACCCGTCCTAAGCCATCGATTGACGTCTGGTGATATTTCCCTCTTGCTCCCAATCCGAATTAAGGTATGAACCTCCCCACGTCGGGCTATGGCGCAGCCTGGTAGCGCGTCCGTCTGGGGGACGGAAGGTCGCAGGTTCGAGTCCTGCTAGCCCGACCAAATATTTACATGACCGCCCGCTCCAAACACTGGTTGCGGGCGGTGGTGCACTTGGGGGACAGAAATGGCTGGCGTAATCCCGAACCAAGATTTGGAAAAGATGATTGCGGCGGATCAAATCACCGCCGATCCCGCGATATTGCCTGCTCAAGTTCAACCGGCCAGCATTGATTTGCGTTTGGGGACTGTTGCCTATCGCGTACGTGCTTCTTTCTTAGCAGGCCAAAATGCGAAAGTGTCCGACCGGCTGCGCGAATTCGAAATGCACCGGATCGACCTGAGTGATGGCGCTGTGCTGGAAAAAGGCTGCGTTTACGTCGTGCCTTTGATGGAACGCCTGGCTTTACCAAAAGCGGTCAGTGCTGTGGCAAACGCCAAAAGCTCAACCGGTCGCCTAGATCTTCTGACGCGCACAATCACCGATGGCGGAACCGAATTTGATCGCATTCCCGACGGATATACCGGCCCGCTCTATGCTGAAATCTGTCCACGATCCTTTTCCGTTCTTGTGCGCCCCGGCATGCGGTTGAACCAAATTCGCTTCCGCACTGGACAAGCCATCGTTGGCGACGCCGAATTGACCGCACTGCATGAAACCACGCCATTGGTGGACGGCCCTGCCCTAATTGCCGACGGCTTAGGCTTCTCTGTCGATTTACGCCTGCCTGACACCAGTCTCGTTGGGTACCGGGCCAAACCTCATACAGGCGTAATCGATCTTGATTTGATTGGCCATTATACGCCTCGTGATTATTGGGAAGATGTGCACAGCGATGATGGGCGCATCATTTTGGATCCGGGTGCGTTTTATATTCTGGTCAGCCGCGAAGCCGTTCACATCCCTCCAAATTATGCAGCGGAAATGGCCCCCTATCTGGCAATGGTCGGAGAATTCAGGGTCCACTACGCCGGTTTCTTTGATCCCGGGTTTGGTCACGATGCGGCAGGCGGGGCCGGATCGCGCGGTGTCTTGGAAGTCCGCTGTCACGAAGCCCCTTTCGTATTGGAACATGGACAGATCGTTGGGCGCCTTGTTTATGAACACATGTCAGATGTGCCCACTCAGCTCTACGGAGCTGGCATTTCATCAAATTACCAAGGACAGGGTTTAAAACTGTCCAAACATTTCAAAACCAAATAGGTCCGCGTTGGTCTGGTGGACCCCAAATCACAGACCAACTGCCCCTACTCGTGCGATTTGGCAGGCGGTGACACTGAATTTTAAAAAGAAATCAGAGCGCACAATGCCCCAGACTGATCGCGGTGATGACTTCATTAACCTGCGAACAACGAACGCCGTTGTCGCCTGAAGAATTTCGAGAGTGCGATTTTCCCAAACTCGGGCCACTTTGAGATACGGGGTTTGGGGCAAAGCCCCAACGCCTGCATGGCGTGAATGCAAATCATCTCATGCGTGCAGAGCACGCACCATTTGATTAAACACTGCGGCAGTTACTGATGTGTCACTTTACCTGCGCATTTGGCACAGATTCATCCGCTGTCGCGTCCTGCACAGAGGACAGTACCGTGTCAGCGTCCTCGGGTTTTGCCGCGACGTCATCCTCCACCTCTCCTTTTGGTGTATCCTTTTGAAAGATACGTTTCCCCGCCGCTTGAATGCTTGCAAACGCATCCTCAGCCATAAAGCCCGACAAAAAGGCGATGAAGGCGACCGTATAGGGGCTAAGCTCCACAGCACTTGCCGGACCTGCCCCGTTGGTCAGCGCCAACATCCCGGCACCGGAAAACAGAAAGATCGCGACAGCTGCAGCAATCCCTTCCCCAACATTCACAAACAACCGGGCCATGCTCACCGTATCGCCACCATCGTAATACCGTCGAGAAAACGCAACGATTGTACCCAAGCCCCCCGCCGCAATTGTCACGATCAAAGTAAGGAAAATCGTCGGAAAGCTAACAAGCCGTCGGAATGTATCCCCGATCACCCAAATATTTGTGGACAAGGCCGCCAATCGGGCACGCCCCGTCGAGCGTTCATCTGAGGTGAATGGCAAATCCTTGACCTCTGCGATCTTACTGGCGCGTTCTTGCTGGATTTGACTGAAACTTTTGTCATTTGGCGTTCTGGCTGGCGCAACACTCTCTGATGCAGCAAGGGTAGGTTCAATTTGAAGGGCCTCGCTCAATTGACCTTCCAAAACAGCGATTTCTGCGCGCAAAGCGTCTTCCTGCTTGACTGCAAAAATCAAATTATCAAGGTCTTGTGGTCCATTCGGATCCAACGCCAGCGCGGTGTGCCATTCAGCTCTGTAAATATAGGTCGCAAAGCCGCTAAATACGGCCATGACAAAGAAAGTATAAAGTAAAATAACCACTGTGCCCAAAGACACTGAACTGGCGCGATCGATAGTCATATGGTCCGTCATCAAAATGATCCTGACTTTAAAAATTCGCCGTAAAGGCGAAGCTACGCGAAAAGTCGTTTTGGATCAATGATCTGGACGGTTAATACCCTTTCAGGCTCAGAACCGGTTCATACGGCGCGCAGCCTTTGTGGCTTGACGTGCTCACTTTTTGTCCAGTTGGCGTTCTTGTTCTTCTTCGGGTGACAACATCTGCTGATCCTGAGGCAGACGTTTTTGTCGCGCACCGACAGCTTTGTTAATTCCGACATTAATACCTTTATTGATCACTTTGCGCATAATGATACGTATGATCATATTGATGATTTGATTCATTGCACCCGTCCTCAAGCTCGTTCAACAGCACATAACACGAAAATTAGCATTTTTCAGGGCGATGCTGTCTCGATAGCAAAAAAGACAACACAGTCCCCCGGCGCGCTCACATCTGGCATCAATCTTCGAACAATTCGCTTTGTCCTTCGGCAGATTCTTCTTCGTCGTCGGTTTCAGGACCCGGCAGAACTCCCGGTGGTGGACGGTTGTCCAACAATCCAGCGGCTCGCAGTTCTTTCAGGCCTGGCAAATCTCGTGCGTTTTCAAGGCCAAAGTGGTCCAAAAAGCTCTGCGTCACAACAAACGTCACTGGCCGCCCCGGTGTCATTTTGCGTCGACCAAAGCGGATCCATTCCAGCTCCAACAACTGATCTACGGTGCCGCGGCTGACACTCACGCCTCGAATTTCCTCAATCTCTGCACGTGTCACGGGCTGATGATACGAAATGATGGCAAGGGTCTCGATGGCTGCACGGCTAAGTTTGCGCGTCTCAACCGTTTCCTTTTGCATCAAAAAGCCCAAATCGCCAGCTGTGCGGATCGCCCACGCATCCCCAACGCGCCGAACCTCAACACCGCGCCCTTCATAACGTTTTCGCAAATATACAAGGGCTTCAGCCGGATCACATCCATGGGGCATACGCCCCGTCAGCTCTGAAATTGACACTGGCTCGGTACTTGCGAACAAAATCGCCTCAACCATGCGTTCTTGTTCCGCGATTGGCGGAGCTTCAAACAGGCTTTGTTCTTCTTCTTCAATGTGTTCTGACATTTTCTTTAAGTCTTTTTGCGCAACCGAATAGGTGCGAATGTTTCGGATTGCTGGAGCTCAAGATGCCCCTCTTTTACCAGTTCCAATGACGCAGCAAATGTTGCAGCTGTTGCCGACCTTCGGCGTGTGGGATCGCTTTCCCATCCTTCGGGCAGAAAGCTGGACAAATCGGCCCAATCACCTGCATAGCCCATCAAGCCCCGCAGCCTTTCCAAAGCTTGTTCCATGGTAAAGACGTTCTTGCGGTCCATGATAAACGGGCGAAATTCATCCTTGGTGCGAATACGCGCATAGGCCTGCATCAAATCCAAAAGCGTCGCGGTATAGGTCACCCGCCGCACCCGCTCGACTTGCTCTGATTGCCCACGCGCAAAGAAATCACGCCCCAGTTGATCACGGCCCATTAAACGGGCGGCCGCATCACGCATGGCTTGTAACCGTTCCAACTGGAACGCCAGATGCGCAGCAAGGTCTTCACCTGATGGCCCTTCGTCCGTTGGATCAGGCGGCAACAGCAAACGGGATTTCAAAAACGCCAGCCACGCGGCCATCACAAGGTAATCGGCTGCCAATTCCAGGCGCAGTGCTTTGGCTTTTTCGACAAACAGCAAATATTGCCGCGCGAGTTGAAGGATTGAGATTTTACGCAGATCAACCTTTTGCGTCCGTCCCAACGTCAGCAACAGATCCAGCGGGCCTTCGAACCCCTCGACGTCAATAATCAGCGCCTCGGCGGCAAGCCGATCGCTGACTGATAGAACATCTTCCTGGAACTCATCTTCAGCCATTCAGCCACCGGATTCCCCAAAACAAGTCGGTCATACCGCGCATTGCGCGCTTAAGCCAACAGCGCTTCAAGTTCGGCGTCCAACTCGGCAATGTCAATCTCATCAGGCATCTTACGTGCATCAATGGCCGCTTCAGCCCGCCGTTGCGCTTCGTCGTTCATGGCTCCGGCTGCATTCGCGCAGGCAATGCGCTCCTCAAGGGACGCATTACACAACAAAACAACGTCGCATCCAGCGGCCAAGGATTGAACCGAGATCTGTTCGACCGTGCCGGACAGAGCTTTCATGGAAATATCATCGGTCATGATTAATCCGTCAAAACCGATTTCATTGCGGATCAATGCCATCATGTCTTTGGACAAAGTTGCAGGCGCATCATCGACGGCTGGCACGCGAATATGTGCCGTCATACCCATGGGCAGGTCATTTAGAACCTTGAACGGCACAAAATCCGTTTCGATCAATTCTTCCAGCTCAGCTTCGATCGTCGGTAGCTCGATATGGCTGTCTTGTGTTGCGCGACCATGGCCCGGAATATGCTTCAACACAGGCAAAACGCCGCCATCCAGCAATCCATTTGCCACGGCTCGACCGATTTCGCCAATCGCGCCAACATCCGCGCTATAGCACCGGTTCTTTAGAAATTCATGCGCATCATCGATGGGTAAATCGACCATCGGCGCGCAATTGGCATCAATAGACAAAGCCCGCAATTCAGACGCAATCCGCAGATACCTTAAGTACATCGCACGAGGCGCGTCATCTCCGGCTTGCCTCACAAATTCCAGCGGCGGCGTCCATTCATACCATGTCGGCCCGCGCAGACGTTGGACGCGTCCCCCTTCCTGATCGATCATGATTGGCGCGTCTCGTCCAACCGCGTCGCGCATATCGCTGCACAGCGCGTAAACCTGATCTGGCGTGTCTATGTTTCGCGCGAATAAGATGAACCCGAACGGGTCAGCTTCGCGAAAAAATCGCGCCTCATCTTTCGACAGGCGCAATTCCGTCGCATCCAATATGGTCGCGCCAAAGGTCATCGAATAACGACAGGGATACAGTCCGCACCTTCGGCAACCAAGGCAGAACAGAACCGACGCGCGTCAGATAGATCGGTAAAACCCATTGCGCGCAATCGATAGAATGTGCGCCCGCCTGATTTCGCTTGCTGAATGACGCGATCCTTTCCTGTCAGGTAATCACCAAAAGATGCATTCAACCTATCCCACTGTTCGCGGGCTATCTCAGTGGAATCGTAAGCACCCAATTGAACCAAGCGCGTTCCCACTGGCAACGTGGACGCATCAACTTCATTGGCTCCTTGCGCAACCGGTGCAGTCGCCGCCACCCGAACAACAGCCGCTTGCGGTTTCGCCGCCGGGCGTATTTGTGGACGCAAAGAAACCTTGAGCCCCGCCCCCTCAGCGGCGGTTTGCACTGTGGAGATCACATCAGATGTTTCAGATTCCGCCACTGGGGACGCTTCAATCGACGGTGTGTCCTGGGTCAACTCTTTGACCAACGCATCAATTTCGCCTTGCTCTAACGCCGCGGCCACTTGCAATGGCTCCGGTTGCTCAACCGATGCGGCTTCTTCGATCTGCGTCAAAATCGATTGCGGAAGGTCTTCTTCGGCCAATTCCGTAGGGCTTGGTGCTAGAATTATCTGGTCCGCGGGCCCTTCTGCGCTGCCGGTTGCAGCGATTGAATTCACCGCCAACCCTTGATGTAACGCCAGCTCACCACCGGGGTTTTCCGGTTTGACGCGCATCTCGCCCTCAGCGGCTTGCACCACAGGAAGGCCAGTTACATCGCGAACGATTAACTTGTAACTCCAAATCCCAACGCCAGCGATAAGCGCCAAAGAGACGACACCGCCCGCAAAGTTAGTCATGTTTGTCAGAGTCTTACCAGATGAAGCTTCTTCATCTTGCTGAGTCATCCCATAGCCAGGATGCCCCATATCATGGGTATACTGCACGTTTGCCATATCGCCTCACTGCTTGCCCGATACATGCCGAGCAAATCTTAGGTAAATGTTGCCTGCTACCCGTGTGGCCGTCTTAGCGCAGCTCATCCTCGGGTTTCACCCCTAGAATACCAAGACCTGCTTGAATAACAAGCATTGTGGCACGTGCGAGCGCAATTTTTGCTTGAGAGGCATTTGCGTCCTCTTGAACAAAGCGCAATTCAGGATGTGCATTCCCCAGATTCCAGAGGCTGTGAAAGACGCCTGCCAGTTCGTAAAGATAGAATGCAACGCGGTGAGGTTCGTTTGTCCGCGCAGCCGTTTCAACCAGTCGCGGCCATTCCGCAATTTTTGCGGCCAGCCCCTGCTCTGCTTCATGCGCCAATTGCGTCAAATCGGCTGCGGCCAAATCGGAATCCACGACATTCACACCCGCTTCGGTGGCTTTGCGTAAAACCGACGTGACACGTGCATGGGCGTATTGAACATAGAAAACAGGGTTGTCGCGAGACTGTTCAAGCACTTTGTCGAAATCAAAATCCAGCGGCGCGTCGTTTTTACGGGTCAGCATGTGAAACCGTGTGACGCCCGGACCCACTTGGTCCACAACGTCACGCAATGTCACAAAGGTCCCCGCCCGTTTGGACATTTTAAACGGTTCGCCGTTTTTGAACAGTTTGACCAATTGGGTCAGTTTGACATCCAGAGGCGTTTTGCCATCAGACAACGCAGACACGGCCGCCTTCATGCGTTTTACATACCCACCATGATCCGCACCGAACACATCAATAAGTTCGTCGAACCCTCTGGTAATCTTATCATAATGGTACGCAATGTCCGGCGCAAAATAAGTCCACGCACCATCCGATTTCATAACCGGACGATCCACATCATCGCCGTGATCCGTGGACTTGAACAATGTTTGTTCGCGCGGCTCCCAATCTTCGGGCTTTTTGCCCTTTGGTGGCTCAAGCACACCTTCGTAGATCAGACCTTTGCCTTTGAGATCTTCGATGGCGGCTTCAATCCGTCCGGTCCCGTACAGGGACTTTTCCGAATAGAACTCGTCCATTTCGACACCTAACGCTGCAAGGTCAGCGCGGATCAGATCCATCATGGCTTCGGTTGCGTATTCGCGGATGTCCGACAGCCAGAATTGTTCGCCTTTGTCGACGAACGCGTCACCGACTTTGTCCTTCAACGCCTGCCCAACCGGAATCAAATAGTCGCCGGGATATGTTCCATCTTCGAACGCGACCTCTTGGCCATGTGCCTCAAGATACCGCAAATACACAGACCGCGCGAGCACATCGACCTGCGCCCCGCCATCGTTGATGTAATATTCACGGGTGACGTCGTATCCGCCAAACGCCAGCAAACTGGCCAACGCATCCCCAAAAACAGCACCGCGCGTGTGCCCGACATGCAAAGGCCCTGTCGGGTTCGCCGATACGTATTCCACATTCACGCGCTTGCCCTGCCCCATGTCAGAGCGACCAAACCCGTTTCCCGCATCCAAAACGGCGGCCACGACATTTTGCCAAACCGCGGGTGCCAAACGCATGTTCAAAAACCCTGGGCCCGCCACGTCGGCCTGCACGATGCGATCATCGTTGCAAAGACGCGCTGCCAATGCATCTGCAATGTCGCGTGGTTTCGCCTTGGCCGGTTTGGCCAATACCATCGCAGCATTTGTTGCCATGTCACCATGCGCTGCATCGCGTGGCGGTTCGACCGTCACGTTGTCAAAGTTCAACCCCTCAGGCAGTGTCCCGTCGGCGACCAAAGCCTCTAGTTCACAATGCACAACGGCGCGGATTTCAGCAAAAATGTTCATACGTTTCTCGTGGGTAAGAATTGGCGCGGTGTAACACGTCCCCTTGCCGCGTCAATCCTCTGACAACAGTCGGGCATGTTCCTGCAATGCAAATCGATCCGTCATTCCTGCAATATAATCGGCCACAACACGTGCCAGTGCAGTCCGTGACCCATCCGTCGCCTGAACCGCCAATTGCCAGCCCCCCGGCAAAAGATGTGGTCGAGACAGATAAAGCGGAAAGAGTGCATTCACCACGGCGGAGACCTCTTCGCGTTTCTTCATGACAGGCGGTGCGCGATACATATTGGTGAACAAAAACGCTCGTATGTCCTGAAGGTCGGCCCAAAGCGTATCTGAAAACCGCACGACGGGGCTGCCGTAGGCGCGGATGTCTTCGACCGTTTCCGCCCCTGATGCTTGGATCAAGGCACGAGACGTTTCAATGACGTCCGACACCATAACCCCAAACACCCGGCGCAACGCTTCGTGAGTGCGACGCTTGGGGTCAAGGTCTGGGTATTTGGAATCCACCTCAGCATAAGCGTAGCCCACAATCGGCAATTGCGCGATGGATTGTTCCGTAAACAAACCCGCGCGCAGGCCATCATGCAAATCGTGATTGTTATAGGCAATGTCATCCGCCAACGCAGCGACCTGCGCTTCGGCTGCGGCGTGCGTCTCAAGCTGTAAATCGTGTTGGTCGTTATATTCGGCCAATGCAAAGGGCAGCGCGCCTGTGACCGGGCCATTGTGTTTCGCAATGCCTTCAAGGCATTCCCATGTCAGGTTCAGCCCATCAAATTCCGCGTAATGACGTTCCAGTTTGGTCACGATCTTGATCGCTTGCGCGTTATGATCAAACCCACCGTAAGGCGCCATAAGCTCCGCCAAAGCGTCCTCGCCTGTGTGACCAAATGGCGGATGACCTAAGTCATGCGCCAACGCAACGGCTTCGGTCAGCTCAGTATTAAGATCCAACGCCCCCGAAATCGTGCGTGCCACTTGCGCCACTTCAATCGAGTGTGTCAGGCGCGTGCGGTAATAATCGCCCTCATGTTCGACAAAAACTTGCGTTTTGTGTTTCAGTCGCCGAAAAGCCGACGAATGGATAATTCTGTCCCGATCCCGTTGAAAACACGACCGAAAATTGCTTTCTTCTTCTCCAACACGCCGTCCCGTGGCGCGCTTTGGATCCGAAGCATATGATGCCGGCATCTGCCCTCTCCTTGTGGGAGGCTTTGAGGCTGCGTATATTTGACAAGAACACAGATGGAAACCGAGTCTCACTATGCAATTGCCACCGACAGTTACAAAACGTGCTTTTTCCCGCCTGAGTGAAATTGGTGCCGCGGCACAGGGCCAAGCATTGCGCGTTGCAGTCGAAGGCGGCGGCTGCTCGGGATTTCAATACGAAATCGCCCTTGATACGCCCAAAACCGATGATCTGGTTTTGGAAGGAAGCGGTGAAAAAGTGCTGGTTGATCCCGTCAGCCTGCCATTTCTCAGCAACGCCGTCATCGATTTCACCGAAGAATTGATTGGTGCACGGTTTGTCATCGAAAACCCGAACGCAACATCATCATGCGGCTGCGGCACATCATTTTCCATGTAAAGATCGCGCGGCTCACGCATGAGTCCGCGCGAACCCCTCAAAAAAGCTCTCGAAATGCGGACTTGAGGATTCAGCTTCAGCCAACACAGCTTGCTGTTCGTCATCCATAAGATCAAACACCCAAGGTCGCATGCAATTCCAGTCACCAGACCGCGCGTGATCTAAATCATACAGTGCTGATGACAGGCTTCTTAACGGGGCTGAAAGAAAAGCTTGGCTGCGCCGAAAAGTGGTGTGTCCTGGGATAAGTCCTGGCGATATTGCACAATCCCCCGAAACAGCGGCTGACCACGACGAAACAAGATATTCATGATAATCGTCGGTCACCGGCCCAGTGTCATCGCTATCGATTTCAAAACAACGCAACCCTCGAATGACACGGCTTTCCCATGTCGCGCTTGGTGCTTTCCCAGCATATCGTAAAGCAATGCAAACTTCGGCCAGCAAATCCATGTTCTGTTCAAGCATGGCCAAAACGCCTGCATATTCCAAACTGATCAACGCCGCTTGGGGCAGTTGAGGGTCGCGACGCCCGTATTCTGACAGATAGAAAACGATATGTGTCAATTCATACGCCGCCTTTTTGTTCGGTAGAGCAAACGTTCCTGCCCGAGACACAAAGGCCCGCAACCTGTCATCCAACCCTGAATCAGCCGCCCGCGTATTTGCCCCGCGTCGGGCAAGCAATCGACGCGCTTCCCCACGTTGCAAATCGCTCAACTCTGCTTCGGCAAGCCCTTTTCGCTCCGCCCGATTACACGCCTCTTCCCCTGCATTTCCGGGCATCCCAAGGTCTTCCAAATCCAATGTTATCGACAAAAAGAACCGATAATATTGCGGAAAGAAGCTCAGGCGACGGCTTAATTCATCGTAAAAAGGTGTCCAATTTTCTAACGCGAATTCTGGAAGGCCAATCCCTGTGCATTCAACGATGTTCAGGAACTCAGCGTTTTCTTTCAACCAAAACACATCATCTGGCAGGCGACGTTTCTGGGCAAAAATGGCTGACAGTTGGCCAGCCCGCTCGCCAAAACTATGGCGTCGATGCGGAACGCACAGTGAAACAATATTCGTCATTTTGGTACTTTCTTCTGTGCGCTCCGCGTCTGACTCACGAGCAGGAAGAAAAAAGTTCAACCACATCGCCAGACTGAAGGTCACACCCTGCAGTCACAGAGCACGAAGAAAACAATGCTGTTTCCTGACCCACAATCATCTCTGGCGACGAGCATGACGAGAACATTGCCGTCGCCTCGCCAAGCAAAACATCAAACCCGCTTGGTCCGCTACAAGACGAAAATATTTCGACACCTAAACCGTCATGAAGATCAGTTGGTTCTATCTCGGTAACATTGGTTTCAATTTTATGAACGGCAGCCATTTCAGCACGCCTCCTCTTAGAGTTGCGATGAAATTAGACATGCACGCTTAGGGAGAGCTGTCCAAACGTTTTTACCTTAATCACGCCAATTTTGACGAGTTATCCACATTAGATAGTTGAAAGAAATATTGGAAATATCACCGAATGACTCCAAACAAACAGCGAACAAAAAAACTTGTCCACAACCCTGTTTTTGCTCACTTTTTGATGTTTCTCAAAGAACGCGAGGGAGATATTGGATAGAATCGTAAATTAACAATAAGTTAATTTATCCACAAGGGAGTGGGTTGCGGTTCGGCGGCAATTGGCTGAAACTAACCATGTGACTTACAGACCTTGGGGGCCTTATGAAAATCGCGACTTTTAATATAAATGGGATCAAAGCTCGCATTGACGCATTTCCAAGATGGCTGGACGAAGCCAAACCAGATATTGTGCTGGCTCAAGAAATAAAGTCCGTCGATGAAGGTTTCCCACGAGAAATATTCGAAGATCGCGGATACAACGTCGAAACCCATGGACAAAAAAGCTTCAACGGCGTGGCGATCCTTTCCAAACTCCCCCTCGAAGACGTCTCACGCGGCCTTCCCGGCGACGAAAGCGATGATCACGCACGCTACATCGAAGCCACGGTGATTGGCGAAACGACTGCGGTACGGCTTTGTGGTCTGTATTTACCCAATGGCAATCCGGCCCCAGGCCCGAAATACGACTACAAACTAAAATGGATGGCGCGTCTTGAGAAACGTGCGAGGGAATTGATGGCCGAGGAAGTACCCTTTTTGATGGCTGGCGATTATAATATCATCCCCCAAGCCGAAGACGCGCGGCGCCCAGAAGCATGGCGTGAAGATGCGTTGTTCCGGCTGGAATCGCGCACCGCATTTCGACGTCTGCAAAATATCGGCCTGTCCGAAGCGATCCGCCTCCGTCACCCTCAACCTGAACTCTATAGCTTTTGGGATTATCAGGCTGGCGCGTGGAATCGTGACGATGGTATCCGTATCGATCACTTTCTGCTCAGCCCTGACTGTGCCGACCTGATGTCAGATTGCGGCATTGATAAAAACGTCCGCGCAGAAGAAAAACCGTCAGATCACGTGCCTGTCTGGATCGACCTTGCAGCCTAGAACGCGTTTGGGTCGGTGGGTGGGCGCATTTGGCCAACGGCCAAACAGAGCCATCCACATGACCCAATTACGCTTGCAGCTCGGCATCCCAATATAAAAAGTCCATCCAGCTTTCATGCAGATAGTTTGGTGGGAACTTACGTCCCATGTTCCGCAATTCTTCTGCCCCCGGCTGGCGCGGCGGTTTTCGCAACGCCAAACCGGATCGATGCAAGGACTTTGCGCCTTTGCGTAAATTGCAAGGTGAACACGCCGCAACAACGTTTTGCCAACTGGTCACACCGCCCGATGCCCGTGGAACCACGTGATCAAAGGTCAAATCCCCCCGCGCTCCACAATACTGACAGCAAAACTCATCCCGTAAAAATAAATTGAACCGAGTGAAAGCCACCTTTCGGCGTGGTTTCACATAGTCTTTCAACACCACAACCGAAGGAATTCGGATCACCGTCGATGGGCTGCGCACCACATCTTCGTATTCGGCAACGATATCGACACGTTCCAACCATGCGGCTTTCACCGCCTCTTGCCACGGCCACAGCGACAGTGGGTAATAGCTCAATGGTCGGTAATCCGCGTTCAGTACCAATGCCGGATGGTGTTTAAGAGCCCCCGGAGAGCGCGTAAATTCTGTTCTGAAATCATCATCAATCAAACCTAGGACTCCATCCTCACCCTGTCTGCCATGCGGCACCAGAGCGGGGGTACCGCCCCGGTCTTATACCAAGACTATATATCGTGGAAAAATACTGACAAGCACCCAATTCACCACAACATGTCGCCAACCGAACACGTCTCAATGAGAATCCTCACCAAATTCGTCTCGTTTCATGCCCCCCGTGGGATCAAAGCGCCTGAACAGTCCCACCTTCAACGATCACCACGTCACGGCTTAACAAGCCCCCTGCCTGCAGCGCGTCACGCCAAACCTGCATATGCGGTGTTTCAAAATGAGCCTGCAGCCGTTCACGGTTGTCCCATTCTTCATACACACGGAACCGCGCCGGATTTTCAATATCCTGCCAAAACGCATAGGCACGACACCCCGGTTCATCCCGCGTCGCTTGCGCCATTTCGATGGCCGCGTCTTTCAGACGCGCGACATGATCCATGTCGAGATCAAAAACACCTGTCACAATCAGCATAGCCACGCTCCAATTCGCTTTGCCCACTTTGGTACTCTTCGAGCATGCTATGCAAATGGCGCCATGGCCAGACACAAAAACGGACGCGGAAAAACCGCGCCCGACAGTTGGGAGGTTGCTTTGGGTCTATTTTAACTTTGCCAAAATCTGACGATGTTCCGCTTGCAGTTTGTTCCCGGATGTCACTTTTTCAGGATTCCAGCGGTACCAATCTTCTTTTTCATGGTGGCGTTGCCAAATTTGGCCTTCCTTATCGACCACATGTTTCCAGCACCGTTTGATGTCACTTGCACCAATCGACCCGTCGTCTTCACGAAAGGATCAGGTTGCGTCGTAACATAACGTTCCGCGCGAGGTGACATACCAGCGGCCATCTACTGCAGAACGACCTTTCCAAACCGCCTGAAAAGCCCCACCCGATCCCCAATAGGACGCACCTTCTGACCAGTTCCAGGTCTTACCAAGGTGATTTTGAATAATGGCCTGTGGATCGACTGATTTTGATCCCCTAGGTTTGGGATCAGACAACACTGGCAACGCAAAAAACACGCCAATAACACTTGCTAAAGTTAGTTTCAAAATACGTTTCATAGGTTTCTCCTGCCAATAGGAGGACAGAAGAAGATTGGGCGTTCCAATCAACATCGTCATGATCCGAACGGATCAAAATACACAAAAATGTTTTCAGGCGGTCCTATTAAAGACCAAGTTTGTCTCGCATAAATGCCAATGCGACGCTCAGTCCGTCTGGGGCAATCCCATGCGCTGTGCCTTTCATGACATGTGCAAACACATCCTGCCATCCGGCTTCTTGCAAGGCTTCTGCAGCTTGCGGCAATGATTGCGGCGGGACAACGTCATCCTGATCCCCATGCACCAACAAGATAGGTGGACGCACCTGAACTTCGTCGGCCAACAGCTCTGGATTCAGCAGACGCCCCGAAAATCCGACCACACCGGCCACCGCATCCTCGCGCCGAGGCGCCACGTGCAACGACATCATTGTGCCCTGCGAAAACCCAAACAGAACAACCTGTTCGGGCAACACATCCTCGTCGACCATCAACGCATCCAAAAACGCGTTCAGATCATCACTGGCCGCCGCCATACCACGCGCGGATTCTTCTTCTGACGATCCGTCAATCCAAGGGATTGGAAACCACTGATACCCCCCCGGATATCCCGGAATTTGTTCCGGTGCGTCGGGTGCCACAAACAATGTATCGGGCAAGTGTTCTGCCAATGGATCGGCCAGCCCCAGCAAATCCGCACCGTTGGCCCCATAGCCATGAACGAAGACAACAATTGATCGCAACTCACCTGATGCAGGTTCTCTGCGCTCTGCATTTAACACTCGTGTCATCGTATTCCCTCTCGGCCTTTGGCAATTCGGTAGTACGCAAAGAACAAGCGCGCGGCAACCGCCCGCCACGGCGACCATTCCAAAGACATTTTGCGCAATTCGCGTTCCGTTGGTCGTGCCGGCAAATCAAAGATAAAACGCGCCGCTTCCTGTAGCGCCAAATCATTGGGTGCGAAGACATCCGCACGCCCCAAAGAAAACATCGCGTAAATCTCTGCTGTCCAAACGCCTATGCCTTTTACTTGGGTCAGAGTTTTGATCACATCGGCATCAGTTGCATGTCGCAGCCCCGCGTAATCAATTCTCGCCTCGGCCAAGGCATGGGCATATGCAATTTTTTGACGGCTTAACCCAACGGCCCGTAAATCTTCGGAACTGGCGGCGGATACAGTGTCTTCGGTGGTTAGATCCGCGTCTTGCATCCGTGACCAAATGGCTGCAGCCGATGCCGTCGAAACCTGTTGACTGACAATCGCACTTAACAGCTGAGCAAATCCGTCATCGCGCAATCGCAAGGGCAGTTGACCGGTTTCTGTATAAGCCGATGCCAAACGCGCGTTGTTTTGGCTTAGCCATTTTGCACCTGCGTCCACATCAGCCTGGCAGGTTATTATGTGCTCGTCCTTCATTGCCGCGACGATAGGATTGATTTGCCTGAACACAAGCCCTTGCTGCATGTCAGCGAAGCAGATAGCACGAAAGGCATGGACCAAAATGATGATCGCCGCGCGAAACGCAATGTCGCCGTATTGGTAACTGCCCAAGCCTTGTTGGGCAGTCAAATGCCCATGGTCTTTGTGGTTGGTGGGTTAGCCGGACAACAGCTGACGCCTTTCATTTGCCTTGCGACATTGCCGATTTCGCTGATCGTTTTTGGATCAATGACCACAGCCCCGTGGATCAGCCCGGTCATGCAGCGTTTTGGACGCAGAATCGGATTTTCAATCGGCGCTTTAGGAGGGATGGCCGGGGCGTTGCTGTCTGCCTATGCTTTATCCATAGGAAATTTCTGGCTCTTTCTCGCAGGCAGCTATTTGACGGGCATCTATATGTCCGCGCAAGGGTTTTACCGATTTGCGGCCGCGGACACCGCATCCGAGAAATTTCGCCCCAAAGCCATTTCATATGTCATGGCGGGTGGATTGATGTCGGCTATTATCGGGCCCCAACTTGCAACATACTTGTCCGAAGGGTCAGGCATTGCCAGTCATGAACGCTATATCCCAGTCTACCTTGCGATTGCTGCTTTGAATGTCGTTGGCCTATTTATCTTCGCTTTGATCAACATTCCAAAGCCTGCTCCGCCAAAAATCGGGGATGCGCTCGTGCGAACACGCCGCGAATTACTGCGCAATCCCCGCATTCTGGTCGCCGTCATATGTGGCGCTGTTTCCTATTCTCTGATGAACCTTGTCATGACATCTACGCCATTGGCCGTGGTTGGGTGCGGATTTTCCGAAGTTTCTGCCGGCCACGTCGTCACCGGGCACGTTCTGGCCATGTTCGCCCCCTCGTTTTTCACAGGGCATCTGATTGCGCGCTTTGGCGTTGAACGCATTATGGGGCTTGGTCTGTTGATCCTTGCCGTCGCAGGTGGCGTCGCCTTGTCAGGTGTCACGCTCGAGAATTTCTTTGTCGCGCTGATCCTGCTGGGGCTTGGCTGGAATTTCGGCTTTATCGGTGCCACCACGATGTTGGCCGGATCACATTCGCCCCAAGAACGCGGGCACATGCAAGGTCTGAACGACCTGATCGTCTTTGGCGCAGTGACCATCGCGTCGCTTGCGTCGGGTGGTCTGATGAATTGCGCAGGTGCTGATCCGGTGTCCGGGTGGACGGCTGTGAATATGGCGATGGTGCCGTTTTTGACGCTGGCAGGTGGCGCATTGATCTGGATGGTTCTACAGCCAAAATCATCAGCGGCGTAATCGTTATATCCGCTTTAATGCAGAGGCTTTCATTAAACGCCACGCTGTGACACCCGCATCAAGCCGCCCATCAGCAACGGCTGCAGGATCCTTGATCACTTGCCGCAACGTCTGACGCGCACCAATGGCAGGCCAAAACGCAGGTCCAACACGCTCTGTTGGCTTGCCCATCCGGTCCAGACCAATCTGCGCCAGCTGACGTAACCCCGCATGTGTTCCGTCAACTAACGGAATGCGCCCGGCAGCCTCCAATGCAGGTATCGCCCGCAAAAACGCAGCAAGGCCCGCGCCAAACCCCAAATCTCGCGCCTTTTGCACATCCGGTGCGCCAAGAATGCCCGCACAGACTTCCATCAACAGACCTGCGGTTTTATCCACATAGTCTTGAAAATGCTCGATATCTTCGTACGGCTCGCGATAACAATCCAAGCGGCGCGCCGCGATCAATGGATCAAGCGTTTGCGCATCTTTGTGCGACAGGACAGCAGCAAGCGGCGTTGCGACTTCGTGGCAGCGCACATCCCGACCTTGCGCGATTTCCTCCAACGCGTCGCGCCACCATTGCAGGCGCATTTCGGCAATCATCGGCTCGGCAGTGACCCACGGGGCGCGGCTGACTTCAACATTGAAGGCATAAAGCGGAAACAACTTGGCCCGCACATCCAACGGCGCTGCCATAACCGTTCGAAACCGCAAAGGATCGCCTTTTTCAACGATCCGTGCGCAGGCAAGGGTATCCGTATCGAGCATCAGATGATCATTCAGCCGCCTGTGCCAAAGCGCCGTCTCGTACCAACTTCCACCGGATAGCGTCCAAAAGCGCCTCAAAAGACGCATCGACCAAGTTGGCGGACACGCCGCATGTCGCCCAGCGTCGCCCTTGCGCATCTTCGCTGTCGATGATGACGCGGGTTACAGCTTCGGTCCCGCCTTGTGTAATGCGCACCTTGAAATCGACAAGTCGGATGTCTTCCACATGCCTTTGAAAGCGTCCTAAATCCTTGGCCAATGCTTTGGACAAAGCGTTCACCGGGCCGCGATCACTGCCCTGCGCATCCATGCTTTCTGAAACACTCAAGACCTTTTGTCCGTCCACTTTCACAACCACCACAGCTTCGGACAAGGACACCATTTTATTGTATTTGTTTTTCCGACGCTCGACCGAAACCCGATACCGTTTGACTTCGAAGAAGTCCGGCAACAGCCCCAGCTCATCCCGCGCGATCAACTCAAATGACGCCTGTGCGGTATCATAGCTATAGCCTTCAGCCTCCCGATCTTTGATCCGATCCAAAATGCGTGGCAAAGCAGGATCGTCTCGCGCGATTTCCAATCCCGCCTCGGCCAAACGACGGCGCAGATTGGATTGACCCGCTTGGTTCGACATAGGAATGACCCGTGCATTCCCAACGATACTTGGTTCGATATGTTCGTAAGTCGTTGGGTCTTTCAGGATGGCAGAGGCATGTAATCCGGCCTTATGTGCAAAAGCAGATGCGCCCACAAAGGCCGCTTGTTTTTGCGGCACGCGATTCAAGATATCATCCAACATCCGACTGACCCGTGTCAGGTTTTGCAACGCGTCCTTCGTGATCCCGGTTTCAAACTGGCTTTTGAACGGTTCTTTCAACAACAATGTCGGAATGATCGAGGTCAAGTTTGCGTTGCCACAGCGTTCACCCAAACCGTTTAGCGTGCCTTGGATGTGGCGCGCGCCTGCCAGCACCGCTGCCAAAGATCCAGCCACAGCCGTTTCAGTATCATTATGCGTATGGATGCCCAGTCGATCACCAGGAATTCCTGCTGCAATCACATCGCCTGTTATACGGCCAATTTCGTCAGGCAGCGTCCCACCATTGGTATCGCATAACACAATCCAGCGGCATCCGGCCTCAAGCGCAGCATGCAAACAGCCAACGGCATAGTCAGGATCCGCTTTGTAACCGTCAAAGAAATGTTCCGCATCAAACAAGGCTTCGCGCCCTTGGCCCACAATATGCGAAAAGCTGTCCGCGATATTGGCGATGTTTTCTTCGCGCGTGATGCCCAGTGCGGTTTCGACATGAAACACATGCGATTTGCCAACCAAACACACTGTATCCGTGCCCGCGTTCATCACAGCCGCTAAAACATCGTCATTTGCCGCCGAACGCCCTGCCCGTTTGGTCATGCCAAAGGCGGTCATGCGCGCACGCGTCTTCGGTGCTTCGTCGAAAAATGCGCTGTCGGTGGGATTGGCCCCCGGCCATCCGCCTTCGATATAGTCGACCCCCAATTCATCCAACGCCTTCGCGATTTGTACCTTTTCCGCGGTCGAGAACTGCACGCCTTGCGTCTGCTGACCATCGCGAAGTGTCGTGTCAAAGAGGTAAAGTCGTTCTTTACTCACAACAATTCCTCCAGTTTGGACGCATCAAAGCTTGACCCAGGAACCAAGTCCACACCGTCTTTGGACATACGAACCTCGACCCCTGCCGCAATAAGTCCTGACTTTAACTGGTCCACCAACGAAAAATCTTTGCTGACCATCGCTGCAGTCCGCGCGTCCGCTAACTGTGATGCATAGGCGTCCAAATCAATTGATGGTTCAATGGACCATTCGCCCAATTCATCGCTTAGCAAACCAATCAGCATGCCTGTTGCTTTTAGTGCTGCATAGTCACCCTGATTGGACAAGCTGTGCATGCGCATTACAACTTCTGACACGTTCAGATCGTCCGATAACGCATCAGTTGCTTGTTCTTGACTGACATCAAAATCAACACCCGAAGTTTGCTCGCGCCATTTGCGCAAAGTCGCTTCTGCATCACCGCGTTTCTTTTCGGTCCAATCCATGGGTTTGCGGTAATGTGTGCTCAGCATCACAAAACGGATCACCTCGCCCGGTATACCTTGATCCAGCAAGTCGCGCACGGTGAAGAAGTTGCCCAAGGATTTGGACATCTTCTTGCCCTCGACCTGCAGCATCTCATTGTGCATCCACACATTTGCAAAACCGTGGCCCGCGCATTTGGATTGGGCAATTTCGTTCTCATGATGCGGGAATTGCAGATCATTGCCGCCGCCATGAATATCAAAGGTATCGCCCAGCAGTTCTTTGGCCATTGCAGAGCATTCGATATGCCATCCCGGACGCCCTCGTCCCCAGGGGCTGTCCCAACCGGGCAATTCATCGTCTGATGGTTTCCAAAGGACAAAATCCATCGGGTCTTCTTTATAGGGGGCGATTTCGACGCGGGCTCCGGCGATCATGTCGTCCACCGAACGGCCTGACAATTGGCCGTATTCTTCATACCTACGTACACGGAACAACACGTGGCCATCTTTCGCATAAGCAAACCCGTCGCGCTCCAACTGAGTGATCAAGTCAACCATCTGCTGAATAAAATCCGTTGCACGCGGTTCGTGGTCAGGGCGCACTGCACCCAGAGCATCCATGTCGGCGTGATACCAATTGATGGTTTCATCAGACCGCTCGCGTACCAACTCTTCTAATGATCCGGCCGCACCCGCTTCTTTGCGGGCCAAAGCGGTGGCGTTGATCTTGTCATCTACATCGGTGAAGTTGCGCACATAAGTCACTGCGCCATCACCGTAAACATGGCGCAACAACCGGTTCAGCACATCAAACACCAAAACGGGCCGTGCGTTGCCCAGATGCGCGCGATCATACACAGTCGGGCCGCAGACATACATGCGCACGTTTTTCGGGTCGATCGGGTCAAAGCGTTCTTTCGACCGGGTCGCAGTATTATATAACTGAATGTCCATAGCGTCCTCGCGCGGCAGTTGGCGCGGGCCTATCAAGTCTATCATAGAAGGAAAAGAAAAACCAGCCCGCTTGAGTATCTCAGCAGGTAATGCAGCAAGTAATGATGCAAATACGGTTCATGCCTCACCCTTACGCCCGATGCGACAACGCGGTCAAGGGCAGTGTTGACTTCGCCCTTATCCTCTGGCCCTGTCCCCCTATTCTGAGTCCCCAAAATTTTCGGAGAACGCGATGAACTTGTCCCGTCGAATAACAGGTTTGAACGGCGAAGAAGGTGATGGATGGGACGTGTTTATCCGTGCGCGCAAAATGGTTAATGCAGGGATAGATGTTACCGAATTGACGATTGGTGAACACGACATTCGAACGGCTGCGCCAATCTTGCAGGACATGCATCGCGCCGCCATGGCTGGGCACACAGGCTATGCGATGGTGCCTGGGACCGATGCTTTGCGCGCTGCGGTCGCCCAGCGCACGCAAGATCGAACCGGTGTTCCAACACGCCTTGAAAATGTTCTGATCACACCCGGTGGGCAATCCGCGTTATTCGCAGCCCATAGCGCAGCCTGCGATCCCGGTGATGTCGCGCTATACCTCGATCCATATTATGCGACCTATCCCGGCACGATCCGCGCTTGCGGAGCAGTGCCGCGTCGCATTGAAACGCGGGCAGCGGACGCATTCCAACCCCGCAAGGATGATCTGGCTGCGCAGGCCAAGGGCGCAAAAAGTTTTCTAATCAATACACCGAACAATCCGACCGGCACCGTCTATTCACGCGCAACGTTAGAAGGTGTCGCGGATGTCTGTCGGGACAATGATCTGTGGCTGATTTCAGACGAGGTTTATGACACCCAAGTTTGGGACGGCGCGCATCTGTCGCCTCGATCTTTGCCCGGTAGGACAGAACGCACGTTCGTCGTTGGCTCTATGTCCAAAAGTCACGCGATGACGGGATCGCGATGCGGTTGGGTGATTGGTCCAGAAGACGCGATTGCGCATATGATCGATCTGGCAACAGTGACAACCTATGGCGTTCCGGGATTTATTCAGGACGCCAGTGTGTTTGCTTTAGCCCAAGGCGCTAGTTTCGAGGAAGACGTTGGCGCCCCTTTTCGCAGACGGCGTCTTTTGGCCCAAGACATCTTAGCCGGACAAAACACCGTGGGTCTTATCCCAGCTCAGGGCGCGATGTATTTAATGCTGGATATCCGTGCCACGGGATTGTCAGGACTGGAATTTGCCAATCAATTGCTGGATGAAACACATATTGCCGTCATGCCCGGAGAAAGCTTTGGTCATGCGGCCCGTGGCCATATTCGGGTTGCAATGACGGTGGCGGATGACTCTTTTGCCGATGCGCTGACAAAACTTGTCGCTTTTGCCGACGCCCTTAGCCTTTAACCAGAACAGCCCGGGCAAAGTGACTTGCCCGGGCCGGTATTCCATTAGAAGCGATACGATCCACGGATCGTAAATGTGGTCGCATCTGCGTCCACGCCCGATCCTTCGACATCGTCAAATTGGTGATCCAGGATTTCACCACCTACTGTGAAATTGTCAGTGACCTGATATGCAACGCCAATCCCATAGAATTCGCCAGTTTCAGACCCGATGCTTGTATCCACGTCAGCAACGCCGGCGGTCACATAACCCAAAGCAAGGCCAAAATCGTATCCAAGCCGCGCCTTTAGCCGTGTAACGGAATCGATTGTTGCTGCGCCACCGCCAAGGTCGACATCGGTACTGTCGTAATCAAGCTCTCCGCCCAACACGAATTGACCGAAATCGTAATCGTACCCCAAGTGTAGACCATAAGTGGTGTCATCTCCATCAAGGCCAGTCGACGTATCAGCATCAAGCCGACCCAATTGTAGCCCCCCATAAAAGCCGGTCCATTCGCCGCCCAAGACCGGCGTCTCTGTAGGCGCGACCTCAATCGGCGTCGGCGCGATTGTATCTTCAATTGGCGCAGTAGGCGCGCCCGCATAGGCAAAACCAGATAGGTTTAACGCCGATAAGGCTGTCAGTACGGTCAGTGACTTCGTTTGCATGTGTGCCTCCTATTATGTTGCTCGTCATGCAATGACCCCGGACAGATGTTCCTTGTTGTTGCGCTTGCCTAGCCCCCAAAGCTCACGCTCTTGTGTAGAAGCAAGATGCCGCTTTCGCGTGGCGCGGGAATGCGCAAAGACGCGCTAACAATGTCGCAAACAGACGCGACCGCTTGGTCAGGCTGAAAGACGCTGACTGCATGATTTGACGGTGAGGACAGCCCAAATGATGCGCTTGATGCAGGCTGAAAGCTGCAAGATTAACCTGATTGTGCGCACAATCGGGGCCGAACGTGGTCGTGCTGCCCGAGGACGACCTGCACATTTTTAAAGAGCACCACGTAAACTTTAAAAATGATGTCAGGGAAATCCAAAATGAACCAACAATCGTCCCAACGCAGCGGTGGCCGGGCCGCCCGGCGTGCCGCACGAGCAGCCGCGTTACCCGATCACTTGCGCCCCGTTAGATCCGGTCTTTCTGGCGGCACCTATTCACCGCTGACCGAGGCCGGAATGGCCCGTATCCACGAAGCCGCGCTCGAAGCCCTTGAAACGATTGGCCTATCACAAGCCCCGGAAAGCGGCGTGAAGGCGATGACGGCCATTGGGGCCATAGAAGGT
>JBDWGM010000034.1:0-11326 GCA_039975755.1 Paracoccaceae bacterium | reverse complement strand
TCGGTCATGCCCGTTTTCATCGCAGACCATGCGGCCTTCATCGCGGTATCGGCGGATTGGGCGTTGCGTTTCAGTTTGCTATATTCGTCCGCGTCTTTGCACATGCGCAACGCACCGATCGTGGTCGCGGTGAATTGGCGGGTGGCATCCGGAAGCGCGTCTTGCACTAATCCGGCAAAATCAGCCCGCATGGTTTCATCCAGAACAATGGTCTTGGCGTTTGCCGCACCAGAGGTGTTTAGCAGGTCCGCAAATGCAGCATCCGGCCCGACGTCGTCGGCCCACGTATGGAAAGGTAGATCGGTTTGGGTGCGCGCGCTTTTCGCTTCAAGCGACGGCATCAAAAAACCCGCATAGGTTTGCGTGACACACAGCAACAAGGGGCGTTCATCGCCGTGCGGGCGTACGCCCAACAGCCATGCCAGATGGGCGTTTGGCCCCAATGCAACAAGGTCGACGTTTTGTTCGGTCATACTTTGGCGCAGGAGGGTAAGGCGGCTCATTCTGTGGTTCCTTCATATCCGTGAATTTCGCGGGCACGTTCTGGCGTTATGAGGCCGTTTTTGATGTCTAACGCGACTACATCTTGGGCACGCTTTTTAGGGTCACCAAAGCCCGCACCCGATGACGTAATGACCCGCACAATGTCGTCAGTGGTCAAATCGAGGCCAGAGACGAAGGCGTAATGTTCTCTCTCTCCAGCGGCTTTATCAACTTCGATAAAGTTTCCCGACCCCTCGGAACCACCATCCAACGGCCAAGGTTTCACGACGGAACGTGTGTAGCCCGCAGTCAAGAAACCACTTTCGGTGCGTATGCGGTATTCAAGAACCAATCCACGACCACCATTGAATTCACCCTCGCCGCCGGCGGCCGTGTTGAGTTCCATCTTGTCGATGAACAACCCGTTGCGTGCCTCGGAAATTTCGGCTGGTGTGTTGTAGGTTTCGCCGTGGAAGCCCGAGAAAATACACGGGTTGCCATCGCGACCCTCCCATGCGCCCCAGCCGCCAATTTGCGGCTCGATGATGGTGTATTGGCGGCCAGTGTCGGGATGGATACCACCGACAAACGTGCCGCAGATAGAGCTGAAGTGACCAGCAGGCAGACGTTCAGGCACATGCGGTGCCAAGCAGCGCCAGATCAAATCATAGACCCGAACTTCGGTTTCAAAGTAGAACCCGATGGCTGCGGGCTCTTGGGCGTGGAACACCGTGCCCTCAGTTGTCAGCACCTTCAAAGGCCTGAATGAGCCCTCATTTGCGGGTGTTTCAGGATCTGTGACCGATTTGAACAACATCTGCGCGCAGACAATCGTGCCATCGCGGCTGGTGTTGGTGCAACCCGTGTCTTGGGTTGGGTTATCACGCAGATCGACGATAAATTCGTCATCCGTGATCGTGACTTTGACGTTATAGGTGCGCCCGTCGTCTTGAGGTTCTGACAATTCAAACGTGCCTTTGGGCAGTTTGGCAAGCTCAGCAATGGCGGTCTTTTCGCCAAAGCCCAAAAAGCTGTCCATCGCCGCCTTAAAGGTGGTCGGGGTGTACTTCACTGACAGATCTTCGAGGCGTCTTGCACCGATCCGAACCGCAGCAATCGCGGCCCAGACATCGCCCAACAGGAAGTCAGGCATCCGGCTGTTGCAGGTGATGATATCCATCACGGCTTGGTCGGTCACGCCTTCGCGGATCAGTTTGACAGCGGGCAAGCGCAGACCTTCTTGGAAAATCTCAGTGGCATCACCTGACAAAGACCCCGGTGCCATGCCGCCAACATCAGAGTTGTGCGCAATATTGGCCGTCCAGGCGATGATCGCGCCGTCGGCAAAGACCGGCATCGCCAACACAAGGTCATTGAGGTGGGTCACACCACCATGCCACGGGTCGTTGGTGATGAAGACATCGTTTGGCTGAATGTCATCGCCGAACTTGGACAGGATAAACTGCACCGACTTGTCCAAAACACCAATGAATGCGGGAATACCTGCGCCGGATGAGGCAATGCGCCCCTGCGCGTCCGTGATCCCGGTGCCCATATCAAGCACCTCATAGATGATCGAAGACATGGCCGTTTTGCGCATGGCCGCGAACATTTCGTCTGACGTGGCTTGGAGAGAGTTCTGGATGATCTCGAGTGTGATTGGATCGCTCATGATTGACCCTCCAACAGGATATGGATGTTGCCGTAAGCGTCGATGGAAACCGCGTTGTTGGGGTGGATCACGACAGTCGTGCCGGGGTCTTCAATGATCGCAGGACCATTGAACGCCATGCCTGCACGCAGCTCTTCACCATCGTAAATTGTGGCCGCGTGTTTGCCTTCCAGCGCGTAATCAACGTCGCGTGTGCCTTTGATTGCCTCACTTGCATCAGTGCCGCCCAATGGCGTTGGGACCATTTCCAGCTTGCCGACCTCGGCGCGCGCAACAAGGTGGATGCCCACCATTTCAACAGGCGCATCAAGTCGGTAGGTGTATTCACGCTCATACGCGTTGTGGAAATCGTCAGCGATCTTGGCCAAAGCACCATCCGTGACGGTGCCATCAAGCAAGACCTCGGTGGTGTGTTCTTGGTTCTGATAACGGAATTTTCCGTAGCGCAAGAACGTCAACTTTGTAGGATCAACACCTTCGGCTGTGAACGCCGCGAGGGCCTCTTCTTCGGCATTTGCAAAAACAGTTTCTATGCCCGTTGCGGACCCTGCGGACAGATCGGCAAGCTGCGTCACAAAATAATCGCGGCGCAAATCTGACATCATCATGCCCCATGCGGAAAACACTGATGCCGCTGCTGGCACAACGACCTTCTTGACCTGAAGTTCTTGCCCCAAGGCCACAGCGTGCATTGCGCCACCTCCACCAAAAGCAAGCAAAGTGAAATCGCGGGTGTCGTGGCCACGATTGAGCGACACAAGCTTTAGCGCGTTGACCATATTGTTGTTGGCGATGCGCACGATCCCTTGCGCGGCTTCATCCGTGGACACGCTCAGTTTGTCGCCGACAGCCTTCAAAGCACTGCCAGCACTGTCCATATCCGCATCGATGGCACCACCGCAGAAATAATCCTTGTTGATGCGCCCAAGCCAAAGATTGGCGTCCGTCGTGGTCGCGCTTTTGCCACCCTTGCCGTAGGCGGCAGGGCCGGGCAACGCGCCCGCCGATTGTGGCCCAACGTGCAGTTTGTCAAAATCATCAACCCAAGCAATTGACCCGCCGCCATTGCCGATTTCGACCAGATCAACGACGGGCACCATGATCGGATAACCCGCCGATTTACGGGATCGTTCGATCCAATAGTCGGTCATGATGCGGACTTCGCCGCCTTCAATCAGCGAACACTTCGCAGTGGTCCCCCCGATGTCGAGCGCAAGGATGTCAGGCTCATCGATCAATTTACCAAGTTCGGCAGCCCCCCAGAAACCCGACGCAGGGCCACTTTCGACCATCGTGATTGGCACGGCGGACGTTGCAAAAAGGCTGTCTACACCGCAGTTGGATTGCATGATGTAGGGGCTTTGCGGCAGGCCTTGTTCGCGCAAACTGTCGTCAAGATTACCCAAGTAATGCGCGGCAACGGGCTGTACATAGGCCGACAGAACGGCTGTGTTGGAGCGCTCGTATTCTCGCCATTCGCGGGTAATCTGGTGGCTGGCCACAACAGACACATCAGGCCAAAGGCGTTGAACCTCAGCCAAGACAGCCTCTTCGTGGGCCGTGTTCGCATAGGAATGTAGCAATGAGATCGCGACTGCTTGCACGCCCTCAGCGCGGAAATGATCGACGATGTCAGACACACCCGACAGATCAAGCGGAATACGTTCCGCGCCTAAATATGTCATGCGACCGGGGACTTCCGCGCGCAGATAGCGTGGCACGAACGGCGCGGGCTTCTCGTAATGCAGATTGAAGAAATCAGGGCGGTTGCCGCGTGCGATCTCGATGGTGTCGCGAAACCCCTCGGTGGTGATCAAGCCAACGGTCACGCCTTTGCGTTCGGTCAGTGCGTTGATCACAACAGTGGTGCCATGCACCATGAAATCCACGTCCTTGGGATCAATGTTGCCCTTGGCCATTACATTCAGCACACCAGCCTCAAAGTTAGGCGGCGTGGTGTCTGACTTTGCCGTCGTGATTTTCATGCGGTCTGGGCCAGTCTCAATGGCGACGAGATCGGTGAAAGTGCCGCCAACATCCGTAGCAATGCGTTTGGTCGTCGTCATATCAATTGGCCTCTTTGGTCATAAAATTGTCGAGCAGAAATGCCAGTGCGCCCGCTTGCTTTAAGCTTTCAGCAGCCGCCACGCGTTCAGGTGTGAAATGCCCCGCATCGTGCAAGCAGTTGAGCGTTCCGATGACGTTACCGTTTACGACAATCGGCAAGTTCAGACAGCTTTCGCAGCCTAGTGATTGTATCAATGCGTGGTCGGGAAATACCGCCGCGATCTCTTCAATTGAATTGGCCACGAATGTCTCTTGCCGGCCTTGCACTTGCTGCGTCCAAGCATCGTCATTGATCGGTTTTTCACCGCTGGTGGCGTAGGCGTCGGGCATGTTGGAATAATTGCGCCGCGCCACGCCGCGTTCGTTGTCGACTTCCATAAGTGTAAACAGCTTTACGCTGATGGTTTTATCAACGAGCGCTTCGAGTGCTTTAAAAGTGGCCATCGGTTGATTTGTCGATGCCATAGCTTTGATAAGATCGGTCATACGCCCTCCGCAAGTTTGTTTCTGAGATTAAGTTCTGCCGCGTCTACGACTGGCACCGCGCCTATCAACTGACGGGTATAAGCGGCCTGTGGGGCCGAGAATATTTGCGCTGTTTCGCCAAGTTCAACCAGCTGCCCAGATTGAAAGACCGCCACGCGATCTGCGACGTTGCGCACAACGGCCAGATCATGAGTTATAAAAATATAGGTCAGGCCCCGTTCGGCACGCAGATCGTTGAGCAAACGCAAAACGCGTGCCTGAACCAACACATCTAATGCTGATGTGGGTTCATCCAGCACCAACAAACGCGGATCGCAGGCAAGGGCGCGAGCGATGCTGACCCGTTGACGTTGCCCACCCGACAAAGACGCAGGCGCGCGGGTGCGCATGTCACCGGGAAGGCCGACGGCGTCTAATGCGGCTTCAACGCCGGCCCATCGTTGCGATTTTTCACCGATACCATAGACGTCCAAGCCCAATCGAACAGACGCGCCGATAGACCGTTTAGGGTTCAGCGACGACAAGGGGTTTTGTTGCACAAGTTGAATACGACGGCGTTGTTCGGCCGTGCGTTTGGCGGACAATGCTTGCCCATTAAACGCAATTTCACCTGATGTTGCCGACAGTATCCCAAGGATCATATTGGCGATCGTGGTTTTGCCTGACCCGCTTTCGCCAACAATGGCGAGGCATTCACCTGCCTGCACATCTAGCGACACATTGCTGACGGCGTGAACGGGGCCTGTGGGCGTTTCAAATGTCTTGGTTAAACCGTTGAGTGAAAGAAGGCTCATGATGCATCTCCGTGACGAATGCGCGGCGCAAGGAAATCGTCGCTAACCTCAGGCACTTCGAGCAATCCAACACCTGTAATACGGGGCACGGCAGACATAAGCGCATGCGTGTAAGCGTGCTGCGGGTTGGCAAATAACGCGTCCGTCGGGCCATCCTCAACAATATTGCCGCGATAGATAACGTAAACGCGGTCCGCGAACTCACGCACGACGCCAAGGTTATGCGAAATGAACAAAACCGATGTTCCATTCTGTTCCACCATGTCGCGCATCATGGTCAGAGTTTGGGCTTGCACAGAGACATCCAACGCCGTTCCGGGTTCATCCGCCAACAACAGTTTCGGTTTGTTGGCCAACGCCATGGCGATCATCACACGTTGGTTCATGCCGCCCGATAACTGGAACGGATAGGCACCCAAAACGCGGGCAGGATCGGGGATCGCGACCTCATCCAACAACGCGGTCGCGCGGGTATGGCTGGCGGCTTTGGACAGCTTGGGTTGACGGCGGCGCAGGACTTCGGTGAATTGATTGCCGATGGTGAACATCGGGTTCAACGAGGATGTCGGATCTTGGAAAATCATCGACATTTCCGTGCCGCGCAACGCCGCGCGGTCACGGGCGGACATCGCGTTAATATCGCTGCCATCAAATTGAACCGTGCCGTTGATGCGGGCTGTCCGCGTTTCTTGCAGCAGCCCCAACACGATGCGGGCGGTCACGGATTTACCCGACCCACTTTCGCCAACCAAGGCCACTTTTTCACCTGCAGCGATATCAAGGTCGATGCCGTGTAAAACATCCACCTGCCCGGTCAGCGTTTTGAATCCAAGGTGCAGGTCTTTGATGTGCAGAATGCTCATTCGTCCACTCCCAACACATCGCGCAACCCGTCGCCTAGCAGGTTAAAGCCAAACACAGCGACCAGAATGGCAAGGCCTGGGAAGACCGTCAGCCACCAACTATCGGGCAAGTATCGCGCACCTTCGGCGACCATAGACCCAAGGTCGGCAGTAGGCGGCTGCACACCCAACCCAAGGAAGGAGAGCGACGAGGCGATGATGATCACAAAGCCCATATCCAGCGTCATTTTCGTGATAATCGCGGGCAGGCAATTGGGCAGGATTTCACGAAACGCGATGTGACCTGCGCCTGCGCCGATAACTTCGGCAGCCAGCACATAGCCTTCTTCGCGCTCGCCGCGTGCGATGGAATAGACCAACCGCGCATACCAAGGCCACCACATCGCCGTGACGGCCAACATGGCGTTGGTCAATGTGGGTTCCAACACGCCCATCATAGCAATTGCCAGAACGAGCGGTGGGACCGACAGAAACACATCGACGATGCGCATCAGGATCATCTCAAGCCAGCCACCGAGATAGCCCGCAACCAACCCAATCATTGTGCCAATAGGCACGGCAATCGCCAGCACGACGACGCCAAGCGTCAGGCTGATCTGATAGGCGAACAAGATGCGGCTAAAGATATCGCGCCCCACCAGATCGGTCCCCATCCAGTTTTGCGCGGATGGCGGGCGGTTGTTGTTGGCGAAATCCACGACAGCGCCGTTATGCGTTGGGAATGGCGCGAGCCACGGGGCGAAAATCGAGGCCAGCGTGATGAGGCAGACAAGGACAAGGCCCAAAAGGCTAAGCGGATTGGTCGCCAGAATACGAAGCGTGCGGATCATGATACACCTCGTGTGGAATAACGGATACGGGGGTTCAGGAACGCGATCAGCAGATCAACGATGATGTTCACGATCAGGAATGTGATGGCGATAATTAGGACTGTGCCCATGATCGCGTTGAGGTCTTTGCGCAGGATTACGGCGACGCCGTAACGCGACAGACCGGGCCAAGCAAAGACGGCTTCGACCAGAAAGGCATTGCCCAACATGGCTGCGAAATCGAGGCCGATGATAGTCAGTGACGGGATTAATGATGGCTTGAACGCATAGCTGCGCGCGATGCGAGACGGGAAGAATCCATAAGCCCGCGCCATCTCGATATAGGGTTTTTCATAGGTTTCGACCATGTTGGCGCGGGTCAGCCGTGCGGCTTGACCGATACCCGACAGGGATAATGCGATTGCAGGCAGGATAAGGTGATGCACGGCACTGCCAAAGGCCGCCCAATTGCCGGCTAATGCGGTGTCGATTGTCAGAAAACCTGTGGTGCGTTCAATGTCATAGATATCCGATATGCGCCCCGCGATTGGAAACAGCGGCAAGTAGAACGCGAACAGCAACATCAAGATGACGGCCCAAACAAAACCGGGGGCTGATACGGTAAGCAGCGCAATGATGCGGACCAGATGATCCGGCCAGCGCCCACGGTGGCGCGCGGCAAGAATGCCGAGTGGCAAACCGACAGCCACCATGATGAAACCCGCCAAGAACACCAATTCAAGCGTCGCGGGCAGAAACTGTGCAATGTCTTGGGTGACGGGGCGGTTGGTATAAAGCGATGTACCCAGATCGCCGCGCAAGACATCGGCGACGAAGTGCCCGTATTGCAGGGGCAGCGATGCATCCAAATGCATCTCGGCACGAAGGTTCGCGATCTGCTCAGCGTTGGCGTTGGGGCCAAGGGCAATGCGCGCTGGATCGCCGGGGATGATCCGTGCAATCGCAAAGATCAGCATCGAGACACCAACAAGCACAATGAGAGAGATACCTAGCCGGTTCAGCAGCAGGCGGAGAATTCCAGACATGAGGCGCTTTCAAAAGAGGGAGGGCACACTTGGGGATCGAAAAGAGGGGCGCAGACACAGATGCCTGCGCCCCAGATCAGGAAGGTTTCGTTATTCGCCGGTCATTTCCATCAGGCGGAAGCTGAAGCCCATGCCATCAAGACCGAACGCCATTGCCGGATCGCTCAACGCTGGAACATTCACGCGATTAGATGCTGCAAAAACAGACTGACGGTCAAAGCCGTAAATCGTCGGTGCAACCGCCATCAAACGGGCGTTGAGCGCAGAGTATGCCGCCTCGCGTTCCGCATCAGATGTTGCAGTACGGCCCGCGTCCAATGCGGCATCCACCTCGGCGTCGTTCAGGTATTCTGGTGACTGCCACGTGCCCGGTGTGGATGAGTGGTACATACCGTAAAGCAACGTATCAGGATCACCTGTGACAGCATTCACGAACAACTGGCTGATGTGAGGTGTGCCTTCGGCGGTTGAGACCTGTTCAGCAAACAACGCCCAAGGCAGCTTGGTGATGCTGCTTGAGATGCCCATTTGGCTAAAGTTTGACTGCATCAACAGGGCAAAACGTTCTTCCAACGGCACTTCGGCGATCCAGCTGATCTCAATGTTCATCTCAGCAGGGTCGTGGGGGCAATCCGCAAGGTATGCTTTCGCCGCACCAAGGTCTTGCGCTTGGGCCATATCGGCACTGTTTGCACCAAACATACCGACGGGAATAGCACCTGTTGCAGGGCTGCCGCCGGACACCTCATCGTTGATCGCAATCATCTGAATGGCTGTGCTGTAATCGAACGCAGCGCTCAGCGCCAAACGGCAATTCACATTGTCAAGCGGGGCTTTTTGCGTGTTCATTTTGAAATAGAACCCGCCTGTACCGCCTTCAGTCAGCAATTGCGCGCCGTCATTGGCAAGCGCCTGAACCACCTCTGGTGGCAACCATTGGCTGGCAATGTCGTGCTCGCCCTGGGCGATCAACGTGCGGACTGTCGCAGGTTCAAGACCGTAGCGCAGGCGCACTGTATCTGGGGCAACATCAGCTACATCAAGGAAGTAGCTGTCTGACTTCGCCATAACCGTTTCTTCTTGTGGATTATGTGAGGTCACTGAATAGGCACCCGTACCCGCGCCGTTTGCGGACAAAAATTCTTCGCCCCATTCAGTGTCAGAGTTCGCTTTAACAAGCGCCATATCGACGATTGGAAGACGAACCAAAGACGCAATGAACGGCGCATACGGTGTTTCCAGTGTCAGGGTGACGGTCGTGTCATCAACAGCCGCGGCGGTGACGCCTGCAAAGAGATACGACAGACCAGCGCCAAGTGCTTGCATCCGTTCGACCGAATAAACTACATCAGCAGCTGTCATCTTGTTGCCCGATTGGAACATCACGTCATCGCGCAATGTGAACGTGTACGTTGAACCATCAACTTCCCAACCAGCGGCAAGGTGTGGTGTATGGCCCGGGCCACCTTGCGCAGGCAACACAAGCGTATCGTAGACATTGAACATCAAAATGCTGTCGGCATAATCGGACGCTTTAGCGGGGTCGAGTTCACCGACAGCCACTTCATCAAGTCGTAAAACAGTTTCAGCAAAGACAGGGCCGGCCAAGGCCGTCGCTGCGCATAGCGCTGTAATCAATGCAGTATTCTTCATCATTTTTTAGTTTCTCCGGTTGGGTAGGTTGCGACCTCTCGAGCTGAGGCTTTTTTATGAATTGGGGCGGGTGCGTCACCAAAAACATCCATGGTGCCACACCACAAAATGGACGCGGTTGATGATCCGTGGTTCCAGGTGGAATGCACGCGGCGGCTCTCAAAGTGGATAGAGTCACCTTTGCGCAAAACCTCGGCAACGCCTTCGATTTCAACGGTGATTTCGCCGTCAAGAATATAGAACATTTCTTCGCCATGATGGCTGATCGGCTCCATCCGGTGTCCCGGTGTTTCATGGACAAGGACAGAATGGAGCTTTGATCCCGCAAAGGACGTTGAAAGCCGCTCATACGATACGTCAGCATCGGCCACCGAATAAGCCAAACGGCTGGCTTCATGTGTGGTTTGGCTGCCAGCACTTGGTTGCTGTAGAAAGCTACCTATTTCAGTGTCGAGAGTGGCGGCAATCGAGGCAAGAGAGCCTAAAGAGGGCGATGTAAGCCCGCGTTCGACTTGACTGATGAAACCAACAGACAGTCCAGCGGCGTCTGCCACACTTTGCATGGTAAGCTTCAGTTCTTTGCGTCTAGACCGCAACGCAGCACCAAGATCAGGCGCTGATTTGTCTTTCAATTGGATGTTATTTTTTAGCATAGGTAAAAAAGTGCATATTCTGCCAACCCGAGTCAATAAATTTTTTAGTATAAGTAAAAATATTGAAATTCTGGATTTGCGACGCTCAGTCAAAAAAGCTGCCGTTGCGGCGAATGCTAACTTTATCCGCATTGTGTGAATTCGCCCGTCAGCTGATTTTGCAGTTGCGGCGAAAGTCCGCAATGGTGGGCCGCACTGCAGCATGGCTGAGGCTGCGCGTATGGCCTCTGTGGGTGGCTCCTGCATTGCAAGTGTTTTCTGGTGATGTTCGTGGTCTTTTGGTCAGTACTGTCGTCTGTCCGGCCTGTTTTTGTTTTGGCATTGCCTCCACTGGCCCTGATGAATTCCGCGAGCGAGGTTCCAATCGGCTTATCGACCTCAGAGGGCCGCTGCCATTCCCGGAGTGTCCTTGCTCTTGGTTGACTTAATTCCACATCATCACTTCAACGTCTTGCATCTCGTGGGCAGTCGGCTTGGTTAGAACGCTGGCTGCCTGTATTCTTGTTTCTTCGTCAGTATCGCCCAGATGGCCCGGGCTGCCTTGTTTGCCATGGCGACTGTTGCCAGCCGGAACGGTTTGTCGGCGAGGATCTTAGCGGTCCAAAGATCAACCTTCTCCGGCGAACGTTTCGCCATCACTGCGCGAGACGTCATGCCCACGACCAGCAACTTGCGAATGTAGCGATCGCCCTGCTTTGTGATCTTGCCTAGGCGTTCTTTGCCACCGCTGGACTTGTTAAGCGGGGTCAGTCCGAGCCAAGCTGCCAGGTCGCGGCCGGTCCGGAACTGTTTTGCATCAC
>JBDWGM010000033.1:0-6844 GCA_039975755.1 Paracoccaceae bacterium | reverse complement strand
ACGGTTCGCCAAGGCAGCAATGACGGGTCTTGGAATGCCATCGCAAGACCGCCTCTTTTGGCAAGTTTATGCGGAGGCAATTCGCCCAGCTTAACACTGCCGCTGGATGGTTTTTCCAAACCAGCAATCATGCGCAATACGGTGGACTTTCCGCAGCCCGACGGGCCGACCAATGCTGTGGTTTCACCCGCCGCAAATGTCACATCAAAGGGTTCAACAACGTTTGTGTCGTTGAACCGCTTGGTGATTGCGTCACAACGAATGTGAGGCCCGACCAAGGTACTAACTGTGGACTTCTTCAAGCAACGAGCGATCCCAAAGGTCAGGCGTGACATCGCGCCCAAGCAGCGCCAAGGTTTCGACGTTTGCTGCGATGGTTTCTTCTGTGAACCAACCAAAGCCATGCGCTGCGGTCAGATCAGAGAACATCAATGGCACCTGTCGTGCTGCTTGCAGTTTTTGCGCGTCAAGATCCAAACCAGCATCTGGAAACATCTCAACTGTGAGAGCCGCAGCCGCATCCGTGTCGGCCAGATAGTCGTTCCAACCTTTGACCTCACCCTTCAGCAAGTTCACCAAATCTGCGCGACGGTTCGCGACGGCATCTTCGGTTGCGATATAGGTCTGCGAATGAACAGCATAACCATAATCCGCCATCAGCATTGTTGTGTTTTCAACGCCTTGTGTTGTCATGGCGACGGGCAAGTCTGTTTCCCAACACAGCAGGCAATCCACTTGACCGCTGACCAGTGGGGCTGGGTCATATTGCGTCGGGACAATCTCGATTTCGTTGATATCGACGTTATTCAATGTGCAAAGCGCTTGAAGAACGGGCGTGTTCGCAACGGCCATGCCGATTTTTTTACCAACCAGATCAGCAGGCGTGTTCACCGGATTTCCCACAAGCGATGCAATCGCGAATGGGTTCTTTTGCATAGCGACAGCGACAATTTTGAACGGTGCACCTTCAGCCACCGCTGCTGCAGTAAAGTCTGCTGCGGAAATGCCCATCAGTGCATTGCCAGAGACGACAGGTGGTTCAACGGGCGCGTTAGGGCCACCTTGGGTCAAGGAGACGTCTAAGCCAAGATCGCTCCAATAGCCTTTGTGTGCAGCGATGTAGCTGCCGCCAAATTGCACCGAATGCAGCCAAGACAATTGGAAATTTACATTCGCATGACCACCTGCAAATGCGGGCAAACCTGAAGCGGTCACGCCAAGGGCAGCGCCTGTTTGAAGAAAGGAACGACGAGAAAGATGAGATACCATCACATAAATCCTGCTTTTGGTTGAGTAGTTTGAGAAAGCGCAGGGTTTCTGCGCAGAATGAAGAATAGGGCTGGAAGGGCGGCGACCATCATCATCGCGCCATAAGCGATGCCAGTTGCAATGCCCGCACTTGCGGTTGCACCAATCAGAGGAAACAGTGCAGCTGCGGCCCCCTCGCGCCAGCCCCAACCGCCGACAGACAGCGGAATGAGCATTGAAGACAAGATCAAAGGGATGAGCGTTACCAATCCTTCCGCCGGGATGATCGTGCCAGTCGCGCGGGCGCATGCATAAAGACTCAAGATCAAACACAGGTTGGTCGCGAGTGCACAGCCGAACAGGCTTGGTTTTTTGATCAAGTCTATCGTCAAAGCCAGAAAGCGCGCGGTTGCACCTGACCGTCCTGCAATGGAAACTGCAACGATACCTGCGATAGTGACACAGGCGATACCAAGCCACGCGATCTTTGGCCACGCCAAGCCACCCGGTAGAACCAACGCACCCAAAAATCCAAATGCCATGAGTGCGAACATGTTGACTTGCCCGACAATGCGCTCCGCCGCGACGGATTGTGCTGCACGTACCATGTCGCCTTTTTTGCGCACACGCACTGCACGGGTGATATCACCAGCAACGCCACCGGGCAGTATGATATTCACAAGCTGGGCAATGTAGTATTCTGCCACAGCCTTGACGTAGCCTATCTCGATCTCAAGGGCGGCGGCCACGATCTGCCAACGTCTGGCCATCATGATTGTCGAGGCGGTCAAAGCGATCAGCGCAACGCCCAGCCAGCCTAAATCGGCACCTCGCAAACGGTCCCAAATGCTTGCGCCATCTGCGAGCCAGATAAGAACGCTGAGAACCAGCAACGACACTGTGATTTTGGCCAAGTGCATCATCACTGCGAAACCTCGGCCAATTTTGATGCAGTCGAAAAGGCTTCAATGAAATCGTCGCGAAAACTATCCATGCGACGTACCGGGCCGTCATCAGCGGGGATCAGCCCGTCATTCCAATTCCAGAGGTTGATTAGCTCCAATACCTTTGGCGGACCAATCATATGGACAGGTACGTCAATGTTGTCGCTGCCCGCAACGAAACCTGCCGCTTGGTGATCGCCGGCGACAATGATCAACGGAGCCTTGTCGCCTAGTTGCGCGACATGCTCAAACGTTGCCCGCAGCGAATAATCGACCGCCTTACGGTACGCCTCGCGCACATTGTCATAGTCTTTCCAGAGCTCACGTGGTGTTGGTCCACGTGCGGCCATTTCATTGAATATGGTGCCATCACCGACGGCTTCCCAAGGCACCATATCAAGGACAGGCACCCAAGGCGCATGGGATGAAATTAACGCAATTTGGATAAAGTCGGGGCGCGGATCATCCGGCAGTAAGTCGGCGTAAGTCGCCAACGTGAATTGGTCCGGCATCGTCACCCAATTAAAGCGGACCCCTTTGTACGGGATGTCAGCTGCGGGAAAGATCAATTCAAACCCCATCGCACTGCTTTCTGGCCAGCCAAGCGTGATGGCTGGCATGATGGCGGATGTGCGGTAGCCTGCGTCTTGTGCAAAGTGGAACAACCATTTCTTTCCACTGGCGATCATAGCATTGTAGCGACCATGGTCCGACGTCCAAAGCCCGCTTGCTAATGATCCGTGGGCAAGCCAGCTTTGCCCGCCCGTTGTGGGTGATGCTAACCAACCACTTTTGATCTCAAACCCTGCATCACGGATCGGGATTTCCGCCGCTGAAAGCGTAGCGAGATGGGTGGGCGAATAAAGATCATTGTCGAAACTTGCTCGACCATAGCTCTCGATCCAGATCAAAATCACATCGCGGCCATCTAAGCGATCAAGTAGTCCGGTCGCGTCGGCATATTGATCTTGCTGAGCGGCCTTACGGAAGTTCGCCAAATCCACTGCGGTCGCGCGCATCTCAACGCCTCGTTTGAAAGCGAGGCGCGATGTCCATGCGGTACCCGTCGGGCTTTTCTTGAATTTCCAGTAATCCAGATGATGTCCTGCATCTGCGACAGCCCAGCTGCCAAAGGCAATTGTTCCAACCACAGCCGCGCCACGAAGGGAAACTGGCAAATCAAAACGCGCCCAACATCGAAGGCTGCTTAGCAATGCAAAGAACCAAAGGATCAAAGCAACGATAGACGCTGCAATCGCAATATAGGCCAAGGGCCGGCCTACACTGTCAGACAGAAGCCCAATTCCAGCCTTGATCAAAAACGTATCAAGGATCGGATTGAACGTTCGATTATAAGCGATGAACATCCCGTAGTCGGCAAGCTTTATGTATGTCGTTGCCAGAAGGACAATCGCAAAAAGAAAAGGCACGCCCCTGCGCTGGCCAAAGGCCAGCATAATCAAAATGATTACCGGCAATTCAAGCGGCCACCGCACAAATGACGCAGGTTTCATGGTTCCCGGATGATTGGGGAGGACAAGCGCTAGATACAAAACCAGCGTGCCTAGAACTAAAAGAGACGCTGTCTTCATACCGATGGCCGCAACAACCAAAGTGTATCAACTGCAAACGACCACACTAACAACGCCGCTGCGATGATTGAGATTGGCATTAAGAACGATACAGGCGTGAGAGGGCAGAGCAAGATAATCAACGCCACAATCTGGACAACGCAAATTGCTTTTCGACGGTAGCTTTCGGGCAAGTCGCCGCGCAACGCAGGAACAAACAAACTTCCGGCAACAAACAGATAACGCATACATCCAAGCACAAGGATTTCTAGCCCAACATTGCCTTGGATCAACAAGCCCAATGCCAAAACCGCGCCAAGGGCTGCATCGGTTTCCATATCAAAACTAGAACCAAAGAAGGATGTCATACCGTCACGTCGGGCCAACCAGCCATCTGCGCCATCTAGCGCGAAAGCAATTGTTGCGACCACGAAGGTTACCCAAACAGAAATCACTGGATCGAAGATAGCGCCGATCAAAAAGGCAACCAAGGCGACACGCAGCAAGGTAACGACGTTACACCAACCTAATGATGGATGAGGATAGTTCAGCATCAACCCACGCGTGGCCAAAGCTGCCGCGAATGCAAAGCAAACAATTGATATAATGAACGACGTAAGAAAAGCGCTAGAAAACAGCACCAAAGCTGCGCCAAGCCCAATTGCCAAGAACACAAATTTCGACACAGGGCGTCCAATCTGATCTAGCCTTGTGATCTGCTGTGGGACCGTTTCTAACACATTGCCTCTTTAGGGTTTGCTTTTGCCAAAGCGTTTAGCCGTCTTACGCCAACGGCACGATGAAGAAACACCTGAAGTCCGTGGTTATTCATTTCTATCACGCAACGGTGACCTTCCCAAGAATTGGACGGTGGTCTGATGCTAGGTTGGTCTCTGGCAAATTCAAGACGGACATACTTTCAATGCGACCGTCACCGTCTGTTAAAACCCGATCGAGTGGCAAAAGCGGGAAGCGGGTTGGAAAGGTCGCTTTGGCTGGGCCACGAAAGGAGGTTCCGACAATACGTTTGGTAAACATCATCCCACCCCAAGGGCGCCATTCGTTAAAGTCGCCAATGAAAATCGTCTGCATCTTGGGGCGTCTAAATAAGTACTGCCCCACGATCCGCATTTGCACGATGCGCAGTGGTTGCGACAGCGACAGATGCGCCGACATGATCCGGAACATACGACCGTCCATTTCTATCTCAACCGCCACGGCGCCACGATGGCAATGCCCCGGCAGGTCAATTACATCTGCATGCATGCGTTTCAACCGGGGATGCAAAAACAAAATTGTCCCAAGGAAACCATCACTGTCAGGTCCCCAACGCAGATCAGCTGTAGTGTGGATGTAATCTAGCCCTGTGATTTGCGCGATTTTTTCAACATCAACGATACGCGCATGTGGGGGGCAATCACCATCGGCCTCTTGAAGGGCCAATACATCTGGTCTGTGCGGTGTGATACCGCTTTCGATGGCGTCAACGACACGTGAAGGTGCAACCTGGTCATCTGCGCCTTTGGCGCGATGGATGTTCCAGCTTGCACATGACAGCAGAATCTTGCCCAATGATCTATCACCTTCGAGTGATCGTTTAGATTGTGGCTGTGTCATCTGTTAACAAACCTGTAAAAGCAAATGTTAACAGACCTGTAATGGCAAACGTCAAACATATCATCGGAGAATTCATGCGTATTTATACCACAGCAGCTTTATTGTCGGCCATCGCTACCAGCTCACACGCAGAAATGGCCCGCTATGAACTTGATACGACACATACCGCGACTTTCTTTACAATCGAACACATCGGCTTTTCAAAAACACTGGGTATCTTCACCGAAGTTACAGGTAGCTTTATGTATGATAGCGAAACACAAGAGCTGGGTGACGTGCAGGTGTCCATCAATGCAGATAGCGTGGATACCTTTGACGATGCGCGTGACGGTCACGTAAAGAACAAAGACTTCCTAGATGTTAAAAACCATCCGGAAATTACATTTGTGGCTGATAGCGGAAACCCAGAAAGTGCTAACAGTGGCACGGTCACCGGGGATCTGACGATTTTAGGCCAAACTCACCCGGTCACTTTGAACGTTAATCTAAACAAAGCGGAAGAGTATCCGTTTGGGCACAAGCGTTTCGTTTTGGGTCTTTCAATTGATACCACAATCAACCGTAGCGATTTTGGCATGTCTTATGGTGTTGCGAACGGTCTTGTTGGTGATGCCGTCGACATAAAAATCGAAACAGAAGCCATGAAGATAGAATAGCTTTTGCAAGCTATCCGGCTAAATATCTCGCTTCTAAGCGTTTGTCGGATGACATAAGGCGGACGAACCTAATTTTCGTTCCAGTTGTGCCAATGTCTGCTTTTACTCAAGCGGAAGCTGGGCATTGCTGCAGTTTGAGCCTTCGGACAAATATCATAAGGGACGTGGTTTCGAGATAGACTGAAGTTGCATGATAGGTGCCGGGTTGCAGTGTGAGTTGTATACTTGGTGCGACAAGGTCGTCACCAAGTTCCGCGGCCTGTATGATCCGCATTTCACCGGGTTCGCGAATTTTGATATCAATGTGTTCCGCTCGATCGCTGGAGATCAATTCTTCTAGTTCCTTAGAATTCAAGGCGGGCAGGATTTCGGATTCATCGTCCACCGCCAACCATTGAACCAAGTAACCGCCATTTAGATCCTCTGTGTTGATCCATGAAATAGGCCCGATGCCTCCTCCAAGAACATATCCCGTGTCATCACCGCAAGGTATTGGACCGATCCATTCTAAAATATCGCACGCCTGACTATAATCACTTGCATCTTCGCCGTGCGTCTCAAATGTCCAACCTTCCGTTCCGCGCCAAGACGAAAGCTACTTTTCCGCTAGCAGAAGGAAAGGTCCGCCTTCAGTATCAATCCAATCATGTAATTCTGGCATGCGCTCTTGATCCTCCCCCACTGAAGTGGTCCTCCGCTATGTTTAGGAAAACGGAGGAAACACATGGCAAACAAGCGACCAAAGCCCGAAGAGATTGTCACAAAGTTACGGCAGGTTGAGGTTCTGACGGGGCAAGGAATGGCGCGT
>JBDWGM010000032.1:0-20290 GCA_039975755.1 Paracoccaceae bacterium | reverse complement strand
AACCAATTGCGCCAACCCCTCAAAGCCAATGGGGGGTTCGTGATCTGTCTTGGTCGTCGTCCCAAACACAGGTCCAAGGCCAAGATAATCCACGACATTCGGATCGGCTGCGCGAACGGTTTCAGGCGTTTCGCATGACAGGCCAAGGATTTTGCCCGCCCCCAACACCGCGCGTGCCTGTGGCGCGGGCATATCGCCCTGCCCGATATGTGCACCGTCGCAATCAGCTTTTATGGCCGCGTCAAGATCGTCGTTGACGACCAAGGGTACGCCAGTTCCGGCAAGCGCTGCCTTAAGCGCCAAGGCCATCTCGATGCGTTCTGGCGTTGTGGCGTCCTTCGCGCGCAACTGCACCATGGTGACGCCGCCCGCGACGGCCTGTTGCACCGTCTCGACCAAACCAAAATCAGCGCACAGCGCGGTGTCGGTCACCAAATACAGGTGCAGCTGGTCTCGCAATCCGATCATGATTGGATCACAGCGGCCAAGTCTTTGGGCTGCGTTGCAGTCAATGCATCCAAGAAATGCATCTGAAAGCTGCCCGGCCCGCTGGCCAGTTTCGCAGCCTTTGTCCCTGCCACTTTGAAATGCGCAAGCGCGCCAAGGGCGGCATCAAACGCGGGCCCGCTGGCGGCATAGGCACCCATCAACGCAGTTTGCGAACATCCCAACGCGGTCACCATTGGCATGATGTCAGAGCCGCCCGTGACTTTGGCAGATTGGGTGCCGTCCGTCACAAAATCAACCGGGCCCGTGATTGCAACAACTGCGCCTTGCGATTTGGCCAAAGCACACGCGGCCCCTTCTGCGGCGTCGACACTGTCGCCGCTGTCGGCGCCTTTGCCTGCCCCCGCTTCGCCTGCCATTGCCAAGATTTCAGAGGCGTTCCCGCGCAAAATGGTCGGTCGCAACGCGAGCAAATCTTGCGCCACCCCCTTGCGATACGCCGAGATAAAATGCGCGACGGGGTCCAATACCCAAGGGACATCTGCATCATTCGCCGCCTGCGCCGCCGCACGCATGCTTGTCACCCATGGGGTCGATAACGTGCCTATATTGATCGTCAGCGCACCACATATCGGGGTGAATTCCGCAATCTCTTCTTGGGCATGCACCATCGCGGGCGACGCCCCCGCAGCCAACACAACATTTGCGGCGACATTCATCGCGACATAATTGGTGATGCAATGCACCAAAGGGTTTTGAACACGCAGAGTTTTGAGCAGATCGTGAGGGGCCATTCTATGTCCTTTTCTGCAGAGAAAAGGACAGCATCCAAACAAAGCCGAACGCATTACCTCCCTCCGCCAGCATTATCCGGTTCAGGTTCAAAGGGTACGTCTCAGCCTTTCGGCGCCCCTGGTGAGGCCGTGATAGAACGTCATTTCGGGCGCGTCAAACCGCTTAGCTGTGTCCAGTGTCAGATGAGCGGTCTGCGCCCATTGTTTTAGCCGTCTGGGCTGGTACATGTGACAAATGAATGTTTGGCGACCTCAGCAACATATCCTCGTGAAAGCACTGGGCCTTGCCTGGCGTGACGGTCTTTTGCTGGCCAGTGAAATCTATCTTGATGATGGAACGATAAAAGGCGTCAGGCCTTTGGGTGGTCGGCTGGAATTTGGTGAAACCTGGCGCGATGCGCTTGTCAGAGAGTTCAACGAAGAGCTTGGGGTTTCGGTCGGCGTGATCGGCGAGCCTATGATCCTAGAGAATATATATACCCATCAGGGCGAAACCGGGCATGAAGTCACGTTCGTTTCGGACGTGACATTCCCAAGTGACGCTTACAAAGGCGATGGCCCGATAGAATATTTCGAGGACAATGGCCAAAAATGCATTGCGCGGTGGTATGACCTGAACGATTTGGATTGTGGGGAATTGGAGCTTTACCCCCATGGCCTCAAAGCGAAGTTGCTTGAGGGAGATATTGCTGCCGCGCAGTGAGCAGCAGGTTGATCCTTGAAACAGTTCCTTGGCAGATTGAACGTCATCTTCGCATTGGAATGAGCGGTACGCACCCGTCTTGACAGCTGCTGCGGGCCAACCGATTGTTTGAGCACCGGCTTAAAGCGTGCAAAGCACGAGTGTATTTGGAAGGTAAACTGTCATCTTAAAATACGTATTTTTTATACTTATCGCATTGGTGGTGCTGTTTTTTTCGGTTTTGGCCGTCTTTTGGATGATGGCTTGGAACCACGAACGTGGCTTCCCGAAATCGGTCTTGGTCGATGATGCCAAGGGGCGATGCGTCATCTCAAAGCAGGCTTTCGTTTTGAGAAAATCCAAACGACCCGGACTGTATCCTGAACTTGAGGCCATTTTGCCGGTCCCGGATGGGGTCGATCACGACTATAGCCACTATGTGCCCGGCCTGTTTTTGACGGAAGATGGCAAGGATCTTGTTGATATTTCAGATGCAATCGAGGTCCCGGTTGGCAGTCGGTTCATCCTGAAAGATGGGTTTCAACGGCGGACGCTTAACGAAAACGCATTCTATTTCTGGCTTGAACCGGAAAGTATCAGCCTGGACAGCAGCTTTTTCTATTACACAAGTGGCCTCGGGTTTACGGATGAAGAAATGCATCAGTTCCCGGACAACGAGGATTTTGGGAACGATTGCACGGCAAGCTGAACCAAATTCAAGGGTGCACAAACAGGGTTTTAGGTCAGGCAAGTGCGATCGGTTTATCGTTCCGGTTCGGCCTAATTTTTTAAAATGCTGCAAAAAGAGAAAGCGGACAGAAGACAATGAACAGCAAGACACGCATGGATCACGTACTGACGTTCAGTAACACGCCACGACCTACATCAGCGGCTGTGGCTGTGGCCTTTGCATTCTTCTTTCTGCCTTCGCCGTCAGTTGCGGCAGATTTGGAAGCTGCGTTGTCAGATATCTGCGTTCAGGAAGATACGACGCCAGTGAACTATACCCTCACCGCCGCAGAATCCCGTCAGTATTGCGATTGCGACGCGCGGATTTGGACCAAGTCAGGATCAGAGACCCAGTTGCGGTCCGTTATGACGTACATCACAGGCAATCGGAAACACATGAACGGACGACCTTATGTTTCTGATGATGCACTTGATTTCATTGTCGAACATAGCAGCACCGTAAAGGCCCAATGCGAGTCCCTGTTTGATTGACGGCGCGACAATCCACCCCCGCATTTATCCAAAGTCCACATCATGTGTGCCCGTAAAACGTCCATTGCCGACACTGTGATTTATGGCGGCCTAAAGCTGGCCATCGCTTTGCGACACTCAGGTTGAGCCATTTGTAATGCGCGCACTTGAATATCAATGAAGGGCGATGTCATAAACGGCCCCATGAACATTGAACCTGAAATCGTAACGCTTTGGCGGCCTGTTGGCCCAGAAGAACTTGTGTTGATCGAGCAAGCTGACATGAGTGCATTCCCGCCTCGTCTGCCGGAACAGCCCATATTCTATCCGGTCCTTACCGAGGAATATGCCATCAAGATCGCGCGTGATTGGAATGTCAAAGCCAGCGGTTCAGGATTTGTCACGCGCTTTGATGTTCTCAAATCCTATCTTGATGCCTACGACGTCCAAGAAGCAGGCGGACGGGCGCATTTAGAGTATTGGATACCAGCTGAAGAAATGAGTGCGTTCAACGATGCCATCGTTGGGCAAATTGAGGTTACTCAAGAATTCAGGTGAATACACCAGACCTTCGAAAACGCGGTGAGACTTGAATGGAGAGAATCCGCTTGTCCGGGCGCCATCGGTTGTAGATTTGCCTAGGGGTTCTTAAAATCTCGGGACACGTAACGACCTTTTCTAAATCGAAAAACGGATTAATCCATGCATTCCCTCACTAAAACCCGACGATTGGCTTTGGCCGTACTGGTGCCTTTCATCTCTGCCACGTCGAGTTTTTCTCAGGACAACGCGAGCCAAATCGACATTTCGGGTGAGTTGACCACTTCGGAACAGGCGCTTCATTTCGTGTTGTCGGAAGATCGGGTTCCGAATGCGAGCGCTGTTAAGATTGAACGCATGAAAGCCCGGTTTTCTGAGCGTGGAAATCTATGGGAGTTTTCGTTCAGAGATGAGGACAAGACTTACGAAGCGACTGTACGACAAAACCGCGCGTTCAAACTAAAAGAAAAGCGCGACGAGAAAGGGCAAAATGCTGCGTTTTGGGCGACAATGCCTGACCCAAAGGATGTAGAATTGCCTGAAGCCTACTTGGAGAAATCCGTGGCAGTCATCGAGACCTTTAATTCGACCTATACGGCAAAGCCGCGCGCCATTGTCGAATACGAGGTTTGTGACGCACCCAAAAACGGGGCCGAAAGCGACTTTGCGAATGGGTGCCGCAGAGATGCAAGCAAAGAGGTTTGGGAGGTGTTCATAGAGGTCAACGCCGTGGTGCGAGGCGAAGACGATCGTTTTTACAAGGTCATAGAATTCAACGATGGGCAACCTGTGAAGCTGAGCGATGCCAGTGTCTCGGGCAATTGGTAGCTGGATGCTTTGACATTCGAAGTTTGCTCTTGGGCTGAGGGCGCAGCGACCTGAGGTCAACACAGACGGCCCTTGTCCAAATTTTCACGCCACATGCGTCTACACAAAAATTGTTTGCGAAACTGGCGACGGAAAATGTGACGGTTTTCGTAGTAGTTCTAATCCCCATTTCGAAAATGGCATATCAAAGAGGGCTTCATGAACGTTACGATCTCTAATCGATTGATACTTTTATGCATTTCAGCTTCCATTCCAATATCGACAACCGCTATGGCGCAAGACGGCCCACCTCCGGGTCCACCTATTGCAGAGATGGCCGCGCAGATGAATGTGTCAGAGACGGCCTTGCAAACCTGCATGCCCCGCCCGGCCAAAGGGGCACGTCCTGAACGCCCCGTGCGCCCTAATCCTTCGACCATTGCCAACTGCCTTCACGCAGATTATCCGGATGTCACCCAGACCGTCGTCGCGCAGGTCCTGATGGACAACGCACCCAAAAGGCCTCAGCGCTCTAACTAGACCCAGCGCCTTGCAATGCAGACAAATTTCAACGGAGCCCCAGTTGATGATGCGCCCTATTGACGATCCCGCCCATATTAGCAGGCGCCTCTTGATGATTGGACTGACGGCCAGTTCAGTTTTGTCGGCCTGTTCACGCTCGTCCAGCCAAGAGGTGACGCCGCGCCCGTTGATACCAACGCATGATCCGTTGGCATCTATGCGATTTCAGGCGAATGCGGACGCGGCCGTCTGGGCGCGCCACCTTGATCTGTCGCGTCTTAGGGACAAACCGCAAATGCTGGCATTGTCCGGTGGCGGTGAAGATGGCGCATTTGGCGCAGGCGCGTTGTCCGGCTGGTCCGAAACAGGAGGCCGACCGGATTTCGACATTGTAACCGGAGTTTCGACCGGTGCCTTGATTGCACCCATGGCTTTCCTGGGAACAGACGGAGACGCGACATTGCAGCGTATGTTCTTGGATCACGATGCTGAGGACATCGCGCAGTTTCGGTGGCTAACGGCAGTTTCAAGCGATGGGATTTATGACACAGCGCCGCTTGCCGGGCTTATTGAGACCTATACGCCGGCTCCGGTTTTAGAGGCGATCGCTAGAAAACATGACACGGGCGCGCGGTTGTTCATAGTGACGTCAAATCTTGCCACATCCAGAGCCGTGGTCTGGGACATGGGCGAAATGGCCAAAGCGGGTCAGTATGATTTGTTCCGCGCCGTGATGCGGGCCTCTGGTGCTTTGCCCGGTTTATTTCCGTCGGTCAAAATTGGCTTTGAGGACAATGGGGAATTGTTCAAAGAAACCCATGTGGATGGCGGTGTTCAGATGCAATTCCTCGCGACACCCCCCGCAGCATTTAACGAAATTTCGAATGCGGCACAGGGCGGCAATGCTTATTTACTGGTGAACAACACTTTGGACCCCAAACCCCAAGCCAGCGCGGAGACGGCGCTGGGGATTTCACAACAAGCCGTGACCGCGATGATACGATCCAGTGCCGCATCTTCGGTTAACGCGGCACGCTTGCTTGCACGGGAATATGGGTTGGGCTTTCACATGGCGGCCGTCAGCGCAGATAGCGGCATTGAGTTCGACGCCAGCAACCGGTTTTCAGCCGAATATATGGCGGCCATGTTTGCACATGGGTATGACCGCGCAATGTCAGGATCCCTTTGGGGGTCGTGACAGAGCGATATGCGTGAAAACAAGGCGCGTGAATTGGGATCGCGCGGTTCTTTCGCCCTTTGGCTGAACAGAACGCCATAGGATCAGCTGTCAGAGCGGGCAGCCTCGATCTGTAGCCTCAACTGCTTCCAAATTTCGTTGGCCTCATGCCGGAACCGTTTGAACCAGATGGCCCGCCCGAACCTGTGGCGTTTCAATATTTCGGCAGATAGCGCGTCAAGCTCAAGAGGCTGCCATTCGCCCGCGACGCTCCATAAATTGGAACCCATCACTGGATAGATTTCGTGCCAATAGATGTGTTCGAGTTCAGCGATGGTATAAGCCGTTTTTGCACAGCGTAGGGCGGAGTTTGCCAGATGCATCCCCTCGACATCCGTGTCCAGCCAAAGAACATGCATCGCATCCCATGCATCTTTGCGTGCTTCTAGATCATCTTCAGGTCTTTTCATTCAGCTCGCTCTTTGTCGCAATTTCTAAGAACAATCACGCGATCAACACATAAGCCAAGACGGCGTACAGAAAAACGGATGCCACCAACATCCAGCGATGTTTGGATTGATAGGATGCTTTTGACCGTTTGTGCTTGAAAACATGTTGCCCGATCATTGACCCGACAGCGCCCCCCAAGCCTGTCAAAGCGTGCAGCGCGTTTTCGGGAACGCGTGTCGTGTTTTCGCCTGTTGATCGGGAAAGTCGCTTGTCCCAGCCATATAACGCGGGCAACGCCGCAAAGTTGAGCGCGATCAAAGTCGAAAGAACCATGATCCCAATCGCGCGAAGCACGTCGCCATCATGATGCAGCGTTCCAAATTGACCGGCAATTTGTCCGATCATCGCCCCGATCACATAGGACATGGTAACCGCGATGCTGACCCAATGCGCCGTCAATTTTGTAAAAACGATCGAAAATATAATCCGAACGACAAAATAAAGGACCACGCATACAACACTAAAAAGAAGAAGAATCTCCATTGTCTGCTTGCGCCTTCATGACTGCTGCTTTGGTGTTGTCGTTACTTGTGCGATACTTAGGCGACACAATGACCGAACTCAACGCCAGACGAAGGGAAAGGACCATCATTGGTAACAAACCCTTCTGCAACGGTATGCAGCGAACGCATGGCAAGCGCCGGTTCAAACAAGATGCGTGCAACCGCTGCATTGCTATTTCAGTGCAAACAGAGTTGGGTCTAGCCTGTTGTTCCTTCAATCGTTCACGTCGAGACTTTGCATGGCTGACCTAAGTGCCTATCCCCAAACGACAAAGACCGTCCTTATCCTTGGCGCTTATGGCCTGATCGGATCTGGGATTGCACAGAGATTGGCGCGTGATGGGCATAACATCATCGGGTTTGGCCGTGACATCACCACCGGGCATCGCGTTCTTCCAAACATCGAATGGGTCACCGGTGATCTGCAGTCCTTGACGGATGACGCGGCATGGGCCCCGTTTCTGAGCGATATTGATGTTGTGGTGAACTGTTCCGGCGCGCTGCAGGACGGACCAGCAGATGATCTTGAGGCGGTACATCACCACGCAATCGCGGCTTTGGCCCGAGCCTGTGCTTTGACCGACGCAAAGATCATCCAAATCTCGGCGACCGGGGTGCAATTAGACGCAAGCACGCCGTTTCTTGCATCCAAGGCGCGCGGTGACGCGGCCATTCAACATTCAGGCGCACGACATGTTATTTTTCGCCCCGGCCTTGTGTTGGCGCAAAACAGTTATGGGGGATCGACGCTGTTGCGCATGTTGGCTGCCATCCCAATCGTGCAGCCCATTGCGCTGCCTGATGCGAAAATCCAAACCGTTGGGTTGGATGATGTCGCAGAGGCCGTGAGCGCCGCCGTCACAGATAAGATCCCCGACGGCTTTGTCGGGGATTTGGTCGAAACCGACATCCATTCGCTGCGTGATCTTGTGATATCCATCCGCCATTGGTTGGGCTTTGCCCCTGCGAAACGAGAGATCGTCATTCCAGACGGTTTGACTGGTGTCCTGTCAAAGATTGCGGATCGGCTGGCGCTGTTGCAGTGGCGATCGCCGGTGCGCACGACCGCCCTTGCGGTCCTAAACGAAGGCGTGACCGGAACGCCAGAAGACCTTCGTTCGTTTGGCGTGCCCGCTGTGAAATCGCTTTCGCAAACCTTGGCACATATGCCTGCGTGGGTCGAAGACCGGCTATTTGCACGCATGGCATTACTGACCCCCATTCTTATAGCAACGCTCGTTGTCTTTTGGGCCTTGTCCGGTGTGATCGGGTTCATCCGGGTGAACGAAGCTGCACGTGTTCTTGAACATGTCGGCTGGCCACATGCATTGGCGGTGGCAAGTGTGCTGTTCTGGGCGGTTGTTGATATTGGGATTGCTGCGGCGTTTGCATATCGACCTTGGGCCAAGACCGCATGTTGGTGCGCCATTGGGGTCAGCCTGTTTTACTTGGGGGCGTCGACCCTGTTTGTGCCCGCCCTATGGCTTGATCCCTTGGGTCCCTTGATCAAAGTGTTTCCCGGCATCGCCCTGGCACTGGTTGCGCGCGTCGCGTTGGAGACGCGATGATGGATTGGATCGACATTATTCGTGTTCTGCATGTTCTTGGAGCGTGCGTTTTGATCGGCACCGGAGCCGGTATCGCGTTCTTTATGTTGATGGCCCATCGCACGGGTGACCCATCACACATCGCGCATACGGCGTCCGTCGTGGTGATTGCCGACATGTTGTTCACCGCAACCGCAGCCATTGCGCAGCCCATCACAGGCTTTGTCTTGGCGCATCATCTTGGCTGGCCTTTGTCCGAGGGTTGGATAGTCCTGTCGCTGGCGCTCTATGTATTCATTGGCGTATTCTGGTTACCCGTTGTCGCGATACAAACGCGGATGCGCGACGAAGCGCGGATCTCTTTGGAAAACGGAACGCCGTTATCGCCGCGATACATGCGGCTTTACCGCATTTGGTTCGCATGCGGCATTCCTGCCTTTTTGGCCATTGTCGTGCTGTTGTGGTTGATGATCACCCGACCATCTATTCAATTATGGGCGTTTTGACTTGCTGTGTTAACGTCACCCCGAGGCTGCAAATGCCTAAAGCTGCTGTGTGCTTGTGTTCTCCTGTGACCGCATAAAGAACCAAAGTTGCGCAATCCCAAGGCCCGCGACGACCAGCGCGACGATCACGGCCAAGGCGATGCCCCAAGCCGTCGTGATCCAAAGGTTTGCGGCGATCAGCCCAAAGGTTGCAAGGCACCACCCCAAATCACCCATTGAAAACCAAATGACCTCGCCTTTGCGGATTGTCTGGCGCCGCGATGCAATGATCAGAAACGCCCCGTTTCCAAGCAACCCGACACCGAGCAGGATAATGATCCACAGCGGGACTGAACCTAAAAATGACGTAACCATCTGTGGTAAAAAGACAAACAACAGACCAAATGAGATGCAGCTCGCGGCGTTCAGACGCAATACGAATTTGAGACTGTCCAATTGACCTCTCCATGTTGTAAACTTGGTTTACGACTACATAACGGAATTCATCATGTCAACCAAGCTGACAACATCGCGCGAGTCACCGGCATATGAAATGGAGGACAGTCGTTCCCTTAAGCTGGTTCATTTGGCATCCAATTTCGAAAAACGCGTGCAAAAATGGCTGGTTGATCTGTTGCACAGCCGCGGGTTCGCTGGCCTGACGCAAAGCCAGTTGAGTTTTCTTGGGGCCTTGGATTGTGGGCCAAACAGCGCATCGCAGATAGCCAATTCCCTTGGCATCACCCGCCAAGCCGTCCACAAAACCGTCAAAGAGCTTGAAACCTGCGGTTGGCTACAAAGTGAGGCTGACCCGATCCGCAGAAACCAACGCATTATCACCTTTACGGATGAAGGCGAGCGCATGATGTCAGTCGCTCGGTCCTTGTTTAAGCAGTTAGACGATCGACTGTTCGCGGAGTGGCAGCCCGATCAGATCGAGGCTGTGTTTTCGCTGCTGCAAAGCCCATTTGAAGATTGAAACCACGGTGCTGGTGGATCGAAAATGATGTGCGTTGCCGCTGTAGCCTTGGATGAGTTTTTGCACTTTTCCCGTCAATTTCTGTGCCTTAAATCAACTTATTGGGTCCAACCGACCGAAAACAATTGAGCGATTTCCTAAAACACATCAGCAATCATTTGCGAACGGCAGGTTAGAGCCCTTCTTACCCAATGCTGCGCGATGCATGAATGGCGACTTTTGAGGTATTGTCTTAGCTTTCCTCGGGACCCGCGCTCGGTTTCCCGATAAGTGACCTGACTAAAACAGCGACAAATACACCGACCGCCGTGAACACAAGTGTTGATTGCACGACCATCAGCCAGCCGTACGTTGTTAGAATGCCATTGAATTCTGTTACTACGAAGCCGCCGTTGAAACCGGTACCTCCACTGAAGTTTGTGCTGCGGCTTGGATCAAGTGAAGCCTGCCAACCCCGATAGCGCTCAACAGCAGTCCATAAGAGCGAGAAAAGCAAGGCAATAAGTCCACCCCAAAATGCGGCCCGCCCCAAAGTTATCTCATGCCGCATAAGACGGTTTAGAATTGGGGCACCAATAACCCAGCAGCACAGAAACGCAATCGGAAGGCCAAAGATCACGCCATAGATAAGTGTGGCAGGGCCAGTCAGCATCACCAACGGCAAAGTAGAAATCGCCCAGCCAAATAAAGCCGAAAGATTTACAGCTCTTACCCATTGTTTTCGTGAGTATATACGTTGATTGGCCATATCGTTAAATTGTCTATCTGGTTTGAATTTCGGAATCCAGCCATTCAAAGCGATGTAACCACCGGCAGGTTTGTCCGCAGAACGGAGTCCAGAAGCCCTGTTGTCGTTTTACGTTGATCAAAACGGTCAGATGGCTGTGTTGATCCATTCAATTTTGTCGAAACCTAATCATTAAACGGCTTTGGATTGTTGATCTGGATCGAAATCTGTCAAGCTGTGGCAACAAAGCGCGCACTGCGTCGCCTTTGCCGGTTCTGATCGTCGTTTTTGATCTGTTTGCGGGGCGATCTTCGCCCTAGTCTCCGCTCCTATGACTTATGTGCTTCATTATGCGCCGGACAATGCGTCCATGATTGTGCGGTTGACGCTGGATGCGTTGGATGTTCCGTTCGAAACCACCTTGGTGGACCGGCGCGTGTCCGCACAAAAAAGTGCTGCGTATCTAACGTTTAACCCAGCGGGGCGCATTCCGGTGTTGGTCACGCCAGAGGGTCCGATATTTGAAACTGCAGCCATTTTGGTGTGGGTGGCGGATCGGCATGCGGGGTTGGCTCCGGCGGCGGAACACGTGGATCGGGGGGCGTTTTTGGCGTGGTTGTTCTTTTGTTCGAACACGTTGCATGCGCATTTGCGATTGCTGTTTTATCCCGATCAGTTGGTTGGATCAGATCATATGGATGCGGTGCAGCGCGGTGCGGCGCGCAATATTCAACAGGATTTGAGGCTTTTGGACCGGGCGACAGGTCGCGTGTTTGGGGCAGAGAATGTCCAGATAATTGATTTCTATATCGCTGCGTGTTTGCGTTGGTGCGCCCTTTATGGGCCGGAAGATCGCAGTTGGTTCCGATTGGATGATTATCCGGCGTTGGCTAAGTTGGCGGCAAGGGTTGATGCGCATCCGGCGACCTTGAAGGCACAAGAGGCCGAGGGGCTGGGCCCTACTCCGTTCACGGCCCCACACTATCCGATACCCTTGGAAGGGAGTGCGTTGTAATGTTTCTGTCCGTATTTGACATGTTCAAGGTCGGCATTGGGCCGTCATCATCGCACACGATGGGGCCCATGGTGGCGGCTGCGCGGTTTTTGGACATGATGCGTGCGTCGCCCTTTTCCTTTGCTGGGCTGCGGGCGTCTTTGCATGGATCGTTGGCTTTTACCGGCGTGGGTCATGCCACCGACCGGGCGACGATCTTGGGGTTATGTGGGGTAACACCTGAGGAATACGATCACGACAAAGCCGAAGCCTTGCTGGCCCAGCTGCGTGATACGCGGGTGATCGACCTTGATGGTTTGGGCAAATTGCAGTTCGATCCGACGCGTGATTTGGCGTTTGATTACGACACGCAGCTGACGGGCCATGCCAACGGTATGATTTTGATGGCCACGGATGGGCAAGGCGACGTCACTTTGCGTCAGGTGTTTTATTCCATTGGTGGCGGGTTCGTCATGACCGAGGAAGAGTTGCGCGCAGGGTTGGCGACGGACGAAGGGGATCCGGTGCCGTTTCCGTTCAAGACGGCCACAGAAATGTTGGAGATGTCTGAGACCAGCGGCAAAAGCATTGCCCAGATGAAACGGGCCAATGAAGTATCGCGCAATGGCGAAATTCGCCTGAAGTCGGGGACACAGCGTCTGTGGGATGTGATGAACGCGTGCATTGATCGCGGTCTAAGCAACGACGGTATTCTGCCGGGTGGTTTGCAGGTCAAACGGCGCGCCAAGGGCATTCATCAGAAGTTGCTGGACGAACGGGGTATGAACTTGTCAGCTCCGCATACGATCAACGATTGGATGAGCGTGTATGCGATGGCCGTGAACGAGGAAAACGCCGCCGGAGGTCAAGTCGTGACGGCCCCTACCAATGGCGCTGCGGGCGTTTTGCCTGCGACTTTGCGCTATTATCTGGATCACGTTCCTGGGGCCTCAGCCGCGCATGTTGAGGATTTTCTTTTGACGGCGGCAGCCATTGGCGGCTTGGTCAAATTCAATGCGTCAATTTCGGGTGCCGAAGCGGGATGCCAAGCCGAAGTGGGATCAGCGGCGGCGATGGCGGCTGCGGGGTTATGCGCCGTCATGGGCGGCACCCCTCAACAGGTTGAGAACGCGGCAGAAATTGCGCTGGAACATCATCTGGGAATGACATGCGATCCAGTCAAAGGTTTGGTTCAAGTGCCGTGCATCGAACGCAATGGCTTGGGCGCGATCAAGGCGGTGTCTGCTGCCTCGTTGGCATTGCGGGGGGACGGCACGCATCTTGTGCCGCTGGATGCGTGCATTGAAACGATGCGTCAAACCGGCGCTGACATGAGCGAAAAATACAAAGAGACATCGTTGGGGGGCTTGGCGGTCAATATACCCAACTGCTGATCCGCATAACCAAAGCGCGTCGCGCCAAACGCAATCGACACGATCAAAATACGGTAGCGTACTGATGCAAGGTGTTATTGCTGACACAAATTATGCGGACTTTGATACTACTTCGCGTCTCACTCGCCCAATTCACTATATAGACAGAACTTTCTGGCCTTCGTAGTTTGAGTGCATGACACAGGATCGCCCTCTGCTTGGCATCATATTGATGTTGGGATTTTGCATTGTCGCACCCATCGGTGACGCGGTCGCCAAAGTGTTGGGTGAAACGATTCCAATCGGTGAATTGCTTTTGATCCGATTTGGCGTTCAAGTCGCTCTTCTTTTGCCGCTGGTTTGGTTAACGCGCCGCCCTTGGCGTGTGTCGGGAACCATTATGTGGTTGGTCTTGTTGCGCACGGTGCTGCACATTTTTGGCATTGGTGCGATGTTTGCGGCACTTCGCTATCTGCCGTTGGCAGATGCCATTGCGATTGCGTTTGTGATGCCCTTCATCATGTTGCTGTTAGGCAAGATGGTTCTGGGTGAAGAAGTCGGGCGTCGACGGATGCTGGCCTGTCTGGTCGGATTCATTGGCACGCTGTTCGTGGTACAGCCCAGTTTTGTCGAAGTCGGTTGGCCTGCCCTTCTTCCTCTTGTGGTTGCTGTGAACTTTTCGATGTTCATTTTGATCACACGCAAAATTGCAAAAACGACTGATCCAATTGGATTGCAAACCGTAAGCGGCGTCATGGCTGTCCTTATTCTCATTCCAATTCTACTTCTGTTTCAAAACAGCAATGTCACCGCGCTGGTCTTTAAAGTCCCGACTACGTTTGAATACGTCCTTTTGCTTGCCATTGGCTGTCTGGGCACATTGGCGCATTTGTTGATGACGTGGTCGTTGCGTTATGCGCCGTCCACCATGTTGGCGCCGATGCAATATCTCGAAATTCCCATCGCCACTGTTATAGGCTTTTTTGTATTTTCGGATTTGCCAAACAACTTGGCCACAATGGGCATCATGATCATAATGGCCGCCGGGCTTTATGTCGTCATTCGGGAACGGTCCATCGCGTCGACTCCGGTGCCGCCTGCAAAACCTGAACCAACTCCGCGACCCGTGCCCGTGGGATAACCGCAATCATGCCCGGCGCGTTCATCTGCAGGTGAACGGGTCCCAACGCTTTGTTCGATGTGCCGATCCTGCCCCATGGGGCGAAGTCCAAGCCTTCGATTGGCCACTGTAACCCATCGGATTCACCGGACGTATGGGCCAGCGGAAACAGAGACACGACATCACCCGATTCCGTAGGAAGCACGATGTCCTTGGGCAGATGAAACACGACTTCTGTTTCCCCAATGACAACAATCGCCTGATCCCGATGGGTGACCAAGGCATTTAAAACCGCCAGTTGGTGGTCCAACCGCCCGCCCATAAAACCAACCGCCAGAATCGCTGGCGCATTAACATTTCTGAGTGCCTTTTCGAAATCAGTGCTGTCTTGCTCACTGATTTTATGGAGCAAATTTTGTTCAATCTGCCCCATTTCCGCCGCACTTACAGAGTCAAAATCACCTATTACTGCAGTTGGCGTCACATCTGCTGCCAATACCAGACCAAGGCCACCATCCGCCGCAACGCACTGATTTGACAACAATAGCGCCTGTTTTACATCATTGACATGTGCTTCCCCCCCCCCGACAAGGGTTATTGGTTCCATACTGTTGACAATTTTATGATTCATCTCATTTTCATGCATCATGTAGAAACAGATCACAATCTTGCCGTAAAATGATACCTTCGTTGGCAAAATTTCGGGCCGAAATAGCCCGGTCTCAATTGGTAAACAAAGCAGAGAAAAGACGGCAGAGGGCGGGCATCCGTGATGAACAATAAAACACTAACGGTCTCCCACGGGACATTCTCGTGTACCCTCGAAGGGTTCGAAGATTCCTTCGAGATGATGAAAATCGTTGCAGAGTATTTCCAGAATCTAGCAGAAGAAGACCCTTCCTTTGGGACTAAGTCTGTACAGATGGATACGGACACATTGGCAAAGCTGGCGCAAGAGGAAACTTCGCACCATGTAGAGGCCAGCGAGAAAGACGGTCATTACGTCCTAAGCGCGTCGGATGAGCCTGCGACATCCGATGCTCCGACCTCTGATGTACCCGCGGCCGCTGTTGCCACAGGTGCCGTCGCCTTAGGTGCCATTGCCTCTGAGATGTCTTCGCCGTCACCAAGTGCGTTGAACACTTACGATGTCTATGACGAAGATACCGGTGCACAAGAATCCGAACTTGAGCCGACCCGGTTCGAAGATATGGAAGCTGAGGCATTTTCAGACACGCCCCCTGCAACGGAATCCGCTGTAGATAAGCTTCAGCGCATTCGCGATGTCGTGGAGCTCGCCGACACCGATGCCGAAGAAGAAACATATGATGATGAGCCAGCAGATGCCGAAACGCTGACTGATGTTGCGTCAGACGAAGACGCCAGCGCGGAAACTGAGGTCGACGCGGATGTGATTGCTGCGGATAGCGTTGACGACGCAGATGAGCAATCGGATGACGTTGAAGACGTTTCTGCAGAAGCGGAACAGGATGTCGCCGACGCCACGTCCGAAGAGACCGACGCCACGTCCGAAGATATTGTGGCCGTTGAGGAAAACGTCGAACCCGATATGGTCGACGAAACCGCAGAAGATATTGCAGAAGATGATGTCGCGGTTAACGAGGACGTTTTAGACGCTGAAGACACACCCGAACTGACGAACATCCTTGCGGACGAAGCAGATACAGAAGACACGGCAGAAGAGGACGCCGCTGCGCTTGACACTCTGTCTGAGGATCTGGCCGACGACACGGCTGGCGATCTGGAAGTCGAGATGGATCTTTCAGAAGAATTAGATCTTGCGGAGGATGAAGCAGAAACAATCGATGAGCTTGTAGAAGCTCTGAACCCGACAATGCCGGAAGATCTTGAAGCTGAAGCGAAAGAGACCGCCGAACAAAAGACCAAAGAAGAACTGAATAAGGTTTTGGGTGCTCTTGCTGACGACGACGCTGCGATTGTGGACGAAGGCGAAGCTGAAGAGGCCAATGCAACGGATGATGTTCTGAAGCTGGTTGCGGAAATCGAGACGGACAGCGAACAAGACGAAATGATCGAGGCTGAAGCCGAAACCGCCGAGGCGGATTCGACTGAAGACCGTAAGCGGGTACGCGTGATCAAGGTCAGCCGCTCTGATATGCAAGACGCTGCACCTGAAGACACATTGGAATCGACGGAAGACGACGCTATTGCAAGTGACGACGTGACAGATAGCGGTCTAACAGATTCAGAAGAAGCTGAATTGTTGGCTGACCTTGCTCAGGTTGAAGCCCAATTTGCGGAAGACGCAGCAAGCGAAGCCGAAAAGCCGGCGGTCATGGGCGACGCGGCCGACACATTGCCGGCTTTGGCCGATCATATGGAAGACGGCGAAGCCAAAGACGTTTCGTTCATGGACACCGATGTGAACCGGTTGATGGACGAAGCCGACGAACAAATGGACGAACCTGAAAACGCCAAACGTCGCAGCGCATTCCAAGCTTTGAAAGCCGCAGTGCTGGCGCGCAAAGCGGACAAGCAAATGTCGTCCGAAGATGAATTAGGCGATGACGTTGATGCGTATCGGTCTGATCTGGCTAAAGTGGTACAACCAAGCCGCTCTGAAGATGTCACGCGTCCAGAACGTCCGGCACCAGCAGAAGCGAGCGCCGCTCCGTTGCGCCTGGTTGCTGAACAACTTGTTTCAGACACTGAAGAAGAAGACGTATCAGAAGCACCTGCCGCCCCAAGCGAAGTCGCATTAGAAGAAGCGGCGCCTGTCGAGGTCGGGAATTTTGCGGACTATTGTACTCAACTGGGTGCTCACGATCTTTCCGCGGTCTTGGAAGCGGCAGCGTCCTATCTAACGTTCATCGAAGGACGCAAACAGTTTTCGCGCCCACAATTGATGATGACAGCGCGTCAGATAGACGACAAAGAAGAATTTAGCCGGGAAGATGGCTTGCGGTCCTTTGGACAATTGCTGCGATCCGGCAAGATCGAAAAAATCCGGGGTGGGCGTTTTGCCGTCACTTCAGATATTGGTTTCAAACCCGACCAGCGTGCGGCAGGCTAACGCTTACTTCACAACAGTCGCAGACGAGAGAAGAGCAGCCGTCCCGCTGCTCTTCTTTTTAAGGTCTAGCGAGTTGAATTCCGAAGCCTAAGATGTGGCCCTTGCAAAACCGCAGCCAGCGGAATTTAGGACTGGTTGTGTGCGCAGCTAAAACAATCAACTCTCAGTTGATCGACGTCTCGCCACCAAAATTTCTATTTCACTGTGATTTCAGAAACACACTTGCCCTGTTGCATCGCGCTTAAACGACGACGTCCATTTCCTCCTGCTCGCCCACGCCAAAGACACGTTTGTAACGGTCGATCTCAGAGGCTGGCCCCATAGCTTTGCGGGGGTTGTCGCTAAGTTTGACTGTCGGTTTGCCATTGGCAGAAACCGCTTTGCAGACCAACGAGAATGGAGAAAGCCCATCGTTTTGAGCCAGCCCGACAAAGTCATTGGTCAACATAGTGCCCCACCCAAAACTGATTTTAGCGCGACCATTAAAGCGGGCGTAAAGCTCTTCTATTTTGGCGACATCCAGACCGTCGGAGAAGATGATGAGTTTGTTCATCGGATCTTCGCCACGGTCTTTCCACCAGCGGATCGCGACTTCAGCCGCAGTGGCAGGGTCACCTGAATCGATGCGGATGCCGGTCCAACTGTCGAGCCAGTGCGGCGCGTTTTTCAAGAAACCTTCGGTGCCGTATGTGTCGGGCAAGATAATACGCAAGTTGCCGTCGTGCTCTTCTTGCCAATCAGACAGAACATCATAGGGCGCACGCGCCAAAGCCTGATCTCCATCCGCCAATGCAGAATACACCATTGGCAGTTCGTGGGCATTGGTTCCGATCGCTTCAAGGTCACGATTCTTGGCGATCAGGCAATTCGATGTACCCACAAAATTGGCGCCAAGCCCTTCGTACATTGCCTGAACGCACCAATCTTGCCATAAAAATCCATGGCGTCGGCGAGTGCCAAAATCAGCGACACGCAGCTCTTCCAGCCCGCGCAGACGTTCAATTTTCTCCCACAGCTTGGTCATCGCGCGGGCATACAACACCTGCACTTCGAATTTGCGCATCTGGTTCAGCACGGCGCGTGACCGCAATTCCATCAATACGGACAAGGCCGGAATTTCCCAAAGCATGACCTCAGGCCAGGTGCCTTCAAAGGTCAGCTCATATTGGTCCCCTTTGCGTTCGAGATGATAATCCGGCAGGCGCAGCGCTTCGAACCAGTCCATAAATTCGGACGTGAACATCTGACGTTTTCCGTAAAACGTATTGCCGCGCATCCACGTGCTTTCGCCGCGAGACAAGGACAGCGACCGAATATGGTCAAGCTGTTCGCGCAATTCGCCTTCGTCGATGAGATGGGCCAGAGGTATGTGTTTGGACCGGTTGATCAACGAGAACGTCACTTGCGTATCTGGTCGATTGCGGAACACCGATTGGCACATGAGCAGCTTGTAGAAATCGGTGTCGATCAAGGAACGGACAATCGGATCGATTTTCCATTTGTGGTTCCAAACACGGGTGGCAATATCGACCATTTGGTCCTCCTTGACGATTGCGTCTTTGTGCCAAGGTGGTGCCGTGGGGGCAAGGGGTAGCAAAGCAAAGTGCAGGAGAAGGCTGACAGGGGGTAAATTTTGAGTTAACGTTTGCCCAGTTCGCCTTTTGTACCTTTTTTTGGCAGTGTTTTTGTTACCGACATTTTAGTTTCTATTCTTCAAAGGATTTTGAGTAATGGAGAAGTCTTTACTCCAAGCGGATATTCTGAGCGACGGTGGGTCACTCGAATGTTCAGCTATACAAAACGTGTTCGCGTCATTGCCTGCTGCTCAGGTCGACGCATCCATTCCTCAGGATGTTGAAGGCGCAGACATATTTGCGGTTCAGACAGAGAGTTTGAACTTAGATGTTGTGGGTTTGGCGCTGGTTGATCCGAAATCGGAAAATGCCGCTGAAGCACTGAAAAACGCTCCCCAAGATATTGATTTTGCTTCGGTAAATCCACCTCTTGCCCTTGATGCGGAAACAGCAACTGGATCACCAAGTTCTGCCCCACTATTGCTGGTTTCACCTGTGCAAGAACAAGAGACGATTCAGGACGAAAATCTATTGATTATCGAAAATCTTGATGACGACGTTCTGACTGGATCTAGAATTCGCACCGCAGACGGCGGCAACGGCTTGGACCTGATCTTTCTGGATCAAGTCAACACATTTCCACCACCGCCCCCTGCCCCTGATCCGGACGCCGAAGATGGTATTCACACCGATGGCGGACCAAGCGATGACACCATCGTAGGTAGTGACGCTGGGGATCTATTGGAAGGCAATGGCGGAGTTGATTCGATCAACGGCAGGGCCGGAGACGACGACATATTCGGCGGCGCTCAAGGCGATATCATGCAGGGCGGCCTAGATAACGACACTGTGAACGGCGGTAGCGGCGACGACCAGATTTTTGGAAATCAGGGCAATGATAACCTCATTGGTGATTTGGGCAACGACACGCTGACGGGTGGCGACGGCGATGACAGCTTGCACGGCGGCGAAGGCGAAGATCTGCTGCGGGGTGGCGAAGGCCGGGACATCATGTTCGGCGACGATCAAGACGACATCATGCATGGCGGGCTTGACGATGATGCCATGAATGGCGGAACCGGAGACGACCACCTTTTCGGAAATCAGGGCAATGACGAGATCATTGGCGGTTTGGGCAACGATACATTGTCGGGCAGCGAAGGGAATGACACCTTATACGGTGACGACGGAGAAGATTTGCTGCTTGGTAGAATCGGCCCAGACATAATGTTCGGCGGAAACGGTGATGACACT
>JBDWGM010000031.1:0-61604 GCA_039975755.1 Paracoccaceae bacterium | reverse complement strand
ATCGGCAAATCCGCGGGACTGGTAATAGACCAACCCACCTTCGTTATCCGACCGGATATTGGCGTTGATCCAAACATATCCCAATGCGGCGGCCGCTTTGCGGGTTGCATCGAAAAGCTTGGAACCGATCCCCAGACCAGTCCGACCAATCTGCACAAAGGTTGCAATGTCGACGGCTTCAACCGGCAGATAGGCAGCGGGTTCGATCCATTGAAACCCAACAACGTCTTCCTTTTCATTGACCGCCACATGCCACGCCGATCTGCTGGGATCTGCCGCCATCCAGTCTTTGATATCCTCCCCCGTAACCGGGCGTGTCAGCGCCGTTGTCCCACCCTGAGTGATGATCGCATTCAACAAACGCGCCATTGATCCGGCGTCCAATTGAATGGCCGGTCGCGTGGTGATCATACCATATTCTCCAGCAATTCAGCATGCCGAGCCATGAAATCTGCCCGTGTTTCCAGGGGCGCGCGCAGCACAATTTCACAATCCTCGATCACTTGCGGATCCGGGGCACCAAAAATCTTATCGGCCTCGATCACGGAAAAGCCAGCAATTTGTGTAGATTCCATCCACGCGCTGATTTTGTCTGCCTTTTTTATCTTTTTCTTGATGGTTTGCGGAATTTTTGCCGGCAAACCAAACCGAATATGGATCGCGGCGGTCAAACGGTCATCCAATTCTTCGTATCCCGGCCCAACGGACGCTTTGACCGGGGAAATCATGTCGCCAATCACGTATTCGGGCCCATCGTGCAACAGTGCTGCAAGGCGCCATTTATCCGGCGATTTCGGCTCTAACCTACTGAAAATACGCTCAACAAGCAGAGAATGCTCCGCAACCGAATACGCGTAATCCCCGACGGTTTGCCCATTCCAGCGGGCCACAAACGACAATCCATGCGCAATGTCGTCGATTTCAATGTCCATCGGTGTCGGATCAAGCAGGTCTAACCTGCGTCCCGACAACATTCTTTGCCAAGCGCGCGCCTGCCGTACCATGTCAATCTCCCTCAATTTCTCGATCTTTTAGACATGATGCGCACTATTTTGAAGGAATGTTTCCCTTTGAAAAACACAAACTCACCACAAAAACGTGCATCGTAGGTTATGGTTTGGGCCCCCATTATTGGTTCAACAGCAACTAAAGCGGCTCTTCGGTGTCGCACATGAAAGGAAGCAAACCATGTATAAACGTACAATCGCCGCCGCTCTAGTCTTTGGTGCCGCCGCTATCGCCCCGCCTGCCGTTCATGCGCAAGGCAATTGTGGCCCGCGCGAATTGATTACCGAAAGATTGCAAAGCAAATTTGCTGAACGCCTATCCGGGGGCGGCTTGCAAAACGAAAACCAAGTGCTGGAAATTTGGACATCCGACACAACGGGCAGTTTTACTGTTATTGTGTCTCGCGCTGACGGGACAAGCTGCATTGTCGCGTCGGGCCAGAACTGGAACACCATCGTCACAGCGGTGATGCCAGACGGAACCGCCAGCTAGGGTTCGTTAAGCCTGCGGCGTCAAGGCAATTGTCCGCAACAAGATCCAGTGCTATCTGCGCGGTGACCTATGAAACAAGGACACACGACGGATGGCCAAGGACTATATTGTCAAAGACATTGCGCTTGCAGACTTTGGACGCAAAGAACTGGATATTGCCGAAACTGAGATGCCGGGCCTGATGGCCCTGCGTCAGGAGTACGGCGACAGCAAACCTTTGAAAGGCGCACGGATCGTCGGTTCGCTGCACATGACAATTCAGACTGCAGTTTTGATTGAAACGCTGGTCGAATTAGGCGCTGATGTGCGCTGGGCGTCATGCAACATTTTCTCAACGCAGGATCACGCGGCATCTGCTATCGCTGCTGGTGGCACACCAGTCTTTGCGATCAAGGGCCAAACCCTGACCGAACATTGGGATTACCTCGACCGTTCATTCATGTTCCCAGAAGGCGCGAACATGATCTTGGACGATGGTGGCGATGCGACGTTGTATGTCCTGCTGGGCGCACGTGTCGAAGCTGGCGAAACAGACCTGATCGAAGTGCCAACTTCCGAAGAAGAAGAAGCCATTTTTGCGCAAATCAAAAAGCGTATGGCCGAAACGCCGGGTTGGTTCACAAAAACACGCGAAGCGATCCAAGGTGTTTCAGAAGAAACAACAACGGGCGTGCATCGCTTGTACGACCTGCACAAGAAAGGCCAATTGCCTTTCCCTGCGATCAACGTGAACGATTCTGTAACCAAGTCGAAATTCGACAACAAATACGGCTGTAAAGAATCTTTGGTGGACGGCATTCGCCGCGCCACAGATACGATGATGGCTGGTAAGGTTGCGGTTGTTTGCGGGTATGGCGACGTGGGCAAAGGCTCGGCTGCGTCATTGGCCGGGGCGGGTGCACGTGTCAAAGTAACCGAAGTTGACCCAATTTGCGCTCTTCAGGCGGCTATGGACGGATTCGAAGTTGTGACGTTGGAAGACGCCGTTGAAACTGCGGACGTGTTTATCACAACAACCGGCAACAAAGACGTCATCCGGATCGAGCATATGCGCGCGATGAAGGACATGGCGATCGTTGGCAACATCGGCCACTTCGACAATGAAATTCAGGTCGCAAACCTGAAAAACCACAAGTGGACAAACATCAAAGAACAAGTGGACATGATCGAAATGCCATCCGGCAGTCGCATCATTCTGCTGTCCGAGGGTCGTTTATTGAACCTTGGCAACGCGACTGGTCACCCATCATTTGTGATGTCTGCATCCTTTACCAACCAGGTTCTGGCTCAGATTGAATTGTGGACACGCGGCGACGCCTACAACAACGAAGTCTATATCCTGCCCAAGCATCTGGATGAAAAAGTCGCGCGCCTGCATTTGGATCGCATCGGTGTGAAACTGTCGACTTTGGACAAGGATCAGGCGTCTTACATCGGCGTCAGCCCAGACGGTCCGTTCAAACCAGAACACTACCGTTATTAATGAGACACGGCGCCGGGCACGTTCCGGCGCCGTCGTTCGATCCTATATTCGGCCCTATACAGGCCACTTGTATTGCAAAAGCGCGCGGCGCAGCTGATCTGACGCATCCGTACTTTCCAGATCGATCCCGTTCAGTTTCCAAAACCAATAAACATACGCGGCGAACTCCGGCGTAAGAACACGTGCGTTTTCAAACGCGCCTGCTATTCCGGACCGAGGCACCGACGCGCAGATATGGTGAAATTCGATCTGCGCAAATAAGATCGACACCTTCCCATAAAAACACGCATGAAATCCCGCGCTAGAATTTTCTGTAACGACAAAATCACACGCTGCCAGCGCGTCTTCCATTGACCGTTCCACGACCTGAAAACGCGCATGTTCATTTGCCAACTGCGCCAACGCATCGTGTTCGGCTTGGGTATAGGTTTCATTGGGATGCAGAGTCGCTTGGATCGGCAGATCGCACTGCGCCAACGTGTGCCGGATCATCTCGACAGGGGATGTCGATTGAAAAGACCGCTGTTCCAGCAACCTGCCTTGCAAAGGCATATAGACAAACCCGTCCCTAACAGAGCCTTTGGCCTGTGCGCCATGCAGCTGTTCTTGCCAGTGATCGTAAAACGCCTGCGCCGCGTTGGGCTCAATCGATGCAGGGTCGAATTTGGCCTGCGCCAAGGACCAATCCCACCGGGCCCCGGTATCTTCGATGCGCCAAAATGTTTCGGAATACAGTTTGCGAAACGTCAGCCCGCGTTCGCTGACCGGATCTTGCATGTGAACCAAACTCAGGTCTTTCGGCTGTAGGGTTGCGCGACGGTCAGATGTGTCCTTGTCGGTGACGATATTCACACCGCTGGTTTTGGCCACATCCCGCAAAGCGTTGATGAGCAGGTGCTTGCCGCTTTGATCCCGTTCAAGACTGTTTTCGGTCAACAACACATGCACGTTGGGCCGCGCTTTGGTCTGAAACGCGTTTTTTGCCACTGGCCGCAACCGTTTCAAAGTCCGGGTTTTCCCTGCAGATCTGTATTGCGACTGCGGCGGCACCAAAAGCAAATCACCCAGAACACGCGCAAACTGCAATATCCCCAAACCGGGATCATCCGGCCCCACCAATGAATAGCCGCCAAAAAACGCATCAATGACATCTTGTGGAACGGGCATGCCGGGCTTTGCGTCACGGACCCGCCCCGTCACACCCGTAAAATCCACCAGCAAACGCGCAATGTCATACCCAACAGGGCCGGGTTTCGTGGATGTCAGATCGATCCCGATGATTTTTTGATCCGACACAACCACGTTGCGCGAATGAAAATCGCCATGCTGTACCGCTGAAACAGTATGTCGGTTTTCATACTGTGGTGCGATGGTTTCCAAGTGATCAATGCCACGCAGGAACAATTCCTTGGTCGCGACTTGCGTCCGACCCGCCAAAATATCGTTTCGTATACCTTGATAAAACCCAACAGTGTATTTCGGATGGAATACTCTGTGTTCGTCAACCTGCAGCCGGTGAAACGCATCAAGCCACAGCCCGGTGCGGCGCAACAATTCATTTTGCCCCTCTTTGTCCTCGCCCAGCTTTTGCGCCGCTGAACTTAACGTGCTGCCTTCAATGTATTTCGTAAGCGATGCATGGCCGTCTTCGTCCAGCAAAACCGGCTCTAACGTCCCGATTTCGTCTGACTTTGGAAAGTCCGCAAACAGCCGTTGGTTCCATTCGAATTGTCGCACCATTTCGTCGGTATTCGAGGGCCGGATTTGGTATTTGAACGTGAATTTCGCACCATCTTCATGCGCCGCCAAAAGCGAAATGCGGGATATTTTGTCATCATCGCGCCGCGCCAAACGCTTCATCGACCAGCCATCGCTTGGCAATTGAGCAAGCTCTATCATGCGCTGCCACGCAGACATCGCCGATACGTCTAGGTCGGACGGTAAAAATGTAGACCACATATGATGGACCGAACCCTGACTATCTCGCTGGTATTGGCAAAAGCTTAGGGTCTGCAGGCCTGTAACACAATTGTGTTGATCGCTTGCCTCTTGCCGTGTTTTCCGAAACTGTGACCACCTAAGCGGTGGGTGTATCTATGGATTTTCGCGCGATTGGCATGGGGCTCGCCTTTGCCTTGATCTGGTCTTCGGCCTTTACGTCCGCTCGCATTATCGTGGCAGAAGCATCACCTTTATGGTCCTTGGCGCTTCGGTTCCTTATCTCGGGATTGATCGGCGTCGCGATTGCGCGTGCGATGGGGCAAACGTGGTTTTTGACACGCGACCAATGGCGCGCCACGCTGATATTTGGCCTGTGTCAGAACGCAATTTACCTTGGGCTAAATTTCGTCGCCATGCAGACGGTTCAGGCGTCCTTTGCATCGATCATTGCGTCAACAATGCCGTTGATTGTCGCGTTTGCGGGCTGGGTTATATTCAAGGATAGATTGCCAAAAATAGGTGTTTTGGGTCTAATTTTGGGAATTGTGGGTGTCATCATCATTATGTCCGCTCGGATCGAAGCGGGCGTTGATTTATATGGCGTCGCCTTATGCGTATTGGGTGCGATTGCCTTGGCCATCGCCACGCTTAGTATGCGGTCGGCCTCTTCGGGTGGAAACCTGATGATGGTTGTTGGTCTGCAAATGTTGGTGGGGTCTGCTATTCTTGCGGTGGCAGCAGCAGCGCTTGAACCGTTCTATTTCAATCCTACGGGTCCGTTGATGCTGGCGTTTGCCTACACGACCCTGTTTCCCGGTCTACTTGCCACTTGGATCTGGTTTTCACTGGTGCAACGCATCGGCGCGACACGCGCCGCAACGTTCCATTTTCTCAATCCGTTCTTCGGCGTTTTGGTCGCGGCGATCCTGTTGGGAGAATCTTTAGGGGGCCGTGACATGCTGGGCGTTGCCATCATTACTGTGGGAATTTTATGTGTGCAGTTGTCGCGACAGAAAAAAACGTGATATCGCCCCATAATTGAACGATTGCAGTGTCTAAATTTGGTCGATCTACGTTGGAGTTCACTATGTTACCCCGCCGCCAATTTATTATGTCGTCTGCCGCGATGTGTCTGGTCCCTTCGCTGGGTCAGGCGTATTCCGCGCAAATGTTCTCGCCCAACCTATGGAGCGAGATGCGCAAATCCACAGACGTGGTCATTATGAATTACCGCGCCAGCTGGTCGCTGACCTGTCAGATCAAGGCCGATATTCTTGCCGAATTGATCGCAACGAATCCGCAATACAGTCGCCTGACATTTGTCGATGTGGATTGGGACACATTTGGACCATCGGTTTTGACTCAGCGTCTTGGTGTCAAACGACGGTCGACCTTGCTTGTCATGAAAGCAGGCGAAGAAGTCGCGCGCGTGGTCAATGAACCCTATGTACCGCCCATTCAGGCCCTGCTTGATCGTGCGTTGACGGCCTGATGAAGCTTCTCTTTGTTCACCAGAACATGCCGGGGCAGTATCGCGAACTGGTTCAGTGGCTGGCGGCGCAAGGGGGGCACGAAATTGTCTTTCTGACCCAACGCACCGATCCTCCCCAGATTCCCGGTGTGCGATCTTTTGTCTATAAACCCCATCATCGTGCCAAACAGGATGCGTATGGGCTGTCTAAAAACTGGGAAACGGCTGCAGGTGCCGGGTACGGGGCTGCAGAAGCGTTGGCCAAATTGGTCAGCGGCGGATTTGTCCCTGATATCATGATCGGGCATGTCGGCTGGGGCGAAATGACGTTCCTGCGCCAAGTGCTGCCAGATGTGCCGCAGATCGGGTTTTTTGAATATTACTACTCTGACAAGGGCGGACCCGTTGGGTTTGATCCTGAAAGCCCAGTGAATGAACACACACCGTTTCTGATGCATTCGAACAATGTCGTGCCGCAGATGAACATCGATTCCGTGGATGTCGCGCACGCACCCACGATGTGGCAGCGTAACCGCTTTCCCAAACGGTTTCATGACAAAATGTATGTCTGTCACGACGGTATTCGCACGGATGTCTTGCAGCCCAATCCAAATGCTAGCCTGTCTTTGGGCCGCGTGGACACGCCATTGACCCGCGAGGATAAGATCGTGACCTATATGGCGCGTAATCTGGAAACGACACGCGGCTTTCATCAGTTGATGCGGGCCTTGCCGCACATTCAACGGGATTTCCCAACGGCGCGTATTCTGATCGTTGGTGGCAACGAAACATCCTATGGCGGAAAAAGCGCGCATAAAGGTGGATTGCGTGGCCAGATGGAATCCGAAGTCGGCCATTTGCTGAATTGGGACCGTCTGCATTTCCTGGGCCGCGTGCCGTATACTGATTTCCAAAAGATCGTTCAGATTTCGACATGCCACATCTATCTAACTATGCCTTTCGTGATGAGCTGGTCATTGCTTGAATCGATGTCGATGGAAGCAACCATCGTCGCCAGCGATGTCGCGCCCGTGCGCGAAGCGATTACGCATAATGAAACCGGAATGTTGGTCGATTTCTTTGATCCCAAAGCGCTCGCGGCGCAGGTGGTCGAGGTGTTGAACGCGCCTGAAAAATTCGCCCATTTAGGCCCGGCAGCACGCAAATCAGTTGTCTCCAAACACGACTTCCTGACCGTTTGTCTGCCCGAACATATCCGCCAGATCAACGCATTGGTGCCTGACGACAAACGCATACAGATGGCCTAACCAGCACGGGGTTGCGCGCTGGCCACAACCCTTTGCGCAAAATTGCCTGACAGTCGTCCAAAGACCTGTGTGACTTGCAACCCGGCTTAACTGGCGTCCTAAGTAGTCTGGCGTTTACAGGCAAGGGCAGGGCAGACATCGATCAGGGTCAACATATGACATGGGGCAAACGCCTGTTTGATGTGGTCTTTGCCAGCATTCTGATCGTGCTGTTGTCACCTGTCATGGCGTGGGTTTGTCTGCGGCTTTGGCAAAAGCAAGGTGCCCCGATCTTTTATGCAGCCGAACGCATGAAAGGCACGCAACAGTCCTTTCGCCTGCTCAAATTCCGCACGATGACCGTCACTGAGTCTGATCAGGGCGTTTCAGGGGGTCACAAAGCGTCACGGATCACTCCGATAGGCGCTAAACTGCGCGCCAAACGGTTGGATGAATTTCCGCAGCTTTGGAATATCTTGAAAGGCGACATCAGCTTTGTCGGCCCACGCCCCCCTTTGCGCGAGTATGTTGAGAAATTCCCCGAACTCTATGCGCAGGTTCTGCGCAGCCGCCCTGGCGTGACCGGTTTGGCGTCTGTTAGGTTTCACCGTCACGAAGAACGCCTGCTGGCCCGCGCAAAGACTCAATCAGAAACAGAGACTATCTACACGACTCTCTGCATCCCAAAAAAGGCCCAGTTAGATACGATTTATCAACGCAATGCTTCCGTCTGTTTTGACCTTTTGATTCTATTTGAGACGGTCAAAACACTTTTTCGCGCCTCAAATTCAATCGATAGGCGAAAAACCGAGCATCAATAGACACAAATTAACCACAATAGTGCCAATTAGATTAACGAAGATTGATCGAAAATACCCTTTCTTTACAAGGGCTAATGCAAGTTTTCGTAACCAAGCTCGGCAGATTCACGCCTGCCAGCCCAGCCAGGAGCAGTAACATTGGTTAACTATCTGTTAATCAAAACGAGCGATTCACGTACAACGGGTCAATTGACGCAAGAGACGGCAACCGTATCGCCACGCTGTGAGGGACTACATTGCTAGTAGACTGGGTTAAATCGCTATCCCGAAGACGCAAAAGCGCCATACTCGCAAGTGTGGATTGCGCTCTGATTCCACTGGCATTCTGGTTTGCTCTTAGTCTTCAGGTTCCCTCTGGTCCGGCTCTGGACACGTTCATGTCGAGTCTAATTATCATGCCGGCGCTTTTGCTGTCGTCGCTGATCTTTTCCTATTGGCTTGGTGTTTCGTCCATCCAGCTTAAAGATTACGAAGCCAGCGCAATTGGTGACACTGCGATATTCAGTACTCTGGTGACCCTTACCGGGTTCCTGCTGTGCCGATTTATGAAAATACCTGTGCCTGACACTGCATATTTGGTGTTTGGTATCTACTTCTTCGTCTTTTCCGTGATCAGCCGTGCCGTGTTGCTGCAAATCGTTTTGGCGGTGTATCGACTAGGGACCACGCGCTGTCGCGTATTGATATATGGTGCGGGAACGACCGGCGTACAGCTGGTCTTGGCGTTGCGTTCACATGAACAGATTGATCCGGTTGCATTTGTTGACGACAATATTTCGCTGCAAGGACAACAGGTGGCGCGTTTGCCTGTTTACGCACCACGACGCATCGAAAAGCTGGTGAAGGATCACTCTATCAACCGTGTCCTTCTGGCGATACCTTCGCAAACGCAACCCAAGCAGGCGCAAATCGCCCGCAGCCTGCAGGAGTTGGGACTTGAGGTTCAAACGCTTCCGTCCTTTTCGCAGTTGATCGGGGAAGAGGAGCTTGTTGATAAGCTAGAGCCTGTCAAGCCAAACCGGTTCTTGAACCGTCACGAAGTCCGGAACGCTCTGGGTGACGCGATACAAGCCTATGCTGGTAAAAGCGTCCTGATCTCCGGGGCTGGTGGCTCTATCGGGTCTGAGCTGTGTCGCCAGATCATCGGGTGCCGTCCTTCGCGTCTGGTTCTGTTCGAAATGTCCGAAGTTGGCCTGTATCAGATCCATCAGGAATTGTCGGAACTGGCCAAAGGCAGCGGCGTCGAAATTGTGCCTGTCCTAGGCACTGTCACAAATAGGGTCCAAGTGGCAAAGGTTCTAGCCGAATACGAAATTCAGGTCATTTTGCATGCCGCAGCCTATAAGCATGTCCCCTTAGTCGAGCTCAATCCGCTGCCTGGGCTCTATAACAACGTCATAGGGACACAAACCCTCGCTTTAGAAGCAGCATCCGCTGGCGTTGAACGCTTCCTGTTGGTCTCGTCCGACAAGGCCGTACGCCCCACAAACATTATGGGCGCATCAAAGCGCTTGGCGGAACTCGTGCTGCAAGACCTTGCCAGCAGAATTCCAGATAACGGTATTCCAAAATTTGCCGTCGTGCGATTTGGCAATGTCTTGGGGTCATCAGGCTCTGTTGTGCCGCTGTTTCAGGATCAGATCAGTCGCGGTGGCCCTGTGACAGTCACCCATCCAGACGTCGCACGCTATTTCATGACAGTCCAAGAGGCGGTCAATCTGGTTCTTCAAGTGGGTGCCATCGCAGATGGTGGTGACGTCTATGTTTTGGATATGGGCAAACCTGTGCTGATCCAAAACCTTGCACGCCAAATCATCGAAAGCGCGGGTTATACTGTACGCGATAACAACAATCCGGACGGCGATATTGAAATCGAATACATTGGACTGCGACCAGGTGAAAAGATGCGCGAAGAGCTCAGCGTGACGGGCACCCTGGTGGGTACCTTCAACAAGAAGATCTTTCACGCCATCGAAGAGTCGCTGAGCGAGATTGAAGTCGCAAAGGCGGTTCATGGACTGCGTGACGCAATCGACAATCAGGACGAAGACGCAGCCCGCGCCATAGCTGATCGTTGGGTCGAACCCTGGGATCCATATATGGACGCTGAGGTGGCTGAAGAGGTCGCCGTTGAACGTCTGACTCCGGTTTCTTAACAGTTCGAACGCCTTGCCATCGACGAACAGCGTTTGGTTTCACGCTGTTTTTTACAATTTAGTACCTCGTGATTTTTCGTAAAAACAATGGGTTGATATCAAATTGGCCCGCGTGATTTGATTTTTGAAGGTGCAGCAAGCATGTCCGATAAACGGGGGCCGCTTTGACCAGAACACTTTGCGTTTGCACACTTGCGTTCTGTGCGGCGATGGCCAGCGGTCAAGCGTGGTCTCAAAATACCCAGCTTGAGACGCAGCCTTACAAGGCGCCAGTTGAACAACCGTCCCTGAATTTTTACGGCCTTCCCGGTGTCATTGACACGCCAAGCGCTCTGACCATGCCCGACGGGCAATTGGCGATTACGGTGTCGCATTTTGCCGGTCAAACGCGAACGTCGCTGAGTGCGCAATTCACGCCGCGCTTGTCTGCGACCTTCCGATATATCGGTCTGCGAGATTTCAACGATTTTGGGTTTGATACCTTCCGCGACCGCAGCTTTGATCTGCGGTATCTGATCTTGAAAGAAGGCAAATACCGTCCTGCAGTGACGGTTGGTCTGCAAGATCTCGCCGGGACGGGGATCTATTCTGGCGAATATGTGGTTGCGACCAAAACGTTTGAACAACCGTTGAACCTGCCCGGACGGGTAAGAGTGTCTGGCGGATTGGGGTGGGGGCGCCTTGGCAGTTCCGGCTCAATCGGAACCCCGTTCGGATCAACGCGCCCAGAGTTCGTCACCAACGACACCGGCGGCGAACCTTCAACAGATCAGTGGTTTCGCGGCGACGTCGCACCATTTGCAGGCATCGAATGGAACATAAATGATCGGATTGGCATTAAGGCTGAATATTCGTCTGACGCCTATGAACCCGAAACTTCGCGCGGGTTGTTCACCCGCGACTCGCGTCTGAACTTTGGTGTCGAATACCAATATTCTGACCGTCTGCGTCTTGGGGCCTATTACTTATACGGCTCTGAACTCGGTATTTCAGCGCAATTGCAGATCAATCCCAACCGGTCTCTGACACCGCGCACAGTATCTGGAACACGCCCGTTCATTGAACGCCCATCACGCGCAACCAAACCAATCGCATGGAGCACAGATTGGGCGGCAAGCGCGAATGCGCCAGCCACGATACGCGATGCGCTTGCACCCGATTTGGCGGTCGACGGTTTGCGGATCGAAGCGTTACACGTTTCGGCAACAACAGCGGAACTACGCTTTACGAACACGCGCTTTGAAAACACCAGCATTGCAGTGGGCCGCGCTGCGCGCGCTATGGCGCGTGTTCTACCGGCCTCTGTCGAAACTTTCCGTCTTACGCCGACTCGCGATGGCCTCGCACTGTCGACGATCATCTTGCGCCGCACCGACTTGGAACGTTTGGAATTTGAACCCGACGCCGCCAGCGCACTTTATGCGGCTGCGCAATTCGAAGATGCGACCCCGTCCTTGCCCGAGAGCGTAAGTCCTGAAGATATGTATCCTCAATTGTCTTGGTCACTAGGACCTTACGTGTCTCCTAGCTTTTTTGACCCGGACGAACCCGTTCGCGCAGATGCGGGTCTGGCCGCCCGACTGAATTACCGCCCGGCTCCGGGCTGGCTTATCTCGGGTGAAGTCCGCGCACGCGCATTTGGCAACGTGGAAAGTGGCCGAGAATCTAATTCTGTTTTGCCACGTGTGCGCACAGACGCAGTTCTTTTTGCACAAGCGACAAGTACACCCATCGAGAACCTCTTTGTGTCGCGGCAATGGAAACCGGGCAACAATGTCTATGCACGCGTTAGCGCTGGGTATTTGGAAAGCATGTTTGGCGGCGTATCCGGCGAAATGCTCTGGAAACCCGTAAACAGCCGATTGGCCCTTGGCGCCGAAGTCAATTACGTCCGTCAGCGTGATTTCGATCAAAGATTTGGGTTCCAAGATTATGATGTCGTGACGGGCCACGTCTCTGCTTATTACGAACTGGGTCGGGGCTATATCGGCCAAGTGGATGTCGGACAATATTTGGCTGGCGACAAAGGCGCGACATTTACCCTATCCCGCGAGTTTGAAAATGGTTGGAAAGTTGGCGGTTTCTTCACGCTGACCGATGTGACATCCGCAGAATTCGGCGAAGGGTCGTTCGACAAAGGGATCAACCTAACGATTCCCTTGGGCTGGTTCCTCGGTCAGCCCTCACGCCAAGGAATATCCACAACGATCAGACCCGTGCAAAGAGACGGTGGCGCACGTCTAAACGTGCCGGGCCGCTTGTTTGAACAAGTGCGCGAAGGTCACCGCGAAGACTTGGCTGAAAGCTGGTCGCGGGTGTGGAATTGATACGGAGAGATACAAAGATGATGCGTATTCCCTCAGCGATCCTAATAGTCGGCGCTCTCGCAGCGTGCTCGGGTGGAATAGGCTTGGAGACCGGCCAGGTGCAATCATTCGCCGAAATCCGCACGTCATTCACTCAGGCGATAAAACGACCAAGCGGACCGCGGCCACCATTGCCAAAGCTGTCTCGCGAGTTTTTGGATTCCTTGCCACTGCCCGCCCTCGAAGCGGTTCTCGAAGACCGTGACGCCAGCGCTTACATGGACCCTCTTCAAATCAAAGGAGATGTGACGGTCTGGTTCACAACCGACTTGTCGCAACTGGTCACCCGAAACGGATTGGTGACAGGCACGCGCGGTTTAGGGTCAGACATTGTGTCTTCCAGCTATGCACAGACATTGTCTGCAATTGAATCGGGCGAGGGGACCGCACAGCGCCGATTGAACGTTACCAATGATTTGGATCAATCGATTCAGGTGTCTATGTCATGCCAGATAAAGACTGTAGGAACAGAAACCCTCGAAATCGTCGAGCTGACTTTTGCAACACGTCACTTGCGCGAAACCTGCACGTATACTGGCGGTACCATTGAAAATGACTATTGGGTCGATTCCCGTGATTCGAGAAAAATTTGGAAGTCACGGCAATGGTTAGGTCCTGAAATGGGATGGATCAAATTGCGCCTTCTTGGGCGTTAGTAGGCATAAAAGTGTAGAAAACGTTAATTTTTGCGTGAAAAACCGCTGGTCTATTTTTTATTTCAACCTTTGATTGCGTTGAAAAGAAACCGATTTTTAAGTAGTGTCATGTCAAGGAAACGTGGATCACAGGAGACTAATTCATGCGTACTGGATTTATTGCAGGCTTGATGGTGATTGCATCAGCATCCATGCCTTTGGCGCAATCCGCGTCCAAAACTGACTTGCTATTTGGGCAAGCCGGTAACGAAATTCTTCTCGGCCAAGCTGAGACTGGCGCAGCAGCGGCCGCTGGTACGACTTCTGCCACAACGGCAACTGCTACGGCGACAGCAACGGCCACTGGTGCTGCTGGTGCAGCAGGCGCCGGTGCGGCAATTGGTGGCTTAAGCGCTGTCGCGGTTGGTGCTGCAGCGGTTGCAGCAATTGCTGTGGTTGCTGTTGTCGCTGACGGCAGTTCCTCCACGACAACCCTGCCAGCACCATAATTCTGGCTTCGGCCTATGACAAACGCACAACAGCTCCTGCATCTGCAGGGGCTGTTGTTTTTTCAAGCTCTGCCTTGATCACAGATTCTTTGACCCCCCTTTCCTTTTGACACACAGGCCCCAAATATGGGTCAACACATCAAAGGAGTCGTGGGATGGGAACCTATGTCAAAGACCAAGCTGCCATCGCAGCGCTTTCACCCGAAGAATTCTGGGTAACACAGGAAAGCGGCACGGAACGCGCCGGAACTGGAAAGTATCTTAAGAACAAGGAACCGGGTGTCTATGTCGACATCGTGTCTGGTGAACCTTTGTTTGCATCTTCCGACAAATATGAATCCGGATGCGGTTGGCCCAGCTTTACCAAACCTATCGAATCGGCTCATGTCGCCGAACTCAGCGATAGAACACACGGGATGATCCGAACCGAAGTGCGGTCAACGCATGGGGATAGCCATCTGGGGCATGTGTTTCCCGATGGTCCAGCTGATCGGGGTGGATTGCGCTATTGCATCAATTCGGCCAGCTTACGGTTTGTGCATCGCAATGACATGCAGGCCGAAGGGTACGGCGCTTATTTGGATCAAGTGGAGGACGTAAAATGACCGAAGAACGTGCAGTACTGGCCGGTGGGTGTTTTTGGGGGATGCAACAACTGATCCGTCGCCAGCCAGGTGTCTTGCGAACGCGTGTTGGATATACGGGCGGCGATGTGCCCAACGCGACCTATCGCAAACACGGGACACATGCTGAAGGGATTGAAATCATGTTCGACCCCGGCGTGACGTCGTTTCGCGACATTCTCGAATTCTTCTTTCAAATTCATAACCCGACGACACCAAACCGGCAGGGAAATGATGTTGGGCTAAGCTATCGTTCGGCCATATATTATGTGAATGACACCCAAAAACAGGTCGCGATTGACACTATTGCTGATGTGGATGCTTCGGGTATCTGGCCGGGAAAAGTGGTGACCGAAGTGGAACCGGTTGGTGACTTTTGGAATGCGGAACCTGAACACCAGGATTATCTGGAACGTCGGCCCAACGGATATACGTGTCATTTCCCTCGGCCCAATTGGGTTTTGCCCAAACGAGCAGCCGAATAATTCCAGCTAACAATTACTTAAGGTTAATTCCCTAGCGTCCTCTCGAAACCGAGGGGAAGCGCAAGCATGGACCAAAGCCGACAAAACGACACGACTATCCAATATGACGAGGCGATTGACCGTCTGGCCGCGATTGATCGCGCAATGGCGCGTATCGAATTTACCCCCGACGGGACGATTCTGGATGCGAATGAACCGTTTCTTGCCGCGGTCGGATATTCCTTAGCAGAAGTGAAAGGTCAGCATCACAGGATTTTCATCTTTGACGATGAACAGCAATCCGCAGGATACCGCGCCCATTGGGTGGACCTTGCCCAAGGAAAATTGTTGACGGGTGAATTCCTACGGCGATGCAAAGATGGCAGCAGTCTTTGGATCAATGCCAGCTATGCACCGATATTCTGCGAAGACGGCAAACCTTACAAAGTGGTGAAATACGCCCGTGATATCACAAGCAGGGTGAACGCAGTCGACGCACTAAAGGATGGGCTCAGCCGGTTGGCCAGTGGCGACTTGCGCAATCCCATCCGTACAAAAATGTCCTCCGAATTCGATGTCCTGCGCGAAAATTTCAACGAGGCGCAGATGAAACTATCCCAGGCGATGCATGACGTCATTCACAGCGCCGTCGAAATCGAAGGTGCGACCGCCAAAATGTCAGGCAGCGCGGCTGAACTTGGACAACGCACCGAAACACAGACGAAATCCGTTGCGGAAACAGCTGCGGCCATTCGCAATTTGTCTGGTTTGGTGAACCATCACACAGAAAATGCCCAACATGCCCGTGATATGGTCAAAAAGACCAAGGATAGGGCCGAATCCGTCGCGACCGTAATGGCGAAGGCACGCGAGGCTATGGATGGCATCGCGGAAAGTTCGTCAGAAATTTCAAAGATCACTTCCGTGATCGACCAAATCTCGTTTCAGACAAACCTTCTGGCCCTGAATGCCGGTGTCGAAGCTGCGCGTGCAGGTGACGCGGGGCGTGGTTTCGCCGTTGTCGCTTCCGAAGTCAGAGAGCTGGCGCAACGGTCATCAGAAGCCGCGACACAAATCGCAACCCTGATTGCAAAGTCGTCAGACGAAGTCAAAAGCGGTGTGGATCTTGTCTCGCGAACACATGAATCCTTGTCTGAAATTGGGGAATTTGTGACTGATGCCCTGTCTCAGGTCACCGAAATCGCGGATGGAACCACAGAACAGGCGAATTCATTGCGTCAGATCGACGATTCCGCGACCTCGATTGATCAACTAGCACAGCAAAACGGGGTGATGATCGAAGAAACCAACACCGAAATCGACCTTCTCGTCAAAGAAACTGCAGCACTGCGCCAAGCAGCGACTTTGTTCGACATCAGCGAAGAAACGAGCGGTGAACAGATACAACAGGCGTCCTAGAGTTTTGCAGGGCTCTGGTCGATCGCCAAACGCGGTCGACCAGAGGCTTCGACACTGATTTCCGCCTGAATAAAGACCGAACGCGATTCGATCACGGCCTCTTCAATCTTTCGGGTTGGTGTCACTTCGACATCAACGGCCCCTGCTGCATAAGCCGCTTGCGTCGCCTGTTCGCGCAGCTCGGCCTCCAACGCATCTAGCGCAGCATCGCGTGCCGCAAAATCCTGCGGTCCAGTGTCAAAATGAACGCGGAACCGGCCTTCGCCTTCTGATGTCACACTGCCATGTCGGCGCACAACAACGCGCCCGACAACCGCGCCAATGGCATTGGCCACATCCGCATGTTCGGGAACACGCATATCGGTGCCCAGCAATGCACCAACAGCCGGATAATAACTGCCTGCAGACGCCCCCAAAGCAACCACGGGCAAGGCCAAACCGGCCTCTATGCGAACAACGTTGGAATGGCTCTGCAATCCCATCTGCATCAACGGATGCTGTGCCAGCTCTGCGGGCGGCACGTCCACACCTTCTTCGGCGAGAGCGGTCTCTAGCAGGGTCAAGCCAGTTTGCCGGGTCATCTGATCAATAATGATCTGCGCCAAATCTTCTGACGACTTGGCCAACATATTCCCGGCCCCATCGCGACGCCGTCCAAACAGCTTTAACGCCATATGCGCGGCATCCGTATTCCAAACCGACACCAATCCCAAAACATGCGCCGCATCCGACGGCGTAACCCCCGCGACCTGAACCAATCCCCGCGACACCAACCGCTTTAACGCACCCTGCTCAAGCCGATTGCGCAAAACAGCCGACAAAGGCTGCACTTGCCCGTCCAACCGATCAAGCAACACCCGTTCGCGTTCCCCAATCCCTTCGGTGCCGATACCGGGCACGGGACGCGCAAACCGGGCGTCATATTCGCCGGGCAATGTCTGCAGCAATTGTTGCTCTAACGCGGGCAACACAACATCGGGGGCGTCTTGCGCGATCAGCGACACAGGCACCAAACGGTGCGGGCCCAAAGTGACACCACCCAGCAACCCTTGAGCGACCAAATGCACCTCACTGTCGCCACCCAATCCAAATGTGCGCATCTGCACGGCTTCGACCATGGTACGATAGGGGCCGACGCGCGCACCTTCGGGGTCTAACGCAGGCCGTCCACCCTGCAACAGCGCCACATCAGTCGTTGTCCCGCCAATATCGCTGACCAACGCATTCTGAACCCCGGTCAACCAACGCGCACCCACAAGGCTGGCGGCTGGGCCGCTTAGGATGGTTTCAATGGGTCTGCGACGGGCTTCTGCGGCGCTCATCAATGCGCCGTCGCCGCGCACGACCATCAAAGGGGCGACAACCCCCATGTCTTTCAATTGCGCCTCGGCACGCCCGATCAAACCATCGATCATTCCGATCAATCGCGCGTTCAACAAGGCCGTTAGCGCACGGCGCGGCCCCCCCAGTTTCGCGGACAACTGATGGGACGCAGACACAGGGCGACGGGATTGTTCGGCAATCATCGCCATAGCGCGCAATTCATGTGCCGGATTGCGGGTCGCAAATCGACTGGCAACGGCAAAGCCACTGACGCTGTCGCCATAGGTCTCTAAAAAGGCGGACAGGCTGACTTCGTCCAACGGTTCGCCTTCTTGCCCGGAATGGCCATGGCCCCCTTTCAACACGCAAACCGGATCGCCCTTCAAAGCGTCGGCCAAACCATGGGTGTCCAGATCAGCCTCGCGAAACCCGATATAGATCAGCCCAACGCGCCCGCCTTGCCCTTCAACCAAGGCGTTGGTGGCCAACGTTGTGGACAGCGCGGCCATGTGGATGTCGCCCGCTTGCACCCCGGCGGCGTCGATGACCGATTGCACCGCAGCACCAACCCCAATCGCCAAATCATGACGTGTCGTCAACGATTTGGCCGTGGCCAACACGTCCTGTTCATCGCGGATCAAAACCGCATCGGTATATGTGCCGCCTGTGTCCACACCCAAAAGCAACGTCATGGCGTGTCTAACCTTTCCACAGCCCACCGCGCCGCATCAGCCACGGTGGCATTGTCGTCCTCACACAAGGCTTGCGCCACAGGACGCAAATGCGCGGCATCCGAATTTCCGATTGCATAAAGGACATTGCGCACAAACCGATCCCGTCCAATCCGTTTGATGGGCGATCCGGAAAATTTGGCCCGAAACGCGGTGTCGTCCAGCTGTGCCAATTCGGCCAGATCAGGCGCCAAAAGGTCGGGGCGCGATTGATAGCGCAGCTCGCGGGCTTCAACGGCGAACTTGTTCCAAGGACAGGCCGCCAGACAATCATCACACCCATAAATGCGATTGCCCATCTTGGCGCGCAATTCGGGATCAACGGGACCTTTGTGTTCAATGGTCAGATAGGAAATGCAGCGGCGCGCATCCAGCTGATAGGGGGCCGGAAAGGCGTCTGTTGGGCAGATGTCCAAACAAGACCGACAAGACCCGCAATGATCGGGCTCTGCGGCATCCGGTGTCAATTCAAGCGTTGTGAAAACAGACCCTAAAAACGCCCAGTTTCCCCAATCCCGACTGACCAGATTGGTGTGTTTGCCCTGCCACCCAAGACCCGCCGCCTGACCCAGCGCTTTTTCCGGAACAGGTGCCGTGTCTACAAAGACTTTTAATTCACAGCCCGTTTCGCCGACCATCCAACGCGCCAACCGTTTAAGCCGCTTTTTGACCAGATCATGGTAATCTTTGTTCTGGGCATAAACCGAAATGGCGGCTTGTTCGGGGTGGTCCAGAATCTGCAATGGATCGTGCTGCGGGGCATAGCTTTCGGCCAGCATCAAAACAGATCGCGCTTCGGGCCACAGGGCGGTTGGGTCGCCACGCCAATGCATGCGCTCTTCCATCCAGCCCATTTGGCCGTGATATCCGCTTTCAACATAGTGGCGCAGGCGATCCTTGACCTGTGGCACGGCGCTGGGCGCACAGACGCGCGCCGCGACAAAGCCTTCTTCTAGTGCTTTTTCGATGATACGTGCCTTGAGGTCCATGATCAGGGTCTTAGCACATGCAGACATGCGCAGATCATGGGATCAGAAATCCAGGTCATTGTAATGTCGGGGGGGCGGAAATCCTGACACCTGATCCGCCAGAATGGATCGGAACGCCGGGCGGGATTTGATCTTGGCGTACCAATCTTTGACGGCCTCGCTGCGATTCCAATCCACATCCGAGATGTAATCCAACGCCGACAGATGCGCGGCGGCGGCAAAATCCGCCAACGACATCGTATCCCCGGCCAGCCAGCGACGATGATCCAAAAGCCATGTCATGTAATCCAGATGATACTTGATCGCCTTGGCCCCGGCTTTGACGTTCTTACTGTCGGGATATCCCGTTTGGGTCAGCTTTTTGTTGACCCGCTCATACAACAGCTTTGACGTGACTTCGGCATGGAACTTGTCGTCAAACCACCCGATCAACCGCCGCACTTCCAACCGCTCTTCTGAGTCCTTTGGCAGCAACGAAGGCTCGGGGCGGGTTTCTTCGATATATTCGCAAATGGCCGAGCTTTCGGACATCGTGATGCCGTCAATCTTGAGGACGGGCACTTTGCCCGCAGGATTCCGTTTCATGAAATCCGGGTCCTGTTCCCAATATCGTTCCTCTACCAATTCCACTTCGACTTTCTTTTCCGCAAGGCTCAAACGCACTTTGCGGCAGAAGGGGGAAAGGGGTACGTGAAATAGTCGCGCCATCACAATCTCTGATCCAAGTTTGAGCATGAATGCACTGTGCTGCGTTTGATTTCAACTCTCGAAACACGTTGCACGGCCATCTGCTTTGATCGTCGCCGCCCCATCTTGTATCGAAGCGGCCCGTTTTCGCAAATTGGCAGTTGGGTTTTTTGCCGACCGTCCCTTGGGATTGGGCAGCACGGCGGCCAGTCGCGCGGCTTGTTGGCTGCTTAGGGCGCCGGGCACTTCGCCAAAGTAATGCAACGCCGCTGCATCCACACCAAACACGCCCTCGTCAAACTCGGCCACATTCAAATAGACCTCGAGAATCCGCCGCTTGGACCACAAGAGTTCCACCACCGGCGTCATCCCCGCCTCAAGCGCTTTGCGCAGCCAAGTGCGCCCATGCCAAAGGTAAACGTTCTTAACGACCTGCTGGCTGATTGTTGATGCCCCTCGCCCACGCCCTTCTTCGATGGCCAGACGGATGGCCGCGACATCCAACCCCCAATGCAGGCAAAAATTCGCGTCCTCTGCGGCCACGACAGACCGCACCATAACCGGCGCGATGTCGTCGATATCGACCCATTCTTGGTCCACCCCGCCCAAACGGCGCGATTCCTGCATCATGTAAAACGTTGTGGGCGGATTAATGAGCCCCCACAACAGACCCAAAACCACAGCCAGCAACACCACAACACTCACTCCGCGCAGACCCCACCGCAACGCAAACAGCAATGCGTTGCGTATTGGCCTGCGTTTGGTTTTCTTCTTCTTGCTTCTACTGCTGCTGCGCGTGGTCTTTTTTGCCATGGCGTCGATATACCAGCGTCCGCGCGCAATTGAATGCCCTTCGGGACAAATTAAACCCCGCTGTTGTGACGGCGACATCACGGCCTTCCCACAACCGGCGCAGCAGAATTTCGGAAAAATAGAATAAATTACACAACGTTAAGTCCTCGGAGAAGTGACTAATTCCTGCTATATGATCAGTACGGACTTCGGGGGCAGTCCACCGTGTTACGGTAGGTTCCGGAGTAGAAATTATGATCGATGTCTTAGGAGCATCAAGCGAAGTATCTATCCCGACGCAGGTTCGGGTTTTAAACAACACTGAAGCGGCCCTTGTTTGGTTGCTCAGTTGGTCTGGTGATGCGGATTACATCATCGCGGCCAAAATGGGCACAATGCCGGGCAAGGTGGCCGGCATCCTTGCTGAAAACACACATGTGGGCAGCAGGGATTATGCGACAAAGATGGTGGGTTCAGCAAAAGAATAGGCCCGAGGTTGAAAACCCCAGGCCCTGCTCATCGAATTGCGTGGTTAAGGCGATCTATTCCGCCGGAATAGCGCCTTTTTCCAAACTGATGGGAACCGTCAGTTTGTTCAGCATCTCTTTAGGACAGACCTGAACAAAATGATGACGCTCTGTGTCCCAATGCTGAAGAATATCGGCGGCTTTTCGGCTGCCTGTTTCTGCCAGATGCTGTGCAAGCAACTCTTCCAACTGTGACCGCCAATGGTCCACAGTGACCGGGCAAGTCACCAGCGTTTCCATATTCATCAAAGCGGCGCTTGTCCCCTCAGGGTCATACAAATACGCCATGCCTCCGGTCATCCCGGCCCCAAAGTTGGCCCCGATTGACCCCAGAATGACAGCAACACCACCGGTCATGTATTCACAGCCGTTCGATCCACAGCCTTCGACAACAACCTTGGCCCCGGAATTGCGCACAGCAAACCGTTCACCCGCACGTCCCGCAGCAAACAGATACCCATCGGTCGCGCCATAAAGGACAGTGTTGCCGATAATGGTGTTGTCAGCCGCAACAATGGGCGATGCCATGGGCGGACGCACGATGATTGTTCCGCCAGACAGACCCTTGCCGACGTAATCATTGGCATCACCCGACACTTCCAGCTTCAAACCGGGTGCCGCAAACGCACCCAGCGATTGACCGGCAGACCCGTTCAATTTGACGGTCAGATGGTCAGGTTGCAGCGTGTTGCGCATCCCAAACTGCCGAACAATATGGCTTGAGGTGCGTGTGCCCACAGTCCGGTGCGTGTTTTGCACCGCGTATTGCAACTGCATCTTTTCACCGTCGTTCAGGAACCGCGCCGCATCACGTACGATCTGTGCATCCAATGTATCTGGCACAACATTGCGATCGCGGTCACGGTTATAGACGATCTCGTCCGCCCCATCGACGGTGATCAACATCGGGTTCAGATCCAGATCATCCAGATGCGCAGACCCACGTGACACTTGGCTCAACAGATCGGCACGGCCAATCACGTCATCCAAGCTGCGCGCCCCGATTTGAGCCAGAATTTCACGCACTTCGGTTGCATAGAAGGTAATCAGATTAACAACCTTATCCGCATTGCCTGTGAACTTGCCGCGCAACTCTTCGTCTTGGGTACACACACCAACTGGGCAAGTGTTTGACTGGCACTGACGCACCATGATGCAGCCCATCGCGATCAACGCCGCGGTACCGATACCGTATTCTTCGGCCCCCATCATCGCCGCCATGACAATATCACGCCCAGTGCGCAGCCCACCATCGGTGCGCAGTGTGACGCGACCGCGCAGGTTGTTCATGGACAGAACTTGATGCGCTTCGGTCAGACCCATTTCCCATGGCAGACCCGCATGTTTGATCGATGTCGCAGGGGATGCACCAGTACCGCCGTTATGCCCTGAAATCAGGATCACGTCGGCCTTGGCCTTGGCCACACCTGCCGCAATGGTTCCAACACCAGAGGATGCGACCAATTTCACAGTCACCTTACAGCGTGGGTTGATCTGTTTCAGATCATAGATCAGCTGCGCCAGATCCTCGATAGAATAGATATCGTGGTGGGGCGGCGGTGAAATCAGCGTGACACCCTTGGTCGAATGCCGCAGACGCGCAATCAGGTCTGTGACCTTCATACCGGGCAACTGCCCCCCTTCACCGGGCTTTGCGCCCTGCGCGACTTTGATCTCAAGCTCTTCGCATTGGTTCAGATACTCGGCGGTGACGCCAAAGCGGCCTGATGCGACCTGTTTGATCTTGGCACTTGGGTTGTCCCCATTTGGTTCCGGGTGGAAATGCGCCGGATCTTCGCCGCCTTCGCCACTGTCGGATTTTGCACCAACCCGGTTCATCGCCACGTTCAGGGTTTTATGCGCCTCGGGGCTAAGTGCGCCCAAGGACATGCCCGGTGTGACAAACCGTTTGCGGATCGATGTGATGCTTTCCACCTCTTCGATCGGGATCGCGGTTCCGATGGGTTTGATGTCCATCAAGTCGCGCAAATGGATCGGAGGGTTGGATTTCATTTTTGCGGAATATTGCTTCCACATCTCGTACGAGGCTTTGTTACACGCCATTTGCAGCATGTGCATGGCGGTGGCTTCCCACGCGTGGGTTTCCCCGGATTTGCGGGCTTTGTAGAACCCGCCAATGGGCAGAACCTGCCCGCCAGTCCAACCTTGGGTGTGCACCTCTTCGGCTTTGGCTTGCAGACCGCTCACACCAATACCTGAAATGCGGCTGATCATGCCGGGGAAGAATTCGTTGACCATGGCCCGGCTTAGGCCCACGGCTTCGAAATTCAGACCCCCGCGATAGGATGACACTACCGAAATGCCCATCTTGGACATGATTTTCAGCAGACCTTGATCAATGGCGTCGCGATACCGCGCCACTGCTTCGGTCAATGTGCCGTCGATCAGACCCTTGTCGATACGCTCGGCCAGTGAATCTTCGGCCAGATAAGCGTTCACAACGGTCGCGCCGCAGCCGATCAGAACCGCAAAGTAATGCGGGTCGATACATTCTGCCGACCGCACATTCAGCGAACAGAACGTGCGCAACCCTTTGCGGGTCAGATGGCTGTGCACCGCACTGGTCGCCAAAATCATCGGCATCGAGATTTTGTCAGCGTTGGAATGCTGATCCGTCAGCACAATATGCCCAGCGCCCGACCGCACCGCGTCTTCCGCTTCGGACCGGATGCGCAAAAGGGCTGCGTTCAACGACCCTTGCCCGGCCTCAAATGTACAATCGATTGTGGCCAGTTCCGAATTGAACTCTTCGATCAGCTTTTCAAACTGCGCGTTGCCCACAAACGGACTGTCCAGCACCAAAATCTCAGTCTGGCTGCCATCCTGATCCAACACGTTCTTGAGGTTCCCAAACCGCGTCTTCAAGCTCATCACGCGATATTCACGCAATGAATCGATGGGCGGGTTGGTCACCTGACTAAAGTTCTGGCGAAAGAAATGGCTCAGGGGGCGATACTTTTTGGACAGCACCGCACTGGGCGTGTCATCCCCCATGGATGCCAAAGTCTCTTTGCCGTCTTCGGCCATCGGGGCCAAAATCTGCTCAAGCTCTTCAATGGAATATCCCGCCGCGATCTGACGCTTGCGCAGCTCTTCTCCGCTGAACAACGCCTTTTCAGTTGCGCCCGCCAGCGCAGTGTCCAGTTCCTTGATCTTACCGACCCAATCCCCAAACGGCAGTGTTTCCGCCAGTTTATTCTTGATCTCAGTATCGTGGAACAGCTTGCCTTCTTCCATGTCTACAGCCAGCAATTGACCCGGACCCAACGCGCCCTTTTCGATCACGCGCGCTTCGTCCAGCGGCACCATCCCGGTTTCCGACCCAGCAATCACCATGCCGTCATTTGTCACGACATACCGCATCGGCCGTAAACCATTGCGATCCAGACCCGCACAGACCCAGCGCCCGTCCGTCATCGCCAAAGCGGCCGGACCATCCCAAGGCTCCATGACGGCATTGCAATAGGAATACATATCCCGCCACGCTTGCGGCAATTCCAACGCCTGCTTGGACCAGCTTTCCGGCACCATCATTGTCTTGGCCATCGGCGCACTGCGTCCCGCACGCACCAACACTTCGAACACCGAATCTAACGCCGCCGAATCCGAAGACCCCGGCGCCACGATTGGCTTGATATCTTCCGCCATGTCGCCAAACGCACCCGACGCCATGCGGATTTCGTGGCTTTTCATCCAGTTCAGGTTGCCCTTCAGCGTGTTGATCTCGCCGTTATGGGCCAACATCCGGAACGGTTGCGCCAACCACCACTGTGGGAAAGTGTTTGTCGAATACCGCTGGTGATAAATCGCAAAGGCCGATTCAAACCGTTCGTCCTGCAAATCGGGATAGAAATCCGCAACCTGCTCGGCCAGCATCATGCCTTTGTAAATGATCGACCGGCACGACAGCGACGCGATATACAACGCGCCCACCTGCGCCGCCACAGCCGCCTTTTCGATCCGACGCCGAATGACATACAGCTCGCGCTCGAATGTTTCCTCGTCAACGCCCTTGGAATTTGAGATCAAGATCTGCTCAATCTCAGGCCGTGTCGCGTTCGCCTTTTCACCCAGACATTCCACATGTACCGGCACATGACGCCAACCATAGATGTAATAGCCCATGCGCAGAACTTCGGTTTCGACAATGGTCCGACAGGTTTCCTGCGCGCCAAAATCGGTACGCGGCAAAAACACCTGACCCACAGCAATCCGTTGATCTTTGTTGGGCGTGTGGCCAGTGCGTTCAATCTGATCGTAAAAGAACGGCTCGGGAATTTGCACGTGAATGCCAGCACCGTCGCCGGTCTTGCCATCCGCATCCACAGCGCCACGGTGCCAAATCGCCTTTAGCGCCGCGATCCCGTTTTCAACAACCTCACGCGACCGCGTGCCATCAACAGACACAACAAGCCCAACCCCACAGGACGAATGCTCTTCGTCTTCGGAATACATCCCGTTTTCAGCCATCCACTTGCGCTTTTCGGCTTCGGCCTTGGCCCAGCTTGCGTCAAATTTGGTCATCCGTTGTCTCCTTCACCGGTGAACAGGGCAAGGGTTTGCGCTGTCGTCAGTTTCTTGTGTGTGCCCGCCAATGCATAGGCGCTGGGGCAGTTGTCTGAGAAAAATTCCATTTTCATCGGCGCGGCCGCGGCGTTTTCGAACAGACCCGCCGCAAGATGGCGCGCGCCGTCTTCCTTGGTGCTGTAAAAGATCACCGACCCGCAGATGCGGCAAAACCCGCGTTCTGCCCATTCGGATGACGCATACACCGCGACATCGCCTGTAATTTCTATGCTGTCCTGATCTGTGTTGACGGACATGAACATCGAAGACGTCAATTTGCGGCACATCTCGCAATGGCAGGCGCGCATAGCGGGCTTGCTGACCACGGCCTGAACCTTGATGCCACCACACAGGCACGACCCAGTGATTTGGCCAGCGATTTGGTTAAGCGCCATCATGCTTGCCCCTCCAAATAGTCCTCAAGCTGTGCCTGCATCGCGGCTTCGTCTTGCTGGTTGGCCCCTTGATGTGCGGGCAGCCATTCAGGGCGACGGTCCACGAAAATCTCTTCGCGCACGGCCATGTCGTCCTGATCATCAAACAAACCGACGGGCAAAAACGCGACCGAATGGTCCTGCATCTTCCAATACAGGTTTGTGCCGCAGATCTTGCAAAAGGCGCGTTCGCCATGGGCGCTGGCGTGATAGGATTGGATCATGTCCTGACCAGAGATTTCGACGTCTTTGACCCGCACAACAGACAGTGGCCCGCCCCCTGTCCAGCGCTGGCATTGTTGGCAATGACACAGCTGAATCGCAGAATCAGGCACATGGGCGCGGAATTTCACCGCGCCGCACAGGCACATTCCTGATTTTTTGCGATTTGCCGTTGCCGACATTTTTAATCTCCGCTCGCTACTCAGTTTCGATTGACACGGTTTATGTCAAAACTGTTGTCCTATCTGGACGATTTCGCTGGTTGGACGTGAAAGCTGGCTTTCAGGCCTCAAAGCTGTCTTTCGTGGTTTTGGGCTGGTGTGCCCCGGTTTTTGATGGCTGGCTTTCGGGCGCGAAAGCTGTCTTTCACTCGGCGGCGATGGCCGTTGTGCCGACGCCAAGCTTTTCAAGAATCGCTTCTGCACAGTCGCGCCCATCCCGAATGGCCCAAACCACAAGCGATGCGCCCCGCACGATGTCACCCACCGCGTAAACGCCATCCAGCTCGGTTTTGCCCGTTGTGAATTCAGCTTTGATCGTGCCCCAACCCGTCACTTGCAAAGCGGGTTCGCCCCACATGGTTGGCAAATCTTCGGGTTCAAAACCCAGCGCCTTGATGGCGAGGTCCGCGTCTTCGACATAATCCGAACCTTCGATCAGTTCAGGCGCTTGGCGACCTGTGACATCCGGTGCGCCAAGGCGCATACGCTGCACGGTCACACCAGTGACGCGGCCATCGGATTCGACGAACCCTTTTGGGGCAGTCAGCCATTCAAAGACGACGCCTTCTTCTTCGGCGTTTGTGACTTCGCGTTGCGATCCGGGCATGTTGGCGCGGTCACGACGGTACAGGCATTTGACAGATTCAGCACCTTGGCGAATGGCCGTGCGCACACAATCCATCGCAGTATCCCCGCCACCAATCACAACGACGCGCTTGCCTTTGGCATCCAAGCGTCCGCTGTCGAATTCTGGCACGTCATCACCAAAAGATTTGCGGTTTGATGCTGTCAGGTAATCGATTGCTTTTTCGATGCCGTCCGCAATGACCTGCGGGCCGCCTAACTCTCTGCTTTTATAGACGCCAGTGGCGATAATAACAGCGTCATGGTCCGCACGGATCGAGGCGAATTTTTCGGTGTCCACATCGCAGTTTTGCACGAATTTTACGCCAGCTTGTTCCAACTGTTCATTGCGGCGCATGACCACGTCTTTTTCCAGTTTGAAGCCGGGAATGCCATAGGTCAGCAGCCCGCCCGCGCGGTCGTAACGGTCGTATACAGTGACCTGCAATCCCGCACGGCGCAGCACATCAGCCGCAGCAAGGCCACCGGGGCCAGCGCCGATGATGCCAACGCTTTCGGTGCGTTCAGATGTCGGGGTGCCGGGTTGGACCCAACCGTTTTCCCAGGCAGTGTCGGTGATGTATTTTTCGACCGATCCGATGGTCACGGTGCCATGGCCGGATTGTTCAATGACGCAATTGCCTTCGCACAGGCGGTCCTGCGGGCAAATGCGTCCGCAGATTTCCGGGAAGGTGTTTGTAGCTTGGCTGATCTCATACGCTTCGCGCAGACGCCCTTCGGCCGTCAGGCGGAGCCAGTCGGGAATGTTGTTGTGCAACGGGCAATGGGATTGGCAATACGGAACGCCACACTGGCTGCAGCGGCTGGACTGTTCCTTTGCCTTTGCGTCGGCATATTCGGCATAGATCTCGTGAAAATCCGCGCGGCGCGATTCTGCCACTCGTTTTTCCGGCATGTCCCGGTCGATCTCCACAAATTTCAGCATCGGCTGCTTCGCCATACCCATTCTCCCAACGTCATCTGAGCGGTTCTTTAAGCGAACATGAAGTCAGATAAAAGTCAAAACAGCTGACCTATTAAAGAGTTTCCCCGATATTTCTCTGGCCTGATTGACAAAATTTGCGAAAATTAGTGTCCGAATCGGACCTTAATTCGCGCTTTGCCTTTGGAATCAACCCCTTGTAAAGGTGATGCTAACAGAAGGTTGGCGGTTAAATGACTCTTTTTCAACTATTACTAGTGGCGGTGATCCAAGGCATAACGGAATTTTTGCCTGTATCCAGCTCGGGCCACCTGATCTTGTTGCCGAATTTAACCGGGGCACAAGATCAAGGATTGGCAATCGATATCGCCGTGCATCTGGGTACGTTGTTTGCAGTCATTCTATATTTCTGGAGCGATGTAAAAGAGGCGCTAGTTGGCCTATCTCGCCTAATCCGGGGAAAGGTAGACACAAAAGGCGCATTCCTAGCCTTGTGCTTGATTATCGCGACCATCCCAGCAGTGATTGTCGGATTGATCATCAAAGTCACCGGCCTGGACGAAGTGTTCCGATCTGTCGTTGTCATCGGGTGGACGACTCTCTTGTTTGGGCTCCTCTTGCTATGGACGGATCGCAAGGGTGCAGTGGACCGCAAGGCCGAGGAATGGACAATTAAACACGCGGTGTTCATGGGGCTGGCGCAATGCTTGGCGCTAATTCCTGGCACATCACGTTCAGGCATCACTATCACTGCAGCGCGTCACCTCGGCTATGACCGGCAAGGGTCGGCCCGTTTGGCGATGTTGATGTCCATCCCCATTATCCTAGCCTCTGGCGCCGTGCTTAGCTTGGACGTCGTCGGTCAGGCAAATTGGGAATTGGCAAAGGATGCCTCGATCGCAGCAGGTTTTGCATTTGTCGCAGCGCTTCTGGCTTTGAAACTGATGTTTAAATTGCTCAAGTCGATCAGTTTCACACCTTATGTGATTTACCGTGTCTTTTTGGGTCTGGCCTTGCTCGGGTGGGCCTACGCCTGAAGATTACGCGCACTGTTTTTGATATCGTCATATTGCCCGGATGGACGATAGGGCCAAAGATACTCTGGCAGAACTGCGTCCAATGCAACTGGTTCAATGCCTAGATCGTCAAACCCAAGCGCGTCATTGGAAACCACATTGTCGTTTTTTAGCGTCTTGACCTGATCGCGGGTCACCATCGCAGGAACAAGTCCCAAGGACATCGCGTTTGCCATGTCAAAGGCGAACCCCATGATCCGCGCAACCCAAAACGGCATATTCAAAACCAAACGCCGGCGATGAATAACACCCAGCATTTTTGTCATGAGATCGCGGAAGGTGTGCACGTCGGGACCGCCCAACTCATAAACACCTGCTGCCGCTTGACCCGACAATGCCAATTCAGCCGCCTGTGCAACATCGTCAACATGAACGGGTTGGAATTTCGTACCGGCCCCAATCACTGGCAAGATGGGCCCAAACCGAGTCATCCCGGCGAAGCGGTTAAAAAACGAGTCGTCAGACCCAAAAATAATGGACGGGCGCAGAATGGTCGCATTTGGCATGTGCTTCAACACGCCTGCTTCGCCTTCTGCCTTCGTTTGCTGGTATTCGCTTTCTGCCGATGCATCAGCGCCAATCGATGACAGATGCACCATTGTTTCAATGCCCTGCTCTGCGGCGATCCGTGCGATTCGCGTTGCACCTTCCCCCTGAACGGCTTCGAACGTGTTCTTGCCGTTCGAGGCCAGAACACCCACACAGTTCACAACCGCATCCGCGCCTGTCATGACCGAAGCCACTGATTGATCGTCCCGAATGTTGCAAAAAACAGGCTCTACCTGGCCTACAACACCGTAAGGTTTGACGAAAATAGCTTCGTTCGGGCGCCGCACAGCAACGCGCACCCGCCAACCGGCCTTGGCCATACGACGTGCAATGTAACGTCCGACGAATCCGGACCCTCCATAGATCGTTACCAGCTTGGACATGCGTTCGGCTCCCGATTGGTGAGGTGGTACTTTGGGATACAGCTGTCTGGACATCTGAACAAGACGCCAATTCGCCGCTTATCGTTCAACTTGAATACAAAACCCAGAATCCGTTTGACAGGCTTCAATCACAGCCTTAAACGCGCTTCTCACGCATCTGTGCCCAGATGGCGGAATTGGTAGACGCGCTGGCTTCAGGTGCCAGTGACCGCAAGGTCGTGGAGGTTCGAGTCCTCTTCTGGGCACCAAACTTTCCCGTTAAACAATTGATTTTAAAAAGTACTTTTTGTTTTTGCGGCCGTTTCCCTCGCTTTATACTCTGTTTTTTTGTTTGCTAAGCCTCGGTATTCTTTAGGGCAGGTGAACTAAATGTCAGTCCTGTTTGCATCCGTTTGGACGAAACCTGCAATATGTGTATTTTGCTTTTTCTAATCGCGATAGCTCAAGGCTATTCAATTTGACAAGAACACATGTAACGAAATGCAGGATCAGCGAGAGTATACAAAAATATTAGGGTAGACCTTAGGGTGCTTTATCGAGAGTTTGAAACTGATGAAAGCCGCAACTTTCTTCAAGCTCGACTACTTCGATCTGGCGCTTCGGCAAGGGTCAGACAACCCTGCCAGTCAAGGTTATCCACATCGGGTGCTGACAATTATGTTGGCGTCTGAGCATGAGTTAAGGACGCCTTTAAACGGGGTGGTTATGCCTTCAATACTATCCCCCTATTTTTTATAATATTAAAAGTACCTATTACGAATGCCGCGATTATCCAAATAGCAGAAATTACTTCCAATCAAAATAACTAGAGCTCCTGGTAAATAGAAAAATAAATGCGCCTGAGATTCCTAAAGCGCTCGATATATAAACTTTTTGATTTTCCTTACTCACCAAACGATTCTTTTAGAAAACGTTGAAATTATTATTTTCAGCCAAAAAAAGGTACTCGTTTTACACAGATATACAATACCAAAAAAATCTCAAATCGATCCCCGAAGTGAAAATATCAGGCTACGGGTTGGTCAGTTTCAGGATACATTGGTTTTCGGAAAGTAGAGTCGTTGATTTTAGCGATGGCTCAGGGCGAACACGGCAGATCTCTTCCGTATAAGCGACGCACAGATGGTACGCCGGGACCCTTCCTCGTGGAACCAAGGTGAGCTTATTGTCAGAACGCTGCATTGTCGTTTGGGGAAACTCCGGTCCAAGATAGCCCGCTTTTGGGACGGAAAATAGTTCCTAAAAAGCGTCCAACTCCCCATTGACGAGCATGGGCGGCTGATGTTTTGTACTGATATATCTGCGTTAAGAGGGCGGTTTTGTCGTTTTAGCTAGCATTTATTTTACTCTATTTTCTAATTTCTGCTGATACTTGGGGTTTTTTCTACCAATCGCGTTTCAATCCAATAATTTGCCACAATCTTTAGCTGAAGTCCTTTCAGAAACGCATACAGAGGTCTCTGATGTAACATTTGCAAAGTTAAATTTGACTGAGGATACTGCGGTTGCAACCTTCTTCGTAGACGTACAGGAATTAACAAATTTGGGGTTATCATTAGATTGAATCTCGTGCAGAGATGGCAGATCTGGTCTGGGCAAATATTGTCGGAGACCCGTTCCCAAAATTATCAGAAATCCTCATCGAATGTAGGCGAATTTCCTAATGGTAGCTGAAATGGACAACTTAAGCGGTTTTCTGTCTTAGCCCTCTAAAACGGCGACATCGAAAAAGTGTGGCACGCGCGTCAGATTATATCCCGGAATGGCTGACGCAACTCTACTACCCCCGCATCAACACCTTCGAGACATGCAACGAAGTCAGAACTCCATCTGAACAAATCGTCAGAAATAGCTTCTAGACGCGACAGAAGTTATTGTGGCACCATTGGCCGGTCAGTTCAGGGGTCACGTAATGCAGATTTTGTCCGACGTCTTTGAGACAAAACCTCTGATCACGTCGGATGATGTTCCAGCACTGAATGGGCAGGTGGACCGGTGAAAGGGTTTCCTGATCTTCCGCCGATTTGGTGGGCTGGCAGTATCGCGATCATCTATGTTTTCAAATGGCTTGCCCCGGATTGGCATGTCGAAGCGGGATTTCTTACATTTGTGTCCCGCGCCGTGCTGTTGTCGGCGCTGTTCCTGATCGCGTGGTCAGCGATCTGGTTCTGGTTCAAGAAAACCCCCATCGAACCAAACCACACGCCAAAAACCCTGATCGTTGAGGGCCCTTACCGCCTGTCTCGTAACCCGATTTACTTGGCGTTGGTTTTGTTGACCGTGGCGTCGGCCATTGGCAATGGGTCGATCATTGGTGGGGCTTGCGCCGTGTTCCTGTGGCGCGTTCTAGACCAAAGGTTTGCCGCCCCAGAGGAAACTTTGCTGGTCGAAACATTTGGAGACGAAGCAAGGGCATATCTCGATAAAACGGGCCGGTGGCTTTAGGAGCACTTAGTGATGATCAGACAATTTGCAGCTGTTTTGGCTGTGACGATATTAGGCTTGGCGTCAAAGGCGACGGCACAAACCTGCGGGGATGCTGACACGCCCTGCGAGATCGACAGCGGGACGTATCACATTGCGCTGCCTTCGGTTGAACCACGCGGAGCGGTTTTGTTGTTGCATGGCGGCGGAGGGCGAGGTCGTGGTCTGCTGAATACCAACATGGCTCGGCAAGCTTTGGAACGTGGTTTCATCTTTGTCGCGCCGAATGGTGAACACCCCAAGGCGCGTTTTCCCAACAATTGGGCCGTACGTGCCGATAATTTTGGACACGAGAAAGACGACATCGCGTTCCTTGGCGATGTGATGGATCATGTAGCAGAAACCCACGGCGTATCACGGTCACGCATGCTGCTTGCGGGCTTTTCGCGTGGGGGGTCGATGGTGTGGGATGTTGCGTGCTTTGCGCCGGACACGGCGCGGGCCTATGCGCCGTCGGCTGGTGCATTTTGGGTCACCTTACCTGAACATTGCAATGGGCCAGTGGATTTGTTCCACACCCACGGCTGGAATGATCGCACAGTGCCCTTAGAAGGGCGCCCCATTCGAGACGGAACGATCGTACAGGGGGATGTTTGGGAAAGTCTGCGTATTTTGCGCGTCAATAATGGCTGCACAGGGCTCCAACCGTCACGATCAGTAGTCGAAGAAGGAAACTGGTTCAAACATTGGGATGATTGCCAATCAGGACGTATCGATCTTATGCTTCACCCGGGGGGGCACGGATCGCCCCGCGGTTGGGCGCCCCGTGTTCTGGATTGGTTTGAAACCCGTTTGTCGGAACAGGCACCGGAATAAACGCGGCAGGAAGAAAGAGTTGTTGTGAAGAAAATTCTGAGCCTTGTGATTGTTGTCATCTTGGCTGGCGGGCTTTGGTGGGCGATGCACCCGTCGGGTTTTGACACGGGCGCGCCGTTGGTGTCGCAAGGTGATGCAATCGATCTGTTGCAGGACCTTGATACGGACAACTTGTCCGAAGGGTGGGTCCACCGCACCTTCTTCACGGCATCCGCTGCAGAGTATCAAATGACACAGGAAGACGGGGCCGTCGCTTTGCGATGTGCCACCACTAATTCGGCTTCGATTTTGGCCCGGGACACACAAATTAGCCTTGAGGCTCTGCCGTTTTTGCATTGGCAATGGAAGGTGACCAAACCCATCGAAAGTGATGTCGATGAGGCCAGCAAAGAAGGCGACGACCACCCGGTTCGTCTTTTCCTCGTGTTCTCGAATGAATCTGGTGACCGAAACGCGATGGAAATCATTTGGAGCAACAAGAAATATGCGCCGGGCGATTATAAGATCATCGGTGATTTCTATCATTATGTGGCCAACGGGCTGAAGGAGAACATCGGAGAGTGGCACAGTCAAACAGTTGATCTGCGTCAGATCTATTCGGACATCGGTGGAACGGGGACACCAACCTTGCAAGTGCTGGGGTTCTTTTGCGACAGCGACAACACTGGTGCACAAAGCGAAGGGTTTTTCCGTGATGTCCGTTTGTCCGACACAGACGGTTAGGGGATGTTTAAATGCTCAGACGTATCATTCTTTGTTTAGGCGTTGCTTTTGCAGGTCCTGCAACGGCTCAAGAATGTCCGCACTTCTTTCGGTTTGTAGATTTTGGTTTGCAAATCTCAGACGGCGGGTTTTCACGTGGCGGACCAATTTTGCGGGCCGAGAGTTTCAGCGGCACCTCTCTTTTGTCCAATAAAGACACCATTTGTCGGTCTGTTCGTGACATCGCGAGCGACGGGCACGGCAACCCGATACCTGTTGTCACCACTATGGCATATGACGTTGAAAAAGCCGGACTCGATCTTTTGGATTTGCGTGTCTCTTTTGTCGAAGACAGCACAGAAGCAGCGGAACGCAACGCCCAAACGCATTGGAAAACTGTGGATCGGGCTAAAACGAAACCAGTTAAGGGACAAAATTCGCTCTGTGTTTTGTCGGCAGACAGTTCATCGCTGAGCTGTCAGTTGGTCTCGCCTTATCCGGGGAATATTGCGCTGACCGTCTATTGTGACGTGTCTTCTTGCAAGATGCCGGTTCTGGCAATGAACGATCATATGTCAGCATCCGCCAGTTGGGCTATTGATGACGCGTTTTGGGACACCCCAGATCAAGTCGGTGAAGAGGTATTCGACAAAGTACAGAGCATCTTTTCTTTTTTGGAGCCCCTATCGTCAGGCGTATGATCGACTGCCTGAGATTTACAGGGGACAAATCGGGCGTATAGACGTTAAATCACGACCCAGCCGGTAATTTCGCCAACCAATCCAAGCCATGCCCGACCCATTCAGCCGGGATTGAATGACCCCGATCATGGAGGCAAAGTTCAAGCACACGGCCGCTTTCGCTTTTGTCCCATCGTGTGCATGTCAGACGATCATCACCGCTTTTGACTTTGCGTTTGCGATCCTTGGTCCCGTTCACTTTGGACAGTAAATCAAACCCTTCAGGGATCGGCATCGAGTTGTAGACGCCCACTTCGTCAAAGGCGACGACGGTGTCTGACAATCCATGAATGTGACGCAGGTTGACCGGCCCGGTTGGGCAGTTCTCTGGGTTGGATCGCCAGAACCCGCCTGCAATCGGGGCATAGGCCCGGAAAAGATCGCCTGTATAGCAGGCCACATTCCAGACCATCGATCCGCCTCGCGAAAACCCAGAGGCAAGGGTCTGACTTTTATCAATAGGCCAGCGGCGTTCAATATCTGCCATAACGGCGCGCACATATGCAGCTTCGTCACGGCCATTTTCGGCGCGACTTTTGCCCATTTGGCGCCAGTAACCAGTTTGTGCAAACGGCGCTACAAACAGCGCGCCGCGGCTGGTTGCACCGCGCACCATTCCTTTGTTCCGAAACGAGCCTTCCGGCGTGCCATTCCAACCGTGGAAATAGACAACCAATCGCAATGGTGTTTTACCGTCCCACCCATCCGGTTCGGCGGCCAGATAATAGCCGCCCGGCACCTCGCACCGACTGTCAGAGCCACAGGCCATTGCCGCAAATGGCACTGTCAACAGAAACGCAAGGCAGGACAGAAGACGCATATGTTCACCAATTCAATTACAAGATCGAAATGTTGCAGGTTGGCAGAAGGGTGCAACACACGTCTATGTGAAGTCACACGCGTATGGAATTTTTGTGAATCAAACTAACGTGTGGCGCATATCACTTGGGAGGGATTTGATATGTCATTCTTACTGAAATCAAAAATTGTGGCCGCAACAGCCGCCTTGGCAACTTGCGTAATCGGATCTGCTGCCAACGCTCAGTCGGCGACCGATACTGATAAAATGTCGTTTTTCATAACGAGCGTGGGTAAAGGTGACGGCGCTAATCTTGGTGGCCTAGAAGGCGCAGATGCACATTGTAACGCGCTTGCATCGGCTGCTGGGTCATCCAAAAACTGGGCGGCCTATCTGAGCACCAGTATGGTTATAGACCGCAGCACGAACCCCATGACCATCACCAACGGGATAAGCGCACGCGACCGCATCGGGTCCGGACCTTGGTACAATGCAAAGGGCGAAACGATCGCCAAGAACGTCGATGATCTGCACAGCGACGCCGTCAACATCAACCTGAAAACGGGGCTGGATGAATCTGGCAAAGAGGTCAACGGACGCGGCGCAAAACCCAACAAGCATGACATTCTGACCGGTTCTGACAGTGCGGGTCATTTTTCGACCGCAGGCGGTGATACAACTTGTGGCAACTGGACCAAAAACGGTGAAGACGGTTCCGCAATTGTTGGGCATCATGATCGCGTCGGATTGAGCGATGGCCGCAACATGATTTCATGGAACTCATCGCATGGCTCACGTGGCTGTGGTGAAGCGGACTTGCCCCGTTCAGGTGGCGCGGGCCTTATGTATTGCTTTGCGGTCGAATGATCGCTTTATGTAGGGTCTTACTTAGACTCAAAAGACAACGCAGTAATGGCCATCGGACAGGACTGTTCGATGGCCTTTTTGTTTTTGTGTTCACCAAAATCTTCATGGACAGAGACAAGCTGCAACATGAACGCCGCCGTTAAGCGGTTTGGTTTTGGTCTTTGGAACGGCCTTCTGATCGCAATATGTGATGTGCAGCCGTTTCAGCGGCTTCAAGCGCGCCTTCCAGATAGCCACCGAACTGTGTCGCGACTTCGGTGCCGGCAAACATCAAGCGGTTGTCCCACAGATCGCGCATAGCTGAGGGCAGACCATAAGTGGGATGTGTGCGAACGGGTGCGTGGTCGGCGGGTGTCGCTGTGTTTTGGTCAAAGGCCCAATCTTTCAGATGAACCGCGTGCGGCTTTAAGGCGGCGGGACCAAAGATGTTGGCCAGCTGTTCTACGCAAGCCTGCGTCAAGGCTTCGGCGTCGGTGCGACCAGCTGCGGGCACGCCGACAAAACCAAACAATGCGAAGGGTCCACCTTGTGCGGGGGATGCGTCATGGATTTCGACAAGTGGCCCGCGGTGGCTCATTGCGTCGCCTGACAGGCCAACGTCTCTCCAAAATGCGGACTCATATATCGCGACGACCTTGGCCTGACCGGCCATCCATGTGGGGATGTTTTGCATGGCTTGTCGGGTCGGGTTGGATAGATTTGGTTCAAAGCGAATGTGGTGATCAGCGACGCGGGGCGGCAGAGTCAGAACTGCGCGACGGGCTCGTAACGTTTGATCTTGACCTGATTGGGTATAGTCGATGCGCACATGTGAGGTTTCATCGGTAATAGATGTTACGGCTGAAGATAGGTGCAGAGTGTCAGACGGCAAAGTGGCGGCTTCGGCCTGGACCAAAGAAGCAAGCCCGCCAGACAGGCGAAGCGATCCACGCATCGAGGAGAACCCCATATCACGCATGACCCTTCCGTCCGATTGTTCAAAGCTAAGCGTGCCTTCGGCAAATTGATCAAAGATCTGCAATCCATGAGCTTGGATGCGCGCTGCCATCCTTGGTTGACCGGGCCAAAACCATGCAGGCCCCATATCAAATCCATCAATAGTATGGATACGCCCACCCAACCGGTCGCGCGCTTCGAAAAGCTGCACAGATTTTCCGGCTAGGTAGAGCTGTCTGGCAAGCGACACGCCTGACAGTCCTGCCCCAATCACTGCGGTATCGATCAAATCGGACATTGATTACGCAGCGGGTGGCGTCGCGTGAGGTATGTGGCGTAACTTCATCCATACCCGAGTTTTATCAGTCAGCGCTTTTGCCTTAAGCGACCCACCTTCCGGGATGCGCAACCACGAGTGTTTTCGCAACGTGTCTTGTCCGTCCGAAAAGCTTCCGCCCAGCACAAGAAACTCACCGCCTTCGGGAAGGTCGATGTCGATGTCCGCATCTTTCGACCAAATCTCGGTTCGGACTGTTTCCCTGGCGTCCTTGTATAAAGGGATGATTGATACTCCGGGGCGGCCATCCGCAGGAACGGGTTCGGTTTTGTCCATGTTGATCATGATCTGAGTCCGGTCATCTGGCTCAAACTGCCAAAGCTTAACAAAGATTGTTGTTCCGGGTTCAGATCCGGGCGTGTGCGACGATGTCGGTGGGTTGCGCACATAGGACCCAACAGGAAAGTCGCCGTGTTCGTCTTGAAAGACGCCTTCGAGCACAATGAATTCTTCGCCGCCTGTGTGGGTATGTGCCGAAAATTTGCTTTGGGGGGCGTAGCGGACGATCGTTGTGGCACGCGCCACTTCGTTGCCAATCCTGTCCAACATCCTGCGGTCAACGCCAGGCATCGGAGAGGCGAGCCATTCCACTTCGTCTGAGTGGACAACAACACGCTGGGAAAAATCTGCGTTCAATTCCATCTTGGGTTTCCTCATCAAAGCGCTGGTGCGCACAAGGGCTGCGGGCAATTCATAAGACTCTGAACTCCCATACGATTCTTTCTGGCGGTCAGATTGGAGCAGGCAACGTGTAAAAAACACCTTTAGGGTTTCGCAAACCATAAGTTGTCATTCGATTCGTCCCTTTATTCCAAATTCACCATCTATCTACCTACCGATAGGTAGATTATATTGCAAGAGCAGTTATCTAAAGTTTGACAGATTCGCACATGTCTTGCCGATTCTTAACGATTCAGCTATTCACGATACGGACACAATATGGCGCTTTACCCTTGATCCTATGGTTTATGCAGGTCTTTCAATGTGCTGAAAACGTGGGAAAACCCCATAGTTTAAGTAGATTCCGCAGGATTCCACCTTTATTTCCTGTCTGAAGACAATAACGGTTCGGAAACGGGCATTACGCACAAATACCCCTATGCGGTCATGTTTATGACAAGTTTCAAAGGTGATTATAGGGTTGAACAGAGGCCAAAAGTACGGCCAGATTTTAGGACCTGAGCGATGGGCAACGCGAAATTAAAAGATGAGTTCGACGACAAAGACGAGTTTGCGGACGAACTAAAGCCGGGCAGCACATTGATGCACGGCCAATTTACGATCGAACGCTTTCTGAATGCGGGAGGCTTCGGCATCACGTATGAAGCACGGGACAGTCTGGACCGTCGTGTCGTGATCAAAGAGTGTTTCCCCGGAGCTTTCTGCCGTCGGTCGAAGGCGCTTGTTTCGGCACGCAGTCGAGCACATCAGTCCGAGCTTGGATCGATCGTGCGCCTGTTTGTGCAAGAAGCACGCAGCCTTGCAAAAATGAATCACCCCAACATTGTTGGCGTGCACCAGGTCTTTGAAGAAAACAACACAGCCTACATGGCTTTGGATTTCGTCGATGGACGCGATCTGCTGGATATCATCGAAGATCCAAAAGATGGTTTGACGCCGGATGAAGTGAAAAACATCCTGCGCAAAACATTGGATGCGGTTGAGTTCATTCACGAGCAGGGCATCTTGCACCGTGACATCTCGCCTGACAACATTCTGCTGGATGCAGACAAGAACCCCGTTTTGATCGACTTTGGTGCTGCCCGCGAAGAAGCTACTCAGAAAAGCCGGGTTCTTTCTGCATTGCGCGTGGTCAAAGACGGCTACAGTCCGCAAGAGTTCTATATCGCAGGAAGCGATCAGGGAGCGTATAGCGATCTGTACGCATTGGGTGCATCATTTTTCCACCTGTTAACCGATGAATTGCCGCCGAATAGCCAGGCACGACTTTCAGCTGTCGCGTCAGGAGATCCTGATCCTTACGTCCCGTTGAAAGGCCGTATCAAAGGCTATGATGACGCCTTTTTGTCGGCAATCGACAAGTCACTAGCGATTCTTCCAAAAGACCGGATTGCGTCTGCAGGTGATTGGATCGATATGATCGAAGGCCGTGCGGTTTCTGAAGGCGCTGCGGCGCTTGCTGCCAAGAAAAAGGCCAAGCCCGAAGTTGTTGCAGGACCAGTTGGACCAAAATCGCGCAAAGGTATGTTGCTTGCAACCGCCGCCATCGTGGGTCTGGTTGCAATCGGCGCATCCACGCAGTTGAACTTGTTTGGTGGCGATGAAGCTGCTTCGACAGGAGTTGTTGCAAGTGACACGCCCGAAGAAGTGTCGGTTGCACCGGTTGAGTCACTCGAAGTTGCGGAGCCCGAGGTTGTAGGCTCTGTCTTGGACGACATTGCAACTTTGACAACTGAAGAAGCCGGCGCAGCTGTGCCTGCTGAAGCGGAAGAGGTCGCACCAGCCGATTTGGTCGCTGGTCTCATCGCGGATTTGGAAGCATCAACTCCAGCTTCGACAGATGGCGCACCAGAGGATTCAATTCCTCTTGATCCAATCGCACCGGATCCAGAAGCTGTTGATCTCGCGACAGGTAATCTGGCTCTTGATGGTAATAATTCTGGGTCTTCGGAGTCAGCTGATCAGCCGTCAGTGGAAGAGGCCATCCAAGCTCTTGTCCTGCCACCGTCCGAAGACGGTTTGGATGTTGCTGAGGTCACCGAGGCACCTGCTGAAGAGCTTACAGATGAATCAAGCTTGATTGGCGCACTTGTTCTGCCATCAGACGCGCCGGCGGCACCGGCAGATGGTGCGGAATCAGATGTTGCTGTTATAGACACACCAACCGAAGATGTCGCTGTCGTTGACACACCAGCGGATCCTGTTGAGGCACCCGTTGGCGAGACAGCTGAAATCGCACCTGAGACAACAAATGTTGAACCAGAACCTGCGCCATTGCCAGAAGTTGCTTTCGCTGATCTCTCTGCATCAGACATTCAAAGCGACGCGCCGGAATTGACCACAATTGCGGGTGAAGACGGTCCAAACCTGGAACCAGTGGCGGATGCTTCAGCGCCTGTTCGGGCTACTAATCTGGATGTTGCATCACTTGTGACAGACAATGGATCGGACCTTCCGACAATCGCAACTGCTGAGCTGCCACCGGTGGCCCTTCAGCTCGACCAACCTGACCAGCTTTCTTTTGGACCTGCTACAAGTGCAGTAGAACTGCCAAGCTTTGTTGATCCTGACGCGCGTCCAAAACTGAACCGCTTCCTTCCGGATGCTCCTGGTGCGCCAAGTCAGATTGTTGTTGCGTCCGTTGATACAGTTCCTGCTGCGCTGCCTGAAACAAAAGGCGTACGCGTTGCTGGGATCGAACGCGATTGGAATGTTTCACTGCCAAACGGTGTTGGATTTAGCGGCGACGAAAATGCAGTCACCAACGTATTTTCGGTAAACGAAATTGAAGTCAGCAATCTGGATGAGTTCAAAGCTGCCGTTCGCGCAACTACGAACAAACCCCGTGGCGACACCGTTGAGGTCACAGTAAACACTGGCGATACTTTGGAAACCGCTCAAGAAACAGTTTGGTCGTTGTCGATCGTAGAGATCACACGTTTGTCGAATGGCCTTGTTTTTGAAGCTGCGCCAGAAGACGGAACTTGGGTCACTCGCGTGACAGAAGCTCCCGCATCTTTGAATCTGGATATGCGAAAAGGTGACATTATGTTTGGCTATCTCGAAAGCAGCGAATTGTTGTCTCAACGCACGGACCTTGGTGACATTCTCGCTCGCGAGGTTGCGCAAGGGGCGACAATTTTCAACTTCGCGATCAAACGCGGCGAAACCACATGGGCTGTCGCATTCCCATTCGATGGCACGACGTCACAGTAATTTAAACCACACGCAGCACAAAAATAGGGAATAGGGTTAGAGCAATGAGATTCCTGAGTAAACTATTCGGACGATCCGCGAAACCGGAACCTAAGTCGGTCTCCAGAACCTCTTTTGAGGTTGATGTAGATGAGCAGGATTTGTCAATTCTGCAAGCTGCAGCCAATGCGCGCGTCGGCACAAATTCAGATGTAGAACCTAGTGATATGGATGATATGTCCACTGTCGCAACGGTGATGGATTCAGTTGGAAATCAACCGCAGGAATCTGTGAATATCTGGGATTTGGATGACGATGACTCGGAATCCGTCGGTGCTCAAGAAGCTCCTGCAGTTGCTGCACCTGACCGCTCATCTTCCCGGGCACGTCGCAATCGCACTCGCTTGATTGGTTTTGACAAATCGGACGGTGAAGTCGTTGATATCTTTGACGACGCGCCAAAAGTCGCGCAAGCCGAGAAGGTTCAATTTCCAGTTGGCTGGATCCTTGTTGTAGAAGGCCCCGGACGTGGACATTGTTTTGCATTGTCATCGGGAATGTCGCAGATGGGCCGCGGCGAAGATCAATCAATCCAACTTGATTTTGGCGACGCGTCTATTTCGCGCAGCAACCATGCTGCTGTCGTATACGATCCTGAATCGCGCAAGTTCCTTCTTGGACATGGTGGAAAGACAAACATCGTCCGCTTGAACAACAAGCCAGTGATTTCGAACGAAGATCTGGAGGACGGTGACAAGATCACAATCGGTGAAACGACTCTACAGATAAAAACATTCTGTGGCCCAGATTTCGATTGGTCCGACACAGATGAAGGCGAGGAGCACGATGATGTGGCGATCGCCTGAACCGCGCTATGACGTGGCGTCTGGCCTTTCACAGGGCGGACGGGATTACCAAGAAGATGCCATCGTAACGGACTTTCCGTTTGGTATGGACAGTGGTGTCGCCGTTCTTGCTGATGGAATGGGCGGACACGAAGCAGGCGACGTGGCCTCGAAAATTGTGGTCACAGAAGTCTTTAGCGAGTTGAAATTCCGTTCGGCGACTTTTGCCGAAATGGAAAATCGGATCCCGGATTGTTTTGCTGCTGCAACGGCTGGCGCGAATGAGACGATCCGAGACTATGTACAAGCAAATCCCGAGGCCCGCGGCATGGGCGCAACTTTGGTCACGCTGGTCATAGTCGAGAATCGTGTGTTCTGGATGTCAGTTGGCGATAGCCCATTGTACGTTCTGCGCGATGGTAAGCTAAAGCAGTTGAATGAAGACCATTCATTAGCGCCACAGATCGACTTTATGGTCGACCAAGGATTGCTAAGCAAAGAAGCTGCGGAAAACCATCCGGATCGTAACTGTTTGACCTCGGTTATCATGGGTCAGAAAATTGCCAAGTCGGATTGCCCGGTCAAGCCATTCGAGATGAAGCTAGGGGATATCCTCGTCGTATCATCAGACGGTTTGCAATATCTGGGTGACGCGAAACTGCAGAAGGTTTTGCATCGTTATCGCCGGCGTAAATCGGCCGAAATTGCGGGATACCTTTTGGAAGCAATTGCGGAATTGGGCGACCCTGATCAGGATAACGTTTCGTTCTCGGTCATCAAATTGAACCACATGAAACCGGTCGAGCGGAAAATCAAACCGAAGCCGATTGGAAATCATGAGGAACAGGGACAGAGCTTGACCCGTGTTGTGCCGTTGAAAGCAGATGATGCTGATGGGCCGGGAAAAGTAGCAAACGAGGACGAAGAAGCGGCGCCATTTGAAAAACGGCGCGCAGCAGGAGGCAAGTAAACGATGACACGAGTGGGGGACGCTCAGGCGCAAACTTATGCGGCTTTAGTTGATGCGATCGAGGGACAAAAATTACCAAAAGACGCGCTAAAACAGGCCACTTCTCTTAGAGAGCGGCTTGAAAGCGTGACACGCGTCACTCTTCTGGGCAACCCAAGCTCGGGTAAATCGGCTATCCTTAATATTCTGGCGGGCACCGCAATTTTGCCCGTCGGCCTTTCCGTCGGAACAGTCCAGCTTGTTCATGGAAAGGAAGAATCTGCGACTGTCACATTGCGTGATGGATCGAATGTCACTGTGGATGCGCCTCTGGATATGTCCCAGGTTGCAGCAATGAATCCGGCCTTTGTTAAGGTCGAATCTCCTATTGCCGCTTTGACTAAAATTTCGTTGCTTGAGATTGTTACGACGACTGAACGGGTTGAACAGATCCGAGCGATCAAGTGGGCAACAAAGCAAACGGACATCGCAATCTGGTGCACCCAGGAATTTGATTCTGGCGAACAAGCGCTTTGGGCGAATGTGCCCGACTCAATAAAAGACCATGCAATCCTTGCGATGTCTAAAGCAGACCGTTTGGGCAAGCACCGTGCAGGAAAGCTGAAAGAGCTTGCTCATAGTGTCGGGTCTGACTTTGCGCATGTCATCGCGATTTCCGCTGAAGAAGCTCAGGCAGCACGCGCCGATGCCGACAACGTTGACAAGAAGATGTTGAAAGCGTCTGGAGCGACCAGCTTGATTTCCACCATTTTGCGTCAAATTGAAAACGGACGCCAATTTGCAGCGGATCAAGCCGAAATCTTGCTTCACCAGTACCGCAAGGAAATTCAGGCAGCGGATGTTGCTAAATCCAAACCGGTTCAAGAAATCAATCTGGAAACGCCTACGCCAACTTTGGTTGTGCGATCAGAAGCTAAGCCTGATTTGTTCGTGGTGAAAAAACCCGAAACTGTTGCAGATTCGGAAACACTCGTGCCGGTCACCAAACGGATCCTCGAGCCGAAAGCTATTGTAGCTAAGCCCGCAAAAACGCCCACGCCAAAGCCAACGCCAGAACCGGAAGTGGCCGAAAAGGCGGAGAAACCAAACTTTGCCGCTGAGGAGTTTAAAGCACTTGCGGATCTGATTGCGGTTCCGACAGTCGACGATGCGCCGGAAGCTAAGGCTTTGGTAAAGCAAGCCCCCAATCAAGCGCCAAAGCAAGAAGCGAAACAAGAGCCTGCGAAAACACAAGATCAGGATTCACCGACCGAAGAATTTGTTTTCAAAAGAACGAAATCCAAAGTCGGCTCGAAAAAAGACGCCAAACCTGCTGGCGAACTGCTTGATGCGCTGCGCGAGGCCACATCTCGCCTAAGTTCTGCTGGTCAAACGCTTAAGTCTATGGACGATCAGGAACCTCGCCAGATTCTTGATCACACGGTCAAGACGATCTCTTGGCTGAGCGAGCATCTGTCGCAAGATCACTGGCCGGCAGGTTCGGATCTGGACCGTTATCGCGACATGGCGCAAGACGCCGAAGATTTGGTTCAACTGCTGCGTATTGAGGGCGGCGAAGACGGTGCACTAGATGCTGTTACCACATTGCTTCAGCTGAAACGAGGTTTTCAGGCAGAACTCGCCGCTTGAATTCAACCTATGGCAGTCGCTTAACTGGCGACTGACATGGATAATTCAAATGCGCGACAAAATTTTGGCCCATTGTTAGGATCAATATTGGAAACAATAGTGCAAGCCCAACCCAATGTGGCGGAACCCTACAGGATTGTTGACGATGGAAATGACAGCGCCCGGCGAAACGCCCGCAGAGTCGATTGAGCCTGCACCATTGGCCACGTTCACACGCCAAGGGTTGGAGCCGTTGCAAGAATTGCGCGAACGCTTCGAAGAACTGCAAGAGACTTTGGCAGACATCCACGCAATCGGTGGCGAAGACGTTGCACGTAAGACTCGTGTAATGCATCGTGAATTGGATGCTTTTGCACCCAGCGTGACATTTATCGGTCAGATCAAGTCGGGCAAGACGACGCTTGTGAATGCAATGGCGGGCAAGCCCGGATTGCTGCCTGCGGATGTAAACCCGTGGACGTCTGTTGTGACCTCGATCCACATGAATGTCCCGCGTCCCGAAGGCAGCCCTGTTGCCAGTTTCACCTTTTTTGACGAAGGCGAATGGGATCATTTGGTGCAGAACGGTGGGCGGATTGGCGAATTGTCAGCCCGTACCGGCGCCGACAAAGAATATGAGCGCCTGCAAAAGCAGGTGGCCGAAATGTACGAAAAAACCAAAGCTCGTCTGGGGCGCAAGTTCGAGCTGCTTTTGGGTCAAACGCACAATTACCAGCACCTCGATGATTCCTTGGTACAACGCTATGTGTGCCTAGGGGACGATTTCGATACGGACTCGGCTCAGGACCGTCAGGGGCAGTTTGCGGATATTACAAAATCTGCCGAGCTTTATATCGACGCTCCTAATCTGCCGATTGCGTACACCCTGCGCGATACACCAGGCATGAACGATACTTTCATGATGCGCGAACAGATCACGATCCGATCGATCCGCGACAGTAAGATCTGTGTGGTTGCTCTTTCTGCGCACCAGGCTCTGAACACTGTCGACATGGGTCTGATTCGTCTGATTTCGAACGTGAAATCGCGCCAAGTCATCATCTTTGTGAACCGTGTCGACGAATTGTCTGACCCGGCCGCACAGATTCCCGAAATTCAGGAAAGCCTTGTTCGGACCCTCGCCGAGCATGGTGGACCTGAAGACCCTTGTGTCATGTTTGGCAGCGCCCTTTGGGCCAATGCTGCCCTAGCTGGCGACAAACAAGGTCTTCCCGAGGCCAGTTTGGCCGCCTTGAAAACCTATGCGGAATTCAAAGGCGTCAAAGAAGACGAAGACGAATTGGCCGCGCTGTGGACGCTGTCTGGGTTGCCCGCTTTGCACGAAGCATTGGGCGAACGCATCACAGAAAGCGCTGGTGAAAAGATCTTGCGCAGTGTGCGTTCTCGCGCCGCGAACATCGTTTCTGGCTTACGCGCATCTTCTGCCATTGTGTCGCTTTCGGCGAATGGCGCCCAGTTGCAACGCTTGTCCAAAGATCAAATTGAAACATTGCTGGATGAGATCGAAAGCAGTTCTCGGATGAACCTGGATGCATCCCTTGATGTTGTATTCCAAAAGTTTGATCAGCGACTGGATCAAGCGCATTCCCGTTTCTTGTCGCGTGCTTTGGATGCGCTGATGCAACACCTTGAACGTAACGGTGACAACGAAGTCTGGAATTACAGCCCCGATGGGCTGCGCATGCTGATGCGCACCGCATATCAAGTTATGCGTAAAGGTTATAATTCCGAAGTCGAAGACATTTTGTCCGAAACAGCAGAGCGACTAACCCAAGCTTACGGGCGCATCTTCGATGTGACTCAGGAGAATTTCTTTGTCGAAGCTCCTGCCGTTCCTGAGGTGCCACCCCCCGTCACGATTGCGCAAACAATCGTGCTGGATGTGAAAACATCTTGGTGGAAAAGCTGGTGGGGTTCGCGTCGCGGGTATCGGTCTTTTGCAAATGGATTCCACGATCTGATCGAATCGGAAACAACGCCAATGATCAACGCCCTAAAGGTTGATCAAGCCGGCGAAATCCGTGCCTTGGCTATAGAAACCCTTGCGGCCTTCCTGAGCGAACAACGCAGTGTCCTGAAAGACATCAGCAACAAGTCTGAAGTCAATCTTAAGGATTTGCATGGTTTGTTTGGCGTGACTTCACAGGAAGAACGCGAAGAATTATTCGATATTATCTTTGAAGAACTCGACATTGACGCTGAAAGAATGGGAGCAGTCGCATGACACAGGCCAGACTTACACCGACGGCAAAGCCACGCATTGCAATCATGGGCGAATTCAGCGCCGGCAAAAGCACATTGTGCAATCTCTTGCTGCGCGCACGCCCCTTGCCCGAAAAAGTAACCGCTACACGTTTGCCCCCCATCTGGATGTCGCAAGCGCCCGGCGAAAACCACGGTGTCACTTTGGACGACGACAGCTATCCGGTCGACGTCAACGCACTGGATGAAATTCCGTTCGACAAAACCCGTCATGTACGGTTGTTTTTCGACGCGGACATTTTGGATCATTGCGATTTCATCGACTTCCCCGGCATTTCTGACCCGAACATGGATGCAGAGGTCTGGGAACGTGTTCTGGTCGAAGCGGACGCAGTTTTGTGGTTAACGCATGCCACACAAGCATGGCGTCAATCCGAAGCCGCTGTTTGGGACACTGTCCCAGAAGAAGTTCAGGAAAAAAGCGTTCTGCTGATCACCCGGTATGACAAACTGGTCACCGAACAGGACAAAACACGGGTTCTGGCGCGCGTCAAAAAAGAGACTGACGGTCTCTTTGAAAAAGTCTTCCCAATCTCGCTGACGGATGCTTTGGACGGTTTCGAGGATTACGATCTGTGGCAAAGCAGCGGCGCGGCCGACTTTACTGATCATCTTGTTGAGATGATCGCGGCATTAGGTAATTCACGCGAAAAGAGCGTTGAAAATCAATCAGATGACGAGTCCGATGCGATCCAGGCTGATCCGGTGATTGTTCGGTCTGTTGGGCCAAGAGCGCCTGGCGAAGAGCAAGAACGTCAACCCTTACGTGTCATTCCGCGCCGTGTCAGGCCGCAAGGTATGATGCGCCGTGGTCGCCCGGGTGCTATCTCTGCTTGAGAAAATGCGACAGATTATTATCATCTGTCGCGCTTTCTCTGGTAGTTTCCTATGAGTTGCCCTAAACGTAGGGCTGATGAGTTTCATGGGTATGGGGACACATGCAGGCTGCAGAACTTGAACGCCTGATTGAACAATATCCGGATTGCTCGCTTGTCGCTTACGCCGACATAGGCACCGGAATAACGCTCGTCAGTGCAGGACAATCAGACATTCCACGCGAAGCTCTGGACGAGCTTTGCGCAGAAGCCGCGTTGACGCTGGGCAAATCAGGCGCCCCATCGATGGGCGCATTACCCTGTCCTGTCGCAATCAAAGCATTAGAAAAGACAGTTTTTATTTATGTTCGCGCCACTGAAGAGCCTGATGATGCTCTCTTGTGCATGTGCCAGCCAGACATTGATCTGGACGGGTTTTTAACAGCCGCACGCGCAACAATTGACGGAGATAAATGAGGTCAGCATGAGTACGGGGCAATCACTTTCCGACCGCATCGCAGCTCTTGCTGAAGAAACGCCTGATTTCGACGGTCATGCACGGGTTCTGGCGCCTGCCGATCTGGAAACGCTTCTGGATACAATTGACTCAACGGTTCTTCCTTGCGCGCTGACGTTCAATACAGGATCGGCGCAATTGACGCTTGAGATTGCCGGACGCAGATTGCACGCGATCAAAGGTGTCGAAGGGGATCTTAAGGCTCCTGATCGTTTGATTGATCAGCCGCTGTCGATGGATGACGAGGTTTTGCGTTCAGCGACGGCAAAACTGCTTAAGACATTTCTGGATGATGCAACGAGCCTGAACGTTGTGATCAGCCAAGCAGCAGCGGATGTATTGGACGATTCCGAGAGCCTGTCTGTCGCTACATTGCGCGAAGATCTTGATCTGGGTGCAAATGACAGCGCTCTGCCTGTTTTTGAACGCTTCCAAAACAGAACTGAATCCTACATGACTGCGGCCATTCACATGCGTGACGGCGCCTTGGTTCAAACCATCGGTTCCGTTGCTCACACAGTGAGTTTAAAGATCGCTTTGACCACTCAATTGCCCGCATTTCGGGAGGCTCGCAAGTCCGTGATCAAAAGTCATTCAGAGCCTTCGCTCACGATCTTTACCGACGCGATCGAGCCCGGCGTTAGCCTTTGTGTTGCCACAATTGGGTCGGAAATGCTTATCTCTGCGTGTAATACACACGATATAAGTGCAATAAATAAGGTGTTTAGGCGAATTGTGTGACAAATTGCACGCACCCACATTGTGTGCGTTATTGTTCACAAACTTCCTAAAATACGCCTAAGATTCGCCTAACCGTACCGTGATCCTCTCTACAGTGAAATGATCTGGACGACGTACCCTTTACAACTGCTTACGAAGAAATTTGTGGGACGAGCAGTGCGTCATACCAACGAGAGGAGAATCCCATGATCAACAAAGCGATTTTTAAGCGATCCAGCGCCTTTTGTGCACTGGCTGTCGCTGGTGTGCTGACGGCACCAACCGCCGGTTTTGCTGCTGAAGTAACACTCAAGTCTTCTGATGGAACTGTTAACATTGTTGGTGAATTGCAAGGGTTCGAAGAAAACTCTTACGTCGTTAAAACTGGTTTGGGTGAACTGCGTATCTCTGCCGAACGCGTCCGCTGCGAAGGCGAAGCTTGTCCAGTATTTGAAACAGCATCTGCTGATGTCATCATCGCGGGTTCCGATACAGTTGGTCTTGGTATGATGCCGCTGTTGTTGGAAGGCTTTGCAGGTTACCTTGACGCAGAATCCACTGTGACGGCGACGTCGCAAGAAGGCGAATTGATTGCTGAGTTGATCGGTGACCAAGGTTTCGGCGATCCACTGGGAAGCTACCTCGTTTCTTCAACAGCGTCGGGTGATGCATTCACCAAACTGTTGTCCAAAGACACTGAAATTGGCATGGCGTCTCGCCGTATCAGACCAGCAGAAGCACGCGCATTGCGTGATGCAGGCGCTGGCAACATGGTTAGCCCTGATCAGGAACATATCATCGCTGTGGATAGCCTTGTTGTTATCACGCACCCTGATAACCCAATCCAGACGTTGTCGATGGAACAGCTGGGCGCCATTTATACAGGTAACATCACCAACTGGTCACAACTCGGTGGCCCAGACCTAGCGATCAAAGTCATCGGACGTCAGGAAGGATCCGGAACAAGCGACGTTTTCTACGGTCGCGTTCTAGGTGACTCCGAAGACGCGAGCCTTTCATCCGATATTGTAATCGCAGAGAACAACAACGAAGCGGCTGCGATGGTCAATAACGACCCAGCAGCAATCGGATTTGTTGGCTATGCATTCCAACGCGGTGCCAAGGCGCTGTCACTTGTAAACGAATGCGGAATTACAATGGAACCTGACGCATTCTCGGCACGGACTGAAGAATACGCACTGCAACGTCGTTTGTATCTTTATAACCGCGCCGACAATCTGTCCGAAGCTTCCGAAGACTTCTTGCAATACGCTCTATCGGAAAGCGCTGACGGTGTTATCGCCAAGTCTGGCTTTATCGGTCTGGAAATTGATCAACGCGCAATGACTGCAGACAGTGATCGTGCACGTACACTCGCTAATCCAGTTGACGCTTTTGAAGCTGAAGTCGCGAGCGAAATGCTGGAAACGATGGTGAACTATGATCGCTTGTCGACAACGTTCCGCTTCCGCACTGGGTCTTCGAAACTGGACGAACGCGGTGTGAAGGACATGAAGCGCCTGACTGAGTACCTCGAAAGTGCGCCTGCTGGCACAAAAATCATGGCTGTTGGCTTTACCGACAGTGTTGGTGCATTTGCAAGCAACCGTGGTTTGTCAGAACGTCGCGCAGAACAAGTTCTGGAAGACTTGAAGATCTATAGCGGTGGACGTCTTGATGGCATCGAGATGGCATCTACTGGCTACGGTGAGATTGCACCATCCGCATGCAACGTCTCCGAAGACGGACGCCGCATCAATCGTCGCGTCGAAATCTGGGTCACAAACCAGGCCGGATAAGGATCAAGCAGCGAGGGTCCGCATTAGTCGGACCCTTACTCTTTCCTCGACCCAACACGACCCAAGGAGATAAAATATGTTAAAGACCCTAGTTGCACTCGCCTCAATCGGCTCGGCATCATTCTTCATCGGTACAAGTGCCGTTGCAGACAACGACAACAGCTTCATCGTAGACGAAGGCGCAAGTGAACGCATCGCCGTAGCCAGCAAGCTCCGCATGCTGAGCCAACGCATCCCAGCAGCGGCGTGCTTTGCTCATATCGGTATCCAAACCGATGAAAGCAAAGCGACTCTGGCTTCAAACGCAGCAGAATTCAGCGGTATTCTTGCAGCCCTGCAAGACGGAGCCCCTGAAATTGGCATTCCTTCAAAGGAAGGCGACTTCACTGTTCTGCGCGCTCTGAAAACCGTTCAGAATGTTTGGCAGCCGCTTCAAAAGAACATCGATAACGTCATCGATTTGGGCGGATATGAATGGTCCGTTGCTTATGTGGCGAACCAAAGTGTTCCTTTGCTGGATGAATCCAACTGGCTAAGCAGTGTTCTAATCGGAGAGTATTCTGACCCTACCGTATTGCTGCAAGCCGACGCGTTGACGATCGATATCGCCGGGCGTCAACGTACCCTGTCGCAGCGTATCGCTAAGTCGGCGTGCTTGTATTCAACCGGTCTGGAAACCGTTTATGCTGGCAAAGAACTTGTCGAAGCCCGTCAGCATTACGACGCGTCATTGCGTGCCCTGCGGTTCGGGATGCCCGAAGCCGGTATCCAAGCCAGCACGAATGCTGAGATCAATTCAGAGCTCGACGAAATCCTGGCTCAGTGGGCAGGGGTGCAATCAATCCTCGACGCTGTCGTCACCGGAGCAACGATCACGGACGCGGATCGTGAAGAGGTTTTCAATGTCATGAACGCGTTGACCTTGTCCATGGATACAGTCGTTAGCCACTACAACGATGAATCAAAGCTCGGTCTTTGACACATTCTGCTAATTTCGAATCAAAAAGGCGCTTCAATGAAGCGCCTTTTTTATGAATTGTTTCAGTTTTTCTTCATTTTTGTGATCAAATACGCGGTTTACGCTTACGTACGGTTGTATTTTTTCTATCATACATAGAAAAAACATTGTTTCCAAAAATTGCCCAAAATTTGCCCGATCTGCCGAGCAAACATTCAAAATCCACTAATCGGAAACTTAATTTTCAGACTATTCCGATTAAAAATAATTGGTCGGCTCGAGCAGCCCGACGAGAATCATAGAAAGGGAAAGCCATGATTAAAAAATCGCTTTTCAAGCAAACAAGTGCAATGTGTGCATTGGCGATCGCCGGCGTTGTCGCAATGCCAGCTTCGGTTTACGCAGATGAAGTCACTCTGAAATCATCTGACGGAACAGTTAATATCGTCGGTGAATTTCAAGGTTTTGAAGAAAACGCATACATCATTAAAACGGGTCTTGGCGAACTGCGCATTTCAGCGGAACGCGTACGCTGTGAAGGCGAAGCTTGTCCTGTTTTTGAAACAGCATCAGCAGATGTCATCATTGCCGGTTCCGATACCATCGGTTTGGGTGTTATGCCTCTTCTCCTTGAAGGGTTCGCAGGCTTCCTTGATGCTGAATCAACTGTAACAGCGACCTCGACCGAAGGTGAGATTCTTGCTGAAATGATTGGTGACCAAGGTTTTGGTGATCCACTCGGCAGCTATCTTGTATCTTCGACAGGATCGAGCGACGCGTTCAGAAAGCTTCTGGCGAAAGACACTGAAATTGGTATGGCCTCGCGCCGCATCAGACCAGCAGAAGCACGCGCCCTGCGTGATGCCGGTGCAGGCAACATGATTGCCCCAACGCAAGAACATATCGTTGCGGTCGACAGCCTTGTTGTCATCACTCATCCGGACAACCCGGTCAAAACGATTTCGATGGCTCAATTGGGCGAGATTTACGCCGGTAACATCACCAACTGGAACCAGCTTGGTGGTAACGACGGGGAAATCAAAACCTTCACCCGTGCAGAAAATTCAGGTACACGCGCCGTCTTTACAAATGCGGTCTATGACGGCGATGGTCCATCCAGTTCAGCCGACTCTGAAATCGTCTCGGGTAACTCCGATATGGCTGCGGCCGTAAACGATGATGTCAATGGAATCGGATTTGTATCCTATGCGTTCCAGCGTGGTGCAAAGGCGCTGTCACTTGTGAACGAATGCGGTATCACAATGACACCTGACCCTTTCTCGGCACGTACTGAGGAATATGCACTTCAACGTCGTTTGTACCTCTATAACCGCGCTGACAATCTGTCTGACTCGTCACGCGAATTCCTCGACTTCGTGATCTCCGAAGACGCGGATGGGGTGATTGAAAAATCCGGGTTTATTGGCCTGGGTGTTGACCGCCGCGGTATGCCATTGGATGGCGATCGTGCTCGTACTTTGCTGAACAACGATGTTGACGCCTTTGAAGGTGGTGTCATGCGCGAAATGCTCAGCACGATGGTTAACTACGACCGTCTGTCGACAACGTTCCGCTTCCGCACTGGGTCATCCAACTTGGATGAACGTGGTCGCCTCGACATGCAGCGTTTGACGCAATACCTGGAATCAGTTCCAGCAGGCAGCAAGGTCATGTTCGTTGGTTTCACAGACAGCGTTGGCGCATTCCAAAGTAACCGTGGTCTGTCCGAACGTCGGGCTCAGCAAGTTCTTGAGGAACTCCAAGCTGTAGCTGGTGATCGTATCGCTGATATCGAACTGGCCGCTACTGGGTACGGCGAAGTTTCGCCATCCGCGTGTAACGTTTCCGAAGAGGGACGTCGCATCAACCGCCGCGTTGAAGTTTGGATCTCAAACCAAGCTGGATAACAAATTGGAGGGTAAGGTGAGAGTAAAATTCACCTTACCCCCAATAGATTATTAGAGTTTTGTTGCAGAGATTGTTTCGCCTTGTAGGCGTCGACAAAGCACGTGTTGGTACTAGGAACCGTCGCAGTCAGACTGCAATCGTTACTGCGCGGTGCGTAAAAGGACATCAGATATGAACAGAAAAATTGGTAACATTGGAAAAGCTGGACGCTTAAACACGACATGCAAGGGAGCTGTTGGTTTGATCGCGTTTGTTGCTGGTTCGATATTTGTGTCAGGCGCTAATGCACAAGAAGTTGACGCAAAGCAATATGTAGGCGGGAAAGCTCGTGTGAACCAAGCTGCAAAGCTTCGGACGTATAGTGAAGAAGTCGCAGCGGCTAGTTGCAGATTGTCTGCTGGTATCAACGCAGCACAAGCTGAAGGTGATCTTAAACGAATTCGTTCGAATGTCGCGAATATTTTGACTGGTTTGCGTGATGGAAACCCAGCGTTGGGAATTCCAACTGCCGAAGTCTACAGTGCCAATCTGAAATCGATTGATGCTGTTTTGGACATCTGGTCACCAATTGAATCGGCTACAACCGAACTTCTCTCTGACCAATCTGATGCGGCAAGTTTGCAAACCATCAGCTCGTCATTTGGGGAAATGTTTGAACAGACGGCGCTTCTCGCTTCAAATGTTTCCGGAAAATATTCTGATCCCATTGAACTGCTTCAGTCTGACGCGATCACACTGAACTTTGCAACGCGTCAAATGGTTTTGTTGACGCGCATGGAGCGTCTTACATGCGGCTTGATTGCAGGCAACGAAGCGTTGGGAACAGTACAAGAACTTGAAGAAGTCATGGATTTGTTCGAAAGATCCCTCGCGGCATTGCGCGAAGGTTTTCCAGATGCAGGTATTCCAAAGCCGCCTAATGAAGCAGTTGAAAATGCTCTCCTCGCGATCCACGATCATTGGGTAGAAGAACGTGCTTTGCTTGAGGACGTCATTGCAAACGGTGGAGATACTGAGACAGTCAGTGAAGTCACAGCTACGACGCAGACGCTTGTTAAAGATGTCAACAATGCAATCACATTGTACCTGATTGCCACCCCGGGTCAGGAAGGTGTTTACCGTTTGCCTGTCGGTACTTATGTGGCTGATGAACTTGGTGGATGGCTTTCAAATGACGAACTGATCAGTGCAATTCGCGCGCAGAACGCTGCTCATGAAGGTTTGGTCGAATCGGATATCATTGCCAAAGACAATGAGTGGCGTGCCGAAGCCAAAAACGGTGGCGGCCCATTGATCGAGCGTTTGCTAAGTCATGAAGTGTCTGGATGGCTTCGCGACAAACAAACTGGCACGGCCGGGTTGGTTACCGAAGTCTTCGTAATGGATAATCGTGGTCTGAATGTTGCCCAAAGTGTGCAGACGTCTGACTATTGGCAAGGTGACGAAGCCAAATGGCAAGAAACCTACGCTGCTGAAGACGCGGAAACTCACATTGCTGAAATTGAATTCGATGACAGCACTGGTTTCTACCAAACGCAAGCGTCGATACCGATTATCGACCCCGAGACAAACGAGAAAATCGGCGCGATTACGTTCGGTATTAATGTTCAAAGTTTGATGTAAACACAGCATCAACTGTTGCGTTGATGCGTGGATATTAAACCAAACTGGTTAAGATTGTGGGGGCCAGAGTATTGCTCTGGCCCTGTCCCACAGGAAAATTAAATTTTTGACGTAGGAGACGTATCATGTTGAAGAAATTGACAAAACGCGTTTTGGTATTGGGAACGCTCACGGCAACACTTATGAGTTCTGCCGCATATGCAGAGAAACATTTGCCGCCCGGAGAGCTTGAGAAAATTGCTTTCCTAGAAGAGATTGGTGCCAGCGAGCGCATCAATTTTGCCGGAAAGCTTCGCATGCTGAGTCAACGTATCGCCGCAGCTGCATGTTACGATCATGCGGGTATCGACGTTGAAAAATCCGCTAAGGTTTTGCATGATGCCACCGCAGAATTCGATCGTATCTTGTACGGTCTCGAATTTGGCGACGAAGGCCTTGGGATGGTTGGCGAAGAAAAAGACCGCAGAGTTCTTATAGACCTGAAGCTGATCCATGATCACTGGGATTATCTGCACCCCGAAATCGAAGATGTCATTAAGACTGGTGGCACAGACGAAGAAGTCTTGCACATCGCTCATGAGAGCATTGAAACACTCAAAATTGCCCAACATTTGGTGAGCGTTGTTGTTGGTGAGTATTCAAATCCAGCTGCATTGGTGCAGGCGGATGCGCTTACAATCGATATTGCAGGGCGTCAGCGGATGCTTGCACAGCGTATTTCCAAATTCGCATGCTTGATCGGCTCGGATTTGGATGTCGAGTTTTCCCAAAAGGAAATGGCAACCAGTCGTGAACTGTTTGACACATCACTGAAAGCATTGCGCTTTGGGTTGCCCAATGCCGGCATTCACGCAACGGACAATGAAGTCATTCTGGCAGGTCTGGATGAAATATTGGAAGTTTGGGCCATTGAACAACCCATATTGGATTCGGTCGCCGCTGGCGAAGACGTTTCAGATGAAAATATGGCTTTGATTTTCAACAAAATGAACGAGCTTACAGCGCGGATGAATACCCTCGTTGGCCTCTACTCAGAAGATTCCAAGCAGGGTCTGTAAGACACTGTTTGTCATTCTCATACTTCAAGAAAACCGGCGCCGTTGTTTAATGGCGCCGGTTTTTCGATTCTAGCAACCCGACTTTGATTAGGATTGGTGCGCAAAGGCGGTACGAAGCGCCTTACAGAAAGTCAGCCTCGGCCTCGTGTTCGACCTGCATTTCAAAGCTCGCTTTACTTCCCATCCGATATGAATTGCCCATCGTTCTCTTATGCGACGCAAAGCCATTCGGTGTTTTCGTTTGAGGTTTTGCTCAGTGCAGGTGATTCGCGCAAAACAACCTTAAGCAGAGTAACGAAGGTGTTTTTTGGACGTGAGCCGCGAAATCCGAATCAGTTGACGCGCGAAAACTTTCCTAAATTATCGTTAAGTGTTGAAATTTGTTTCAAATGTGACCAATACGGCCAATATTTCCCCGCGTAAATTTTCCTTAGCTATTGAAAATAAATAGAAAATTTTAATTGTGCAAACAAATAGGGCAAAAGAGTGTTAAGAAACTTGACTGGTCCGCACCCCGACAGCTTATAAACCCCAAGAGTGTTCTGCGTGGGTGCAGGGTGGTTGTTGTGTGTTCTAGGCTAGTTTCAGCTGATACATATTTTTGAAGTGCGGTCGACAATTTTAGGCATACGCGACCGCTCGACCACTTTAGATTGTATGCGCGCGCAGGTTACTCGAAGTTTAAACTGCGGCGTTTTTGCCGTGCACGAGTGAAACTGTTCTGATTGTTTGAAACGATCAGAGCAATCCAGAGGTCGGTATGACTAACAGTGTTGCGACATACACATTGGCAGCGTTCGAAGGCGCAAATCTTTCGAATGTTGGCGATACAAGCCTAAATGTTCGCGACATCTTTAACATTCCAACCAACGCGACTCTGAATACCTTGGTTTTGAACGATGACATTGATACGTCAGGTGACAAGCCGAATTCTGAGATTGCCAAAGACAGTTCAAATCAACAAGCGACGATCAAAAGAGCGCATGGTGAACTGGACAATAAATGCCAGAGAAACGCAGACTCGTTTTTTTGGGTAAAGGATCAACCTGGCAACGCCTCAAAGCTCATTGAGATCGAGCTGGAAGGTGAAGGCAGTGATAATTTCACATTTCATGCAGGCTGCGGAACACCCGTAGTGGGAACCGAACTGAAAACGGTCCCGATGCGTGATTTTGGATCTGATTGGATTGACTACAAAAGTCATAAATGTAGTGGAAGAGGGCTCTTTAATGTTTGATGAAGAAACTGGTGTTTACACCGTCCAAGCCGAAGACATGGATCAACATGGCTTTAGAACTGTGAGCGGCAACCAAGCTGCTGGCGGCGAATTGGTTAAATTGACCGGAAACGACGGTAAACTGTCAACCGAATTTGGCGCTGAAAGCGGTGTTTATGACCTGACCATTTCCGCACAGGACGAAAGTGATGGCGTTTCTACGCTGCAGGTTTTCGTAAACGGAGAGCTGCAAGGCACAATCAAACTGGATCAGGATGACGATGGACGGGGATCCGACAACGGTGGTTTTTCTGACTTCACATTAGACGGTCTGAATATTTCCGAAGGCGACAACGTTGAAGTGCGCGCTTGGAAAGATAACGGTGAATTCGTACGCATCGACCAATTGGAATTCGCCCAGGTCGAGCAGCAGGCTGAGCCAACGCCGACAACTGTCGTAATCCAAGCCGAAGATTTGGAACTGAACGGCTTTAAAGTCGTAAGCGGTGAAAACGCCGAAGGTGGCGAGCTGGTCCGGCTTACAGGCGGAGACGGCCGACTGTCGACTGACTTTAGTGGCGTAAGCGGCACGTATGACCTTACCATTTCTGCACAAGATGAATCAGATGGCGTGTCACGGATTGACGTTTACGTCGGTGGCGAACTCCAGGGTACCATCTATTTGGACCAGCAAAACAATGGTGGCGGTTCAAACAATGGCAATTTCAGCGATTTTACAATCGAAGGTCTGGAAATCGAAAACGGCGAACAAGTCGAAATCCGCGCTTGGCGGAACGACGGCGAACTTGTCCGAATCGACCAGCTGACGTTTGAACCAGTCGACGCGGCGCCAGAACCTGATGGTCTTGTTTGCATCGATTTTGAAGGTCTCACAGCGGGCGCTGTAGTCAGCAATCAATTCGACGGTGTCACAATTTCTGCGCAACGCGATGGTGACGGCGGTATCAACAGCGCCTCGCCAAACGATGCTATGATCTTTGACGGCGCAAACCCAACAGGCGGCGACACAGACCTAACCGCGTCCGGCGACAATGTTCTGATCATTTCCGAAGACAATGACAGTTCTGACCCGGACGACAATGCTGGTGGCGGTACCATCTGGTTCGAGTTTGACACACCATCCTTTGTCAGCTCCATCAATGTTCTGGACGCTGAAGAAGGCGGCCGGATCCGCTTGTTTGACGAAAACGATCAATTGATCCAAGAGATCACAATTCCGGGCGGCGTAGACGGCGGCATTCAGACAATCGATATTGATGTCGACGACGTCGCACAAATCGACCTGACGTTGAACGGCTCTGGTGCGATTGACGATTTGAAATTCGTTCCAGGCGACATGCCAGAACTGGCCTCTGTTGCTGGTACGGTCTTCATGGACAACAACGACAACTCGGTCCAAGACGCAGGCGACATGGCGCAAGCGGGTGTTGAAGTCATCTTGTTCCAGTCAGGCGTTGGCGAAATTGCCCGCACCACAACAGATGCAAATGGTAACTATTTGTTCGAAAACGTGACACCTGGCGAGGGCTTCCGCGTTCAGTTCGACAACGTTGACGGCAAAGACTTCGTTGAAGCGAATGTTGGTGGCGACGACACCATCGACAGCGACGCCATCGTGAACCCCGGTGGCGCATCGACAGACCGCTTTGATCTGGCAGCTGGCGAAAACAAAACGGACCTGGACGCGGGTGTTGAGCTGATCGACACAGGTGATGCGTCCTTGGCAGGCGTTGTCTTTATGGACAACAACGATAACGACATCGAAGACGCTAGCGATATGCGTCTCTCAGGTGTCGAAGTGACGTTGTTGGACGGTGAAGGCAATACTGTCGGCACAGCTACAACTGACGCCAACGGCGCGTATGAGTTCCTTGGCCTCGATGCTGGCGACTATACAGTGCAGTTCCCAACAAACGTGGACGGCAAGTCGCTTGTTGGCCAAGACGTGGGTGGCGACGACACAGTCGATAGTGATGCAGACCAAGGATCTGGCCTCAGCCAGACGGTCAGCCTCGGCATCGGTGAACGGATCGAAGACATTGACGCAGGCGTCGAAGATCCAGGCACGGCATCCTTGGCGGGTCGTGTGTTCATGGACAACAACAACAACTCGATCGACGATGCGGGCGACATGGGTGTTGCAGGTGTTGGTATCAATCTGCTTGACGCCGCAACGGGTGCAGTTGTCGCTCAGACAAATGCTGACGCGGATGGTAACTACATCTTCGAAAACCTGGATGCAGGGGAGTATGTTGTCGAATTCGGCACGTTGTTCACTGGCAAGGTGAATGTCGACGCAAATGTGGGTGGTGACGACACTGTAGACAGTGACGTTGTGACTGGCGTCGGCGAAGTCGCACGCGGCCGCACAGAGCCAATCACAGTCAACATCGGTGATGCGATCACAGATGTGGACAACGGTTTGGAAGATTTGGGTTCTTTGTCAGGTCGTTTCTTCTTGGACACGAACCGTGATGGTCAAGATAATGATGGCGCAAACGGCATCGCAAGTGTGACTGTTGAGCTGCTCGACGAGGACGGCAACGGCACAGGCATCACGACCACAACAGATGCGGACGGCAACTATTCCTTCGGCGATCTGCTCCCGGGTGAATACGGTGTGAAGTTCACCGACACAGTCTCAGGACGTGATTTGACCGCGCAGAACGTGGGCAACGATGCGACAGACTCCGACGCCGCAGATATCGGCGGTGGCATGTCCACAATCGAAGGCATCACTGTTAACGCAGGCCAAGACACGCCTGACAATGATGCTGGGGTCCTTGAAGAACTGGGTTCCTTGTCTGGCCGTTTCTTCATGGACACGGACAATGACGACAGCGACAACAACAACGGTGACGAGCCAGCCATCGAAGGTGTTCTGGTCATGTTGTTGGACGCTTCTGGCAACCCAACGGGTGATCAGGTGTTCACAGACGCTGACGGGAACTACTCGTTTGGCGATCTTGAGCCTGGTGAATAC
>JBDWGM010000030.1:0-1915 GCA_039975755.1 Paracoccaceae bacterium | reverse complement strand
GGTCTATATGGCTATAGCGTTTTGCAATATGAGAAAGACTCCAAAGGATGTTTCACATCTGCTCAGGATTTGAGACCACAATCATTGGCCTGTTTCGGGACACACGACACACCGACGCTGGCCGGATTTTGGCAGTGCGGGGATATTCAATGGTGGGAAAAACTTGGATGGATAGATGCGCCAGACGCAGTAAGGGCGAAAACCTTGCGAGATGACGAGAAAAGACAACTCGCAGGCGTTAGCGCACCTGAGGTATTGCCTAAAAAGGTGACCCCTGCGTTGCGTGACAAAATTCATGCAACCTTGGCACAAAGCCCTGCGGCTCTTGTTGCGGTGCAGCTTGAGGATATTCTGGGCCTAAGTGATGCTCAAAACCTGCCCGGTACGGTGGACGAGCACCCAAATTGGCGTAGACGCTATCCGCTTTCGATACAGCAGATAAAAGCAGGACAAGACATAGAAAATACAGCTGCGATCATGACAAAGGCAGGCCGCGCTTCACAGTTAGGAAAGGACCGCACATGACAACGATCACTATTTCCAAAGGCCCCTTTGAAGGTCAAAAACCCGGCACTTCAGGTCTGCGCAAAAAGACACGGGTCTTTATGGAGGCGGGGTATCTCGAATGTTTCGTGCAATCCACGTTCAACGCGATTGGCGGGGCGTCAGGCAAGACCTTTGTCGTTGGCGGTGACGGGCGATATTTCAATGCTCAGGCGATTCAAACCATTCTAAAGATGGCCGCGGCAAATGGCGCAACCCGTGCGATCGTCGGGCAGGGGGGGCTGTTGTCGACCCCGGCTGTTTCGCACTTGATCCGACATCGCAAAACGGATGGCGGTTTGGTTCTGTCAGCCAGCCATAATCCTGGCGGCATCGACGAAGATTTTGGCATTAAATACAATATTTCCAATGGTGGGCCTGCCCCGGAATCTGTCACGGCGCGTATGTTCGAAGAGACGGGATCAATCACTGAATACACGACATCGGACGCGGCCGATATCGATCTGAAAACCCAAGGCGAATATCAAATTGAGGGCATGACCGTCGAGGTCGTAAACCCCGTGACAGATTACGCAGCTTTGATGGAAAAGCTGTTTGATTTTGATAAAATACGCGCTCTGTTCAGCGGCGGTTTTTCGCTGCGGTTTGATGCGATGCATGCGGTGACAGGCCCCTATGCCAAGGCAATCCTTGAGGACACGTTGGGCGCGCCTGCAGGGTCGGTGTTGAATGCTGTGCCAAGCGAAGACTTTGGCGGTGGGCACCCGGATCCCAACCCCGTGTGGGCTAAAACCTTGATGGATGAAATGATGGGGCCGGATGCCCCCGATTTTGGGGCAGCGTCAGATGGCGATGGGGACCGGAACATGATTGTCGGGCGGGGCACCTATGTCACCCCCTCAGACAGTCTGGCGGTTCTTGCGGCGAATGCGCATCTCGCCCCGGCTTATGCGGGCGGGTTGGCGGGGGTTGCCCGGTCAATGCCGACAAGTGCTGCGAGCGATCGTGTTGCGGAAAAACTGGGCATTGCGAGCTATGAGACCCCCACGGGCTGGAAGTTCTTTGGCAATCTTTTGGACGCGGGCAAGGTCACGTTATGCGGAGAAGAGAGTGCAGGCACAGGGTCTGATCATGTCCGCGAAAAAGATGGGCTTTGGGCGGTTCTATTGTGGTTGAACATTCTGGCCGAACGCAAACAATCCGTGGCGGATATTCTCGAGGAACATTGGGAGACGTTTGGACGCAACTATTATTCGCGCCATGACTACGAGGCGGTTCCTACGGAGGCTGCAAATACCTTGATGCAAAAGCTAGAAGGTTCTTTAGACTCCCTGCCGTCGACGACCTGGTCCGGATTGGAAGTAAAACAGGCAGACAGTTTCTCATATCATGATCCGGTTGACGGCTCGGT
>JBDWGM010000029.1:0-44972 GCA_039975755.1 Paracoccaceae bacterium | reverse complement strand
GATCATGCGTTCGGAAAAAGCGTCTGTTCCCAGTTTGGTCGCATATTCGATCTGCAATTGCGGCGCTGCGCGTTTGAGATAGATCGCGGTGTTCAAAGTGTCGCCAGCGAAACCGACTTGTGCATTGGGGTCATTTGATTTGCCCAGCGACAGTTCGACCATCGCCTCTCCTATGCACACAACTCGTAAATTCATGATGTTCTCCGTTTCAGAACAATGTTTTCCCGCCACCAGATGATGAGGCCGGACAAAACGATGATGACAGCGCCAACCAGTGTTGACGCCGATGGTAGATCACCCCAGACCAAATAACTTGATAGGCTGAGGTATAAGATAAAGCTGTATGAAAAGGGCATCAACACACTGGCGGGGGCGAATGCATGCGCGCGTGTGAAAATTTCGTGACCAGCCCAGGCCCAAGCCCCCAATCCGAGCATCAATGCCCAATTCAAGGTGCTTTCGGGCAATTGCCACGAAAAGATGAGAAATGGGAAGAGGACGAGTGTGCCGAATCCGCCGACAAACATTTGCATAGTTTGTGCCGTCACCTGATTGGACAGCTTTCGCGTGATGATCGAAAAAAGCGCCATTGCTAAGGCATTATAAACGATGATCAAAGCCGCGGGGTGAAACGTATTTCCAAAAGGTTGGATGATCACAAGAACACCGGCAAACCCCATCAAAATCGCACCCCAACGCCATCGACCAATTTGTTCGCCTAAAAGCGGCACAGCCAGAAGCGCCACAAATATTGGCGACGAAAACATGATCGACGCGGTCAAAGGCAAAGGTAAAAACCGCAGCGCGTAAAAGTTCAAAACAGTTGCAGAGGCCAGCAACGCGCTTCTGATCGTCAACAACACAAGCTGTTGACGTGTCAAAACGGGCAGGGGCCCGAAATCGCGTAAGCTCAGCGCGCAAGTGATGACAAACTGCCCTGCATACCGAGCAAAGGCCAATTGCAGGGCCGGAAGCCCTGCAAGAACCAACCACTTCACAGATGTATCGACCAGGGAGAAAAACCCCCAGGCCAAGAGCATCATGATCATGCCTAATTCGATACGATCCGCACCAAATGATGGTGTCGGGGTATTCACCCTTTGAAACGCTCAACGTAGAAATCAACCATTTCAGCGACCATTTGATCCGCCCGACCGTTATCTCTGGCCGTCTCCAAGGCTGACTTGGTCGATGCTGACATAATGGATTGGACCCCAAGGCCATCGGCCATTTGTCCGTAATACCCGACATCTTTCGCGGCGTTACGAATGCTGAAGGCCAGCTTGGTTGCGTCGCCTTCCAAGCCGTATGCGCTGACGAAATCCATCATGCTGGAATGAAGAGGGCCCGCAGCAACAACATCGTACAATGCCTGGCGCGGAACGTCGGCTTTGTCCGCCATGGCAAAGGCTTCGGCCATTGCATTGGCAACGGTCATTCCGAAAAAGTTGTTGATCAGCTTGATAGTATGTCCTGTTCCCAATGCCCCTAGGTGAAAGACATTTTCGCCAAGGTCCTGCAGAACGGGTTGCACAGCGTCAAACGCAGCTTTGTCACCTGCACACATGATGTTGAGCATGCCGTCCAAAGCATGGCTGGGTGTGCGTCCCAATGGGGCATCCAGCATGGTTGCGCCACAAGCCGCGACCTCAGCGCCAAGTGCTTTTGTCGATCCGGGCAATGACGTTCCAAAGTCGATGACGACTTTTCCGGCTTCGAGACCCGCGATAACACCGTCTGCGCCGCGCATGCGGCCTTCAACATGATCTGAGGTGCCCATGCAAAGCATAACAATATCAACGGCTTCGGCCAAAGACTTGGCGTCTGCAGCTTCGGTTGCGCCGCGTTCCAATGCCTTGTCGACTTGGGTCCGGTCACGGTTGCCCAAAACAGAAACCGAGTAGCCTTTGTCTTGCAAACGCGAAACCATCGCGCCGCCCATTAGTCCCAGGCCGATGAAACCGATTTTCTTCATTTTAGTGTCTCCTTTGAGGGTATGGTTTGAAAGGCCTTTTCCTTCGGACCTTTTTGAAATTCGTGGGTTGAGATTGAAACATCTCGCCGCTTGGACTGACCGTCTGATGACAGCTGGATTTCACCACAAAATGCGCTTTGTGCTTGCGTCAGTATTTCATGCGTCATTGCGATGTCCCTTCCTGTCTTTGGGCGCGTTGAGGTTCAATCAGGTTTGTTGCAATCAAGAGGTTTGCAAAACGAAGTAGGTGACTTTGCAAACTATTTGATCACGGAAGATGTGTGACGTAACGATTTGTTTTTGTTCCATTTCAGACAAGTGTGAGAGCCGGTGATTTTAATTTTATGCGCGGCTCAACGCATGGAAGCCGGCAGGGTGGCCTGCTCAATTTGAAGGGTTGCAGCAAGGGATGCCCGACCTTCCTGTCCCGTAACAAGCGGCGGTGCACGTCCTGTGATCACATCTGCAAAATGTTCCAATTGGCGGACCAAAGGCACACCCGATGGAGCCTTGTTTTCTGTCTCAACCGGGCGATCATTCCAAGTTTCGGCGCCGCTCCATACACGCAAAGACGGGAATTCGATCCCACCTTTTGTGCCGGAAATGCGCAAACAGTCCTGAGCCGTGTGTGGAATTGCAGGGCTTTCACCGGTGCACGCTTCAAACCCCCAAGGTGTCGGAGTCGTATCGGCGAACGCAATCGTCACCAAACATCCCGAGGAAAACCGCAAGATCGCCCCACCACTTTCGGTACGCTCAGCTTGGCGGATCGCATTCGATCCCAACCCGATGACCTCAACAACATCCCCAAACAGCCAGCGCAACGTGTCCACTTCGTGGATAAGGTTCTGTTTGACAGGGGCGCCATTCATTCCTGCCCGCCAAGGAATGTCGAAATAATCATCCGGTTTGCGCATACACCAAATCAGTTGGGCCACGACGGGTTGGCCAATGTGGCCATCGGATAAGAGGCTTTTGAGTTTTGCAACATGTGGGTGATGACGTCTGTGGTGACCAACCAAAAGATGTTTGCCCGCCGCCTTTGACGCGGCAATCATCCGATCCGTTTCTTCCAGCGTTTCAGCGATCGGTTTTTCGACCAATACATGCAACCCTTTTTCAAAAGCGGCTTCTGCCAATGTGCAATGCGTGTCAGTTGGAGTCGCAATGATGATTCCGTCTGCAGGTACATCAATATTTTCGATCCGATCAAAACCGGGCGCAGTTGGATGCCGTCGTCGGTCGGGATCAGGGTCAACAATGCCTGCCAATTCAAAATCGGGGTGTTCTTCGATATGGGCCAGATGCCTGTGCCCGATCAGGCCTGTGCCTGCGATCAATAATCGGGTCACATTACGGCTCCGATTTGCCAAGGCACAAATTCATAGTCGCCCAACCCTTGCGCCTCTGATTTTGACATTTCACCGCTCGCGATGCGCAAGAACATCTCATAAATTTCGCGCCCTTTTTCTTCGACGCTGACCCCTTCGGACAAGATGGTACCTGCATTGACGTCCATGTCATCCTGCAAGCGTGCGAACATGTCGGAATTGGTGGCAACTTTGATTGTCGGCGCGGGTTTGGACCCAAATGCTGATCCGCGACCTGTTGTGAAACAGACCAGATTACAACCGCTCGCAATTTGGCCCGTCACAGATGCGGGATCGTATCCGGGGCTATCCATGAACGCGAAGCCTTTAGAGGTTATTCTTTCGGCGTATTTGTAAACGCCGGTTAAGGGCGTCGTGCCGCCTTTGGCCGCTGCACCAAGGGATTTTTCCAGAATGGTCGTCAATCCACCCTTCTTGTTTCCCGGTGAAGGGTTGTTGTCCATCGTCCCTTTGTTGCGCGCTGTGTAATCTTCCCACCAGCGGACAAGCGACAGCAGCTTTTCCCCTGTTTCAGTATCCGCTGCGCGTCGTGTCAATAAATGTTCTGCGCCATAGATTTCAGGCGTTTCGGCTAAAACGCCGCTGCCGCCTTGGGCGACTAACAAATCGCACGCATAGCCCAATGCAGGATTTGCCGTAATGCCGGACCATGCGTCCGATCCACCACACTGCAAGGCAACAGTCAGTTCAGACACAGGGCAGGGTGACCGCGTGGCCAGATTGGCCACGGGCAACATTGCGCGCACCTTTTCAACGCCCAAATCAATTGTGCGTTGCAAGCCCGCTACATTTTGAATGTTCATCGTATGAAACAAGGGGCCTTGTTTCAGGCCATAAGCCTCAAGAAGCCAGTCGATTTGGTTCATTTCGCAGCCAAGTCCAACCATCAGGACGCCAGCATGATTTGGGTGCTTGGCATAGCCCCACATAACGCGTTGCAAGGCTTCGAAGCCTTCGCCGTCACCGGCCATGCCGCATCCGGTTCCGTGGACAAAAGCAACCACGCCGTCAACATTTGGATAGTGAGCCAGTTCATCCGGGCCAAAGGCGTCTGCGATGCGACGTGCCGCCGTCGCCGAACAGTTTACGGATGTGACAACAGCAATGTAATTGCGCGTTCCCACTTGTCCATTTTCGCGCTGATACCCCATGAACGTGTCAATATGCTTGACCTCAACGGGGCGCAGATCAGTGCCAAATTCATAGTCTGCGTCGGTATTGCGGAAGGTGACATTATGCGTGTGAACGTGATCACCGGGCGCAATGTCTGCGGTGGCGTAGCCGATCACTTGTGCGTATTTGCGCACGGGTTCGTTTGCGGCAATCCCGCATGTCGCGATCTTGTGCCCAGAAGGAACAATAGCAGAGCTTTTAACGTGCTCAATCGCCGTATCAATTGCCAGTTGCCGCGTTGCAGTCACGACATTATCTGATGGATCAAGGCGCAAGAAAGGCCGCATCTGTTTCCCTATTGTTTAAGCGCAGGCTGGCGCGTCTGAGCGCCAACGGTGAATTTCGATGTGTTCGTTTTGCGCGCATTCCGCGCGGGCGGTTTCCCACAAGGCACGCCAGTCTTGCCAAGCATTCAGAACGGCGTCGGGACGTTTTGATGAGCGCGCCAAAAAACTGGGAAAATGCGAACGGCCCGAAGGTTGCCCCGCTATATTGTAACGCAAATCAAAGGACCAGCGGATGCCGTCAGAGATATTTGCGCGCGAGGCATGTGGCACAAGCGGATGAAGCAAAACAATGCCACCGGCCGGTACAGGCAACGAGAGGGCATCGTTTTCGTCGATATACCCAGATGCGATCGCTGTTTGGCGTTGCGGGCAATGAGGAAGAATGTCCTGTGCGCCTGAAAAAGGTCTGACTTGAAGGCATCCGTTTTCAATCGTGGCATCCGTTATGGCCAACCAAACGGTGACCATATTGGTGTCATCGGCATCTTGATGACCAACAGCGCGATCCTGATGCCAATCAGTCGACGTTATATGCGCGCGCGCTTCTGTCTCGCGTAAGTTTTGGGAAGGAGGTTTGATCCGCACGTGTTGGATTGGATTGGATTCGATTTCCGGACCCAAAAGGCTTTCGACGATATCCAGGATTTGCGGTGCGCGCACCATATCAAACACAGCTGGGCCAAAATGCATCGGCGTGTCCGCTTGAATGCGATCGCCTGGTAACGAGATGTCCATAGGTTGAAACCAGTCAAATCCTGCTTCGTAAGCTGTGATCAATTGCTTTTCAAAACTGTCAGTCGTCACATGATCAAGGCCCCAATCTTTGATCAGTCTCAGTAACAAGTCAGCGTATTCTGTCCGAATACGCGCCAACAGGTCCTTTGGCAGAACATCTGGCAAGACCAGATAACCGTCTTGGTTGAAGGTTTCTATTTGATCGGGGGCCAACATTCTTCAGCTCAATTCAACAGAATTTCAATGATCGGCGGCCAGATCAAAAGCACGCTTAATGCGATGAGTTGGATGCCGATAAAGGGAAGAAACCCCTTGAAAATATCTGTCAGGCTGATGTGAGGCGGGGCTACTGATTTCAAGTAAAACGCCGCTGGCCCAAAGGGAGGTGACAAAAAGCTGACCTGCATGTTCATACAAAAGAGAACACCAAACCACACCGCCAGATATTTTGGCTGCAACTCGCCAAGTAGTCCGATTTCTTCAATCGGGAGGCGTTGCACAATTGGAAGGAACACAGGGATGATCAAAAGAACGATCCCGACCCAATCCATGAATGCGCCCATGAACAACAAGATCAGCATCATAACCAGAATGATCCCCATGGGCGGAACATCAAGCCCGACCACCAGATCGGCCACAAAGACCGGGCCGCCTGCGATAGTATAGGCCCCGGCCAACGCCGCTGCGCCGATGGTCACCCAGATTATGGTGCCGGTTGATTTCAATGTCCGCATAAGGGAATCCCAAAGCAAATCCCAAGAGGCTTCTCCGCGCAAAGCGGCCATAACCAGCACGGCGAACGCGCCCATACCTGCAGCCTCAGTGATTCCCGTGATGCCCATATAAATTGATCCCAACACCACACCGATGATGATGATCGGCGGCACCAGCCCTTTGCCCATGCTCCAACCTTTTTTGGTGCGCTCAAGGCCGAACACAAAGAACATCAGGAACAAGGCAACCGCAATCGTGCCCAAGAACCAAGGCAAGTAATCCATGGTGCCATAGCGGATGGGGTCGCCGGTATTCGATGCATTCTGTCCTGAATATTCAAAGAACAAAACGCGGGCTGCGAAAAAGCTCCATGCCCCGGTGATGACTACAGACAGGAAACCGCCAAAGAGCATCCATTTTTCCAGACCTTCGGGTTCACCGGGAATTGGATCAGGCAATGGCGCGTCCTGTGGGCGCAGCCGTGTGCGTACAAGGATGTAGATAATAAAGAACGAGGCCAGCATGAAGCCGGGCAGGAAGGACGCGGTGAACAGCGCTTTGATCGAGGTTTCCGTCACCAAACCGTAGATGATCAACACGATAGAAGGGGGGATCATGGTGCCCAAGGACCCCGACGCACAGATCGTACCGATAGCGAGGTTTTGGTTGTAACCAAGACGTAACATTTGGGGCAGGGCGATCAGACCCAAAAGAACCACCTCACCGCCAATGATACCGGACATTGCGGCCATGATTACAGCCATCAAAGACGTTACCACGGCGATGCCGCCACGGGTGCGATTCAGCCAGACATTCAGCGAGGAATACATGTCCTTGGCGATACCTGACCGTTCCAGCAAGGCTGCCATAAAGATGAACAGCGGAATGGATATCAGGACATAATCCGTCAAAAGCCCATATATCTTTTGCGACAGAATATTGAGAGGCCCTGATCCCGGTCGCCCGGTCAAAATGCCGTCTCCAAAGGTCCAAGGCGCCCAAAGCAAATCGGGTTCGAATTTCATGACCAGCACAAGCACGGCCAGAATAGCTGATGCAAAACCCAGTGGCATTCCGATGGCCAGCAACACCAATAGTCCTAAAAGCAAGACCAGTGAGATCGTTCCGATATCCATATCGATGTGCCCCTAATCGTCCGCGCCGACGGCTTTTTTCAGCCGTTGGATTTCGTCTTCGTCAATGTCGTCGGCTGCGGTGTGGATCACAGGTTCGTTGTTCCAATCCGAGATCAGGTTGATGACGGATTGTATGGCCACCAACGCAACGATAAGCAGAACCATTGGCTTGAGCGTGGCGGGGATCGGCGGATCAAACGCCGTGCCGAACGTTTCCCAGCGGCCAAATTTGGCGAAGGCTTCCCCATAGCCGCCATAAATCAAAAAGAATGCAAAGGCGACGATCAGCAGGGTCGAGATGACATCACATATCCGCTGCAGCCAGCGCGGAAACATGTCGTAGATCAGATAGATGCGTATGTGGGATCGTTGTTGCATCGCGTAAAGCCCGGCGCACAGGAACACAAACCCCGCCAGCCATAAAGATAGCTCGTTGGCCCAAAGTGTCGGTGCTTCGAACACATAGCGCAGCAGAACTTCGTACAGCATCACGCTGGTTAGTATTACAATCAAAACCATCGTCACCCGCCCGATAAAGACGGCGGCACGATCAGCAGCACGCCAGCTTTCGTATTCCATCGGTGCATGCCGAACGGTGCGGATGCCCAGCAAAAGAAAGACAGGCAAACCGATCAAGGCAAAATAATCGATCCAATCAGCGACACCGCCAAACGGGCCACTCATGTTTGGCGTGACGTCATTGCGCAAGTGCAGACCTCTGAGATTATCCGACGCGCTGGACTCTCCTGCAGACCAATCAAGAATGAATGCAGGTGCATGCCAAGCCAACCAAGCCGCGCAGATGATAAACAATGTGGGCGCGATGACCTCGACAGCTTTTACATGTTTTTCCATCAATCCCCGTCCCAAAGATATTCTGTTCTTAGTCGTCTCAGTGAAAACCGTCCCGCCACCCAAATGGCTGGCGGGACGTTATTTTAACCACAGTTCTGGTGCGGTTTAGTCAACCAAACCCAACTGTTGGAGATAGCTCCGGTGGCTGGCAACAAGCGCCTTGGCCTCAGGAGTTGTTGCGAAATCGTCCCAAGCGCCTTGTGCAGCGTTGCGGAACTTTTTCAGCTCTTCAGGCGACCACGTGTGAATTGTCACGCCGTCGGCTTTCAGGGCTGCCAAGGCTTCTGTGTTGGCAATCTCGGTTTGCAACGCAGTCTGCAGTGCGAGGCTTTCCATGCCGATCGACAAGATACGGCGATGGTGCTCTGGCATGCCGTCCCAAACGTCTTTGTTACACGTCAGGTGATCAGAAGGCATTGAGTGAAAGCCGGGATAGTTCGCGTGCTTGGCGAGGTCATAAAGGCCAAGACCTTTGTTGTTGGCCAAACCAGACGCGTCAGCGCCGTCAATGATACCTGTTTCAAGCGCCGTAAAGATTTCAGTGAAATCCATCACAACTGGCGATGCGCCAAGGCGTTCAAAAATCATCGTTTCCATGCCCGGAGGCGACCGGAATTTCCAACCTTCAAGGTCTGCTGTCGACGCGATTGGGCGTGTCGAAGCAAAGCTTTCCTGTCCATAGACCCACCAGCCGACAAGCTGCATGCCATAGAGGTTGTAAAGTTCCTGAGCTGCCTCAAGGCCGCCCGCATAGTACAGCCAGCTTAGCTGCTGATACGGGGTGTCGTAGCCACCCATGATGTCGCCCACGAATTGGAACGCGGGGTTTTTACCGGTCTGGTAACCGCCGCCGTGCATTTCGCAATCCAGAATGCCTGTGGCAGCCGCATCAAACCCTTCGACGGATTTAACGACTGAGGACGACCAGAACATTTCGATGTTGATCTCGCCATTTGACATGGTCTGAACGTTGTCGATGAAGGTCTGGATCAGTTTGCCGGAATTGTTTTCGGGCGTGTAATGCGTTTGGACGCGTAGGTTGGTTGTAGCGTGGCCGTCGGCCAGTACACCCGTAGCTGCGATCGCTGCAGCCGCAACGGCTGTTGCAGCGGTTTTTACGAAATTCATTTGTTTCCTCCCAGATGTGTTGCGCACAACCAAGCGGTTTTCCCGTTCTAAGGCCCTGCGTCTGAAACATGGTAACGCCGAGAATAGATTCGGCCAAACGAAAAATTGAAAATAATAGAAATTTTGAAATTATGTCGACAAATCATGATTTTTCATTATTGTGAGTCGGGGTGGAGAGTGAAAATGAGAATGGAAACCCCCGAAATCTACGAGAAGTTGCAACGAATGTTGACGACTGCTGGTTTTGTGCCGGGACAAAAATTGAAGCCGTCGGATTTACAGGGTGAATTCGGATGTTCGGCCAATACGATTCGCGATGTATTGCTGCGGCTGTCCACCGTTGGACTGGTGCAGTTTGAGATGCAGCGCGGGTTTCGCGTGGCTGAATCCTCGCCTGAAAAACGCAGTGACATCGCGCGCTTTCGAACGATTTTGGAACAAGAAGGTGCGGCGGCGTCTATGAAGCACGGCGGCGTCGCTTGGGAAGCGCGCTTGTCCGCGTCTCATCATAAACTTGTACACATAGAAAAGCAGATATCGCGCGATGATATGACGGACGGGCATATGGTTCTCTGGTCAGATGCTGAACGCGAATTTCACGAGACCATTATTTCAGCCTGTCAGTCCCCGATCCTGATCTCGAATTACCAAAGTATCTATTTGCAATTCAGACAACAAATGTTGGTTGGTGAACGAGAATTTTCGCAGGGGTATTTCGAAGCGATTATTGCCGAACATCAGTCCATACTTGATGCAGCATTGTCTGGTGATGTGGCGGCCTGCAAGCAGTCCATCTATGATCATATGAAACGCAATTTCTAAGTTTTCGGTAGGTCGTCTTCCAAATAGATGTCGATGATGTCGCGGAAGGTTTCTTCTGATTTAAACCCCAGCTCGATGGCGCGCACAGGGTCGAAGTTGCGTGGCCAATTTTTTACGATTGAAATGATCGTTTCATCGGGCTCGTGGCGAATAAGGTCGACTGCATTTTGCCCTGCAACTGCGCGCAACGCTTCTATTTGTTCTTCGACGGTGCAAGACAAGCCCGGCATCGACAAAGCGCGCCGTTCCTGTAGATCATTGAGGTCCATCGTTGCAGCCTGTCGCAAAAACCGCACAGCTGAACGAGGTGATGCATGCCAATGTCGAACGTCAGTGCTGACGGGTAGAATTGCAGGTTGACCATTTAAAGGTTCGCGGATGATCCCAGAAAAGAAACCTGAAGCCGCTTTATTCGGTTTGCCGGGGCGCACGCAGATTGTCGGCAACCTGATCGATACACCGTCCACAGCGCCTTTGCGACTGAGGTCGCTTAACATCAATTCGCAAACGGCCTTTTGTGATCCGTACGACGTTTGAGGGGCAGACAGGAACGTGTCGCCAATTTTGTCGGGGAAGGGCGCGCCGAAAACTGCGATCGACGACGTGAACACGATCCTTGGACGCCAATCACCACCTTTGGCCTGCTCCGCGCGAATGGCCTCTAGAAAGGTCCAGAAGGGCAACATGTTTGTTTGCCAGCCTTTGTCGTAATCCGCCTCAGCCTCGCCTGAGACGATAGAAGCCAAATGGAATATCGTGGCCGGGCGATTTGCCAAGAGATTGGGCCAGATGCTTGCATCTGTGATGTTGCCAACGACTTGGGCACCGGGCGCGCTTGCGGGTGGGAAGGCCATATCGAATAACGTGACATCGCCTTGATCGGGCAGGGATTGACCGGCCAAACTTGCGGCAAGCTTTTGTCCAACCATGCCGCCGCCACCAAGAATAAGTGTCCCAGCCATGTTAATGCTCCTTCAATCCGTTGCGATCTCTGAGCTCAAGGTAAAGCCCTGAATGATCCAAGTCGCCGCCCTCCATTTCGGTGCAGAACCGCTGGAAACGGTCCCGAATGGATTGCGTTGTAGGAAGCGACAGTCCAACCGAAGCCGCTTCTTCCAATGCGTTATCAAGGTCTTTGACTTGCAGCCGCGACAATCCACCGGGGACAAAATCGCGTGAACTCATTCGTGCGCCATGCTGTTGCAAGATCGTGCTGTCCGCAAATCCGCCCCGCAATGCATCCCGCACGGCGTCTGGATCTGCCCCGCCTTGTTCCAACATCAATGTGGCCTCAGCGACAGCGCCAATGGTGACGGCGACAATGCTTTGGTTGGCAAGCTTTGCCAGTTGCCCTGCACCAGATGGGCCAACCAGCACAGGACGACCCATGGCGGCCAGCACAGGTTTGACCCTGTCAAATACCGCCCTATCCCCGCCGGCCATGATCGCCAGCGTTCCGGATTCTGCACCGCGCGTTCCCCCGGATACGGGCGCGTCAATATGCAAGACGTTCATCGTTGCCAGATCAGCGGCCTGAGCGCGCGCCTCATCTGGTTTTATCGATGCCATTTCAATCCAGACACACCCAGATTGTAAGGATTGGCGCAGCGCGGGGTCCGCTTGAACCGATTGAGTGGCTGGACCGTCAGACAATATGGATATGACGATATCAGCGTCTGCGACGGCTTGCCCAAGTGAAGTCGCGACGATTGCGCCATCCTCTTTTAGCACTTCTGCCTTGGCAGGGCTGCGGTTCCAAGCCGTCACAGGTATGCCAGCGGCCAATAGGTTTCGCGCCATGTGCGCGCCCATAAGGCCCGTTCCCAAAAATGTAACCTTGCGTGTCACGCCGTTCTCCCCGATGTTCGCGCAAACACTAGACGCGCCTTTCTGGGTCTACTAGCCCTAGAAAGAGATCGAATAGGAATTTGGGATCGATGATCCCCAGAGTTTTCGACGGAGATGTAAAGCAAATGACAGGAAGATTAGCCGGAAAACGCGCGCTTATCACGGCTGCCGGACAGGGGATTGGACGCGCAACTGCCGAAGCATTCGTACGCGAAGGGGCGCAGGTGTATGCCAGCGATGTGAATACCAAGGCGCTTAGTTCCATCGAAGGTGTCGAAGCATTGGAGCTGGATGTTCTGGATGCGAAATCCGTGCAAGAAGGTGTGGCGTTGGCGAACCCAGATATCTTGTTCAACTGCGCTGGGTTCGTGCATCACGGGACTATTTTGGATGCGACCGATGATGAATGGTCATTTGGGTTTGATCTGAATGTTAAGTCGATGTTGCTTACTATTCGAGCGGCTTTGCCGGCCATGCTTGAGCGGGGCACAGGTTCAATTGTTAATATGTCTTCTGCAGCATCTTCGATAATCGGTGCACCCAATCGCTTTGTTTATTGTGCGACAAAGGCGGCAGTGATCGGAATGACAAAATCTATTGCCGCAGATTATATTTCTCAAGGCATTCGCTGCAACGCGATTTGCCCGGGGACTATTGAAAGTCCCAGTTTGTTGGATCGGATAGAAGCTTTGGGGAAAGAGATGGGCAGCGTTGACGAAGCTCGACAGGCCTTTATCTCGCGCCAGCCAATGGGGCGCCTTGGGACGACAGATGAAATTGCCGCTTTGGCGCTGTATCTGGCGTCTGATGAAAGCGCGTTCACAACAGGGCAAACGCATGTCATTGATGGCGGCTGGTCGAATTAAGTTTTACGCGTAAGGTTTGGAAAAAATGACAAAATCACTTAGGTCACAAAAATGGTTCAACAATCCGGATAACCGGGAAATGACGGCTTTGTATTTAGAGCGGTATTTGAACTATGGCCTTACGCGTGAGGAACTTCAATCAGGCAAACCGATTATTGCAATCGCGCAAACGGGCAGTGATCTAAGCCCGTGTAATCGTCATCACGTTGAACTGTCCAAACGCGTTCGCGACGGGATCATTGCAGCTGGCGGCACCGTGATCGAAGTCCCGGTTCATCCCATTCAGGAAACGGGCAAACGTCCCACGGCGATGCTTGACCGCAACCTCGCTTATTTGTCGTTGGTTGAAACGCTTTATGGATATCCGCTGGACGGTGTTGTGCTTAACATCGGATGTGACAAGACCACGCCAGCCTTGTTGATGGCGGCTGCGACGGTGAACATCCCGGCGATTGCGTTTTCCGTCGGGCCGATGTTGAACGGTTGGTTCCGCGGTGAACGTACAGGGTCAGGCACAATCGTTTGGAAAGCCCGCGAAATGCATGCTGCTGGTGAAATTGACGATGATGGCTTTATGGAGCTTGTCGCATCGTCAACGCCGTCGGTGGGGTACTGCAACACGATGGGCACGGCCACGACGATGAATTCACTGGCCGAAGCGTTAGGGATGCAATTGCCCGGTTCAGCCGCCATTCCTGCCCCATATCGCGAACGCGGGCAAATGGCCTATGCAACAGGTAAGCGCATCGTTGAGATGGTGAATGAGGATCTGAAGCCGTCGGATGTTATGACCCGAGAAGCCTTTGAAAACGCGGTTGTTATCAATTCGGCCATCGGCGGTTCGACCAACGCGCCGATTCATTTGAACGGCATCGCTCGCCATTTGGGTGTACCACTGAACAATGACGACTGGCAAAGCCACGGTCACAAGGTGCCGTTGCTGGTCAACTTGCAGCCTGCAGGCGAATACTTGGGTGAAGATTACCACCGTGCCGGGGGCGTCCCAGCGGTTGTCGGTGAGCTTTTGGAAGCAGGATTGTTACCACATCCAAACGCGATCACTGTGAACGGGCAATCGATGGGCGACAATTGTGACGGGGCGCGCAGTGAAAATCGCGATGTCATCAAAACGGTTGCCGAACCGATGCTGAAAGATGCAGGTTTCTTGAACCTGAAGGGCAATTTGTTTGACAGCGCCATTATGAAAACCAGCGTGATTGGTGATGAATTCCGCAAGCGCTATTTGGAAAACCCGGATGATCCAAACGCCTTTGAGGGCCGTGCGATTGTCTTTGATGGCCCAGAAGATTTTCACAACCGCATTGACGACGAAAGCGTTGGCATCGACGAGCATTGCATATTGATTATGCGTGGCGCTGGTCCAATCGGATATCCCGGTGGTGCAGAAGTCGTGAACATGCGCCCGCCGTCTTATCTTTTGAAAAAAGGGATCACGTCGCTGCCTTGTGTTGGCGATGGTCGGCAATCGGGTACATCTGGATCGCCGTCCATTTTGAATGCGTCGCCCGAGGCCGCAGATGGCGGCGGGCTGGGACTTGTGGCAACGGGGGACCGCGTGCGGATCGACCTGAACAAGGCGACAGCTGACATGCTTGTGCCAGACGCCGAATTGGACGCACGTCGCGCTGCCTTGCCTGAACGTCCGTTTTCGCCAGAAAGCCAATCGCCTTGGCAGGAAATCTTCCGCGAAAAGGTTCAGCCGTTCTCTGAAGGGATGACCCTGAAAGGGGCCGACGCGTATCAACGCATCGCTCAAAAAGACCTGCCACGCGACAATCACTAACATTGAAAATTAATCGGTCAGACCAAGTGCAAAACATGGGTCTGACCAATGCTCGGATACGAGGGAGTAGAATAGATGAAACTATGCCGTTTTGGTGAGCCGGGTGCGGAAAAGCCTGGGATGATCGATGCCGATGGTATCTTGCGGGATCTATCTGGCCATGTTGATGATATCGCAGGCGCGACGCTGGGTGATGACTCCATCGCGCGGCTTGCGGCGCTGGATGCATCATCCTTGCCGGCAGTCGATGGTGATCCGCGCATAGGGACATGTGTGGGTCAAATCGGCAAATTCATGTGCATTGGTTTGAACTTTTCCGATCACGCCGCAGAAACCGGGGCAGCCATCCCCGAACATCCGATCCTGTTCATAAAAGCGAATTCCGCCATTTCCGGGCCATATGACGATGTAATCATGCCACGTGGATCGTCATCGACGGATTGGGAAGTCGAGCTGGGCGTCGTTATTGGAAAAACCTGCAAATATGTCAGCGAAGAAGAGGCGTTAGATTACGTTGCTGGATATTGCATCTGTAATGATGTCAGCGAACGTGACTTTCAAACCAAATTGACCGGTCAATGGACCAAAGGCAAAAGCTGCGACACCTTTGGGCCGACGGGCCCTTGGTTGGTGACGCGCGACGAAATCCCTGATCCTCAAACGCTTGGGATGTCGTTGGATGTGAACGGCCAGCGGATGCAGACCGGCAATTCGTCGACGATGATCTTTACGATTGCACAATGCATCAGCCATCTGAGCCAGTTGATGACGCTGAATCCGGGTGATGTCATTTCGACGGGCACGCCTCCGGGTGTTGGTATGGGAATGAAACCACCAGTCTTCTTGAAAGCAGGTGACACGATGGAATTGAAGATCGAAGGGCTTGGCGTTCAACGTCAAGCTGTACGAGCTGATGACTAAACCTCAACTTTTACAGATCGGCGAGATCACCGAACGGATGCGGGCACGGGTGTCCGCCGAATTCGAAATTACCGAGCTTTTCGCGCAATCTGACCGTGCCGCGTTCCTAGCAGCGCGCGGCGGGGATTTTGTCGCTGTGTTGACCGATGGTCATTGGGGGGTGCCCGATGATGTTGTATCTGCATTGCCCAACTTGAAAATCGCATCAAGCTACGGTGTGGGATATGATGCCATCGATGCGCCGGAATTGGCAAAACGCGGTATCATCGTGTGCCATACACCTGACGTGCTGAACGACGAAGTTGCGGTGACAGCATTGATGTTGTGGTTTGCGGTGTCACGCCAGCTAGTTCCAGCAGATGCGTGGGCCCGGTCGGGCAATTGGGAATCGAAGGGGGCATTTCCTCTGACGCGCTCTGTGATTAACCGCAAAGTTGGGATATTGGGCTTGGGCCGCATAGGTCAGACAATTGCATCACGTTGTCAAACATTTGGCGCGGACATTTCGTATCATACGCGCAGCAAAAAAGATGCGTCTTATCAGTATTTTGATAAGCTCAACGATTTGGCAGAGCATGTGGACGTGCTGATCGTCATCACCCCCGGCGGTGACGCAACGCGTCATATTGTGAATTCTGAGGTTCTTGCAGCGTTGGGACCGGACGGCATTCTAATCAACGTGTCGCGGGGATCGGTCGTCGATGAAACCGCGTTGGTCCAAGCGCTGCAATCAGGCGCATTGGGTGGCGCTGGATTGGATGTGTTCGATGCCGAGCCTCAGATTCCGGATGCCTTAAAGGGTATGGAAAACGTAGTTTTGACGCCTCATGTCGGCAGTGCGACGATCGAAACGCGCCAAGCCATGGGGGACTTGGTGTGCGACAACCTCTCACAGTTCCAAAAAGATGGGAGTGTTTTGACACCCGTTCCGGAATGCGCGCATCTGTATCCCTAGGTGGTTGCCTTAAACGTCAGATGCTGACCCAGATGGGGTCAGCATCGAATATGCGTCTCGTCAAACGGTGATCAAAGGCTTTTTAAGGCCTCTTTTGCCGAAGATTCTATCCCAGCATAATCGCTTGATGCCAGCTTGTCCTTTGGGGAGAGCCAGCTTGCACCCGCACAAATAACGTTGCTTAGGCTCAGGTAGTCCGACATTTTTTCACGCGTGATGCCGCCAGTTGGACAGAACGTCACTTGGGGAAGCGGGCCAGAGATCGATTTCAACGCCGACGCGCCGCCTGATGCTTCGGCTGGAAAGAACTTTTGCAACGTATAGCCACGTTCAAGCAACAGCATCATCTCAGAAACCGTGCTTGCACCAGGAAGCAATGGCAGGCCGGCGGCTTCTGCGGCGTCCAACAATTGAGGCGTTGCGCCGGGGGACACTCCAAATTCAGCGCCCGCTTCTTTCGCCTCATAGACTTGCTCGGGCGTCAGCAACGTGCCTGCGCCAACAACCGCGCATTCAATACCCGCCATCGCCCGGATCGCATCCATTGCAACGTCAGTGCGCAAAGTCACTTCTAGCATCGCAACGCCAGCATTTGTCAAAGCTGTGGCCAATGGCACTGCTTGGGCAAGGTCGGTGACTTCAATGACAGGCACTGCAGGGCAGGCCGAACATAATTTTTGAAGCTGCGGGGTCATTTCTTGTGGGGTCATGACGAAACTCCTGCTGTCACTCACTTGAAATATTTGGGCACCCAATGAACGTTGGAGCATTGAGATGCAAGGGCCGCGACTTCACAACCGGCATGCAATTGGCGTAAATTACGAATGTCAGGCGTTTCGTCAGACGTAGAAAGGGTTCCAAGTTTTTAGTGAATTTATATAGAACCATCATCTTGAACGCGCGAGGTTCGTCTTCAAGAGGTTACGGCGTATTTAGCGCATGTGGATTGATCTAAAAATAAATTATAACCATGCTTTAGTGGCCTTTGTTAGCGTAAAATTTGCGACGCCATTTCGCATTTGAAATTTGAAAAAGGTTTGACTTTAGGAATATTCTGTAAGCTGCTGGTAAAATGAAAAAACTGACGCCACTGCGGTTTAGAAGCTCGACAAAGCAGTGCAGAGCCCTGGCATTGCCAAACTGGGTCAGAGCGTTAGCGATCAATATCTTGGCGTTTAAAGTCAAGCGACCGCTTGAAAACACGCCAGAACCGGAACCCAACCACTTTGATATCGGTTCGACATGTCGGGACCGTCGTCGCCCAATGCCTCAAAACCATCGTGAACGAAAGTCATTACAGTTTCATCGCCTCGTGCTTCAAAATTGACACTGACTTGCGTTGCCAGTTCACGCGTGCGTCCAACGTACCATTCCAAAATCAAGCTGTCTGGCGGAGCCCAAGCACTGAAATGCCCCCAGATGGTTGTCGATCCATCCTCAAGCGTTTCGATGATCTGGCCATTTAATTTGGGTTCAATTGTCAATTTCAGCGGACGCTTTTTTTGTCCCGCAGATATCGAATGACTTTCAACAGGCCACCAATCTGCCAACCCTTCAGTAAACAGGCGAAAAGCACGGTTTTTTGCCAACGGAACTAGGAGAGACTTGTGAATTGGCTGGATGGTCATGTCGTATCCTGTTCTGAAAGCGTCAGCGCCGCATCGGCATAGGCCGCAAACGCATCTTTCCACAGCCGGTCAAGATGGGTGCGAATGTCTGCGATTCCTTGGTGATTTACCGCATAAATGCGCCGTGTACCGTCCTGTCGCACATGTACAAGTCCAGCGTCTGACAGGATTTTCAGATGCTGCGAAACAGCAGGGCGTGAAATGGAAAAATGAGAGGCCAAAGATCCAACAGATAAGGGCTTTTGAGCAAGCCGTTGGATGATTTCGTGCCGGTGTTTGTCCGCCAATGCCGCGAATGTTATTGTGTTAGTCATTGCTTACGGTAAGCAAAGACTTACCTAAAAGTCAATGCAGCAGCTCTTGCGGCCAAACTGCACGGCTACTAAGACTCCGGTAACACTTGCAGCGGTATGGTCTGCTTCAAGAAGAACAGGGTTTAATAAATGCGCGATCCGATCGACACATATATGAATACTTTGGTTCCCATGGTTGTGGAACAAACCGCACGTGGTGAACGGGCGTACGATATTTTCTCTCGGCTTTTGAAGGAACGGATCATTTTCCTGAACGGTCCGGTTCATGATGGCATGTCGAGCCTTGTCGTCGCGCAGTTGCTGCACCTCGAAGCTGAAAACCCGTCGAAAGAAATTTCGATGTATATCAATAGCCCGGGTGGCGTTGTGACGTCGGGTTTGTCGATTTACGACACGATGCAGTACATTAAACCAAAAGTATCTACGCTGGTAATTGGTCAAGCTGCATCTATGGGGTCGCTTTTGCTGACAGCTGGCAACAAGGGTATGCGGTTCTCGTTGCCCAACAGCCGTGTCATGGTGCACCAACCCTCGGGTGGCTATCAGGGGCAAGCAACAGATATCATGATTCACGCGGAAGAAACGTTGAAATTAAAGCGACGTTTGAATGAAATTTACGTGCGTCACACTGGCCAAACGTTGAAGAACGTAGAGGCCGCGTTAGAGCGTGACAACTTCATGTCGCCAGAAGATGCAAAAGACTGGGGTTTGATCGACGAGATTGTTGAAAACCGCGTCAAAGAAGATGAAGACGAGAGCTGATAAGCTACTCGTGAGGTGTCATTCCCGTTTTCTGGTTGTGGGAATGGAATGGCTAGCCTAATCTTCAATGGTTAGGTGTGGGGTGAGAACTACGGCGTTGTGCCGGAAAGGAGCCGGTAATGGCATCAAATTCGAGTGGTGAAGGTAAAAACACACTCTATTGCAGCTTCTGCGGCAAGAGCCAGCATGAGGTGCGCAAACTGATCGCCGGGCCAACCGTATTCATCTGTGATGAATGCGTCGAACTCTGCATGGATATCATCCGTGAAGAAACAAAATCCAGCGGGCTCAAGGCCTCGGACGGCGTTCCAACACCGCGTGATATCTGTAAAGTTCTCGATGATTATGTGATCGGGCAAGCAATGGCAAAACGCGTTTTGTCAGTTGCCGTGCATAACCACTACAAGCGGCTCAATCATTCCCAAAAATCCAATGACATCGAATTGGCAAAGTCGAATATTCTTCTGATCGGCCCAACTGGGTGCGGTAAAACTTTGCTTGCGCAGACGTTGGCCCGTATTTTGGATGTGCCGTTCACGATGGCGGATGCTACGACTTTGACCGAAGCGGGATATGTCGGTGAAGACGTTGAAAACATTATCCTAAAATTGTTGCAGTCCAGCGAGTACAACGTTGAACGTGCGCAACGTGGGATCGTGTATATCGATGAAGTCGATAAAATTACGCGCAAATCTGAAAACCCTTCCATCACACGTGACGTGTCCGGCGAGGGTGTTCAACAGGCATTGTTAAAGCTGATGGAAGGGACGGTCGCGTCTGTTCCGCCTCAAGGTGGCCGCAAGCATCCGCAGCAAGAATTCTTGCAAGTGGACACGACGAACATCTTGTTCATCTGCGGCGGTGCATTTGCTGGGTTGGACAAAATCATTGCTCAACGCGGCAAAGGTTCAGCAATGGGCTTTGGAGCTGAAGTTCGCGACAATGACGAACGAGGTGTTGGCGAAATCTTTACAGATCTTGAGCCTGAAGACCTCCTCAAATTTGGCTTGATCCCAGAATTCGTTGGTCGTCTGCCCGTATTGGCGACGCTTGAAGATCTGGATCAGGACGCGCTGATCACAATTTTGACCGAGCCTAAGAACGCTTTGGTCAAGCAATATCAGCGGTTGTTCGAGCTGGAGGACACCGCGCTGAGCTTTACGGATGAAGCTTTGGGCGCGATTGCCAAGAGAGCGATCGAACGCAAGACAGGTGCAAGGGGACTGCGGTCCATACTTGAGGACATCCTGTTGGATACGATGTTTGAATTGCCCGGACTAGATAGCGTGACTGAGGTTGTGGTGAACGAAGAAGCGGTGACATCAGACGCAGCACCGTTGATGATCCACGCAGACGCCAAGAAAGAACCGGCGAACGCAAGCTGAGTGAATAAAAAACCCTAAAAAGCCGCCTTTTAGGCGGCTTTTTTTGTGGCAAAACAGTCTGGGTTTATTGATCTACCGGATTGGGAAAAACAGAATAAGGACGCGACATGCCTATTAAGAGAATACGATCAGGCGGACCATTCGAAGAAAAGGTCGGATATGCACGCGCCGTGGTCACCAATGGTTGGGTTCACGTCGCAGGCACTGTTGGAGAAGGCCGATCTGCATTGGAACAATGCGCATATGCTCTTGGAATTATTGAAGCGGCTCTCGCGGAGGCAGGCAGCAGCTTTGCAGATGTTGTTCGGGTCACCTACATGCTGCCCGATCGGCATGAATTCGAAGAATGTTGGCCGTTGCTGTCAAAAACCTTTGGGGATAACCCGCCTGCCGCAACAATGATTGAATGTGGGTTAATCGATCCAAAGTTCAGGATTGAAATCGAAGTCACTGCAGTCGTATCCGCTGTCGCCGACGCGCGCTAATAAGTACTTCTAAATCAAATGGATGCGGCAAGTCTTAAGCTTTAATAGGCACCCGCTGTGCGGATGGACAGTCTGTCCACCTTTTCCCAACGTGCACCGGACGTAGACTGGTCGTTGAGATGGCTGTCGAATAAAGTTTGACCGTTTGGAATTCCAAATTCTTCCGCGAGCGTCAGGCTTTCTTTGACTTGAGTTGCCAATCGATCGTGTACAATTTTTGGGTTCTGTTCGCCTTGATCTTTGAAGCCGCCCATCAGCGACGCAACATAAATGCTGATTTCGCTGACACTTGGCACGCGCCATTTGCTTTCATGTCGGGTGTCTGATCCAACCGAAACAAATTTTGAGCCGCCCGGCCCAAAACGCGACGCGGTATCGGATGAGCCGTCAACAACGGTATATCCAATAAACCCGAAGCTTGCGAAAACAATGAAGAAAACAAGTTTGTACATTCTTATGTCCAGGTTCCCGACTGTGACAATCACTCTGTTCACACTACAGTGATGATAAAACTTGGCGAAATTCAGGCAAGTTGACGGCATTTGATGCAACATGTGCTCTCATGTCACTGGACTGCATAGACGGGATCAGGCATATCCTGATCAACGGATCCGGAGATGAGATATGGGCCTTCTGAACTCTTTGCTGCGCGCCGCAACATGGTGGAATGGGCAAACGCTTAACACGCAGATTTTCACGTGGCGCAAGGGCGTGAAGGTTGGCGAAGACGGGCAAGGCAATATTTTCTATCGGAATGAAGACGACAGCAAACGCTGGGTCATCTATTCCGGTGAAGCGGAGGCCAGTCGGGTTGACCCGGATTGGCATGGTTGGCTGCACCGCACATGGAACACGCCTCCGAGCGAGGCGCCGCTTCAGCACAAAGCGTGGGAAAAGCCACATGAGGCAAACCAGACCGGTTCAGCACAGGCATATGCCCCGCAAGGATCGATCCGGCGCGAGGCACCTGCTGCGCGTAAAGATTACGAGGCCTGGTCGCCTGAATAAGAGGGCCAAAGATGAGCAGTAACCAAACAGCAGAAACCGTCGTTGGTGGATTGGTCTTGGCGGCGGCGATTGGCTTTGGCGTCTATGGCGCGCAGATTGCAGGAATAGGCGATAGTGCTTCTGGGCAGTACGAATTGACGGCGTCATTTCGCAGCCTTGAAGGCGTGGGTGTCGGAACTGACGTCCGCTTGGCTGGTGTAAAAATTGGAACGGTTAGTTCTGTTGCGTTGAATGCTGAAACATATCGCGCCGATACCGTGGTCAGCCTGAACCCAGAGACGTTAATACCCGATGATAGCGCGATCGTGATTTCAAGCGAGGGATTGCTTGGGGGCAATTTTGTTGAAGTTGTTCCAGGGGGGTCACCATTTCACTTTGGTGCTGGCGACGAAATTACAGACACTCAAGGCGCGGTCAGTTTGATTTCGTTGCTATTGAAATTTGTATCCGGCGGAGACGAGGGATGAGCTTGCGTGCCGCAGCGTGTGCATTGCTTGTAACGGCAAGCGTTGCGAGCGCGCAGGTTCAAACAGGCCTAGGCGATGGAGCTGTTCTCAGAGCATTGGATAAGTTGTCGGGCAAGGTCGTCGATATTTCGATGCAAGCTGGCAGCGCGGCGCGGTTTGAAGAATTGGAAATTGTTCTGACAGAATGCCGTTATCCAGATGGAAACCCATCAGGTGACGCCTATGCGGGGCTTCACATCAAGCATAGCAAAAAGGACGGGGTTATTTTTTCCGGGTGGATGATCGCGTCATCCCCGGCTTTGAATGCCATGGAACACCCGCGCTACGATATTTGGGTCATGCGCTGCACGATTGCGTCCTGACCGATTTCAACGCGTGAGCCGGTGACAGACATCTTTCGGTGAAGAGGCATCAAAGCGCTGAAAACTTGCTGTTTTTTCAAGGGCTTTTTCTAGAAGTAAGTGATATCGGGCTCGCGGAATTTCGATACCACCAAGCGAAGCAAGATGTGGTGTAATAAATTGCGTGTCAAAGAGCGTAAACCCAGCACGCCCAAGTAGATCCACACACCCGGCCAGAGCCATTTTTGATGCATTAGATTGACGCGAAAACATGCTTTCCCCAAAGAAAGCCGTCCCAAGGGAAACGCCGTATACGCCACCGACAAGTTTTTCAATGTCCCACACTTCGAATGAATGGGCGCGACCGCGGTTAAAAAGAGCTGAGTATGTCTGTGCAATGTCTTCGTTGATCCAAGTCTCTGAGCGATCAGCACACCCGGCCAAAACCGCGTCAAAAGCTGCGTTCTTGGTGAAATGCCAATGGGTGCGTTGCATTTCTCGTGCAAGACTGCGTGACACATGAAACCCATCCAAAGGTAGAATTCCACGCTTTTTGGGATCGACCCAAAACACTTCCGGATCGTCGCGCGATTCCGCCATCGGGAAAATCCCGACAGAGTAACCGTGAAGCAAAAGCTCAGGTGACAGGAAGGGTGTGTCCTTAGGCAAATCAACCTCAATACATAAAATATGCGTATATGATTGGCCCAGAGCGGTCGTTCTGTCTAGAGTCGTTTCGGGCAGAGTGGTTAAAATTGCCCGGTCGTCAAAGCGACCCCAAAGCTATGGGGTCGCGTTTTCTTGGGCATCCAGCCAACGTTCCAGCCAGTGAATATTGTAATCACCTGACAAAACATCTTTTTCCGCCAGCAATGCGTGAAACAATGGAATCGTGGTGTCGACACCATCCACAATCAGTTCGGACAATGCGCGGTCAAGGCGCGCCAATGCTTCTGGTCTGTTGCGCCCATGTACGATCAGTTTGCCGATGAGGCTGTCGTAATAGGGGGGGATTGTATAGCCGTCGTAAATGGCCGAATCCATACGAACTCCCAACCCACCTGGTGCGTGAAAGGCTGTAACGCGACCCGGAGAAGGCGAAAAGCTTGGCAGCTTTTCAGCGTTAATTCGCACTTCAATTGAGTGGCCGTTGATCTCCAATTCGTCTTGCTCAATCGACAAAGGCAAGCCAGCGGCGACGCGAATTTGTTCGCGCACAAGATCAACACCAAAGATTGCTTCGGTCACAGGATGTTCGACCTGCAAGCGCGTGTTCATTTCGATAAAGTAGAACTCACCATCTTCGTAAAGGAATTCAATGGTACCTGCGCCGATATAGTCAATCTTGGCGACTGCATCCGCACATACCTTACCGATTTCAGCACGCTTTTCAGGGCTGATCGCAGGTCCGGGAGCTTCTTCGAACACCTTTTGGTGGCGGCGTTGCAAGGAACAATCGCGTTCTCCAAGGTGAACGGCTTTGCCTTTGCCATCTCCAAACACTTGAATTTCAATGTGGCGGGGACGTTGTAGGTATTTTTCAATATAGACTTCGTCATTGCCAAAAGCTGCTTTGCCTTCGGCGCGGGCTGTCATGAACGCTTGTTCCATATCCGCGGCCGTTTCAGCGACTTTCATTCCACGGCCACCACCACCAGCAGTGGCTTTGATGATGACGGGATACCCCATTTCATCACCCAATCGTTTCGCCGTTTCAAGATCAGGGACACCACCTTCGGAACCGGGCACACAAGGGACACCCAATGCCTTCATCGTGTCTTTGGCGGTGATTTTGTCGCCCATGACACGAATATGTTCTGCGGTCGGGCCGATGAATGTCAGATCGTGATCTTCGACGATTTGCACGAATTGGGCATTCTCAGACAAAAAACCGTATCCGGGGTGGATTGCGTCCGCACCAGTGATTTCGCAAGCCGAGATGATTGCCGGAAAGCTGAGGTAACTTGACGGTGACGCGGGCGGGCCGATGCAAACAGATTCGTCAGCCATACGCACATGCATTGCATCAGCATCAGCCGTTGAATGCACTGCGACAGTTCCAACGCCCATTTCCTTGGCGGCACGGATCACGCGCAATGCAATCTCGCCTCGGTTGGCGACAAGGATTTTATTGAACATAGCGTTACCCGAGGACGACAAGAGGTGCGCCAAATTCAACGGCTGCCCCATCATCGACCAATATGCGTTTTACGGTGCCTGAACGCGGCGAAGGAATGTGGTTCATCGTTTTCATCGCTTCGATGATCAAAAGCGTGTCGCCTTCGTTGACCTGTTGTCCAACCGAGATGAATGACGGCGCACCGGGTTCAGCCTGGAGATACACAGTACCAACCATAGGCGACGTGACGGCATCAGGATCATCTGCGGGATCTGGCGCTGCATCGACGGCTTCGATCACTTGAGGTGCTGCACCTTGGGCTGGCGCGGCAGCAGGGGCTGCGACAACTGCGGCCGGTTGAGGTGCTGCGACTGCGTTCATATGCCGAGAGACACGCACATTTAGGGTGTCATCTTCGGAATATTCGCGTTTGACCTGCAATTCGGTTAAATCATTCTCTCGCAGCAACTCGGCCAAAGCCTGAATGAAAGCCACATCTGCTTCACGCGTTTTTTCTGACATTTGTTCCTCGACCATTGCCCCGGGGTTATTTCTTGTCTGTTGCCCGCTCTATCGCGTGCTTTATAGGCGATGGACTTCCCTTGGGGAAGCGCCACTTGCGGTCATATAATGCCGCTGCAATCGCGATTGAAGGTAAAAATGAACATGAGGTGCAATCAGGCAGGGCGGGTTGCGCATGAATTCGGCTAAATGGCTGGAAGCGATTGCAAATACATCAGGAACTTACCCAGCGTGAGTTAGACGTCCATGTGCGTTCGCGCGATTGGATGCGTTGCCAAGAAACGAATGCAGAGAGGTGTCTAACTCGGTTTTGCATATGCATTCGTAAAACCGTATTGGCGAGAGGTTGGCAATAGACGCCTCCCAGAAATGAAAAACCCCCGGTGCAAATGTTGCAACCGAGGGTCAAAATCTTGGATCGTGGTTGGATCAGATTGCGAGGTATTCGGCCCGCAAATCATCGTTTTCTAGAACTTCGTCTGCGGTGCCGTCAAAGACGATTCCACCGGTATCAAGAATGACCGCGCGATCAGCCAATTGCAGGGCGCGCACGGCGTTTTGTTCGACAATCACAGTTGTGATGCCCTGTTCTTTGATGTGACGCAGAGTCTTTTCAATCTCGTCGACGATGACAGGCGCAAGCCCTTCATAGGGTTCATCCAAAAGCAGCACCTTTACATCACGTGCCAAAGCGCGTGCGATGGCGAGCATTTGTTGTTCGCCGCCAGACAGCGTAACGCCCTCTTGGTTGCGGCGTTCGCCGAGCCGCGGGAACAATTCGTACAAGCGTTCGATCGACCAACCGATAGGGGGGGCGATTTGTGCGATTTTCAGGTTTTCTTCAACAGTCAGGCCCTGAATGATGCGCCGATCCTCTGGAACAAGGCCAAGGCCAGCCTGCGATGCTTCGTGGCTGGCCATATTGTGAAGGGCCTGTTGATCCAGCCAGATTTCACCTTGTGTCACTTGCGGATCGCCAATGCGTGCGATGGAACGCAATGTCGACGTTTTGCCAGCGCCGTTGCGGCCCAAAAGGGCAAGAATTTCACCCTCATGCACATCGAAACTGATGCCTTGCACGATGTAGCTTTCGCCATAATACGAATGCATATCTCGCACAGACAGAAAAGCAGGCGCAGCGCCAGCGGTGTCATTGCCTTTGGAAAAATCAGGTTTGACGTTCATCTCTCTCTCCTTTTCCAAATCAGGCTGCTTCGCCAAGATAGGCTTCACGCACCTTTGGGTGACCCTTGATATTGTCGGGTGTGTCTTCCACCAACGGAGAGCCTTGCGCCAGAACAGTGATGCGTTCAGCAAGCGAAAACACCACATGCATGTCATGTTCGATGATGGCAATCGTGATGTCGCGTTCTTCTTTGATCTGTCTTAGCAAGTCGATTGTGTTGTTGGTATCGGCGCGGGCCATACCGGCTGTCGGTTCATCCAGCAGCAACAAACGCGGTTCCTGGCTAAGGCACATACCGATTTCCAATCGGCGTTTGTCACCACGCGACATCGCCGCCGCGTGCATATGGCGCTTGTCTGCCATGCTCATGTCTTCCAAGACATGTTCAGCACGTTCGATGATTTCGCGATCCTTCATCATGTCGTTGATGGCGTTCAATCCAAATGATCCATCCCGTTTTGCAAAACAGGGGATCATCATGTTTTCCATCACTGTCAGATCACCAAAAATCTCGGGTGTTTGGAACACGCGGCTGATGCCCATTTGATTGATTTCATACGGTTTACGCCCCAAAACGGATTGGCCATCAAACATGACGCTGCCCGTGTCAGGGATCAGTTTCCCGACAAAGCAATTCAGCAATGTGGATTTGCCGGCACCGTTTGGGCCAATAATGGCGTGAACAGAGTTTTGCTGAACAGACAGGTTCACTTCGGAAAGTGCCTGCAACCCGCCAAAGCGTTTGCCTACGTTTTTAACTTCAAGGATGCCCATAGGTTTCGTTCCTTATTCCGCAGGCGTTGTTTTGCCGTCAGTGGCGTCTGGTTTAGCCTTTTTTCGACCAAACAGGCGTGACAGACGTTGACCGCCTTCGACCAAGCCACCGGGTAAAAAGATCACCACGGCCATAAAGATCAGCCCCAATGTCAGATGCCAGCCTTTGCCGATGAAGGGATAGATGATGGACACGATGAAGTCTTCCAACCCATCTGGCATGAATGCAAACCAGGTGTGCAGGATATCTGAATTGATCTTGGACAGGATGTTTTCCATGTATTTGATCGCACCAGCCCCGAGAACCGGGCCAATCAACGTTCCCACGCCGCCGAGAATCGACATCAGAACAACCTCGCCTGAGGCGGTCCAGAACATCCGTTCGGCCCCGGCTTGTGAGTCCATCGCCACCATCAGGCCACCAGCCAGACCGGCGTACATGCCGGAAATGACAAAGGCTGCCAATGTATAGGGTTTGGTGTTGAGCCCAGTATAGTTCAGACGCTGTTGGTTGGATTTAACAGCGCGCAGCATCATGCCAAAGGGTGACCGGAAAATGCGGATGGACACATAGAAGCTGATCAACATGACCAAGGCCGCGATGTAGTACCCTGCGTTAAAGGTAAACACCCAGCCTCCAATGGACAGATCAAACCCGGCTCCCATTTCCAGCCCGAACAGATTTGCCTTGGGCGTGGCACCATCGGCCAAGGCGCTGTCAAGCACGCGAGGGTCGTCAGTTTTGGGCTGCAAACCGGTCTCACCGCCAGTGATAGGCGTCAAAACCGAATAGGCCATCGCATACATCATCTGCGCGAAAGCCAGCGTCAGGATGGAAAAATAGATGCCTGAGCGCCGCAGTGAAATCCATCCGACCAGCAGGGAAAGCAAACCTGCGACGATCACGCTGAGAATGATGGCTGGGATGATGTTCATCGTCAGCAATTTCATCATCCAGATCGCGGCATAAGATCCGACACCCAGAAAGGCGGCATGGCCGAAGCTTAGGTAACCGGTCAGACCGAATAGAATATTGAACCCAATGGCAAAGATGCCAAAGATCACGAACCGCTGCATTAGGTCAGGATAGCCCGCGTTGAATTGCGCCATAGCTGATCCTTCAGGGAAGGGGTTCAGCAAAAACGGAGCTGCAACGACCAGTAAGAAAACAAACAGCAATACGCGGGTGTCTTTTGAATTTAATCCAAACATCTGCTTATTCCTCCATCACGCCTTTGCGGCCCATCAGGCCACGCGGGCGGGTCAGCAAAATTATGATTGCGACCAGGTAGATAACGATTTGGTTCAGTCCGGGCAGCACGTTCAGGACTTCTCGCATTGATGCAAAGCTTTCCAGAATACCCAAAAGGAAACCCGCGAGGACAGCGCCGGGCAGGGACCCCATACCGCCTACCACGACGACCACAAAACTAAGCACAAGGAAATCCATGCCCATGTGGTAGTTCGGTGAATTGATCGGTGTGTACATAACACCGGCCAAACCCGCCACGGCGGCGGCGATACCGAACATCAGTGTAAAGCGCTTGTCGATATCGATACCCAGCAATTGCACCGTTTCACGGTCCGCCATGCCTGCGCGCACAACCATACCAAAGGTCGTGAATTGCAAGAACGCAAACACCGCGCCGATGATGAGTGCCGCAAAGGCAAAATAGACGATCCGCCAATAGGGGTAGATGATGATATTCGGGTCAAAACCCAGCATAGCGCCGAAATCAAAGGATCCCTTAAATGCCGCAGGTGCAGGCGTCGGGATCGGGTTCGCGCCGTAGTAATATTTGATGATTTCCTGCAATACGATGGCCAGGCCAAAAGTAACCAGAATTTGGTCCGCGTGCGGGCGTTTGTAGAAATGCTTGATTAACCCACGTTCCATCACGACACCGATCAGGATCATCACTGGGATCGCAAACAAAATGGACAAGGGCACAGCCCAGTCGATTATTGCGTCTCCGGTTGCCTGTCCAAACCAGTCATGGACGTAGGGTATCTCCACCTGAAGGGGGTTGCCCAGAAAGTCGGTTTGGGTTTCGTCAACGACAGTGCGGCTAAGTGTCAGAATGCGGCTGAGTGTAACGGCGCAGAACGCCCCGATCATGAACAGCGCACCATGCGCGAAATTGACAACGCCCAATGTGCCGAAAATCAGCGTTAGCCCCAGCGCAATCAACGCATAGGCTGAGCCTTTGTCGAGGCCATTCAAGACTTGAAGAATAATAGCGTCGGGATTTGAGAAAGCCGTTACTGCAATGGCTATCAACACCAGGATCGCCGGCACTATCAGCGCCTTCAGGCCTGAAACCCAAAAAGCTCTGCCTTCACGTTCCAACCTCGTCGACATGGTCTGCCCCCTATGGATGTGGATTGGGTGATGCCATGCGAATACGCAGGGCCGAAGTAGGATGGGCAGATCTGCCCATCCTGATCGTCGTTAAGGTGGCTTATGCGCCTGGGTTACAAGAGCCCAGCTCGCCGCCAAAGATTGACGCGTCGTATGTCACTTGTTCTGTTGGTGTGACTTCGACGATCTCGAGAAGGTCAAACTCGGATGTTGGGTTTTCTTTACCCTTCACAACCAGCACGTCCTTGAAGCACTGGTGATCATCGGCACGATACAGTGTTTTACCGTTGCCCATTCCGTCGAATTCAAAGCCTTCCAATGCTTCGGCAACCGCACATGGGTTGAACGAGCCAGCACGCGTGACCGCATCCGCATAAAGCAGCGCTTGCACGTAGCAAGTGTGAGCAGCCTGGCTGGGTGGGAAGCCATATTTGGTTCCGAAGGATTTAACAAAGGCCTGTGACCCTGCATCCTGCAGCGACCAGTGCCAGTTGGTGGATCCAAAGATACCTTTAACGTTGGCACCAGCACCCTTCGCCATCAGGCGCGAGTACAATGGAACAACGATTTCAAAGTTCTTGTTGTTCACCAATTTATCACGCAGGCCAAACTGAACCGCGTTTGTAAGCGAGTTCACCATGTTACCGCCGTAGTGGTTCAGAACCAGAACGTCAGCACCAGACTGCAGAACAGGCGCGATGTAAGACGAGAAGTCAGTCTGTGTCAGTGGTGTTTTCACCGCTGCAACAGTTTCCCAGCCCACAGCTTCTGTGGATGTCCGGACCGCTTCTTCTGTGGTGTAACCCCAGTTATAGTCAGCTGTCAGGTGATACGCCTTACGGTCTTTACCGTAATTCGCCTCAAGGATGGGGGCGAGAGCCGCACCAGACATGTAGGAGTTAAAGAAGTGACGGAAACCGTTCGCCTTCTTGTCCTTACCTGTTGTGTCATTGGAATGGGTCAGACCCGCCATAAAGATCACGCCTGCCTCTTGGCAAAGCGCCTGAACAGCAACAGCCACACCTGAAGACGAACCACCTGTGATCATCACAGCGCCGTCTTTTTCAATCATTGACCGGGCCGAAGCACGGGCCGCGTCAGATTTGGTTTGCGTGTCACCTGTTACGTATTCGACTTTCTTACCAAGAATGCCGTTGCCCTGCAGCGCTTTTGAAGTGAACGTGTTCATCATGCCGCCGTCGCCGCCACCGTTCAGGTGTTCGACAGCAAGCTCATAAGCGCGCAGTTCGTCTGCACCTTCGTCCGCATACGGTCCAGTCTGCGGTACGTTGAAGCCCAATGTCACGCTTGACCCCGTAGGGTCGTTTGTGAAAGCCGCAGCTGATTGCGCTGTAAATATTGTTGGCACGGCCAAGCCCGCGCCGGCAACAGCACCGGTGCTTAGCATACCGCGACGCGTAAGATTCGAATTCGTCATGGAGTTCCTCCCATTTAATATCTTGTTGCCGGGGCTCCTCTTTCCCGGACAACAGGCACAATTGTGCAAATCGAGTATCGCAACAGTTTTGAAAACAGAGCAATAAGTGCCTTGAAATCTTCAAGATTTTTGTAAATGAATGCACAGGTCAGTAGAAAATTTTGTAAATTTGCTGATACTGCGATGCAGAAAGACGTTGAAAACACGCAATAAGGATGGGGCCCGGTAAATGGCGTCACAAGGCTTGACCGGAAGCAGAATTCGCGAACGTCGCTTGATGCGCGGAATTCGTCAGGCCGAGCTTGCGCGCGAAATCGGTATTTCAGCGTCCTACCTCAACTTAATCGAGCATAATCGTCGTAGAATCGGCGGCAAGCTTTTGTTGGACATCGCCGAAACACTCGGTGTTGCGCCGCAAATGTTGATACAGGGCGCCGAAGCAGCCCTTGTTGCAAGCTTGCGTGAAGCTGGTGACGTCGCCGGATTATCCAGCACAGAAGCTGACAGAGTAGAGGATTTCGCGGGCCGGTTTCCTGGGTGGGCTGAAGCCTTATCGACTGCGCATCGACGCATCGCAGCTTTAGAGCGCACTATAGAAACCCTAAGTGACCGCATGGCACATGATCCTCAGCTTGCGGCGTCCCTTTACGAGCTGCTGTCAACAGCGGCAGCGATTAGATCAACCGCCGCGATCCTGGCGGAAACAAAGGATTTAGATCAATCGCAACAAGAGCGTTTTCACGAAAATATGGATCAAGACAGTGCCCGTCTGTCGGACAGCGCCAAGCGTCTTGTGCAATTCTTGGATGCCGAGCCAACTGAAATAATCGCGTCGTCGCCCACAGAAGAGGTCGAAACTTTTCTAAGCGCCAACGATTACTTTTTTCCGGAACTGGAAGCGGGAAATATTGGAATTGACGCAATACTAGAGACATCAGAACGCAATATGTCTACGGATGCCCAAAAAATGACTAGGGCGGTGCTGCGGCGGATGGTGCAAGATAGCAAAACACTGCCCACAGCCAAGTTGCGTAAAGCGGTGATTGAAACGGGTATTGATCCGATGAGGTTGGCACAGTCCCTGTCTGTGCCGCTGCCGTTGGTTTTGCGTCGTTTGGCCAATGTTCCGGAGTATGGTCTGGGGCTTGTCGTGTGTGACAGGTCAGGTAGCTTGATATTCCGCAAACCAATAGAGGGTTTCAACATTCCCCGATTTGGCGCTGCATGTCCACTTTGGCCTTTATTTCAAGCGCTTGCGATGCCGGGGCAAATTCTTGCACGCGAAATGACCCAATTGGGACGCGATAGCGCGGTGTTTGATGTTTTTGCAATGTCTGAAGTTGTTGAAGACACGCAGTATAATATGCCGCCGCTGGTTTATGGCAGTATGCTTATATGTCCATCAGGTTCTGCTTTGACTGTGCCACACGGTATATCGATGGAGGTTGTCGGCCCAACATGTCGTGTCTGCCCACGTGCAGCCTGCAATGCCAGACGGGAGCCGTCGATATTCACAGAAAATGTCTCCGTATAAAGTCCTTGGCCTTTTGACACTGTGGAAAAAAGGACGATAATGATTCCAATACGTCAAAAGAAGCCATGAGGGCCGTGGCGTTAGGGGAGGATAAAGCCGTGGGACATCATGTCTTGCTGGTCGAAGATGAACAAAACATTGTTGAAGCAATGCGGTTCCTGCTGTCGCGAGAAGGATGGCAGGTCGATACGCATTCAGATGGGGCAACTGCGCTGGAAACCATCCGAGCAAATGGACCGGACTTGGTTGTATTGGACTATATGCTTCCGGGGCGGTCTGGTTTGGACATCCTCAGCGATCTGAGGGCGTTGCCGGAATTTACAGATTTGCCTGTTTTGATGCTAACAGCCCGTGGTCAAGCTCGGGATCGCGATCTCGCTGAAAAAGCGGGGGTCAGTAGATTTATGACCAAACCGTTTTCAAACACAGAAGTTCTGAATGCAGTACGCGATCTGATGCGCGCTAAACTGCAATGAATACCCGAAAACATGGATCCGTCTTTCTAGAAAGACGCAGTTATCGCAGGCGTCGCATGATGGACGCAATTCGTCTGCTGCCAGGTGTCGGTGTGATGCTTTGGATGCTCCCATTGTTTTGGTCTGGAATGTCGGACAGTGTTGAACCGGTTCGAACGTCAACTGCGATTACCTATGTTTTTGGTGTTTGGGTCCTATTGATTTTGTTCGGTTTAGGCCTCTGGTCTATGCTGACTGGGACAATAGAGATCGGTGGCTCAGAAGAAGATGAGCCGCGCGGGCCAACGGAGACACAATAATGACCTCCGTCAATCAACTGATTGGCGTCAGCCTGATCTATGTGGCGTTTCTTTTTGCAATTGCCTTTTGGGCGGAACGGCATGCCACGAAAGGCAAAGCGGGTTGGCTGAGAACGCCAATGGTCTACACCCTATCGTTGTCAATCTATTGCACTGCTTGGACTTTTTTTGGCGCTGTCGGATTCGCCGCACGTTCTGGCATGGAATTCGTCACCATCTATTTAGGTCCTTCGCTGGTCATGATCGCGTGGTGGTGGATATTGCGAAAGCTTGTCCGGATCGGTCGTGCTCAGCGTGTTACGTCTGTCGCGGATTTGATTTCGTCCCGATACGGTAAGTCCAACACACTTGCTGTTGTGGTGACGTGCATGGCCGTGATTGGCATCACGCCTTACATTGCGCTGCAGCTTCAATCTGTAGTCCAAGCTTTTGAAATTTTTGTCGATCCTGACCTTGAGGGCGCATTCAGCCAAGCGCAGGCAGGATTTTGGGTCGCTGCAGGATTGGCTGTTTTCACAGTTCTTTTTGGAACGCGAAACCTGAATGCCAATGAACGCCACGATGGCGTTGTTATTGCTGTGGCGGTCGAAGCCGTCGTCAAGCTGATCGCTCTTTTGGCTGTTGGCGTCTTTGTCGTTTGGGGGCTGGGCGGGGGCCCCGCCGAAATGATGGGCAGAATAGATTCGTCGCAGATTGGCCGCTGGCAAACGGACGGTGCCCGCTGGGTAGCACTGACTGTTGTGGCAGGGGCAGCGTTTGTCTGCTTGCCGCGCATGTTCCAAGTTTTGGTTGTTGAAAATCACGACGAACGACATCTACAGATCGCCAGTTGGGCGTTCCCTTTATACTTGATGTTGATGAGCCTGTTTGTCGTTCCCATCGCGGTTGTAGGCCTTGAATTGTTACCGGCAGGGTCCAATCCGGATCTGTTTGTTTTGACCCTTCCATTGAGCCAAGGATACGAGGGACTGGCGACATTGTCGTTTCTTGGGGGATTTTCTTCCGCGACATCGATGGTGATCGTCGCAACTCTTGCGCTGTCCACGATGGTTTCGAACCATGTCATTATGCCGATTTGGCTAAATTATAAAGATGGCGGTGCGACAGTATCAGGCGATGTGCGAAATGTGGTGATCACGTCCAGGCGCTTGTCCATTCTAGGCATTTTGGCGCTGGGTTACCTATATTTTCGCGTTTCTGGCGGTGGCGAAGCGCTTGCCGCGATGGGACTGATATCCTTTGTCGGAGTAGCGCAGTTTTTACCGGTCATGCTTGGCGGTATTTTCTGGCGTGGCGCGACCCGTGCGGGCGCATTTACAGGTTTGACAATCGGCTTCGGGATCTGGGCCTATAGCTTCTTTTTGCCCAGCATCGGTGTCGGTTCGATCATTTCGCTGTCATTGATGGAGCAAGGGCCATTTGGCATTGGATGGCTGAGACCACAGGCATTGTTTGGCATCGCCGGACTGGATCCAATGGTTCATGCCGTGGTCTGGTCGTTGACTTTGAATACGTCCCTCTTTGTGGTGGTGTCACTGTTCACATTCCCAACGCCGTTGGAGCGATTGCAAGGTGCCCAATTCGTAAATGTGTTTGATCATTCAGCAGAGGCACAAGGCTGGAGCAGCGCAGCCGCAACATCTGAAGATCTGATGATCATGGCGCAGCGTATTCTTGGTGCCAAAGAAGCGCAGGAATTGTTTCGTTCTGAAGCAATAGGGCAGGGAAGTTCTGGCAGCTTGCCTGAGCCAACTCCGGCCTTTTTGTTGCGCCTTGAACGCGAGTTGGCCGCGTCAGTTGGGGCAGCGACAGCGCACGCAATGGTGTCTCAATTGGTTGGCGGTGCCGCGGTTTCAGTCGAAGATTTGATGGCTGTGGCGGACGAATCTGCACAAATTCTGGAATATTCCAACCGCCTCGAAGCCAAGTCAGCCGAAGTGGCGCAGACAGCGCGTAAGCTGCGGGAAGCAAACGAAAAACTCACGGCGTTGTCTGTTCAAAAGGATTCATTTCTTAGTCAGGTTAGTCATGAACTGCGTACGCCCATGACGTCCATTCGTTCCTTTTCAGAAATTCTGCGGGATGGAGAAGGGCTGAGCAGTGAGGATCATCGTCGTTATGCTTCGATTATTTTCTCAGAGGCGTTGCGTCTGACACGGCTTTTGGATGACTTGCTTGATCTGACGGTTTTCGACAATGGCGAAATCAGCCTGAACGTTTCGCAAGGCAGCCTGAATGAAGTGTTGGATACCGCCATTCGGACGGCTAAAGCTGCAGATTTTGGCCCATTGGAGATCGAAACTGAAAACAAGGACCTCGCATTGATGCTGTTGACGGACCTGGATCGTCTTGGGCAAGTTTTCTTAAATTTGATTACAAATGCTCAAAAGTACTGTGATGCTGACGCACCTGTGTTGCGGGTGTCTTTGGACGAAAGAGATGGTCAGCATGTCGTGCTTTTCGAAGACAATGGATCGCCGATTCCGCCAACCACGCGTAACGTTATTTTCGAAAAATTTGCCCGTATAGATCAAAAGGTTGGCACCGGGGCAGGCCTTGGCCTAGCCATTTGCAAGGAAATTATGGCGCGTCTCGGGGGACGAATTTACTATGAGCCAACTGCATCTGGGAACTGTTTCGTTGTCGTTCTTCCTGCCAAGCAGGCGGTCGCAGCGCAGTAGGGTTTCTGCGCTGCAATAAAGAGGTTGGTAACGCTTCCGCGCTATTCAAAATTCTAATTGGGTCGCTAAGCGGCGGAGGCGATGGGCGAAGCCACATCAAATACATTCCTGAAGCGGAAAGCTGCGGCAGGTCGAGAAGATCATCTGGCACGTGCCATGACGATCCAAAAGGCTGTGCGCATAACTGCTGCGAAAGCTGCGGAAGACTTATTACAGCTTCCGTTGGCTGCTTTGGCTATTGCTACAGATACATTCGAAATCGCAGATTTAGACGAACGCATCAAAGAAGATTGCCTTTTACTGCTGCTGGACGGGCAGCATGGCCAACCAGCGTTGGCAATGTTGGACAGTTCCTTGGTCGGTGGATTGGTTCAGCAACAAACGTTGGGCCGAGTGTTGGAGGCTGGCAACGAGGAACGTCGAATGACGCAAACGGATGCCGCATTGACGGCTCCATTTGTGGACGAATTGCTGACGCGTGTTCCAAAAATCCTTGAGATGCCCGGCGATATTCGTTTGTTGTCAGGCTACCAGTTCGGGGCCATGGCAGATGAGTTGCGCGCTGTGAAGATGGCATTGGAAGCGCCTGAATTTACATCATTAAAAATTACGATGGATCTATTCAAAGGGGCGCGGCAAGGCGAATTGACGTTGATCCTTCCTCATATCGAGGACAATGACCTGACGTCTCAGAACGTTGAGGCCGAAGAAGATGACGACGCGATGCCGCCGCCAGATCTGGCCAAAAGCCTGATGAAGTTAAATGCAGAACTGAATATAACGTTGGGCACAATTCGGGTGCCGATCAGTCAATTGCAGCAATTGGCACCGGGGCAAGCTTTGCGTTTGCCACCGGACACGTTTCCAAACGTACAGATCACTGGATCAAATGGTCGTTTTCTCGGGGAAGGTAAGTTGGGGCAGGTTGAAGGTCAAAGGGCGGTCCGTCCTGTTCTTTCAGCAGAATTTGATTCGCAACCGATGCGTCGTGATTCAGATCGCGATAACTTGGATCTTCCCGAAGTTTCTGAAATTCCTGGAGAAGCAGGGGCAGGGCTGCCAGCGCTTCACGATGCCCCATCTTTAGGCGGATTTGATTTGCCGTCCGGTGATGGTGGACCGGATTTACCAGATCTGGAGCCTGCGGGCAGCGGTTTCCCGGATCTTCCTGATATGCCTGAGGTTTTGGATGCCGCAGAAGGAATGGCACCAGTCGGTGATATTCCTTCAATGGATGAGCTTCCTGAGTTGGACGATTTCCCTGATCTTGCAGACTTGCCCGAGCTAAATGATCTGCCGGACTTGGGTGATTTACCGGATCTCAAAACGGCCTAACGTCACGGACAAAACTCAGCGGTCAAAGGTCAGCTGCGTTTTTCCATCAAAGCGTCGAGGGCCGGTTGCACATTTTGCAAATCATATCCGCCACCTTGTGCAGCAGATAGAATTTCGCCCATTTCCAGCGTACCTTGCTGTGCTTCACCCAGTGCCCAAGCGATGGTCGAACGTGTGCCCGAAGCACAATATGCGAGCACCATGCCGTCCGCCTCTGAAATGAGGCTGGATTGCTGACCAACAATATCCGGTGTCATCGTTTGGTGGGTCAAAGGCAGCCGGACAAATTCAATGCCTGCCGCTCGCGCTGCGGCTTCCATAGCATCTGCTTGATGCGTGGTTGGCACTTCGCTGTCTGGGCGATTGGCTATGATCAAAGTAATGCCGGCCGCGGCGATGTCAGCCATATCGGCCGAGTCAATTTGCGGTGCAACGAAATAAGTCGGGGTGATCTGGCGCATATCCATGTGTTCGATTTAAAACAGCACGCTTAAGCTGTCCACAGGGCGTGTGTCGTCTTAGGACAAAAATATCCCAACAATGACCGACATCAGTCCCAAAACCGAAACTGCCAACGCGCCAAGGTTCAATGGAAGCGTTTTTTGTAAAACAGCACGCATTTCGTCGTCGGGCAATTGGGCAGCCCGTGCACGCCACACGCGAAGGATACACCAAACCAGACCAATAAAGCCCAGTAGCGTAAGCGTCGCGCCCAAAGTTATCAGGAGATCAAAGATAGTCATATCTGCGGCCTAACCAAAGCGCGGCTTAGGCGCAAGGTTCAGGCTGCGATTCGCTGGAACGCCCTGTCATTGGCCATGGGGTGTGACACACACTTGAAGTGCAGCGATGGCCCCGTTATCCAGCAGGCTGTGAAAGTCAGGAGAGCGAAATGAACGACGAAACCTCTATGTCAGAAATTAATCGAGTTACGGCAGAGGAACTGCGTCAGTTCATCGAACGGTTTGAACGGTTGGATGCTGAAAAGAAAGACATTTCTGAACAGCAAAAAGAAGTCATGGCAGAAGCCAAGGCGCGTGGATACGACACAAAAGTCATTCGCAAGGTTGTTGCATTGCGTAAACGAGACAGCGACGACATTGCCGAGGAAGAAGCCATTTTGGAAATGTATAAAGAAGCGTTGGGAATGTAGCTGCCCTTTAAGGCAGAATCATTTGAACACCGGGAATGTTTGCACAATGTGAAACGTCATCATCATAGATGGCGGTCAATTCTTCGACCAAATCGTCGGTCCAACCTGGCGCTTCGAGCTCTTCTTCGATGACGTCTTGAAGCGCAAATTTATCAAGAAATGCAGATATGACCCGATGCTTTTGAATCTCGTTCATGTTTGGGTGTTTCTTAAGATACGCCTGAAATCGTTTCATGCCCTCGGGAGACATAATTTGCGAAAGCAGATCGAACTCTCCGATAATTTTTTCGCCATGATCTAGTCCGGCCATCTCGCGGATGATTTGCGCCCAGATCAGTGGCATGTCTTCAAAGCACCAAACAACAAGATTTGCTCTTGGCGCGGCTTCGCGGATGCTTTGCAATGTGTCCGACCACCTGATGCTGAACGGATTATATCCGCGCAAAAAGCTGTCCATGTCGGTTTGAGGTGAGGCGTTATAAATTGTCGGTAGAAACGAAGCAGGGTTTCGGATCGCCAAAAACAGCGTGATCTGATCGTGTTTAAAGAGCTGGGTCAGCAATTGCATGCGTTCCGGCGCCAGCGCATACAGTTCACCATTTCGCAAACACGCCCGCTCGGCCCCGAATATGTGTGGATGGCACAGAATCACTTGATCTGCATGTTCATCGTCTAAAATCGCATCCAGCAATATATCGCGTGCATCTTCTGCGGCTGGGGCATCTGCCATTGCGCCAAGCGTATCTCGCAAAATGGGGCGATATCGACTGGGACCAGGAATCGAAATGCCACGTTTGGCAAGCTCATTTTTGTTGCGTAGCAGGGTTTTGAACAGGCGATCAGCTTCAGTATCGTGGGCGCCCGCATGAAGTACGATCTGCATCGTATCGTGTTCCGTCTTTGCTCTGAACGTCTTTATCTTGCGTTGATTAAGAAAAGACCAGCCTTAGTCTAAAATTCGTCTTGCGCCCGTCCAATTCAAACGCTAAATGACCCGCCATGCCCCTATAGCTCAGCTGGTAGAGCAACTGATTTGTAATCAGTAGGTCCGCGGTTCGAGTCCGTGTGGGGGCACCATTTTCTCAAACAAAAACAATAACTTGCTGACAGGTATTCAAATACCTCACGCTGGCCGGCTTTCTGGGGGACGCATGGGGGACATCCCGCAAGTTTTTTATGAATCGGGCGTATTGCCTTCGATTATGGAGCGCTTGACAAGGTGCCGCAATCGGACTGACGGGGCGCAATCCAAAATTCATGCTCATCAGAGGTGTGGAGCCTTCGTCTAAATTGCAGTCGCGCGGACATGTGGCCAAAGCCAGACGCCTTTGCGTCCATATCAAATGACGGTTGCATGGCCTCCTGCGGCATCTGGCAAGAGTGAAGGCTAGCTTCGGGGTTTGGACAGGCCAAACATCGTGCGCCGTCAGCCCAAGGGGCCATACCCTCGTCTTCGTGGTTCTTTGAGATCCAACCCGAGACGTGAGGCAATCAATTCTGCCTTATCCCTATCCGGACCCGGCTCTTGCTTGATGCCAATGTAGAGAGCGTACGCAACAGCGCGCGCCAGATCATGCAACGAAGCCTCGGAGCTTTCTGGAGGAGTCTTGTCTTCTAGTTTGCGAACCCTCCGTTCGATATCTCTCATGACTTGTGTTCCAGTACGCGCAACCTCTTTTCGATTTCGGTGGCTTCCAATGTACGCCGGAATTGCTCGACTAGCCCCATGACGGCGGCACCCTCTATGGGTGTGATTGAGCCATCAGCTACCGCGCCCAAGATGGCACTGGCGGCGTCAACGGCCTCACTGGCGGTTGTGATATTAGGCAGGTCGAACTGGATGGCGGCATCCTTTGGAGCAGGCGCGATCCGTTCAATGCACAGACGCAGAGCGGAAACATCCCCTTCGAGAGCTTTGTCGATGGCCGCTCGGGTCAATGCAACTGTCTGCCCATCAAGTAGCTCCTGCACGGCTTGCGTAGCCTTGTGGCGCGATCCTTTGGGCTTGCCGGGATTGCCCGGTGCGAATGTCCCGTCAGGGTTGCGTCCATCCGTATTTACGCCGCTGTTACGGTCGCTCATGTTTCCTCCTCCGGTTTTTTCCAAGATTGCGTTTCTCCGTCCCAATGTCGCCTATCCGGACCATGCTTTTCCCATCTAGACAGATCACGCCAATCACTAAGTGATATGATCTTTCCAGACCAAGTCTTTGGATTGCCGCTCAATCCGGTACCGTGGCAGAGGTCGGTATCTGCACGTTGCATGGGCCCAGCCTGTGTAGCAGATGTAGCGGATGTAGCAGGGGTATCGGCCTCGATTTCCAATTCCGCCAAGGCTGCATAAGCATCAAAAACCATTCTTCGTCTCCGCCATCAGATACGCAGTTTTGCGCGCTGCGCCGTCGATCTCTTGACCCTCCGGCAGCAAGGTGATCCATCCTGCTTCCTCTAGTGTTTTTAGAACCTTCTTGGCCTTTTTGGTTTCCCGCAAGCTATTTGGGCCGTATTGGACGACATCACGCGGCACGATGTGGTGTGGGCTGCGATCCAAGGCATTGGCCTTCTCTGGCCAGCTATCGCGCAGCCAAACCCGCAATTGCTCGGCAAGATCAATCTCAAGCGATATCGTGGCGGCTTCCGCTAGGCGCTTGGCCTCGCCAAGATAAAACCCTGCCAAGGTAATGGCATCAGCCATAGTGTGGGCTGTTACCTCAACAACATCTAAGCTGCGCCATAGCGACAACACGCCGGCAATCCGCGCCGCTTGTTCAGCGCTCTTTGATGCAAAGGACGTGACATGCTCAAATTCGCCACCGGCAGCCTGCGCGCGCTCAACGGCGTTGTAAAAACCAACCAACAATGTCCGGGCATCCGCAGATAGAGGCAAAACGCGCGGCTTAAGTTCTTGTCTGTCATGTTCCGAGACTGGTTTGCATGCCTCAAGTATGGAATTCAAACGTTGAGAGTATGCTACATTTGCTACATTGCTACATGGCCCTTTGGAAATACGTGTCCCAATCGCGGATGGTGGCTCAGTAATGAGGAACCGAGCGAGAAAGCCTTGGCCATTGGCTATTGGGTCGGCAAGCAAAGGGCGCGCCGCAATTGGCTGTACCATCAGGTGCACCGCCAAGCGCCTACCGTGCAGGGTTGATTGTCCGTCTCCGCTACGTGTGCGGTTGATTGGTTGCGCGTCCCATAGGCTCGACAATCCCCCGATCGTTTTCATGCGATTGTCATTACTCATGGCGTAGCCACCTAAGAACTGGCTCCCTTCGTCTGAGAACAATCCCAACGCGGGCTGGCCCACCGCAAAGAGTTTCTGCAACCCTTCAAATGTTGGTTCGGTTGCTGTCAGGTTGGGAAGCCGTGGGGGTTTCGGTTCCGGACCTAACGCTTTGAGATCAGCTTCCGCCGCAATACGATTTGCGCCCTTCCTTTTCTTTGCGTCGTTCAAGATCTGATCGCGGTCGACCTTCCAAAGAGCCAAGGTGTTTTTATGGCTGTCTAGCTCAATTCCATATTCCTGAGACTGAATACGCTCAAATTCTCGAAGGCCCGACATCAACACCTTGTCCGTTGCGCTCTTGCGCTCGCCAGAGCGTGCCACCGTGAGGCAAAACAGTGAGATCGGACAACTACCAGCTAGGGTCTCGACATCTGCATGTGCCTGTGTCGCGAGCGAGGCTAAGCTAAGCGCACTCTGAGCAGCAATTGCGACGGGTGCCTGCGTCGTCATATGCGCTGTCTCGACCGCATCCCGAAGCGGCCCCAACGCCGACACCGGATAGTCCTCGCCAAGTGGGATCTCACGCAATAACGGTTGAGGGCCTTCCGGTCTGTATTGGATTTCAGGTATCGCGTTCACGAGCACGCCCCCTCTCTCAAGACATCATTAAAATCTTGTCCAGTGGGGGCAGTCATCGTGGAGACTGACCATCCTAAAGCATGAGCGCGTGATGCCAGTGAAGCAGCTGCGGACAGGCCGGGTTCGTCGCCATCGGGAGCCAAGATGAGCTTGCCCGGACACGTTGGTAGCACAAGGGATCTAAGGCCCGATGTTGAAAGTGCCGCCCAAACAGTATGGGGGCCATTTAGCAGGCCGCTCATGAGGCTTAGACCCGTCTCTATGCCCTCGCATACAACAAGCGGACCTAGCGCCTCAGATAAACGCGCAGCACCGCCAGCACATGGTCCTTGCATCATCTTGGCGTCGGTTGTTAACCGCTTACCTTGATCGTCAAAGAAGGTGCGATGTATACCGCCGGTCGGCTGAACATTGGCGATCATCGCCCGCAAAGACTGAGCGCTTGGGCCATGATAGGCCGAATGATGAAAGCGCAGATTGTTTGGCAACGGACAGCTGATCTTCCGGCCCCGCAAATAGATCTCAGCGATGGTGCCAGCAATCGGCTTTGCACTTTGCCAAGTAGCACGTGCCCTTGCTAAAATATTGGCGGCATACTCAACTTGACGGCGTTCGGCATTTGCTTGAGCGGTGCGATCAATTTCAAAGCCACCGGGACGAAGGCCTAGCGCGACCAACAAGTCACGAAAGTCACAGCCTGCCTTTTTGCAATGCAGCAAGAGCCTACCGCCCGTGACATTGATGGTCAGTGCATTCTGCCCCTTGCGTCGCTCAGGCTGGCAGATCGGACAAGGTGCTGCCCCATAACGACCATACCACTTACCGCCGGCCCCTTGGGTGACTTGCTTGGGGTCAATAATCTCATATTCTCGGAGCAGTCTTTTATGATTAAAGACAGCGTTTTTTGCGATGTGGAAATTCATTGGGAAGGCTCCCCATCATGAAGCACTGCGATGATGCGGGCTTGGTTGCCTCTTAGACCGTGCATTCGCACTACGCGGCTTTCTTTTAACACGAACACAGACATAGCGCCCCAGCGCGATCCATTGAATTGTTCGAGTGTTTTCATTGGGCCGCTGGTTTGGCTTTTGTGTCAATGTAACGGTCGAGTTCGGATGTCTCGATTCGAGTTGATCCGCCCATCTTTAGAAACTCGATGTTACCCTTCTTCCACTCTTTGTAGAGGGTAGCTCGGCTTTCAGCAGCGTATTTCGCAGCTTGTGGAACGGTCATCAGACGTGGTCTGAAATCTACCATTGCCTCCATGTTTTCATCTCCATTCATGTTGAACATGGAGGAGAGACTAGCGACCCAACATCAGACAGAATACCGAAGAACTCTGCGCAAGAAAGTGCAGAGTTTTGTCAATTTCTGAAAACCCGTAGGCCGATGAGCGCCGTCTCGTTCTTTCGTCACAAACCTAAGAGTGCCATTCAAAATTGGTCCCAATGACCGCCTGCTGTGCGGAGAACGCCGCCCTTTGAACTCTAGATTCCGTACAACTGTTTGACGCAGCTCGGGCGACGTGCAACGCGGCATCCCATTGGTGCAAGTTGCAGCTAACAGCAAGTTTGAGGCCCAACCGACAGTGATTGAGAGTGCTTGTTAGCTGTGTTGCAACCACTCGGCCACCAAGCTATCGAGGAATATGGATACTGACGTAAACAAGCTCAATAAAGCTATAGAAACAGAGCTCGGCAATATTTCAAGCCAACAAGTCGTGAGACATGTCCGCAGTCTTCTCGTCCAGCCAAGACCTGTCATACTGGATTGGGATTACGGTGAAATTGGTCAGCAATATCCGTGTTGGATTGTGCTTGAAGACGCTGCAAGAAACCTCGGCATTGCTTTTGCGAATGAAGGGTTTGGTCCACAAAACCCCTGGGGTCTTGTATCCATAAAGGGCACCACGTCCATGGGAATGGACTCAGCGTGATATCCATCCTTTATGCAGGCCTACATTGAAAGTGCAGCATCAGAAATTCCAATCTGGCGGATTGCGAAAGAAGACAAAAATGGTCTTCGTTTTTTCGTAACCGGTGAAGGTGCGTGGGATTCAACATGGGCTGGACCTGTCGCGGTTTTGTGCCGCCCCAAGTGCTCGTTTAAGCCACCTTTCGTTCGAAGGCGACAGGGCTTTTGCCCCCCAGTGCTGAATGACGGCGGCGCGGGTTGTAGAAGCCATTGATGTATTCGAAGATTGCCATCTCAGCTTTCCGTCTTGTT
>JBDWGM010000028.1:0-3478 GCA_039975755.1 Paracoccaceae bacterium | reverse complement strand
AAAGGCCGACGCAGTGCCGATCGCAAATAACGAAATCGACGCAAATCGACCTGTATCATAGAAAATATGTCCCAAATCGGGAACAGATACTGTGCGATACACAAACATGCCGAGGAACAAGGCATAGCCTGCTGCGATGATCGCGCTCTCAGTTGGTGTGACAATACCGCCAACAATGCCGCCGATGACAAGAATTGGGGTCAAGAGGGCCAACGCGGCGCCTTTGAACGCTGTCCAAAACTGCCTGAAATCGGGGCGAAAGGAGACTGGGTAATTGTATTTTTTGGCATACCCATAGACCGTGGCCATAAGGGCAAAGCCGATCAATAGCCCAGGGATGGCGCCTGCAAGAAACAACGCGCCAACCGAGATTTGCATTACGCCTCCCCAAACAACCATTAGAATGCTCGGGGGAATGATGACGCCCATGACCGAAGAGCAGGCCGTGATGGCGATCGCAAACCGCGTGTCATATCCTTCTTTTACCATCGCTGGGATCAAGATTTTACCGCAGCCGGCAGCGTCCGCAGTGGACGAGCCGGAAATACCGGCAAAAAGCATGGACACTGCAACGTTTACATGGCCCAAACCACCCGGCATCCACCCTGTAAGGACACGGGCTAGATCGATTAGTTTGGTGGTGATTTTGCCTGAGTTCATTAAATTTGCGGCTAAAAGAAAGAACGGTACGGCCAGCAAAATGAAGGAATTATAAGATTGGAACATTCGATCCAGAATGATGAACGGGGTCAGCCGGATGTCGAGTATGACGATTGGGATCGTGGCAATGCCTAAAGCGAATGCAACGGGCACTCGGATGAAGATCAAAAATAAGAAACCGCCCACAAGAACTGCGCAGGCAACACCTGTTGTGACAATCATGACGCGGCCTTTTTGGTTGTTTGGTAAGTAGAGATTGCCTCGGACAGGCGGTAACCGCTGAATGCGATCCAAACGAACCCAGCTGCAGGAACAGTGATATAGATCCATAAAAGGTTGGCGCGCATCATGGTCGAGTTTTGGATCGAACCGACCTTGGCATATTCAATTCCATACCATGCAAAAAGCAGGGCGAATATCATGATGAACACATAGACAACGCTATTCTGGATGAGAATGCCGAGCGGACTGGACGCATTGGGCGTTATGACCACATCGAAATGAGTTTTATCCCAAACAGCGACCATCGAGCCAATCATAACAACCCAGACAAAAATGAAGGTGGCCAGTTCTTCGGTCCACAAATACGTCGGGATGATCCCTGTGTAACGCGCAATCACCTGCATTCCGACGGGGATTGCCAAAGATGCCATCAGGCATCCGAGCAGAATCCGCAGACCCGCGCAAAAATTTTCGAGCAGACGCCCAATCATGATACTAATGTCCTGAAAAAGAGGGCTTCTGCCCAAAAGTGTGGTTAGGGCACCCCGCAAATGGGGGTGCCCCGAAAAGCATTACATGCCACGTACAGCCGTAAGAAGATCTGTTGCTTCGATATCCGCAGCAAAGGAATCTTGCACTGGGATTACCATCTCAAGCAATTTTTCCCGTCCTTCAAATTCCTGAACTTTGACCTGACCGGCATCAACCATTTCTTGCAGTTTTTGACCGTCTTCGCGCGATTCCAGTTCCCGGCCAAATGCACCGGCATCAGATCCTGCTTTCAAAACAGCTGCTTGCAGATCCTCTGGAAGGCTGCGGAATGTTTTGCCGCTCATGACAATCGGACGTACTGTGATGGTGTGCTTGGTCAGCGTGACGTGAGGCGCAACTTCGTAGAACTTGAGGTTCTGAATGCTTGCCGCTTCGTTTTCAAAACCGGCAATAACGCCAGATTGAATCGCGTTGTACACTTCGTTGTAGGCGATTGCAGCTGGAGCAGCGGTCAAAGCAGAAAAGGTTTGAGCCTGAATGGGCGCGCCCATGACACGCATTTTGTGACCAGCTAGGTCATCCAGATTACCGATAGGTTCGCTGGAGACGAGGTTACGCACGCCACCACCGGTGTATCCGATGATCTTGATGTCAGCGTTTTTCTCAAGTTCATCTTCGAGAGGGCCAAAGGCTGTGCTGGACAGAACCGTGTTCCAGTGATCTAGGTCGCGGAACAGGAATGGCATATCCATCAACGGGATGGACGGCGCAAACTTGGCCATATTGGAAGGAGCCATGATGGTATAGTCGATGGCCACGCCCTGCTGCAAGAAGTTAACGTAGTCTTTTTCTACGCCCAATTCACCGTTCAAACGCAGGTCAAATGCGACGTCGCCGTCATAGTATTCATCTACCAGTTCGGCAAACTTGACCATGGTCTTGGTGAAAGCGTGATTGTCATCAAACATGCTCGCGCCGCGCAAAGTGACGTCTTGCGCCGAGGCTGCCGTGATGGATGCTGCACTCAGGCCAGTTGCAAGTGCCACGCCGAGCGTCAGGCTTGCGGCCTTCTTCGATGCTATTGCTAAAAAGGTCATATTGGTCCTCCCAATTTCTTAATTTACGCCCGGCTTTACAGTCGAGCGGTTAGATTTCGAGTAAATCTGACGTGACATAAGCCTGTCGTTATGCTTTCGTCAAGAAAAATGCTGACTAGTATGGTACTTTGTGATATTCGATTTTCGAGAAGCTAAAATGGCTGTAATGAATCGAGTTGTGCCAAAATCTGGCAGCAAAGAAGTTGAGCTTCTTTGGCTTTTTAAGTTTGCAGCGAAAAGTCGGCCTGCGACAAAGATATACTGGATAACGGAATTAGAATGATTGCTCCGACACTGCGACAAGAGACTAAAAGACTGACTACCACTGAAGAGGTTTTTCGTCGGCTGAAGGACGAGATCATTTCTTTGCAATTGCCGCCAGGTTCAAAGATTTCCGAAGTCGAGGTGGCCAAGGCATGTGATGTGTCTCGTCAGCCTGTTCGTGAGGCCTTTATGCGTTTGGGTGACTTAAATCTGGTGGAAATTCGGCCACAACGTGCAACCCGGGTCTGCAAAATTTCTCATGATGAATTGCGTAACACCCGGTTTATCAGAGCTGCGGTAGAGGTAGAAGTGGTCCGCCAGGCGTGTAAAATGGCAACGCCAGAACACCTTAGCATGATCGAGACGAACATAAGAGATCAACAAGTTGCCGTTGATTCTGGTGATGCGGATGCGTTGAAAACGCTGGATTACCGGTTCCACAATTTGATTTGCGTTGCAGCGGGTCAATTGCCTGCATTTAAGATCATTGCTCAAAACAAAACCCATACAGATCGGGTGTGCACACTTGAACTGTCGGACGCTGAAGGGATGAACGAAGTCATTGAAGGGCATACAGATATTTTTAACGCCGTACGCGATGGTGATGAAGAACGTGCAGTGGAAAAAACCCGCATTCACTTGCGCCATTTGGATGCAACTTTGGTCAGTGCATCGGAAAATTACCCTGATTTCTTTGAAGACTAAAGCGGCGCAAAGCAAGATTGACAACTCATGAATACTAC
>JBDWGM010000027.1:0-13039 GCA_039975755.1 Paracoccaceae bacterium | reverse complement strand
GCTTTAACGCGGTGATGGCGGCTTTGAAAACGCCAAAGCCGGCGGCCCGTCCAGCGGTTGTGATCAAATCCGGCGATGGTGTGCCCATCGCCAAGGTCACCCGCAAGGCGGACGGCACAGCGATACAATTGAACAAAACAGATCAAGGCTTTGACGACTGGCTTGTCGAGCACTTGGCAGAGATTCATCGCGACTGGCAAACGTCACGCGGTGAATGACAGGAGAGCAGAAAACAAAATGGAGGCACATCCCGGCGAGACGTAAATAAAAAAGCCCCCCGGAAATCACATCCCGAGAGGCCTTTGTTCGTATTCTAGCAAGTCCGAATCTAGGCTCCTTAGTTGACAGCTGTCAACCACTGCTGACTCCGGCAGGCGAAAAAGTTTTGCCTTGTGAACAGGAATGGACCAATTGACAACGACGCCCTTTGGGCAGCGGCCGATGACGGCTGCGCTGATGGAACGTGCGATTGCCGGGCAGGGGCCTGCTTCGGTGCCGCATACGGACAAGTGGGCGCTGTTTCGCGAAGTGTGCGCCGCGCGCCTGGCGTTTGGCGTGACGGATCGCGATCTGACGGTGCTGAACGCCTTGCTCAGCTTTCATCAGGGGGCCAGCCTGTCGGACAATGACCGTTTGGTGGTGTTCCCGTCCAATCGCGCCCTGTGTGAGCGGGCGCATGGCATGGCCGAAAGCACCTTGCGTCGCCATCTGTCGGCCTTGGTACATGCGGGGCTGATTGCGCGTCACGACAGCCCGAATGGCAAACGCTATGCCGCGCGAGACGGGGCAGGGGACATTGTGCGGGCCTTTGGGTTCGATCTGCGCCCGATGCTGGTACAGGCCCACGCCATCGCTCAGGCGGCCCAGGCGACGCGCGACGCGGCAGAGCACCTCAAGCGCCTGCGCGAGGCTGTGATGCTGATCAAGCGGGATGCGACCAAGTTGACGCTGTACGGCACTGAGAGCGGCGCTGAGGGCCCGTGGGAGGCGCTTCAGACGCGATTGATGGACCTTCACCGCCAAATGCGCCGCAAGCTGGACGCAGAGGCCCTTGAGGCCGCGCAGGCCGTGGCTGTGGATATCCTTGCGGATGTTCGGGCTGTGTTATCTGAAACAAAAGAAATAAGCGGCAATGACGACCAAAATGAGCGGCAGCATCAGAATTCAAAGACAGACCTTACTGATTTTGAACTTTGCTCAGAAAAAGCAAAAGGCGAGGGGAGTGAGGAACTAGAACCCACACCGCGTCCAGATAGGTCAGAACCCAACGTACCGCTTGGGCTGGTGTTGAAAGCGTGCCCTGATATCTTACCTTTCACGACCGAAGATATCCGATCATGGCATCAACTGATCGGCTTGGCGGCCTTGGTGCGTGGCATGATGGGCATCAGCCCGGATGCATGGGACGCGGCGCAACGTGCCATGGGCCCCGCCGAAGCAGCGGTCACCGTGGTCGCGATGTTGCAACGGATCGACGATATCAAATCGCCGGGCGGGTATCTCAGGGCGCTGACACGCAAAGCCGAAGCGAATGCGTTTTCATCCGGACCGATGGTCATGGCTTTGCTGCATTCTGGGACAAGTTGACAGCTGTCAACAATGGGTAAATCCGGTATTATAACGTAATTACAATAGATTACGTGAATCACGATTACACATGTTGCCCGTTGTCAACGCCGCCAATAAAGGCCCCGATCAAAGCGCCCGATTTGGTGTCCAAAAAAGGGGCACCGGGATAAACCGATGCCCCTTGGGCTATTTCTAAAACGTCGGACAACCTGTCCAGCGTGGTTTTTGCGGAACAATTTACGCGGTGTGTTTTTTCCATCGCTTCAACGCACCTACGCCGAAAAGGCCCGACAAAAGCAATAATCCACCGGCTGGCAGCGGAACTGGCGAAACAGGGCTTACCTGAGTGGCAGTCCCTTGAATGCCAATCGTAAATCCATTCCAGTTCTCGTTGCTGTCACTGTTCCATGTCAGAGTGTCGAACTGGCTCGCGAACAACAGCGTGCCGTGTGGTTCACCAGCAGTCGGGTTGTTGATCGAGAATGTACCGTCGAGATTATCAACTTTGGTCACTAAACCAGTGCCCCAGAACCCGGCGGCATCAGCTCCAGCCCCGTCAATGTTCGCCCCTGTCTGACTTAGAATTTCGAGATCTTGGTCAAACGTATATCCGTTGCGGTTTAGACTGACGAAAGACAAATAAAGGTTCTCAACAGTTTGAGAAAAAGTCAGCGTTTGCGATCCCTGACGGTTCAATGCGATCATTTCAGCCGCTGTTGGAATGTTGTCATTCCCAAGAGGGCCGGTGCTTGTGTAGGGCGAGGTCGCTGGGTCCGTAGGCGTAAAGTAGTTTACCCCTGATCCTGTTTGAATGAAGGACACACCTTGGGCGTTTGTATAGGTGACATCGATGGTTTCTGTGCCAGACACGATCTGACCCGTGGCTGTAAAGCCGCCCCCGGCTGTCGAGCTAGATTGCCAATCAATCCAGTTGACTGTCAAAGCAAACGCCGGTGCGGTGCTTGTTAACAACGCGGCTAGTGTTAAAGGAATGGTTGAACGCATTAAAGCTTCTCCGCAAAATAAGTTGAAAAACTGTGATGGGAATTGAATTTACTGCTTCGAACCAAGGAATCAAGCGGTTTGTATGGACGCCAAAACCGTTCAAACAGGCTTTGGTCGAATGGCTGTGATATTTTTCGAATTGCGATAAAAATGAGCAAATTAGTGATACGGCTGAATCCGTGGATAATTCGAAAAAATAACTGTAAAGGTGTTCATAAGCGGTGCAGCCAATTCAAAAGCCGCTCTGGTAAGATCGGGATCGTGCTGTAAATTTATGCACAATGCGTAAAAGGTGGTTTGTTCTGGCGGGACATTCACAGTTCCGTTTCGTTTGGATAATTGGGGCGTCTTCCATTTTTAAATCGCCTATTATGGCAAGCGGTGTACCCAGAGCAGAAAAGTTCGTGCCAAGGCGGTCGGCTGCGCACACTGCGGCACTATCCGTAAATGTCACGACCAAACCATCTGGAAATGGACAAGAAGACATCAAAAGCCGTCTTCGTCTCCGTACCCCTTAGTCTTCGCCGGGGCAGGGGAAGTCTGCGACGCCCCAGGCCAGAATGTCATTCACGTGGTCTTGCAAGCTATAGGGGGCCGGTTCGCGACCGCCGCCGGGGTTCCAGGCCCAATGCAAAATCTTGTCGTGATCCAGATGGGCGGCCAAGGCCAGCACATCGCGATCTCCGTTGCGGTCGGGGTCGCGCAGCTGTTCGCATATCTCGATTGAGGATTTGCCAAACCACGCAGCCTCGACCGGGGCCAGTTGCCAGTTTGCAGCGACCCGAGGGGCCGCATGGGGCACGGTGTTGGCGTTTTCCCAATCCTCGGACTTGGTCGTGTGGCAGGTGGAACACAGGACATATTCCGCGCCGATGCGGCTTTCTCCGGCTTGGATGTTCATGCCGTGCTGCCGTGTCGTGCCATAGGAAGGGCCCGACCACATGGGGCGGTCGCTTTCGCCGGGATGGCAATTGGTGCAGCGCGGATGTGAGGTGACTTCGTAAATCCGATCCCACGCCGCCAACCCGTCGGCGCGGCTGACCGACCCTGCAGCGGGGGGATTGATGTCAACAGTTTCGGCGTGCCCCATATGAGGCACCACCAAACAGGCCAAAGCCGCGATCAAAGAGGTCGAGAGAGCCGTGTGTTTCATAGCTGACCCTCTCAGACGAAGTTGATGTGTTTGTTGAACGGCATTTCGCGAATGCGTTGCCCGGTCGCCGCAAAGATCGCGTTGCCCAAGGCGGGTGCCGCCGGGGGCACACCGGGTTCACCGATCCCGCGGATGCTGACGCTGTTGGTCAGGGCTTTGATTTCAAACGCAGGAGCTTGGTACATGCGCAGGCCTTCATACATGTGGTAATTGTTCTGTTGGGGTTCATAGTTTTCGTAGGTCAGCTCGCAATTGATCGCGTGGCTTAAACCAAAGGTGATCCCGCCAAACACCTGCGCTTCAAGATTGCGCGGCTCAAGCACAGTGCCGACATCCACAACGGCAAAGACCTTGTCGATTTTGATCCCATCCGGGGTGCTTGTGACTTCGATCACCTGCGCACATGGGACACCAAAGGACATACAGAACGCCACGCCGCGCGCACGGGTGTCGCTGATTTTGGGGCCATCCCAGCCCGAGATGTCGCCGACGGTTTCCAGCACTTTGCGCGATGTGTCGTGCATACACAGGCGTATGCGTTCGGCCAACGGGTCAGCACCCGCCGCATGGATCAGTTCATCCATGAACGTGTCGTGCACAAAGCCATTGCCCGACGCCCCAACCGACCGCCACGAGGACACCGGCACCATGTCCGGCGCGCGATACCCCGAGACGCGGTAATTGGGGATGTCAAACGGCTGATCCCACGACCCGGTTGTGATGGTCGCATCAGGGCCGGGCACCGACAGGCCCGCCAAGCGGCCAAACCATCCCGGCACCAATGCGGATTGCCCAACGGATAAATCAAACGTGTCGACCTGTTGACCTGAAACCTTACCGCGCGCCTTGGCCACGGCGGCAGGGCGGGGGTAGTCGTGGGTCATGTCTTCTTCGCGGCTCCAGGTCAGTTTGACCGGAGTGCCTTTGACAGTCATGGCGATTTCAACCGCCTGATCCACATGGGCCAGTTCCAGTTTATGCCCAAAGCTGCCGCCCATTGGTTGCACATGCACCAGAACCTGATCCTTGTCCAAACCGGTCAGTGTCGCGGCGTGATCGCGCACAAACGTGGGAATTTGCGTGCCGGTCCAGATTTCGCACAGATCATCCGTGACGCGCACAAGGGCGTTCATCGGTTCCATCGGCGCATGGGCCAGATAGGGCAGGCGATAGGTCGCCTCGATCAGGTCACCATCGGCAAGAGCTGCGTCAACATCGCCGTCATCGCGCTTGCGGTGATCCAAGGCGTCGCTGTCGTCAATCACCTGTTCCAACGTGTCGAAAATTTCGGGCGAATTGGCACCGGGGTAGGGGGCAGGGCCCCATTCGATTTCAACCGCATCCACGGCCTGAAAGGCGCGCCATGTGTTGTCTGCGATCACGGCCACGCCGTGGGCAACGGGCAGGACGGTCTGCACGCCTCGCATGGCTTTGGCAGTGGACATGTCGGTGATGGTTGCGTCGCCGCCAATCCCCGGATTGGCGCGCACAGCGGCATGCACCATGCCGTCCATCGCGACATCAATGCCATAGACTTCGCGCCCGGTGCATTTGGCCACCATATCCAACCGCGTCGTGCTGTCCTTGCCCAGAATCCGCCAGGTGTCGGGATCGCGCAAGGTGACATCCGTGATGGGGTCGATCTGCGCCGCTGCCGCCGCCAAAGCGGTATAGGCCACGCTGTCGCCATTGGGCAAAAGCACCTGCCCGTTTTCGGTTTTCAGATCCGCACGGGCCACCCCGTATTGTTTGGCGGCGGCTTGTTTCAGCGTCTCCCGTGCCACGGCCCCAGCCATGCGCAATTTGACAAAGGCATCCGACACGGTGCTGGACCCGCCCGTCAGCTGAAGCTGCAGGATCTTGGCCGGCACCGACATGAACGCACGCGCGTTTTGCGCGATGGCGCGGTCATCATAGGGCGGAAAGGGCGCCCCTTCGTGCAGGATGGTCGAATTGAAATAGGCCGGTCCCGGCAATCCCGGTGACAGCGTCGCGGTTTGTGGGTCGATGTCCAGCTCTTCGGCGATCAGGCACGCCTGAACCGAATAAGACCCCTGACCCTTGTCCGCACGCGGTGTGATCAGTGTGATGCCGTCTGCGTTGATTTTGACATAGGGCGTTATGGCCGCTTCGCCGTCTTTCAAATCTGACAGCAATGGGTTTGGAATGGATTTCTTGGCCAGATAGGTGCCAAAGGCGACCCCCCCGACAATGGCGGCTGATCCGATCAAAAAGGTCCGGCGGGCGATGGTTTTGACGCGGCTCATGATTTACGCTCCGTTCAGTTTGGCAGCGGCTGTTTTGACCGCCGCCCGGATGCGCGGGTAGGTGCCACAGCGGCACAGATTGGCCGACATGGCCGCATCGATATCCGCATCCGTCGGGGCCGCGTTGAAATCCAGAAACGACGCCGCCGCCATGATCTGACCCGACTGGCAATAGCCACATTGCGCCACCTGATGTTCGATCCAGGCCTGTTGCACCGCGTGCAAGCTGTCTGGGGTGCCCAGCCCCTCGATGGTGGTCACATCCCCGTCCACGTCGCCCGCAGCCAGCTGACAGGACCGCACAGCCACCCCATCCACATGCACAGTGCATGCACCACATTGCGCAATGCCACAGCCGTATTTGGGCCCCGTGATGCCCAATTCATCGCGCAACACCCACAGCAAAGGCATGTCGGGTTCGACGTCGACCTCGTGATCCGTTCCGTTGACGTTAAGCTTCATGAGGCGGTTCCCTGACTGTATCGGTGGCTGGGTGCTATGTGGGGTATTAAATCAGATGATCCAGATGTCGAATATCGCAATCTGCATCTTTAGTTGTCTCGAAAGGCGCGAATGTCATTCAGAACGGGTCGGATCAAGCGCAGAATTTGGGTATAAGGACGGCTGGATTTTTTGACGCAAGGACACAAAGGGGCGCTCAATTCACGCCACATTTCCCGTATAAGGTGGTGATTGAAGGAGCCCTGACCCATGAAAACAATCCTATTCTTGTTCGCATCTGCATCCCTGTTGATCACGACAAACGTTGCATCGTTTGCTCAATCAAACACCGCTGTCAGCCTCAGTGACGTTGCGTCCCAGCATTGCGGAGCAGAATGGGAAAGGGTTTCACAATTGGAAGCGAACAACGCTTGGACGACATTAGATCCGATCGAAATTGATCCCGAAATTGATGCCGCCACTACAGTAGCGGTCAACAAGTACACGGCCGCCGTGGTCGGGATTGCCGATTATATGACTGTGTTCACTGGATTTTCTAGCGAGACCAATCAAAATCAGGACTATTCTGACCGAGCACGCTCAAAATTCGATTTGATGATGTGCCTTTTCCCTCAGGAAGCGGAACGCGACCTGATCTTAGATTTGGCGATGACCACAACAAACGCATCAGAAAACGACATTCGCGCGAAATTGTTCACTGCGTTCGATCAATTTGAATGTATGCAATTCGCCGAAGCGAGCGAAGCTATTTTCAGCGTTGAGTCTTTTCCTTTCGATTATGAGGCCATCACAACGGCCCATATGAAAGTATGTAACTAACGCGGGTCTCACATCCTTCGCTGTCATCTTGATGATCCATCAACACACTGCCCGTCGTCCACAGCATAGGAACAATCGCCAGCCAGGCAGGCGCTTGGGTCATGGTTGGTTTGCTTCATGCGAACTGGTGTTTGGTTCAACGCGCCGCTCAATTCACGCCACATTTCCCGTTTAAAGAGTTGCCCAAAGGAGCCCTGACCCATGAAAACAATCCTATCCCTGTTCGCATCTATATCCCTGTTGATCACGACAAGCGTCGCATCAGTTGCTCAGTCGAACAAAGTGGTCACCTACAGTGACGTGGCGTCCCAACATTGCGCCGCAGAATGGGAAAAGTTTACCGAGCTAGAGTCAGACGAGTGGGTGAGCGAGTTTGATGCCAATTTCGTTCAAATTGAGCTGGGCATGGATGACACCACTGATGCTGTAAACAAATTCACCGCGGCTGCGATCACGGTGGGCACGTATAGGGAATGGTTGAAAAGAGTCTCTCTCGCGAAAAACCAGAACAAAGAATATTTCGACGTGTCGAAGGCCGGCTTCGATGTGTTGAAGTGTCTCTTGCCAACGGAACCGGAACGCAATCTGGTCGAAGAGCGGCGGACGTCGATTTCGAAAGAACGATTTCGAGAGAACGATTCTTTGATGCTCGATGCTATGTTAGATACTGTAGATCTTTTTGACTGTTCACAGTTGGTTGAGCTGGTAGAAATTATTCTCAACACTGAATCTTTCCCCTTCAATCCAAGAGCTATCATTTCAGCCCACATGAAAGATAAAGGAGGGTGTAAGTAAAGATCAGCGTTTTTCGCGGCCATTTTGATGATCAATCAATACACGAGCCGTCCACGAAACCGTTAATCGCCAGCCTGTTTGCTTGGGTTCAAACGGGCGCCTTTGACGATAGCCGCTTTTGTAGTTTGCATTTGTGCGCTATTAGACGAGCGTTACCGTCATTGAAAGCTCTGAGGCTGTTTTTTAAACAAGTTATATGTCCAAACCAATTCTGAAAATTCTATCAGGTCCGTCCCCGACCCAAAAGGGTGTTTCCGAAGCAATTTCATCAGGTTTGGCGAGTGTGTTTTCGGCACCAAGCCAGGCTGCAGATTTGGCTCCGCATGATTTGGATGGACTGGTGCAAGCGCTGCATTTCAAGAACCAAGTTGCAAAGGCGGCTCTCAAGAGAAGCCGTTGGTTTGGTGGGCGGTTTTACAATAAATTCTCTGGGGAAGAGCCTGATTATGTTCCGTTGTCAGGTACTCATATGCGGCAAGCGCTTTTGGCGGCGGGAATTGAACCTCCCGATTTCATTGTTGTGTCTGGGAAATACCAACTGCGACTGGATATCTCGGAGACGGCGGTGAAAGCTCTTTTGGATGAACAAGCTGTGAACGAACGGACGTAATCGCAGCACTCCTTTTCCGTTTAAGTTCAAACAGGCGCTCTGATGGCCAAACGCAATTCGGCTATGCAAACTTAGATGTACTCAAACAGGGCTGCACCGGTAACACTCTGATTACTGTCAGGAATTTGTCTTCCACCTTTTGCGAAAGGAGTTCAGTCATGTTGCATTACATCGGAAAATTACTTGGCTTTTTGGGTCGTGGTCCAAAAGACATATCGGAATGGTATGCGGTGGACTTTGACGAAACCAAGATTTCGCGCGACGTGTCACCCCCAGGCGGGGTCGCATACAAGGATCAACTGGAGTGGAGCGCGATCGAACGCGTCATGTTTGAAGCGACCGATTTTCTACTGTCCGATGCGATCTATTTGTTTTCGAAACATCGGCCAGAAAGCTATTTAATTCCGATGGATGCGACGGGCGCGGATAAGCTGTGGTATGAGATCCTTGACCGCAAGCTGTTTGACGCAGAGCTCGCTATCGAGGCGGCGGTATCAGAAGGGGGGTTTTTCGTTTGGCCCCCTGCGGCGGGAACGAAACGGCCTTAAGAGCGCCTTGTCGTGCGGTTTGATAGCCAAATGAACTCTGGCGCGCGTGACGCTCATCTTGATCGTATTTGTTTTCCGCTGATCACCAGTGTTGTAACGACGCGGTGGTTCTAGCCAGGGAGAAACCCGACAAAGGACTGGGCGGGAATGGTCGTTGTGTTGTCCAGTGTACCTGCGTTGACAATCCGCGATATGTTCACGCACTTATAATGCGTTTCAAATCGTTGCCATTCAATGACGGCCGCAATGAATACCGAACCGACATCGAATTTGTGAACGTTGATACAGAACCAGTGGTTCTTGATGAACACGGCAAATTCCTCAGGTTTGCAAAAGAAGGTTGAGAAGCCTCGGGCTTGCAGCGTGCGCTTGCGCAGAAAAATGTAATTTCCTTTAAGAATTGTTTTAGGTAATCTCAAATTCGAAGCGTCGAAAGTTGATTGGGCCCGTATAAAAATTGGAGTTGTGAATTTGAACGTTCCGGAAAGAAACTGGCTTTCTGATGTGGCTGTGTCCAACCTCAACGATGAATACGACCTGCCCGGTGGTATTACTGTCTATAGAAATATTGAAGAATTGAGCTCTAGGACGTATGAATGGATGCTCGAAGAAGATGGATTCCCTACGGTAGGATTTCATTTGAATGGCTTGGGACAAACCATCAAATTTGAGATGGACGGGGAAAAGGTCGTTGGATCAGTGGTTGATACGGCCAAACCTGATTTGGTCACACTTACCATGTGGTTAAGGTACCATGCCGAAAATATCCATGAGGACAGACTTCTCAAGTCCCAAAAAAAAGGCCGGCTATTTTGGACCCCTCCAACTCTGGGAAAAGCGGAAGCAGAAGGTGTCTTACCTGACACTGTCGAGGGACTTTTGGCATATATCTACATGCATTTGTAGGAAATGGTTCGAAGTGGGTTTTAGCCGTGTCTTGCCTGTGGGAGGTTAAATAGAATGCCTAAACGAGATGCTGCGGTGAAAGGTGACTTTTATGTTTCGGACATAACGTGGGATTTATGGATTTTTAGTTTGGTAATTAATATTCTGTTCGCGCCTGTTTTTATTATATTGATTCTGCTTATTCCCAAACTGCGACCACTGGAACGAAAGTTGCTCGATGTGGTGAGTGATCATATGTCGGAAGAAGATCAAAAACGGCTAAAGCTGCAACTCCGGGAGAAAAATACGAGCACGCGATCCGGCGGTATGACGACACCAGAAAATATCTTTCAACAGTGGTACTTGATTCCATTCGAGCCCTTTTCATTCCACCCTTTCGTCGACGCTCCGGGGCACTTTATTCTATTGGCGACTGTAAAGTTCAAGCTCGACGGAAAAACGGTCACTTTTGATCTTTTTTCGTTGGAGGGTGTCTTGTTTTCACTACGTTTCAAATCGTTGCCATTCAATGACGGCCGCAGTGAATACCGAACCGACATCGAAATTGTGAGCGTCGATACAGAACCAGTGGTTCTTGATGAACACGGGAAATTCCTCAGGTTTGCAAACGAAGGTTGAGAAACCCCGCGCCTGCAGCGTGGAGTTAAAGGTCGATCACGAGGGTTCCGTCTTTTGCGGCGGCGCGGGATTGGCAGAGGATCAGGGTGGTTTCGCGTTGCGCTTTGGACAGGACGAAATCGCGGTGTTCGACGTCGCCGTCGAGTAATCCGCATTTGCAGACTCCGCACAGGCCGTCCGAACATTTGACATCAACGGGGATGCCGTTGTCTTGCAGCACGTCTGTGGCGGATTTGTCGGCGGGGATCTCAAAGGTTTTGTTGGATCGCGCCAGTTTCAGCGTGAAGGCGTGGTTTTCGTAATCTGGGGTTTCGGGCACAGAGAAATATTCAAGGTGGCGCGCGTCTTCGGGGAAGCCTGCGCTTTCAGCGGCGTCCATCACGCTGGCCATATAGCGTTCAGCGCCGCAGGTATAAATGTGGCTGCCTGCGGAAAAGGGCGGGATGATCTGGGTCAGATCGGCGCGGGTGTTTTCATCGGTGATGTGCAGGTGGACGTTGTCCGCCCACGCAACTTGGGCGAGGTCGTCGATATACCCCATCGTGTCGCGGGACCGCCCGGAATAATGCAGCACAAAATCGCGGCCTTGGGCGTACAGTTCATGGGCCATGGCGATCATCGGCGTGATGCCGATACCACCGCCCAGCAGGATGTGATGGGTTCCATCTGCCGCAACGGGAAAGTGGTTGATGGGCTTGGACACAAAGATGCGTCGCCCTTGGGTAAAGATACGGTGCAGCAGTTTTGAACCGCCACGCCCGTCGTCTTCGCGCAGGACGCCGATTTGATAGATGCTGCGGTCGGCAGGATCACCAGACATTGAATATTGGCGCAGGAAATCGGGGGCGACGACAATGTCCAGATGGGCGCCGGCCTGCCAGCGCGGCAAATCCGATCCGTCGATGGATTTCATTTCGTATTTGGTGATCCCTTGGGCCATCTGTTCGACCTTGGAGATTTCGACCTGCACCACGGGGCTTTCGCCATCTGCGCCATAGACATGCGCCACCGTATCCAACGTCCCGGCAGCGGCGCGGCGTTGGTATTCTTCGGCGGTGACCATGGCCTGATACGCTTCGATCCCGGCCTCGCGGTCCATGTGGAACGGATAAGGATAGGGATGCGGGGCCAGGTTCGCGGGATAGACGGCAAGGGTTTGGTCTTCGTATTTCAGATCCAGATCTTTTTGCAGAGACCGTGCATTCACCGGCTTTTTCGTGGGGCGGTATCCGCCGTCTTCTTCGATTTCGAGATCCCACCACCATTTCTTGGCGGGGTTCAAAGCGCCATTGCCCACGACATCATCCAGTTTGGCCAAAAGCGGGGCGGCTTTGGGCATGTTCATCGCGGCCCAGCGGAACGGTTTTTCCTTGAAGATCCCTTCAAGGTTCCACGGGCAGGTTTTCATACAGCGCCCACACATCGCGCCATTGGGTGTCGTTATGCGGTAGGTGGCGCATTTTTGGCTGTCGGATTTCCAGATTTCATAGCCGTTGAACATCAGTTTCGGCCCGGCCGTGATGGCCCCTGACGGGCATTCGCGCGCGCATTTGTTGCAGCTTTCGCAAAAGGTTTGCAGGCCGAAATCGATGGGTTTGTCATGGGCCATGGGCAGGTCGGTTGTGACGACGCCGGATTTCAGGCGCGGGCCCAGATAGGGGTTTAGGATGACTTCGCCGATGCGGCTGACTTCGCCCAACCCGCTGAGCAGCAACAAAGGGGGCTGCAACACTTCGCCGTCCATGACGGAATGGGCTTTGGCTTTGTATCCCAGATTGCGGATCTGTTTTGCGATGACGCCGCCCAGCAGGGAAAACCGCAAATAGGCGCGCATGGATTGGGCCACGGCGATCCAATCATCGCCCGAAGACCCTTCCATCGTTTCATAGCCTTGATCGATGATCATCGAAATCGCCTGATCGTGGGGTGGGTCGATGGGTTCGCCGCGCACGTCGTGGCTGTACCAGCTCCAATCGGGGCAGCGTGAAATGCCGACGGCGTCGATGCCCAACCAATAGCTGGTGGCTTTGATCAGGTTGGCAGCGTCTTGGGGGTCCAGTTGGGTCCGCTGCGAATCCGAGTCGCCGTCTTGTAACAACACAAACGCCCCAAGCGCGCGGCGTTGCGCCATGGAGGGCGCGGCTTTGCGGACGTAATGCCCGTTCTTGGTGCCGTCTTGCAGGGTTTTGCCCATGTCGCCGAATTGAGCGCGGGCGAACATGTCGGTGCGTTTGGGCACGCGGGCGACGTTGGGTTCGTCGATATAGGTGGTTGGGGTTTCAACGCG
>JBDWGM010000026.1:0-12529 GCA_039975755.1 Paracoccaceae bacterium | reverse complement strand
CATCATTGACCTTAATCGCCCCTGCGGGACTGGGCCGCACGATCAACACGCGGTTCCTTGATGCCTTGGCCGAACCACGTGACGTGGCTTCGGTTGCGCGCGCGCTGACCAGCCTGACCCACGGGTCAAACGGGTTGTCGGACGCCGCGCACGCGGCGATCTTTGCGACCCTCTCCAAGGGACGACTGACAGAAATTGCACACGCCCTTGCCGGGGCAAGCGGGCAAAACGTGGACCTGCGCGGCGACCTCGAACAGATCGCAAACGACATGCCAGTATCCTTGTTGCTGGGACAGCGCGACCAGATTGTGGATTGGTCCGAGGCTTTGGATGTCTCGCCCCTCATCAGCGTGCACCATTTCCCCGATGCTGGTCACATGCCCCACTGGGAGGCCCTGCCCCATGTCCAAGCCATTCTTGAACGAAAGATCAACGCATGAGCAGTAAAGACAAACTAAGCGCTGCCAAGACCCGCCTTGGTGCATTTGCCAAAACCACGCCAACCCTGTTTGAAGGGTTTACCAAAATCTCGAAAACAGCCACCCGCGAAGGCAGTTTTTCCGCCGCACAAAAAGAATTGATGGCCACAGCCGTCGCCGTAAGCCAAGGCTGCGAAGACTGTATCCTGTATCACATCGATTCCGCAAAACGACATGGTGCGGATGAGGCGGCATTGGTGGAGGCATTGGAGGTCGCAGTGGAAATGGGCGGTGGTCCGGCGGTCATGTATGCCGGGAAGGCCTTGGAGGCGTTCCGAGACCTATAATGTCGCCGATAGCTTTGGGAGGAGTTGATGGCATTTTTTCTAACGGTTGATGGTGGGACGGAAAGCCTGCGGGCGCGTGTTTATGACTTAAAGGGCACGTGTCTGGGCAATGTCGCCGCGCCTTACAAAACAAATTTCACCGCAGGTGCACGCGCCGAACAAAACCCCGCCGATTGGTGGGACAATTTTGTCAAAGCATCCCAAGGCGCGATTGCAGAGGCGGGCGTTGATCCGTCGCAGATCGAGTCGATTGCTTATGCGACGACCTGTTGTTCGGTTGTCGCTTTGGATGAAAATGGCGATGCTTTGCGCCCGGCGCTGATCTGGATGGACGTACGCGCCAATGTCGAAGCCGATGACGTATTGGCCACGGGTGACGCGGCCTTGTCACTGAACGGCGGCGGCAATGGCCCGGTATCCGCAGAATGGATGATCCCCAAGGCGTTGTGGCTGAAGCGAAACGAGCCTGAGGTGTACGACAAAGCGCACCGCATCTGTGAGTATCAGGATTACCTGACCTACAAGCTGACCGGCGAATGGGCGGCAAGCCTCGATAACGCTGGGCTGCGTTGGCATTATCGCAACCGCGACGGGGGCTGGGCGAAATCACTGGTCGCGTCTTTGGGCATCGAAGACATCCTCGACAAATGGCCCCCACGCGTCGCCGCACCGGGCGAGGTGATTGGCACGCTGACGGCCCATGCGGCCCATTCGCTTGGCCTGCCGCAATCGGTCAAAGTCGTTCAGGGCGGGGCTGACGCGTTGGTGGGTATGATCGGGCTTGGTGTGGCGCAACCGGGTCAATTGGCGCTGATCACCGGATCATCACATCTGCAATTTGGCGTCACCAAGGAACCGCTCAGCGCGCCGGGCGTTTGGGGGGCATATGCCGACATTGTCTATCCTGATCGCTATGTTGTCGAAGGCGGGCAAACCTCCACCGGGTCGATCATCAACTGGTTGGGGCGTCTCACCGGCGGGTTGGACTACGACGAACTGAACAAAAAGGCGGCAGAGCTGCAGCCCGGCTGTGATGGCCTGATCATCCAGGATCATTTCCAAGGCAATCGGACACCCTACACCGATCCGCTGTCGCGCGGTGCCATTGTCGGTCTGACGCTGGCCCATGAAAAACACCACATCTTCCGCGCCATGATGGAAGGGATCGGCTTTGGCACGCGGGCCATTCTGGATGCGTTCAAAGACGCCGGATATCAAAGCGGCGAGATGACTGTGGGCGGCGGTGCATCGGCCTCTGACCTTTGGCTGCAAATACACGCCGATACGGCAGGCATCCCTGTGCGTATTCCCGCCTCGCCCGATGCTCCATCGACGGGGTCGGCTGTGTTGGCCGCCCATGGTGCGGGGCATTTCGACACGATTGACGATGGGATCGCCGCCATGGTGCATCCGGGGCGCGTCATCGACCCGATTGCCGAAAACGTCACACGCTACGAAGAGATCTATGCACGCTACAAAGCCCTCTATCCGGCGCTCAACGGCGTATTGCGATGACGCTGGCGCAGCGCATCAGCTTTGACGGCAAGACTGTTCTTGTCACAGGCGGATCAAAAGGGATCGGTGCCGCGATGTGTCGCGGGTTTTCCGACGCGGGCGCGCGGGTGCTTGTCGCTGATATTGATGCGGCGGCTGGCACCGATCTTGCCAACGAAATTGGCGGGCAGTTTGCACAGCTTGATGTCACTGACGCGGATGCCTGCGCGGAACTGGCAGCAGCCGAACCCGTGGATGTCCTCGTGGCCAATGCCGGGATCGTTCACAACGCGCCAAGTGCAAAGGTCGATATCGCGGATTTTCAATCCGTCCTCGACGTGAATCTCGTCGGCGTCTTCAACAGCTTGCAGGCCTTTGGGGCCAAAATGGTCGAACGAGGCCGCGGCGCCATCGTCTGCACCTCTTCGATCTGCGGCGAGGTCGCGGTCTGGCCGCAACCCCAAGCCGCCTATAACGCAGCAAAGGCCGGGGTGAATCTGCTTGTGAAATCCACGGCCGTGGAATGGGCAAAATCAGGGGTGCGCGTGAATGGCGTCGCCCCCGGTTACACGGCGACCGAACTAACGCTGGCCGGACGATCCAAGCCCGAATGGTTCAACGTCTGGATGGATCGCACGCCAATGGGCCGTTTGGGCGAGCCGCGCGAAATCGCGGACGCCACCGTATTCCTAGCATCGGATGCGGCAAGTTTCATCACCGGCACCGTCCTGACGGTCGACGGTGGCTATACCGCTTTGTAAGGGGGGACGACATGACACAAAACAAAGTGGCATTGGTCACTGGCGCAAGTCGCGGCATTGGCGGCGCCATCGCGATTGGTCTTGCAAGGCGTGGCTATGATCTTGCCCTGAATGATATCGAGACAGCGAAAAGCGACCTGACGACTGTTGCGGCTGATATCAAAGAAACCGGCCAGCGGACTGAGACGTTCCTCGCGGATGTCAGCAACAAAGCTCAGGTCGACCACATGGCCGCTGATGTCCTGAACGCTTTTGGGCAAGTCGACGCGATCGTCAATAACGCCGGCATCCTGATTGCGGGCGAATTGGATGCCCTGCCGGAAAACGTTTGGGACGCGGTCATGGATGTGAACGCCAAGGGGTCGTTTTTGGTGACCCAAGCCTTCCTCCCTTCAATGAAAGCGCGCAAATACGGTCGGATCGTCAACATCGCCTCAATCGGCGGCAAACACGGCGCACCCGAACAGGCGCATTATTCCGCGTCCAAGGCCGCTGTTATGGGGTTCTCGCGGGTCCTCGCGCAAGAAGTTGGCCCTCTTGGCATCACGGTCAATTGCGTCTGCCCCGGTATTATCTTGACCGACATGGGGCGCGTGAACCTAGAAGACCCTCAGGTCCGTGAAGCGTGGCAAGCCAAAACCGCACTGGCCCGTATTGGCAACCCAGAGGATGTCGTCGGGCCTGTGGCCTTTCTCGCGTCGGACGATGCGGGTTTTGTGACGGGGCAAACATTGAACGTTGATGGCGGTATTGTCTTTTCGTGATGTCCCGCAGTTTTTGTTAAATTAAATTCTGGGCATTGTCAGAGGAAATGGCCGCTCAACAGTCTTAACAAAGACCGGGTCGCATTCGATTGATCGCGCCGTGATCAAGATTCACGCCACCAAACCTTTTGTCGCTTTGGGCGTCGAAACATCCGAGAGGCTTGGGCAAAGGACGTAAATGCCATGCATCAGAATTTCGACCCGCATTTCAAAAACGGGTACGCACAACGCTTCAACAGGACAGTCGATCAATGCGTTCGGTCCCTTTCTTGACGTCGGCCCATTTGCAACCGCCTTTAGGCGCGCTGTGGTTTCGGACCTTTGGTAGGATGTGAACGTGCTTTTTGCGCCTATCGCTAAGTCCCCTTGAGGAAGGTCGTTGCCGAGACTACCACTTAAAACTGCGCCTGCACGCGGCCTGCCTTCTGTCCCTAAATCGTTTGAATTCACCATCATACAAACGGGAGAAACGAGGCCATTTGAGCGCGTTATTACATGATCGTCCAACCGCAGGTGTTTCAGCTGTATAAGACCGCTTTGACATGTAACTTCGCAGTCACCACATATCCCAAAATGCTCAAAAATTTGGGGGCTGGGTTGGAATTCAATCCCACCAATCGTGGGCGTTTCTCGCCGTGGTTCGATTTCCCCATGCGAGGGGCGAAAAAAACGGCTACTTTTTTGGATAAATGAAAGCAAATTTTAAGTATCCTATTCTAATTCGGGTTTATACCTTGGTTGGCGATACAATCAGTGGTGTAGTCGGATCAGTCGTCTATCCGGTTAAATTTGAAATCTATTAATTTCTGGTAAATTTTTTGACGTGAATTTAAAGAAATTCCCCGTCATCTGAGTGTTGTCAGAGGAAACGGCTTTGACAACAACCTCGATGTCAGCCGCGAAACAACCCGCTTTTGATGGTAAAACTTTGGCCAGAGATTCACGTCTGAGAGCACGCAATTGCCCAAAGCGTCCCTGAAAGAGGCCATCGGTTCACGCGCTGGGCAGCCCCAGTGCCTGACAATTTTGAAAATTTTGATAGACGTGATAGGGGCTCAGAAGGTTAATTTAGTACCCGAACTCGTATAGGGCGATTGCGATGAAGAATTCATTGGGGCTTTGGCTTGCCTCCTGTTTGGTTGGGCTCCAGCTTTTGGCTGTGATGATCGTCGTGACATCGTCTTATGTGACGTCGCAACGGGTCCTCCTTAATCATGCCCGTGACCTTTTAAGCGATGTAGGCGCGAATACAGCCGCCCATTCCAGAGGGTTTTTGAATCCCGCACGCGGAGCCGCGGAATTGGCAGCGCGGCTGGCCGAGAATGAAATCGTGCCCAGCGATGATCGCCAGCAGCTTGAACAACTCTTGTTCCAACAGCTTCAAACGGCCCCGCAATTTGCGGGCGTTTATTACGGCGATGAAAATGGCAATTTTGTCTATGTGCAACGGCAAGGTTCGATTGCCCCCTTTCAGTCAAAAATTATCTCTTTTGGGGCTGACGATGTTCGGGAAACGAACCTAATCTGGCGAAATGCTCAGTACGAAATCGTACTGCAAGAACGCGATGAAGCGGACACGTATGATCCTCGTGTCCGACCTTGGTACCAAAAGGCAAAAGACGTCCAAACCAGCGTGTGGACAGATCCCTACATCTTCTTTTCCTCTCAGCGCCCCGGTATCACCATTGCCTCGCCTGTTGTCGACCGCAATGGGACCATAAGCGGTGTCATTGGCGTCGACATCGAAATTGATGCAGTTTCAGAATTCCTGGCTCAGCTCAAAATAAGCGACAATGGCACCGCCTTGATTGTCAATCGAAACGCAGATGTCATCGCGCACCCGCAGCCTGAATTGCTGAAGGCAAAGAATGACGATGGGACATTTCGATTTGTCAGCCTTTCCGAAATCGACGACCCAATGGTCCGCAAAATGTTCGCGTCGGATGCCATTGGCGATTTCGCCGATATCCAAGAGGAAACCTATTCGACATTTACGCATGACGGTGAAACCTATGTCTCACTTGTCTTGCCGGTGATTAGTCCAGAATTGCCTTGGACGATCGCAGTCTATGCACCTGAAAGCGACTTTATCGGAGCCATCAAACGGAACCGCTTTAGCAATGTTTGGATCGCGGTCGCAACAGCCTTCATGACGGGCGCTCTTGGTCTAATTCTGGCCAAAATCATCTACAAACCGATCCGCGCCTTTGCCGTAAGATCGTCCCTGATATCGCAGGGCGAAATCAACCCTTCGGACCCCCTGCCCAAAACCTACAAAGAGTTGGACCAAGCGAACCAAGCGCTGACGGATCAAATCAAACGGCGCAAAGCGACAGAGCATGAATTTGGCCAAACCTTTGAAATGGCGTCGCGCGGCATGGCCCAATTGGATGCAAAAACAAGCCAGTTCCTTCGGGTGAACCAGAAACTTGCGGCGATTACAGGGTATGAAATTGAAGAGCTGTTGGAAATGAGCCCTGCTGACCTTACGCATCCAGGCGATCCAACGCTGACATGGAACCCAGGCGAACTCAGTATCGAAGATCATGCCGTTGATCTTGAAAAACGATGTGTCCGCAAAGACGGGGAAACGATCTGGGTCAAAGTCAATGCGATCATCATTCGTGACAACGATGGCAATCCCCGGCACGCCGTCGCAACCATGGATGAAATCACATCCAACAAGGCCACAGAAACGCAGATCAACAAGCTGAACCGCGACTTGTCCCACCGAGTTCGAGGAGAGCTTTTGGGGCAGATGGCCGCCGGTCTTGCCCATGAATTGAACCAGCCGCTCACGGCGATCACGCAAAATGCAGATGCGGCCATTTCGGTCGTCAAAGACAGCGAAAACCCAGATTCGGAGCTCGTGCAGATATTGGGCGATCTGGACCAACAAGCCGGTCGCGCGGCTGATATCATAAAAGCGTTGCGTGGATTTGCGCGAAAAGGGGAAGAATGGAAAGCTCCATTTGATTTTGACGAACTTTTACGACAATCCTTGCGCTTGGTGAATGCAGAAGCAACCGAGCAAGGCGTGACGATAAAATCTAAGGTGCAAAACGTCCCAGCCGTGATGGGCATACGCGTTCAGATTGCGCAGGTTTTGGTCAATCTTTTGCGCAATGCGATCGACGCTGTTGGCACAAACGACGACAACGCGAAAACCATCGGCGTTGACGCACATCAAGACGGCGGTTTCGTCAAGGTTTCCATCACAGACAGCGGCCCGGGTGTGGCCAATCCTGGCAAGCTGTTCACCCAGTTTGAAACGACAAAAGTTGAAGGCATGGGATTGGGGCTGTCGATCTGTAAATCCATCGTCGAAGCGGGTGGCGGTAAGATTTGGTGCGATACTGAATTTGCAGATGGCGCCCGGTTCTGTTTCACAATTCCTGTCCACACAAACTAGGAAAGACACGATGACGTCACCTCATGCGCAGGACGCAAAATCTGCCCTAAAGGTTTTTGTGATTGACGACGATGAAGCCATTAGAGTTTCACTGACACGCGCATTGACGAAACGCGGGTTCGATGTTGTCACCTATGCATCAGCCGCGGCCTTTCTTGACGTGTGCGACGACAGTTTTTCAGGCTGTATTATTCTGGACCAAGGCATGCCTGATATGACGGGTCTCGAACTACAGCAGGTCATGTTAAAAAGGCGTATTTCGCTGCCAATCATATTCATCACAGGTCATGCTGGTGTGCCAGAATCTGTTCTGGCGATGAAAAGCGGCGCTTTGGACTTTCTCGAAAAACCATTCCGGCCCGAAGTGCTTGTAGAACGGATCGAAACCGCCTTTGCCACGCTCGCGACTAAAAACGCGGGGCTTGAGAAAAACAACAAAGCTTCGGCAAAACTGGCCTCACTCACGGCGCGGGAACGCGAAATCGCCGATTTCATCGTGGCAAACCCTGAACAAACCACAAGCAAAGACCTCGCGCGCGCGCTCGACGTCAGCCCACGCACGATCGATCATCACAGAGCACGTATATTGGAAAAGCTGCAAATCGGATCAATCGTAGGGCTTTTCGATATCTACCAATCCGCAAAAGTGGCGACCAAACAATCCTGATCACTCACCATATAGGTAAGATTACCTAGGTAATCTTAACAATTTCTTAACTTTCCAAAATACTGCTATATGCGCTTATCGACGAAGATCTTGGAGTGGCGTCGGTGATGATGAGTATTTTAGTGAGTGCGCTTATTGGTGTGTGTGGTCAATAATTGACCTAATTGTGAGTAGGCTTTTCAAGCAATGAATTTCTCTGCTGGTGTGCAATCCCCGCGTCCGCACACCAGCAGACCCCTTTTTCTCAATAAACTCAAACGTTCAAAGCGATCAAACTTCAGATCGGTTTAATCTTATACCGCTGTGCGGGTTGGCGATGTTTCCAAACGGATGCGCTCAGCGGAACGAAATGCAACGTCTTTAGGCGCATTCAACAGTCAGGCATGCGTTCACATGCGCGTTTTCAGTCCCGTTTATTTGCCGCCTTCCCGGGCTTTGGCGGCCCACCGCCAAGCCCTTTGCTCAGCTTGTCGGCCATTGCAAAGAACGTTTCAGTATCTTTAGAACCGAGAATTCTCTCGACGATTTCGTCACCGTCGGACCAATATTTCTCGACCTCTTCCAAAGCGGCGAGCCCAACAGGCGTATTGCTTATCATTTCGATACGGCGGTCGGATGGATCGCTTCCACGCTGCACATACCCAAGGGCTTCTAGCCGCGAAATCATCGAGCTCATGGTGCCAGCCGAAACGCCAAAGTGTTTTGCCAGATATTGCTGTGACGACGTTCCAATCGCGCGCAAAGCATCCAGCACAAGGGCCTGTCGATGTCGTATATTGGAATCCGCAAAGAGAACTTCGAGATGTTTCTCTAGGTTCGCGGCTGCGTGAAGGAAGGGGTGGAATTTTGCGCTCTGACGTTTCATGCCAGCCACCTTAATCACTACAGTGCAGGGTTCAACGTGTTTGCGGTGGACAGTTATTTAGTTCTTATCCAAACTATTCTGATTGAAACTAAATTGAAAACTATTAAAGTCTCGCCAACTCCGCGAAACTATAAAAAGGAAATGAAATGCGTATTGCCCTCGTTGCGACCGCCCTATGTGTGACCGCTGGCCTTGCCCACGCCGACGCCCCGAAGGTGCCATCACAGGCCCCTTATATCGTCCTAAATGACAACCACGATGAACCAAGCGGATACGGGTTTTGCATGGATACATTGGGCGCTGGCCAATCCGACCTGATGCAAACGCATTCCTGCAAACCCGCCAAAGCAGACGAGCCGCGCAGTTACGCAGGCAACGACACCCGGTTTGAATATAAAGCCGACACAATGCAGATCGAATCTTATCCCTTTGAGGGCTACTGCATGCAGGTCTTGATCGCCAACAACGCGTCCGCATTTGCATTGCTGGAATGCAGCGACCACCCGCGCCAGCAATTCGTTTACAATGACGCAGACCAAACGTTGCGCCTGAACGAAGATCAAAACAGCTGCGTTGCTGTTGTGGATGAAACAGAAGAAGCAGGCCCATGGGTGAAACGCGCACTGACATTGCAAGTTTGCGATGAGACGGATGCGTCGCTCAAGCAGTGGACCATTGCTGCAGAATAAAACGCATCGGCGTGTCCTGAATGGGACTGATCCGGGGCATGTTGTGAAAGACAAAAGAACAACGACACTATTTTTCGTCGTTTCGAAGCGCGTGAAACCTAGCTGGCAGGGCGCAAAAGTGCCGCCTCTTTGAATTTCAGGCTGGTCCGCGCCGACGCTCCGTATGATGCAAAACCCTGTGTACCCAAATGGGGAAACAAAGTGATGATTTCGTCATAGGCGTCCTGTGACAAGGCCTGCGCGCCCATCGCTCCGGGATGAAAACTCTCGCTTGGGGCGCCTTCGGCAAAGATGATCTCGTGGGTGTCGAAAAGGATGTGGAAGTACTCAACAAACCCGCCTTCGACCCGAACGATATCTCGGTCATTGATCAGTGATTTGGCCGTGGCAAGCACCTCGCATTCCCCAAAAAACAATTCAGCCCGCCAGCCCGTCAACAACATCCTATGCTGCGGCGACACCATCAAATCACGCCGGTTGCCCAAAGCACCTTTGCAAATCTTGACAGGCGCAAGCTTGCCAAGGGCCGCACGTCGCACCGATCCAACCCAGCGGATCGGCTGAACCCCATGATCAAGCGTGCGCACAAGATCCCTGGCACTTAACGTCTCTACGGCTTTCTCTCCTGATGCGGTTTCGATCAAGGTCCCTTTCGCAAAGCAAATCGCAACACTTACGCCAAGATTGAATTCGCCATTTCCATCATCAAGGGACGGCGCCGGGTCAATCACCCCATTTCCGTCAAGGTCGATATCGGTATGATGATCGAACGCAACGGATCCGGTTGCCAATCCTACATTGCTTCCTGGAGCAACAAAAATAGTGTTTAACGACGGGGCTCCGCTATCGTTGGACACCAGCACGCTCGCACTGAAACGAATGTAATTGTCGCCAAGCCTATCAACCGAATCTTGTATATTGCCCGTTTGACCGGGGTTCCCCGGACCATATGTATAAAGCGCAGTATCTGCAGCGTAATCGGCAGCATTTGCAAAGACTGTGATGCCTAGAATCCCGCTACTGCCATCGATCTCGCCATTGGCGTTAACTTGATCGACCTCAAAAACAACAATGGAATCGTCAGGAAAAATGGAGTCTTCTGGATCTCCACTTACCTGGATGACGCCGGCATTGTCATGCCCGCCACTGCTGTTATTGTTTACATTGGCATTGTTTAGAATATCTTTGCCAAACGCCGTAAAGGTAAGCACTTGTTAAGGCCTTCTACATACTCCGGCAATTCCTATCCCGACTTTTCTAACAACGTGTTGAAAATCAAATTTGACGTAATTTTTCAAAGGCTGCGCGCAAAACCTGACGCGTCCGGACGTCTTGAGGTAAATGTCAGGGTCAGCAGGAAAAGGTGCAGAGTTCTTTGACGTATTGCTCATAGCTGCTTGTAAAAGCTATGGCGCGCGCTTCTACATCCGTGCCTGTCATGGTCATCAACATGTCGCCGCGTCATTGAGAATCAAGCAGTAGACCATTGCTGCGGAATAAAACGCATCGGCGTGTCCTGAATGGGACTGATCCGGGGCATGTTGTGAAAGACAAAAGAACAACGACACTATTTGTCGCCGTTTCGAAGGGCGTGAAACCTAGCTGGCAGGGCGCAAAAGTGCCGCCTCTTTGAATTTCAGGCTGGTCCGGGCCGACGCCCCGTATGCTGCGAAATCCTGTGTGCCCAGATGGGGAAACAAAGTTAGGATTTCGTCACATGCATCCTGTGACAAAGCCCGCGCACCCATCGCACCGGGATGAAAACTCTCGCTTGGGGTTCCTTCGGAAAAGATGATTTCATGGGTGTCAAAAAGGATGTGGAAATACTCAACAAACCCACCTTCGACCCGAAAGATATCTCGGTCATTGATCAATGATTTGGCGGTGGCAAGCACCTCGCATTCCCCAAAAAATAGTTCGGCCCGCCAGCCCGTCAACAACATCCTATGCTGTGGCGACACCATCAATTCACGCCGGTTGCCCAAAGCACCTTTGCAAATCTTGACAGGCGCAAGCTTGCCAAGAGCCGGGCGTCGCACCGATCCAATCCAGCGGATTGGCTTAACCCCATGATCAAGCGTGCGCACAAGATCCCCGGCACTTAACGTCTCTACGGCTTTCTCTCCTGATGCGGTTTCGATCAAGGTCCCTTTCGCAAAGCAAATCGTAATGCCAACGCCAAGATTGAATTCGCCATTTCCATCATCAAGGGACGGCGCCGGGTCAATCATCCCATTTCCGTCAAGGTCGATATCGGTATGGTGGTCGAAATTTGTTGTACCGGTGGCGTTTGCAATGCCGCTTCCTGGCGCAACAAAAAGAGAGCTTAACGAAGGGGCTCCGCTGTCGCTGGATTGCAGAACGTTTGCATTGAATCGAATATAATTGTCGCCAAGCCCATCAACCGAACTTTGTACATCGGCCGTTTGGCCGGGATTCTGTGGGGTATATGTATAAAGGGGGGTTCCCGCACTGAATGCCGCAGCATCTGCAAAAACTGTGATCCCTGTAAACCCGCTATTGCCGTCGATCTCGCCATTGGCATTAACTTGATCAACTTCAAAAACAACAACGGACCCGTCTGGGAAAATCTGCTGCCCGCCACTCACTCCGATAACGCCAGCATTGTCCTGCCCGCCATTACTGTTGCTGTTTACGTTGCCATTGTTCAGAATGTCTTCGCCAAAAGCCAAGAAGGTTTGCATTTGATATGGCCTCCCGTGTTTCTAAGCTAATCAAAGTGTAATTCATTTGAATTCGTTTTGGTAAATAACTTTGTCGCAATCTTGCAAAGGCTGCTCAACAAGCCTCCATACAGGCGCGTTCGGGACACCTTGAGTGGATTATCAAGGTCAGCTTGAAAAGGTACAATATTCTTTGACGTATTGTTTCCACAGGACACGCTTGCAAACGTGGCCTGATGCATGCCCATCACACGCCCAATCCACGTGCCTAGTCATTATCCGACGTGCCCGCCCCTGCCCCTAACAAACGCGACGCAGCGGTGGCGGGGGCGTATGTCCGCCCGGCAAATACGTTCAATCCATCAAGACCGCTTTGGCTGACATTCGCGCGCATGACCGGAAGGGATGCTTGACCCGCCAAGGTGCC
>JBDWGM010000025.1:0-4184 GCA_039975755.1 Paracoccaceae bacterium | reverse complement strand
TCGCCTGTTTCTAGAACCAGTTCGCCCTCCGCGTCCGTCTCTAGCATATAATGGTCAGAGCCAAGCCCCCAACCTGACTCTTGTGAGGGAGCATCTACGCTTAATTCTATTGTTTCGCGGCTGGTTTGGCCGTTTGCATCTACGATTTCGACTTGAAAGGATATCGTGCCAACATAGTCGGAACCGGTCATGACCAGCGCGAGTGAGTTATCCGGATTGACGGTCAAGCGTCCTTCATCCGGTGCATCCAGAATGGTGATGCTGCGTGCGTTTTCGTAATCGTCTGGTAGTAGGGTTGTAACCCGTCCTCCGTCAACTTGCGGTGTCTGGCCCGCGCTATTAAGACTGTCAATCTCTGAAAAAGAGAGTGGCATATTGTATCCCCTTCAAACTGCCCACAATGTGGCTTCTTCCTATGCCGGATCTATCCGGTCGTTTATTTGCGCATTGTGACGACTGTTCAAAAGTTGACTCATTGTGTTTACGTATCTCAATGCTCCGAGGTTACTTGCTAGAAACAAATTGTGTTGAACAGAGGGCGGTGTTGTGTCGATTAAAAAACTCGCAGGAAACCGCCGATAAGACCTGAGGCCTTGCCGAAAGCCGCTCAAAGTAGGCGTGGCCGTTAACTATTTTTAAGGACATTTGTGAAGTGCTGGGCACTTCGCACAAAAGTAGGTCAGATTGTGAAGGGGCTGGGTCGGATATCTTCTCCGGGGCCTTCAGAAAAAAGGCGTGCTAAGCGCGCTGCCTCGTCGGAAATAACGAAGTCGGCGTTGACCTTTTCACGTCCAATTTTACCCATGCGCGCACGTTGGGCGGGGTCATCAGCCAGTGTTTTTATATGGGCCCGCAAAGCCGCCACATCCCCTGGTGGGACAATGAAACCGCTCTCACCATGTTGCACTAATTCGCCGACACCGGCGACCTGTGTTGCAATAACTGGTAAGCTGGAAGCCATCGCTTCCATAAGAATGACCGGGACACCTTCGGCAAAACTGGGCAACACGCAGATATCATGTTGTGCGAGTGTTTCGGCGACCTGTGCTTGTGTGAGGTAGCCTGTAAAATGGACCCGATCCCCCAAGCGTGCTGCGGCTTGTTCCAGTCGCGCCCGGTCCGGTCCGTCGCCCACCAATGTCAGACGCAGTTGCGGGTTCTGTTCAAAGAGTGTCTCAAGCGCTTCAAAGAGGACACGTATCCCTTTGACCGGGGCCAGGCGGCCTACAAAAATCAATCGGATTTCCTGATCGTCCCGAACAGGTTTTTCGCCGGCATACAGCTCCGGGTTTACGCCGCAATGGATGATACGCAGGCGGTTCCAATGTTTAGGATCGGAGAACAGCATGAGTTGACTGCGTGCGTAATGGCTGATCGTAGAGACAAAGCGGGCCTGGGCGGCTTTGTCTCCTAACTTCATCCCTTCGGGGTCGTAAAGATCGGAAGGCCCATGCAGGGTAAAGCTGTAAGGTACCTCGGTGAGGTCTCGGGTCATCATGGCCACTGCTGGACCATTGGTTGCGAAATGGCAGTGAATATGTTCGATGCCTTTCGTTCTTACAAACTGAGCCATCATTGTGGCTTCAACGAAATAAGCCAGATGAGTGAGCAGTGATTTCAGACCCGGTTTGCGCAGTTGTAGGGCACGCAAAAAAGCGGTGGCATAGCGGCGCGGGTGACGCAGTGCTGCAACTTGTGCACGCAATAACGCGGCTGGATTCCGGGCAGCCCGCAGCAAACAATGCGTATTCCGGGCGGCATCTTGCTCCGGTTTTCCATTGAACTGATCGGGGGCAACGTAACGACAAGAGACGGTTTCTACCTCAACTCCCAATGCCCGAAGGGCTGCGACCTCACGTTGTATGAAGGTCAGTGAAACCAACGGGTACACACCGGTTAAATAGGCGATGCGGGGCAGGCGATCATGCGCGTCCATCAGGGCGTCAGTCCTTCTTCTTCAATGAAATCAATTCCAGACGAAGCGTTTTTCCAATCCGACAAAGACCGTACTCGCATCTCGGTTTGAGGTGCCATCCTCTTCGAGGCTGACCAGAGAAATACCACTTGTCAGATCCCAGTCCTGCGCGAGCGCGTACCGGTAGGTCAGATCGAGATCGTAGCGTTTTGTATCCAGGTCTGATGAGGAGCGATCGTTGCTGTCGATGAAGGAAAATTGTACATCGAACCCGCTTCGAACCGTTAGTTCCTGCCTGTACCCAAAGGACATGCGGGTGTTGATCAGGTTTTCGTTGTCACGCCCTGCTGTTGCGCGTTGTTCAAAGTCGAGGGTGATGACGCCTCTCGGCAATGCTTGGCTCCATCCAAGCCCAAAAAGAGGTTCGGTATCGAAATCTTCTAGGCGCGACAGACCCAGTGAATAGCTGAATTCGTTATTGGGCAGGTCGAGGATTTGACCAACACGGAACTCTCCGCGTCGCCCAGAAGCGACGATATCTGAGCGCAGGTCGAACGTCAGCTCCGAGCGCGGTAAATCTCGTGTCAGTGCAATATCAAAGACAGCACCGTCTTCGACGTTGTTGTTTCGGCCGCTTTCTTCGACTTCTTCCCAGCCGAGTTCGAACCGGCCATTTAAGCGTGAGGAAATCTCGAGATCGAGATAAGTTCCGATGCGGGATGAGGTTGTGTCTAGATCGTTAGGTCCAACCTCGTCAAAGTCACTGTAGCTGGCATCCAAGCCGAGGGTCACACGAGGATGGATAACCGCATATATATCACCATCAAGGGTCAGACGGTCTGCGTCCAGAAGGCTGGGATCAATGGTGTCAGTATAGCGGATCGCGCGCTGTGACAGATCATAGTTGCCACCAAAAGGAGCATCGACACCAAAGGCACCAGACAAAGCAAGTGTTGATGTCTGGCGGTTGCCACTGTCAAAAGTGCCAAAATCGATACTTTGGGTGTCGTTGTTGAAAAAGGTGCCGGTTGTTGTGCCCAGATCCACTTCGCGGAAGTCAAAGGTGATACCAGTGCGCGCGTGGCGGACATCACGTTCCCACCCAAGACCGAGATTGGAGTTTGTAATTTCGTTATCCTGATCGTTGCGCAGCTCGATATCACCGCCCAATGAAAACGATAGCTCATCCGTGCGCGTCCGCTTGAACGCGCCCAGTTGTAATCGGGTACGGCTTGTAAAACGGTCTTCTTTGACGGTCTCAAGATCGGGGTTATCGCTCCATTCTAGACGTTGACTAACGTCCAGAATAACTTGTTGGGCGCTTTCGGGGATTTCCTGCGCCCGCAATACACCAAAACTCAAGGCGACCAAAGCGCCTGCAATGCCAACACGACGCTGCAAGCGTCGTGGTTTATTCAAACAAGCGGCGTTCAGGGACAAGAATGACATCACCGTCCTTTAATACGATATCTCTGCTCAGGGCGGCCCCTTTAGATAGGGCCCTATAATTGATCGTTGTCACGCTTTGCTGGCCGGTTCGCTTATCTGTGCGGCGCAGTTGCAGCCGTTTGGTGGCGGCAAAACGGGATGGCCCACCCGCAACGGCGATGGCCTGTAGAATGGTGCTGCCTGCATCCAATTCGACAAGCCCCGGTGCCGGAATTTCGCCCAGCAGGAATATTTTGATGAGATCGCCTTCTTCTTCTTCGCGCTGAAGAGGCTGAACCGATACAAACACAGTCGGCGTGTTGGCAAAGTTACTGGCGATGGCGTCGCGGATAGAGGTTTCGATTTGCGGAACGGTCTGACCACCAGCGCGTAATGTCCCCGCAAAGGGAAAGCTGAAGTTCCCATCCGGTAAGACCGCAGTTGACCGGTTCAGGCTGGGGTCCTCAAGAATTTCGATTGTCAGCAGGTCGCCCGCCTGCACGCGGTAGTTGCCCTGTGCCCATGTCACAGAGGCCATAGAGATCAGGAAGGCGACGATTAGTTCGAGAAGTTTCAAGTTTTTCATAGCGCAATGGAACTCTTGATGGCGATTGTTGATCTTCTTGTAGAGGCCGTCGCCCCTATCTGAAAACCATCAAAAAGCTCAATGCCGTTATTTACTTGAAGATTGTTCTTTATTTGACACGGGTAGGTAGATGATCACTTGAAATAGCGCTTCATTGCCTCGTCCATCCGCCGCCGTGACGCTCTTCCAAGAGACGGGCACCCTAGGCGGCGTGTGCCCCAATCGATCAATGGGTCGCTTATGCCGAAGCGTTCA
>JBDWGM010000024.1:0-102583 GCA_039975755.1 Paracoccaceae bacterium | reverse complement strand
GGGAAACTGTTTGATTCAACCGTCGGAATGATCGGCTTTGGATTGGTTATGTTTTGGGTGTTTGCAGGTGTAATGGCCGGTGTCGGTGACTTGATCACAACCCATGACAGCCTAAGCCAAGTGTCCGGTATGAAGAACAAGTTGCCTGGTACACCAATGCGCGGCGCTGAAGATGGCGAATACCAATGGTTTCTGTTGGGTGGCGATAATCTGGCACGCGATATCTTTAGTCGTCTGTTCAAAGGCGCGTGGATTGTCGTTCTGATCGCACCGTTTGCGACGCTATTTGCGTTTATGGTCGGTATCACCTTGGGGCTTCCTGCGGGGTATTATGGGGGTCGTTTTGATACGTTCCTGTCATTTCTGGCCAATTTGATTTTGGCCTTCCCTGTCATCTTGCTGTTCTACTTGCTTGTCACACCTGAAATCGTCGCGACCGGCATTCCCAACTATATGGCTACTGTGCTGTTTGTTTTCCCGTTGATCTTTATCTGCATCCTGCTGAATTCACGCTATTACACACAGCCCAAGGTGCGCACACCGTTGCTGATTGTTGTATTGGGGTTGATGGCTTGGGTGTATTTGGCGCTGATTTCGAACGACGGTTATATCATCTCAACCGCGACCTACAAAATATGGGGACTGCCAACCTTTCTTGACTTCATGAAGATGCCAGCCAACATCCTTGTGGTGTTTGTTTCGGTTGTCTTCGTGAATGCGCCGACGGTTTTTCGGATTGTGCGTGGTCTCGCGCTGGACATCAAAACCCGTGATTATGTGGCCGCCGCGCAGACACGCGGTGAAGGCCCTTGGTACATCATGTTGTGGGAAATCCTGCCGAATGCACGCGGGCCTCTGATCGTCGATTTCTGCCTTCGGATTGGATACACCACAATCCTCTTAGGCACGTTGGGGTTCTTTGGCTTGGGTCTTTCATCGGAAAGTCCCGATTGGGGCACAACCATCAATGCTGGGCGGCGATTGCTAAGCTTGTATCCCCATGCGGCAATTGTTCCGGCCATTTCACTGATGTCCTTGGTGCTGGGTCTGAATCTACTGGCAGACGGGCTGCGTGAAGAAAGCTTGAAAGATTAAGTTGAAACGAAAGGACCGAGACATCGCCTTCGGTCCTTTCTGGTTAAACATGGAATGATGAAGCAGGGAACACCTTGCTCGCCGCGGATTGGGAGAAACAGAAATGGCTAAGTTGGATTACGACGGGCCCATCCTTGAGATCGACAAGCTTTCGATTTCATTCTTCACCCGGCTGCGTGAAATTCCTGCCGTCATGGATTTTTCAGTAACCGTTCAACCTGGCGAAGCCGTGGGCCTTGTCGGGGAATCGGGATGTGGAAAATCCACGGTTGCCTTAGGTGTCATGCAGGACCTTGGCAAAAACGGACGCATCGTCGGTGGATCGATCAAGTTCAAGGGGCAAAATTTACAGGACATGAGCATGGAAGAACTGCGCGATATTCGCGGTTCCGAAATTGCGATGATCTATCAAGAACCCATGGCGTCATTGAACCCGGCGATGAAAATCGGACGTCAGCTGATGGAAGTCCCCATGATCCACCAAAACATGAGCGAAAAAGACGCTCATGTGCGCGCGCTTCAAGTGGTGACCGACGTTAAACTGCCTGACCCGATGCGGATTTTGGATTCGTTTCCGCATCAGCTGTCTGGTGGGCAACAGCAGCGCATTGTGATCGCGATGGCATTGATGTCGGAACCGTCCTTGCTGATCTTAGATGAACCGACAACGGCGCTTGATGTGACCGTCGAAGCGGCTGTTGTTGAATTGGTCAAAGACCTTGGTAAGAAATACGGCACGTCCATGCTGTTCATTTCACACAATTTGGGACTGGTTTTGGAAACTTGCGACCGGATTTGCGTGATGTATTCCGGCGAAGCGGTCGAACGTGGGTCGATCGAAGACGTTTTTGACAAGATGCAGCATCCCTATACGCAAGCTTTGTTCCGCTCAATTCCATTGCCGGGCGCGGACAAAAACTCGCATCCTCTAGTGGCTATTCCTGGAAACTTCCCCCTGCCCCATGAACGGCCTCAGGGCTGCAACTTTGGGCCACGCTGCGATTATTTTGAGGCCGGGCGCTGTGATCAGGGGGACATCGTGATGTCCGAAGTCCCCGGGGATGAACGTCACCATTCACGGTGTTTGAAATTTAGTGAAATCGATTGGAATGCGCCAATCCAAGTTGACAAGACATTCGAAAAAAATGCTCCGGGGCGCGTCGTCCTCAAGATGGACAATCTAAAGAAGCATTACGAGGTGGCCGCAAACGCACTGTTTGGCGGCGGCGATAAGAAAGTCGTCAAAGCCAACGAAACGCTCAGCTTTGAGGCGCGAGAGTCGGAAACTTTGGCAATTGTAGGCGAATCCGGCTGCGGGAAATCGACATTCGCCAAAGTTCTCATGGGGTTGGAAACGGCCACTGACGGTCAGATTCTGTTGGACAACAAAAACATTCAGGATTCTCCCATTGAAGAACGCGACACACAGACTGTCGCGGACGTGCAGATGGTTTTCCAAAACCCGTTTGACACATTGAACCCATCCATGAGCGTCGGACGCCAAATTATTCGAGCGTTGGAAATATTCAAATACGGCAACACCGAAGCAGAACGCCGCGACAGAATGCTGGAACTGCTTGATCTGGTCAAACTGCCCCGCGCGTTTGCCGAACGCATGCCACGTCAACTGTCGGGTGGGCAAAAGCAACGTGTCGGCATCGCACGCGCATTCTCAGGCGGCGCGCGGATCGTCGTGGCAGATGAACCGGTTTCAGCCTTGGATGTTTCCGTCCAAGCAGCCGTCACTGATCTATTGATGGAAATTCAGCGCGAACAGAAAACAACGCTTTTGTTTATCAGCCATGACTTGTCCATCGTACGCTATCTCAGCGACCGCGTTATGGTGATGTATTTAGGGCATGTAGTGGAGCTGGGCGATACAGATCAAGTGTTTTCACCACCCTATCACCCTTACACCGAGGCCCTTCTGTCAGCGGTCCCAATTGCAGATACCAGCATCACAAAGCAGCATATCGTGTTGGAGGGCGACATTCCTTCGGCCATGAACCCGCCTTCGGGTTGTCCTTTCCAAACGCGGTGTCGTTGGAAATCGCAAGTGCCGGGTGGTTTGTGTGAAAAAGATGTACCACCAGTGCGTCAACTTCCTGATGGGCACCAAATCAAATGCCATCTTAGCGACGATGTTCTCAACAACATGGAACCCGTAATTAAAATCGCTGCGGAATAAGCTCTTTTGAGAGGCACTCGTTACGGAACAAAAGCAGCGCGGAATAAACCGCGCTGCTTTAACTGATCAATTGCCAGCCAACAGAGCCAGTTTTTCTGGCGGAACAAGCGCGAAAAGATCCTGTGCATTCACGCTGACTGCAGTCAACGTATAGGCAAGCGACCAGGCTGCAATTTTGCGTTGTTTTTTCCGATTGGGCAGCGTCAAAATCAACATCGTTAGACCCGTCGCAATTGCGCCCCAAACAGCGGCACGCACCAGATCATTCTGCATCGTGGCCCATTCGGCTTCCCAATCGAATTCGAGAAAGACTTGTGCACCTACAATGTTTTGAAAGGCCAATCCGGCCAATGCTCCAAGTATGCCGCCAAACAACAACGCTGTCAGAATCATGTCCTTGCCACGTTGTTGACGTGGAGCCCGTTTACCACGCATCTTGCGTTCGTCTTTCGCTGACATATCTCCAACTTGCCCTGGGATGGTAACTCCGGACGGACCGTTATCGGATATGCGCCGCAGGCGCTCTTCGAATCTCGCATCTGATTTTGGCATGATCACCTCTCGCTTGTTACAGCAGAGATGACCGGTCAATTGGGCGGAAATTCGACGACGCCGTGATGATCCCGCGTCAAGACCCCCAGATCTTCTTCACATAGTTGCGAGTTTCGCGAAATGGGGGAACGCCCCCGTATTTCCCAACAGCGCCTGGGCCTGCGTTATATGCAGCCAAGGCAAGACGCCATGACCCAAATTTGCTGTATTGTTCTTTCAGATAGCGTGCACCACCTTCAAGATTCTGCGCCGGATCATTAGGATCAACCCGCAGATACTGCGCAGTACCGGGCATCAACTGAGCCAGCCCCAAAGCCCCCTTGTGGGATTTAGCTGTCGGGTTCCAATTTGATTCCTGCTGTACCAACCGCAAAAACAAATCTTCGGGCACGCCGTTTTTACGCGCAGCAGATCGCGCCACTTCTAAATACTTGCCGCGATACTTCCCCTTATAAGAAGGAGTGTCGCCCCACTTGGTCGGTGTTTTGATCTTGGCAGGCTGCAAGCGCACAGACGAATTGTATTGAGACGACGCTCGATCGTCCAAAACCTTCGTTTGGCTTTTGAATAGATTACTGCGACTGCGCGACGAAAATATATCAGCCACAGCCACGTCAGCGATCACTGCGCTGGCGCACAGAATTGCAAGTCCCACCCGAATTTTCAAACCATGCCCCTTAGCGGTCCGTACCTTGAGCGGATCTATAACATTTTTTCCAGAGCTTTCCAATCCATCACGAAAGATGGTGTTAACCCTGTTGCGGGAAGTGTAGATTAAGCCAAATTCAGATCAATGAGCAGAATCGCTCAAGTGGAAAAATACACGGGGGAATAAGATGGCAGGATCCGTCAACAAGGTCATTCTAATCGGCAATCTCGGGCGCGACCCAGAAGTGCGGACATTCCAAAACGGCGGCAAGGTCTGCAATTTGCGGATCGCGACGTCTGAAAACTGGAAAGACCGCAACACGGGCGAACGTCGCGAACGGACGGAATGGCATTCTGTTGCCATCTTTCAAGAAGGTCTTGTCCGGATTGCAGAGCAATATCTGCGCAAAGGGTCCAAAGTTTATATCGAAGGTCAATTGCAAACCCGTAAGTGGCAGGATCAGTCCGGTCAGGATCGGTATTCGACCGAAGTTGTCTTGCAGGGCTTTGGCGGCACGTTGACCATGCTCGATGGTCGCGACGGTCAATCGGGCGGTGGCGGCAACTATGGTGGCGGCGGCGGTGGCGGCCAAATGGGATATGATGACCGTGGCGGCGACTATGGCGGCGGCGGTGGCGACAATAACGGCGGCGGCGGAGCCCCTGCCCCATCACGTGACATCGACGACGAAATCCCGTTCTAAGTCTTTATATAACTAACCTGAATGACCGCAGCCTTTTTGGGCTGCGGTTTGCGTTTGGGATATGACAACCCAAACAGTGATCAGCTCAGGGCTTCGTTCAGCACATCCTTGACCGTATCGGACGGAACATCTGATGTCACAAAGGCTGATCCAATCCCGCGCGCCAAAATAAACCGCAATTTGCCATCGATGACCTTTTTATCTTGTCCCATAAGGTCCATCAAAACATCCGCCCCCGGGAGATCACCCGGGATGTCGCTCAAATCGGTTTTCATCCCCATGTCTTTTAGATGCGCACGCACACGGCTTGGATCTTCTTGAGAACACAAACCCAACCGTGCGGACAATTCGAAGGCCAACGCGCATCCAATGGCCACACCTTCCCCGTGCAACAATCGATCTGAATAACCTGTCGCCGCTTCCAGCGCATGACAAAACGTGTGACCGAGGTTCAACAGCGCGCGGTCACCCTGCTCTGTTTCATCGCGCAAAACAATTTCAGCCTTCATTTCCACAGACCGTTTAACCGCGTAATTACGCGCATCTATATCGCCCGACGCCAAGGCCTGACCGTTGGCTTCGAGCCATTCGAAAAACGCCGCGTCGCCCAACATACCGTATTTTACGACTTCGCCGTATCCAGCAAGCAGATCCCGAGACGTTAAAGTTCCCAACAATCCTGTATCCGCCAAGACAAGACTTGGTTGATGGAACGCGCCAACCAGGTTTTTACCATGCCGCGTGTTGATACCAGTTTTGCCCCCCACTGAACTGTCGACTTGCGCCAGCAATGAGGTCGGCACTTGAACAAAACGCACACCGCGCCGCAAAATCGCTGCAGCAAACCCGACAAGGTCGCCAATCACGCCCCCCCCGAGTGCGAGAACCAAATCGTTCCGTTCAACACGCTGATCCAACAGCCATTCGACAACCTCCGTCAGATGCGTCCAACTTTTGGATGCTTCACCACGTGGCACTTCCAGCACCGCACTGCTGATTCCGTCTTTTTCAAGTGCGCTTCGCAGCGTCTGCAAATGCAGCTCCGCAACATGCGCGTCAGCGACGATTGTGACATGCCGACGGCCTAATAATGGGTCCAGATAAGCAGCCGCTTCTGACAACAACCCTTCCGCGATCACTACATCATAGGCACGCTCGCCCAAGGCGACATGGACCGTTTCAGGCATGGTTCAATTCCTCAAGAACATCGGGGCGGGATTTCAGGGCAAGAATAACGCATTCAGCCATCTCTTCGATGGAATACTTGGCGTTCGCTTTGACCGAAAGATCGGAGAGCGCGTAAATCGGAACACGCGTGTGATAAATATCGGCCAGTGTTTGGCGCGGGTTCTTCGTGCGCAACAACGGGCGCGTGTCTTTGTGTCGAACACGTTGCCACAGCAAACCAAGGTCGGCATCCAACCAAACAGCGACACCTTTTTCGGAAATCGCCGCCCGATTTGCATCGGCCAAATAGGCCCCACCGCCCGTGGACAGAATGCCTTGATGCGAATCAAGCAGACGTCCAATGACCTGCGCTTCTTTCTTTCGAAAGAAGTCTTCGCCATCGCGTGAAAAAATTTCTTGTACTGACATATTAGCAGCAGCTTCTATTTCAGCATCACTGTCCAAAAACGGAACGTTCAATATCTCCGCAAGCGCCCGCCCCACAGCGGTTTTACCCGCCCCCATCATGCCGACCATTACAACGGTTTTCTTTAATTTGAAGTCTGGGTTGTGCTGCTGTTTTTCGCTCATATTTCTGTCAATGACGTGCTTTTGCTGAAAAGGCCATATATGGTCAGGGCCAAAGCGAAAAAAGAAGAGGCAGGCGCCGATATGTTTCGGCTATTTAAATACCTATTTTACCTGGTCGTACTGGGTTTTATCGGATTGGTGGCCTACGCATATGTAGGTCCTTTTGTTGGCGTGGACTTTTCCCCGCCGCAAGTTGAAACGCGTCAACCCGTTGTGTTGGATGCGAATTAAGGGTTTATGCCATCAGGCAGCGCTTCTGGCGTTGCTGTCTGGACCGGCTGCTGCGCAGTCGGAAAAACCTCTGTCGGTGATTGACTGGCTGGACCAACAAGTTGCTGCCCCAGCGGTGATACAATCAGACCCAGTTGCACAAACTGGACTGACGCCTGATGTCACTGTCACACCACTGGATGGCGCAGCGACACGCGTCGTCGGATTGGTCCCATCGAATGTGACTGGATTGCCATCAGATTTGTGGACCAGTTCAGAGTCTGCAGCCTTGGTCAGGCAGCTCAACAAAATGACTTTGCCGAGGTTACCAGCGGCTCAATCTTTGTTGTTTTCGCTGGTCCTTGGCGAAGTGTTGCCACCGTCGGATGACAATGGTGCCTTTGATCTGGCCCGCGTCGATACGTTAATCCGCATGGGAGCTTTGGAACCTGCATTGGCTTTGCTGGAAATTGCTGGGCCAGACAAAGATGCGGCGCATTTTGAACGCTACCGCGATCTGCAATTGATTTCGGGCGAAACAGAACAAATGTGCGCGCTTTTGATTGCAAACCCAAAATTGACATCTGATCCCGGTTTAGAAGTCTATTGCCACGCCAGAAGTGGTGACTATGACACGGCTGTGCTTTTGTATGGCACCAGCAACGCGCTTGGCTTGTTTGACACGCAAAAGGCAAACGCATTGGCACGGTTTCTGGACCCCGAGCTTTTCGAAGGCAAACCGGCCCTACCCCAGCCGCAAAAACCGGATGCACTGATGTTTGCTCTGTTTGATGCCGAAGGCGAGCGGTTGGCAACACGCGGCTGGCCTCGGATCTATGCGCATGCCGATCTGAACCCACGTGCCGGCTGGAAATCACAGCTTGAAGCCGCCGAACGGTTGGCCGAAACCGGTGCATTGCCCGAAAACCGACTGTTGGGTCTTTATACATCTCGTCGGCCTGCAGCGTCAGGTGGCATATGGGACCGCGTCAGTGCAATTCAGCGTTTGGATCAGGCCGTACGCGCCCGCAGTGTGACCGCGGTCACCAAAACTCTGCCCCCAGCTTGGGCCGCAGCCCGCGCCGCACGCATTGAACGCCCGATTGCAGCCTTGTTTGCAGAGCCTCTGCAAGATGTCCCCGTAACCGGCGACGTCGCTAAACGCGTTTTTGAACTCATCCTCGTTTCGCCCCTGTATGAAAACGCCGCTACGGCCTTTCCTGAAATCGCAAAGCAATATCCTGTTGCACACGGGCTGGCTTCTGGGAATTTGCAAGGCGTTACCGGCAACGGGTCGTTAGAGCAATCTTTGGTCGATGCCTTTACACGCACACCTGCTGATATCGAAATAATGCGAACAGCGCGCGGCGGCGCGCTTGGAACTGCTCTTCTGGATACGTTGAGCTTGCTGAATGACGGTGCTGCTGGCGATATGGCACGCTTGCCGGTCGCTCTGGCCACGCTGCGCGCCCTGGGCTTGGAAGATACCGCCCGACAAGCAGCCCTGCAAATCCTGTTGTTGGAGGGCAAACAGTGAGTGCAGACATTAATCGTTGGATATCCACGTTTCTCGAAGCGCAATCTGCAGAGCTTGGTGCGTCACACAATACTCTCTTGGCTTACGGGCGCGATCTAAAAGACTTTGCCGATTGGTTGGCCAAACAATCCGGCAGTTTTGAAACGGCACAGCGCGCGCATGTCGAAGACTATATGGTGCATTGCGATACTCAGGGCTTGGCAAAATCAACCCGCGCCCGACGGTTAAGTGCGATCAAACAAATCTATCGGTTTGCATTTGAGGAAGGTTGGCGCGATGCCAACCCCGCCATTCAAGTTCCCGCACCCGGCATAGATAAACGATTGCCAAAAACGCTGTCCGAAGAAGAAGTCGACCGCCTTTTGCAAGCCGCGCGACAGACCGGACGAACACAATCTGACAAGCTGCGCGACACATGTTTGATGGAATTGCTTTATGCCACGGGTATGCGTGTCAGCGAATTGGTCGGCTTGCCAGTGGCAGCCGCACGCGGCGACCCGAATATGCTGTTGATCCGCGGCAAAGGGGGTAAGGAACGTCTTGTACCGCTGTCCACAGACGCCCGCGACGCGTTATCTGCATGGTTGCAGGTCCGGGATGCAGCTGAAGACCTGGCGGTATCACAGAAACGCACCCCGGCGTCTTCCTTCCTGTTTCCCTCACGCGGGAAAGATGGTCACCTGACACGCCATTGGTTCTACGTGCGCATCAAGGATTTATCAGTCGCGGCGGGTGTTGATCCATCCAAAGTCACCCCGCACACATTGCGCCACGCTTTCGCGACCCATCTTTTAGCAGGTGGTGCTGATCTGCGCGCAATACAGACGATGTTGGGACATGCCGACGTCGCCACGACCGAGATTTACACCCATGTTCTAGAAAGCCGGCTGGCCGAACTGGTCTTGGACAGTCATCCGCTGGCCAGCGCCAAAGACCGACGCAAAGCAGGCGGAAGCACGTCTTCGGATGGCCAATAACCACTGGTCAAACTGGCGTCGTACCCTTGTGATAACCCAGCCTTGGCCATGTCTTGCTGTGCAGATCGCGCATCATAAGACAAGCTATGATGGCTGAAGTTTCCGTTTTCCAGAATGGCAAAACACGTGTTCATTTGGCCGTTGTTGGGCGGCATACCGATCACGCCTGCGTTGATCCATGTCCCGTGTTTGGTGCTTTTGGTGAATGCCAAACCGCAATGCCCCGAAATAACAACATCCAGTGCCCCAACCAAGGATTCGAGTGCGGCCCATTCTTGTTCAAACACATCATCGGTCGAGATCGGCCAGATAAAGCGCGCGATATCCGTATGCCCGCCATGAATGACAGCACATCGTTTACCTTGATGCCGAAACACGGCAACGTCGGGCAATTGTCGCATCCAATCGCGCGCAATATTTGACAGCTGAGCATTTGCAAAACGATACCAACCGACTGACAGCATGTCGCATGTCGATCCCTCATCAAATCCACATCCACAATCCGACGCATTCGATGCCAGTTGTTTTTCACAATTACCGGCGACAACGGCACACCCGCTTGCTCGGATCAAATCAACAGTTTCATTTGGTTTACCGCAATAAGCGACAACATCACCGGTGCAAATTTGGTGCGTGCCGGGAATCGCGCGCCTATTTGCTTCGGACATGAGCGCCTGAGTGGCCTGAAGATTGGAATAAGGCCCGCCAAACAGCATGACAGGTTGATCCAAATGTCCCAGTTCACAAATCCGCATTCAACCGTCCCTTGATTGACCAGTCCGAAGGCCCCATAACGCTTAGGTCAGGAAAATCTTCAAGTCACGAAATGGATAGCGATACTTCAATGTTGGACGCCGCCTTCTGGATTACGAGCGGCGTTGTGCTGTTCTTGTTGTTCCTCTCTGCCTTCTTTTCTGGGTCCGAAACCGCATTGACGGCTGCGTCACGCGGGAAATTGCGGGCCCAAGCGGACAAAGGATCGCGCGCAGCGCAACGCGCCCTTGAAATTACTGAAGACAATGAACGTCTGATCGGTTCGGTTCTGCTTGGCAATAATCTGGTCAACATTCTCGCGACGTCTCTGGCCACTTCGGTTTTGACACGCGCCTTTGGCGACAGCGGCATTGCCCTTGCGACCTTTGTCATGACGGGTCTGGTTTTGGTGTTCGCAGAAGTGATGCCCAAAACCTATGCCATCACCAATGCCGAAAAAGCAGCCAGCATTGTGTCGGCTCCTATTTCCATTGTTGTACGCGTCTTTGCCCCTGTGGTCAGCGCGGTTCGATTGCTGGTCCGCGCAATTTTGCGCCTGTTCGGGGTTCAGATCGATCCTGACAGTCACATCATGGCCGTACGCGAGGAAATTGCAGGTGCATTGCAGCTGGGCCATTCCGAAGGCGTTGTCGAAAAAGAAGACCGTGACCGGATTTTGGGCGCGCTGGATTTATCTGAGCGGTTTGTCGAAGAAATCATGCTTCACCGTTCCGGTATCGAGATGATTGATGTCAGCAACGAGCCGCAAGCCATTTTGGAACAATGTCTGCGATCCAACCACACCCGCCTGCCCGTCTTTGAAGGTGAACCCGAAAACATCATTGGTGTTATCCACGCCAAGGACCTGTTGCGCGCGATGTACCGTTTGATCGCGTTGGACGGCGGGGATGTTGCTAAGGTTCAGGACTTTGATGTGCGCGCTGTGGCAATGCCACCGTATTTCGTGCCTGAAACAACAACGCTTGATGAACAAATGCGTCAGTTTCTGCGGATTCGATCTCATTTTGCATTGGTCGTGGATGAATACGGGTCGCTTCAGGGATTGATCACGCTTGAAGATATTCTGGAAGAAATCGTTGGCGAAATTACCGACGAATTTGATCCCGAAGATGATACCGAGTTCCGGCTGGCCGATGATGGTCACTACCATGTCGAAGGCACAGCAACGATCCGCGACCTTAACCGAGCGGGCGATTGGCATCTTCCTGACGAAGAGGCCAACACAATTGCGGGTTTGGTCATCCACGAAGCACAGATGATCCCGACCGTTGGCCAAGTGTTCAGCTTTCACGGCTTTCGCTTTGAAATCACCGGGCGTGAAGGCAACCGTATTACGGATCTACGCATTCGCCCACTTGGCGGTTAAACACTCTGCTGTCCAATTTTCGCGGGCACTGCACAAAGGGGTCCAATGGCTGATTATTCATCTACCGCCCCGGCCCGGCTTGCCACGCGCCTTGCGTTCTTTGCGGCGGGCTTTGCGATGGCCTGCTGTGCCCCGCTTTTCCCGTTCATAAAAGCGAACGTTGGGGCGGATGAAGGCCAGTTCGGATTGCTTTTGCTTTGCCTTGGCATCGGATCGATTGTCGCGATGCCGATCACCGGGGTCGTATCAGCACGCCACGGTGCGCGCCCGATGGTCTTGTTGGGTGGATTTGGGTTGGTCGCCGTGTTGCCCTTTTTGGCACTGTCCACGACGCCACTCATGCTGGGTACGTCGCTGTTTTTCTTTGGGGCTTCACTGGGCACAATCGATGTCGCCATGAATGTGCACGGCGCAGAAATCGAAGGGCAGGAAAAGCGCCCATTGATGTCAAACTTTCATGCGCAATTCAGCATCGGCGGCTTTTTTGGCGCAGGCCTGATGACGCTGTTGCTAAGCGTGGGATTGCCCTTTGCGATTGCTGCATTCATTGGGGCCGCCGTCGCGCTGTGCGCGGTGTTATTGGCGCGACCGCGATTGCTGGCTGTCAGTGGCGCGACGCCAGAGCCTTTTGCATTTCCTCATGGCATTGTTTTGCTGTTGGCTGTCTTGGCCGGAGTAACATTTTTGGTTGAAGGTGCGGTTTTGGACTGGGGCGCGTTGCTTTTGGTGGATCGCAAGTTGGTCAATTTGGAAAACGCAGGTGTTGGTTACATCCTGTTTTCCGTTGCCATGGTTATCGCGCGTTTGAGCGGAGATCGCACAGTGGCCGCACTTGGGCAGTTTCGTGTGCTGGTCTATGGCGGCATCGCAACCATGGTCGGTGTCGCGATTGTTCTAATTTCACCTTGGCCAATGATTGCACTGTTAGGGTTCATTCTGATCGGTTTGGGTGCGGCGAATTTGGTTCCAATTGTATTCAGTGCCGCAGGGCGCCAATCTGTCATGCCAGCCGGTTTGGCCGTCGCTTCGGTCACGACGACAGGGTACGCAGGTATTTTGATCGGCCCTGCCCTTGTTGGCTTCACCGCCGACGCCACAACGCTTCCCACGGCATTTTGGGTCCTTGCGATACTGATGGCGATTGTTCCGCTGACAGCACGGCATGTGACGCGCATTTGACCGTTTGGGCGCGTATCAAGGGTCATGTATTGATCTATTTGAGACGCGTGACACTCGTGGGTTGCATCTTTAGGTTGGATAAGGTCTTGATCGCCGCATTTCCAGAGTACGCGGCTCGGCCATGACCACGACATCCAAATCAAATCGAAACGGCGCTTTGTTTGCCTTGTGCGCGTTTGCGCTATTTGCATCGCACGACGTCGTTATCAAGTTTCTTGGCGGTACGTATTCTGCGTTTCAGATCATCTTTTTCACCACCCTAATGTCGTTTCCGTTAACGACCTTGATGTTGATGCGGGATCAAACCGAAGCAAATTTGCGCCCCGCCCATCCATGGTGGACCGCGCTGCGCACAGGGTGCGTCATCATCGCAATGACGTCGGCCTTTTACGCCTTTACTGTCCTGCCTCTTGCGCAGACCTATGCGATCTTGTTCGCCGCTCCATTGATCATCACGTTGCTGGCAATCCCGATATTGGGGGAACGTGTTGGCTGGCGACGCTTGGTGGCAGTGCTTGTAGGTTTGGCGGGTGTTGTGGTTGTGCTGCGCCCGGGATCGACAGATCTTGATCTGGGCCATCTCGCCGCACTAACCGCTGCGATTTTCAGCGCGCTTGCGTCGGTGATTGTGCGCAAGATCGGGCGCGATGAACGCAGTGTTGTGCTGTTGCTTTATCCATTGTTGGCGAACTTTTTGTTGATGGCGTTTTTAATGCCCAAAACGTACCAGCCAATGCCTGTTACACATCTGGGTGCCGTGGCTATCGTTTCGCTGTTTGGGTTTCTCGCAGGTTTGCTGATGATCGCCGCCTACAAAAATGCCGAAGCTGCGATTGTTGCCCCGATGCAGTATAGTCAAATCGTCTGGGCATCGATTTACGGTGTTCTGTTTTTCGATGAACGGATCGATTCAATCACGTTCCTTGGTGCGGCCATCATCATTTCATCCGGGCTGTTCATTGTCTTCCGGGAACAGGCTGGCGGAACCTCGAACAACACTCCTGTGCTTCGATCCAGGTCACGCGGATATGGGTCCTCATTTCGGATTTCACCGTTCTTGCCGCTTTCGCGCAGAAAGTGATCTGCCTTGTTAGTGGCACAAAACAAGGGTGTTATCCCCTAAGTCGTGCGCCCTTGGGATCAAACGGCGGTGCATCCAATATGCGGGCCTTATGCGCACGCCCTAAAACCATAACGTCAACTGTATCACCGGCCTTCGCGCCCTTCACATATCCCAGTGCAAGGCTTTTCCCGACGCTGTAACCATAGGCGCCCGAAGTCACGCGCCCGATCCCCTTGCCGTCTTTGAATATCGGCTCGCCTCCGGTCGCATCCGCGTTTGACGCATCGGTCTGTGCGCCATCAAGCTCTAACAGAACCAAATGTTCGCGCGGTTCGTTCCGCAACACAGCAACAACAGCGTCTTTGTGCAAGAAATCCTTGTCCAGTTTGCAAAGGCGGTCCAACCCTACTTCTTGGGGCCAGTACTCTGGGCTGTATTCGCGGCTCCAGGATCCATATCCCTTTTCGACACGCAAGCTCATCAATGCTCGGCTTCCAACTGGACCCGCTCCAACTGCGCGCCCTTCTTCGACTAACGCGATATAAAGCTTTTCTTGATCTGCTACCGCGCAATGCAATTCCCAACCAAGATCACCAGAGAACGACACACGAAGGGCCAGAACATTGACACCTGCCAGTTGGATCCACGCACTTTGCATGAAAGCAAAATCATCAGGTAACAAAGAACAATTGGTCATGCGTTGGAGCATGTCGCGCGACGCAGGGCCCGCAACGTTGAAGCCACAGAAAGCCTCTGTCAGAGTTTCAAAAGACGTTCCCTTGGGCAAAGGCACCATTTTGAAAAACCGGTGATGATACCGTTCTGCCATTCCTGACCCGATGATCCAGAATTCGTCTTGGGCCAGCCGCGTGACGGTAAAATCGCCCGCAATTCCGCCGCGTTTGCTGATCAATGGCGTGAGGCAAGATTTTCCAACTGATTTAGGCATGCGATTTGCAAAAACCGCGTTTAGCCAATCTTCGGCCCCGGCTCCTTTGACACGGTATTTGGCGAAATTCGAAATATCGATGATGCCTGCACGTTCGCGCAGCATTCGGCATTCATCACCGACAACGGACCACCAAGGTTGGCGGGTGAACCCGGCCGTATCGGCAACATCCCCGAAATAAAGCGGATGTTCCCACCCATAATTCAGGCCAAACACGGCCCCCATTTGTTTTTGCACATCATAAACAGGGCGCTTTCGCACGGGCCTCCCCGCTTCGCGTTCTTCACCGGGAAAGTGAATTTTGAAACGGTGCGCATATTGATCACCCACGCGGGCTTTGGTGAAGGCTTTGCCCGCCCAGGTGCCAAATCGCGCCACATCCCATGCGAACATGTCGTATTTCGTTTCACCTTCGACAATCCATTCCGCAGCCAAAAGCCCCATACCGCCCGATTGTGAAAACCCAGGAATGATCCCGTTGCAGCAGAAGTAGTTTTCAAGCTCTGGAACAGGGCCAAACAAAACGTTGGAATCAGGTGACCAAATCATCGGACCATTGATCACACGCTTGATGCCCGCCGTCCCAACAGCGGGAACGCGTTCGATTGCGCGCATAATATTGTCTTCGATACGATCCAAATCATCTGCGAAAAGTTCGTGGCCAAACCCTTTTGGTGTTCCCTCTTCTGCCCAAAACCGCAGGTCTTTTTCATAGGCCCCAACCAACAGGCCTTGGCCCTCTTGACGCAGATAATATTCGCCGTCTCGATCCGCCACAGATGGCAACCGTCGATCCATTTGGGCAATATCTGCAATCGTCTCTGTCACAAAATACTGATGTTCCGTTGGTTGCAGCGGCAAAGTCAAACCGGCAAGTGCGGCGACTTCGCGCCCCCACAACCCAGCCGCATTGATAACCCAGTCTGTTTGAATATCCCCTTTCGGCGTCGTCACGATCCAGCTGCCGTTTGATTGCTGTTCTGTCGCTGTCACCGGGGTAAATCGATAAATCTCAGCTCCATTTTGACGTGCCCCTGTCGCATAGGCATTGGTGACCCCGGATGGATCCACATTGCCGCCATCGGGTTCCCACATGATGCAGCGAACGCCGTCGTAATCGACCAAAGGGTGCAAACGTTCAGCTTCGTCCCGGCTGACTTCGTGAAAATTCATGCCGTACAGCTTGGCCTTAGCCGCTTGCAGCCGCAGTTGGTGTTCCCGCGCCTCGGTCTGGGCAAGATACAAGGACCCAGGTTGGAAAACCCCACATCCCTGCCCGGTCTCTGCCTCAAGCTCCTTGTAAAGGTTCATCGTATAATGCTGAATTCGGCTGATATTTGTGCTGTCGTGCAGTCCATGGATGTTTGCCGCTGCATGCCATGTCGATCCTGAGGTCAACTCGTCCCGCTCAAGCAAGACAACGTCACGCCAACCCAATTTGGTGAGGTGATACAGAATCGAACAACCGATAACTCCGCCACCGATCACGACTGCCTGTGCGTGACTTTTCATAGGCACTCTCCCTCGCATTGCACTTAGTCTGGCACGTCACAGAGCGCGGAATTGCCCGAACGCGACATCCCCTGTCGTTGTTGCACCATCGCTTGCCATGACCGTTTGTCTACTGTTTTAACAAATGGGCAATTCACAGCCCCAAATATAGAACGACAAGGAGACCCTGATGCAAACCACTGCGCGCGTTGTGATCATTGGAGGCGGTGTGGTTGGATGTTCGGTTCTCTATCACCTGACAAAACTTGGTTGGTCGGATGTGATGCTTGTTGAGCGATCCGAGCTGACTTCGGGATCGACCTGGCACGCCGCCGGCGGATTTCATACCTTGAACGGCGACACGAATATGGCCGCGCTTCAGGGATATACGATCCGTCTTTACAAAGAATTGGAAGAGATTACCGGAATGTCCTGTGGGTTGCACCATGTGAGTGGCATCACGCTTGCCGACAATCGGGATCGATTTGACATGCTTTTGGCCGAACGGGCCAAACATCGCTTTATGGGATTAGAAACCGAGATTGTAGGCCCCGAAGAGATCGCGAAAATTGCCCCGATAACCAATACAGATGGTATCCTTGGCGCGCTATACGATCCGCTGGATGGGCACCTGGATCCCTCGGGGACGACACATGCCTATGCTAAGGCCGCACGCATGGGCGGTGCAACGATTGAAACCCATTGCATGGTGCAGGAAACGAACCAGCGCAGCGATGGCACATGGGATGTTGTGACGAACAAAAGCACGATTCACGCCGAACATATCGTCAATGCTGGCGGGTTATGGGCGCGGGAAGTCGGCGCAATGGCGGGCGTCTATTTTCCGCTGCACCCGATGGAGCATCAGTACATTGTCACCGATGCCGTGCCCGAGATTTACGAGCGCGACAGCGAACATCCCCATGTGATGGACCCCGCAGGAGAAAGCTATTTGCGGCAAGAGGGGCGAGGCCTGTGCATCGGATTTTATGAACAAACCTGCCGCCCATGGGCTGTGGATGGCACATCGTGGGACTTTGGCCACGAACTGTTGCCGGATAATTTTGACAAAATCGAAGACAGTATTTCATTTGCCTATCAGCGGTTCCCCGTTTTGGAACATGTAGGCATTAAATCTGTGATCCACGGCCCCTTTACCTTTGCACCAGATGGGAACCCCTTGGTCGGTCCTGTTCCAGGTATGCGCAATTATTGGTCTGCCTGCGGTGTCATGGCCGGGTTCAGCCAAGGCGGCGGCGTCGGATTGACCTTGGCACAATGGATGATCGAAGGAGAGCCTGAACGCGACGTTATGGCAATGGATGTGGCCCGTTTTCCAACATGGCTGACATCGGAATATACCCGCCCCAAAGTGATCGAAAATTATCAAAAACGGTTCAGTGTTTCTTATCCCAACGAAGAATTACCGGCAGCACGCGGCCTGCGACGCACGCCGATGTACGATGTCTTTGATAATATGGGCGCGGTCTGGGGCGCTCAGTATGGGCTCGAGGTGCCAAATTACTTTGCTCAAGGTGATGAAGCTCGCTTTGAAACACCTTCCTTCCGACGATCGAACGCATTTGAAGCAACAAACCGCGAGGTGAAAGCCGTTCGCGACAGCGTCGGAATCAATGAAACCCACAATTTTGGGAAATACGAAATTCGTGGTGAAAACGCGAGGGCATGGTTAGATCGCATTATGGCCGGACGCATCCCCAAGATAGGGCGCGTGTCCTTGACCCCGATGCTGAGCCATAAGGGCAAGTTGATTGGTGATTTTACAGTGTCTTGCCTGCAAGAGGATCTGTTCCAGCTTACCGCGAGTTATGGCAGTCAAGCATATCACATGCGTTGGTTCGAACAACATCAAGATCACGACGTAACCATCAGTAATACAAGCGATACACGCACAGGTTTTCAAATCGCGGGGCCAAATGCGCGTAAGGTTTTGGATGCTGTAACGCGCGGATCAGTGCAAGACATTCGGTTCTTGGATGTGGTCCAGATGGATATTGGAATGGCGCCCTGCATCGTGCAGCGGCTCAGCTATACGGGCGACTTGGGGTATGAAATTTACACATCCCCTATGTACCAACGCCTTCTTTGGGATGAATTGTGGGCTGCGGGACAAGGGTTTGACATGAAACCCTTTGGGATGCGCGCAATGATGTCCTTGCGATTGGATCGCTTCTTTGGCAGTTGGATGTCAGAATTTTCACCCGATTACACGGCTGCTGAAACCGGGTTGGATCGGTTTATTTCTTGGAAAAAGAACGTGGATTTCATCGGTCGCGCCCCTGCTGAAGCTGAACGTCAAAACGGGGCCGACCGCCGATTATGTGCTTTTACTGTCGATGCAGACGACACCGATGTATCGGGCTACGAACCGATCTGGCTGAACGGGAAAGTTGTTGGGTTTTGCACGTCAGGCGGATATTCCCATCATGCACAAACATCCGTCGCACAAGGGTTCTTGCCCACGGATCGGATTATTGATGGAATGGAAGTCGAGATCGAAATTCTGGGTCAAATGCGCAAAGCGCAGGTCGTAACCAAGGCATTGTTCGATCCGGACGGCGATCGTATGCGAGGCTAAGATGCCAGAACAGGCACATATTTTGATCCTTGCTGCAGGCACGTCATCCCGGATGCGTGGCGGGGACAAGCTGCTCGAAACCATCGATGATGTCCCATTGCTTCGGATTGTGGCCCAACGCGCATCAGCGACGGGATGTCCCGTTACAATCGCCCTGCCCGTTTTTCCGCATGCACGATACGGTGCTCTGGATGGATTGGATGTCGACCGATTACCTATTCCTGGCGCAGACCAAGGCATGGGCGTGAGCCTGCGCGCGTCCGTCCAAGCGTTGCAGCACAAAGCGAAACGGTTACTTTTGCTGTTGGCGGATTTGCCCGAAATTACCACGGAACATCTTCAATTGGTTTTGGATGCTCCCATATCTGCGCCTAACGCGCTGGTCTGGCGCGGTGCGACCGAAGATGGTGCGCCGGGGCATCCTGTGTTGTTTGACCAAGCGTTGTTCGCTGAGTTTGCAAACGTCACGGGTGACAATGGTGCGCAAAGCGTCGTTGCCGCCGCCCAACCAGCCGTTCATTTTGTAACGTTAAATGGCATGGCTGCACGACGGGATTTAGACACGCCTGAAGACTGGGAACACTGGCGCGCAAGTAACGCTAAGTGAATGCAGGGCCAACATCACTGCTTTGACACTTCGGGTTTCAGTGCATCCACCTCGTGGCTTTTCAATGCCTTGCGCGCAGCGAGTAAGGATTCGACATTGGAAAAACCGGCAAAATCTCATTTAAATTGACGCTATAAAGCACTCATTCTCACAGAGTATTTCACCTCAAATAGGATGGACGGTCAGCATTATTTGTCAATAACAAACCACTTTTAACATGGCGCAAAACCTCACCCCTTATACCCGGTCAATCAAACGAAAACTGGAGAAGTAAGAGGTCAGTAGGTTTGCGTGCAAGGCCTACTGAAGAGCCTTTGGTACCCAAGGCCGGACTCGAACCGGCACGTCCGTTAGGACGGGGGATTTTGAATCCCCTGCGTCTACCATTCCGCCACTTGGGCACGCAACACGTCCTTAATCATGTGTGCGGCGGACGTCCAGAGGCAAAATGCTTGACGATGCGACTGACGTATGGTCTGGCGCCCTCATGTTGAAAAAGCTTTATAATTGGACCCTTTCAATGGCTGAACATCCGCGCGCGCTATGGGTGCTCGCCGTTGTTTCATGTGCCGAAAGTTCGGTTTTCCCTATCCCGCCAGATATTTTGATGATTCCCATGATTCTTGCGCGCCCGTCTCGCGCTTGGGTGATTGCTGGGGTCGCCTTGGTCGCCTCTGTCTCGGGCGGCATGCTCGGCTATGCGATTGGTGCCTTTGCCTGGGAAGGCATCGGGCAACCTATCTTGGCCGCATTGGGCAAGGCCGAGTCGATGGAAGCCTTTAATACGCGCTTCAATGATTTTGGCTTCTGGGCCGTCTTAACGGCTGGGATTACTCCGTTCCCGTACAAGGTCATCACAATCATGTCCGGCTGGACCGGTATGCCGCTGCTTACATTCATCATGACATCGATTTTGGCCCGCGGATTGCGATTTTTCATCGTGGCCACCCTGCTGCGTCTTTATGGCGAACCCATTCGCGACTTTATTGAACGTCGTTTGGGCTTGGTCTTTGTGGTTTTCGTTGTCGTTCTTGTCGGCGGCTTTCTTGCAGCGGGGTATCTATGACACAGCTTCGTCGCGTTGGATTTGCAGCTGGTGGGTCTTTGGCCCTTTTACTGGGCGCATTTGCCTTTCAGCATTTGGGCGGGCTGGCTCCGTGTAAGATGTGCATCTGGCAGCGTTATCCACATGTCATAGCCATTGCATTGGGGGCGTTGTTCTTTTTTGTTCCGTCCCCAATCTTGCTTGGGTTAGGCGCTGTGGCCGCACTGACAACAGCTGGCATTGGCGCGTATCATGTCGGAGTCGAACAAAAGTGGTGGGAAGGCCCTGCCACCTGTACAGGCAGTGACGTTAGCACATTAAACGCAGATGATTTGTTCAATCAAGTCATGGCGGCCCCTCTTGTGCGTTGTGATGATATCGCGTGGAGCCTTGGGGGCATATCGATGGCCGGCTGGAATGCGATCCTCTCGCTTGTGTTTGCATCTCTTTGGATTACTGCGATGAATCGCAGCTAAGCTGACTTGCGCGTCGACAACAGCAAGCTTGTTTCAGACGCTACAATCCCATCCAAACGGCGAATGCTGAACAAAACGTCGTCAAAGACTTGCAGACTCGATGTACCGATTTCGCAAATCACATCCCAACGGCCATGCGTTGACCAAAGTTTGCGGACCTCAGAAAACCCATTGAGCTGACGTAAAATGCGTTCGGTGCCGCGACCTTCGATGGCAATCATCATCAAGCCGCGAACGGAATCTTCGGCAACGTCCTCTCGTGTGACAACGGAAAACCCGACAATATCGCCACGCGTCTGCATCTTTTCCAGTCGCGTGCGCACAGTTGCCCGTCCGATTCCCAAATCTGCTGATAGATCACTGAGTGACGCACGTGCGTTATGACGCAGTGCAGACAACAGCTGCTTGTCCATTTCGTCCATGTTTGAGTCCGTTTTGGTATATTGCTGACCATATTGTTCACTTTGATCGCTTAACATCAACTCAAATCGATATCACTTTGGGCTGAACACACCAAAGGAGCCTGTCATGACAAAACCCAGAATAGCCTTGATCGGCGCCCCTATTGATTGTGGAAAGCGTAGAAACGGGTGCCTCATGGGCCCTGACAGCCTGCGCACGGCTGGATTGGCCGAAAGTATTATGGCACTGGGCTATAGCGTTCAAGATTTGGGGGATTTGAATCCCGGCACTCTTGCTTTGAAAGATGAGGACCATCTTCACGCCAAATCTGCTGTGATCGCGTGGCAGAAAACGCTGTCTTTTGCGATGACGAATAGATTGCAATCTGACCTGCCCATTTTCATGGGTGGTGATCACGCAATGGCGTTGGGCACATTGCACGGCGCCGCAGAACATGCGGCCTTGGTTGGCCGTCCTCTTTACGTGCTTTGGCTGGATGCACACACAGATTACCACACGCTTGACACGACGCAGTCTGGCAACCTGCATGGGACTCCGATGGGATATGTAACCGGGCGTGCCGGGTTCGCAGGGTTTCCTGACGTCCCTCATCCCATTCCGCTGGACCAAGTCTGTATGATTGGTTTGCGTTCCGTGGATGCTGCAGAAAAAGCGGCCCTTCAGGAAAGTAATTTTCACAACGTGGACATGCGCGCCATTGATGAAGGCGGCATCGTGCGCCCACTGAACGCGTTCCTCGATCAGGTCGCCCGCGCGAACGGCATGCTGCACGTGTCGTTTGACGTTGATTTCCTTGACCCCGAAGTCGCGCCAGCCGTTGGCACAACAGTTCCGGGCGGCGCTACATTACGCGAGGCTCATCTGGTCATGGAGATGTTAAGCGACAGTAATTTGATGTCTTCGATGGATATTGCTGAGCTTAATCCTTTTCTAGATGAACGCGGCCGAACAGCGTCCACAATTGTCGATCTGATCTCTTCGGCGTTTGGAAAGCGTATCTTTGATCGCCCGACGCAAGGCGGTGCATGAAGGATGTTTCAAACCCAACAGATCAGATCTTGTTTGGACTGCAGCACGCACAACCGAACATTCTCGCAGTCGGTAAATGATACGTGCCGATTAAAACGATCCGAACACATCAAGGCTCTGCGATCCGCCGTCTCGACGAGCTATCCCCAGAAAGGACATGACAATGCTTGGACCCTCTGAAAAGGCACTTGTTCCATTTGTATCCGTAGATCAGATGATGCAATTGATCCATCACATCGGATTGCCAAACATGTTGGCCGGATTGGCTGAATATATCGAAGCAGATTTTTTGCGTTGGGAAAGTTTCGACAAAACACCACGCATCGCCAACCATTCTGCAGAAGGCACAATCGAATTGATGCCAACCTCGGACGGCGACATTTACGGGTTCAAATATGTGAACGGGCATCCCAAAAACACGCAAGACGGGCTACAAACCGTGACCGCGTTTGGACTGCTGGCCGATGTTGCGACCGGGTACCCTGTCCTGTTTAGCGAAATGACCATGCTGACCGCTTTGCGCACTGCGGCGACTTCAGCCCTGGTTGCCAAAAAGCTCGCGCCTCAAGGGGCGAAAACGATGGCGATGATTGGCAATGGCGCGCAATCAGAATTTCAAAGTCTCGCAATGAAGACCATTGCCGGCATATCGCATGTGCGTCTCTATGACATTGATCGCAACGCCAGCGAAAAATGTGCCGCCAATCTGGCCAATTACGGTCTTGATGTCACAATCTGCCAAAGCCCAGAAGAGGCCATCCAAAGCGCGCAAATCTTAACGACCTGCACCGCAGACAAGAAATACGCCACAATCCTAAGTGACAACATGGTCGGATCGGGCGTTCACATAAACGCAATTGGTGGCGACTGCCCGGGCAAAACCGAACTGGCCCCCGCAATTCTGCACCGCTCAGACATATTCGTGGAATACCCGCCTCAAACCCGCATCGAAGGCGACATTCAGCAATTGGCGGATGATCACCCCGTCACAGAACTTTGGGAAGTATTTGCAGGCCGAAAACCTGGGCGGACCTCAAGCAATCAAATCACTGTCTTTGATAGCGTTGGTTTCGCAATCGAAGATTTTTCGGCCCTGCGGTATGTGCGCGATTCAATAAAGAAAACATCCTTTTACACCGCTTTGGATATGTTGGCTGACCCGGACGATCCTCGCGATCTGTTTGGTATGCTTTCGCGCGCCAAACCCATCGCGTGAAAAAACACGGTCTAACACGCGCCAAACTCGGAACCGTGTGTGCACGCAAGTGCACTCAATTTAGGAACACCACATAAAAAAAAGCGCGCTCAATTGGGCGCGCTTTTTTGTCATCACTCGGATGAAGACTACTCGTCGCGATGAACTTTCTCGCGGCGCTCGTGGCGCTCTTGCGCCTCAAGACTCATGGTTGCGATGGGACGTGCATCTAAACGCTTCAGCGAGATCGGTTCGCCGGTTACGTTGCAATACCCAAACTCCCCTTCGTCGATACGACGCAAAGCAGAATCAATCTTGGCAACCAGCTTGCGTTGGCGATCCCGTGTGCGCAATTCCAACGCCCGGTCCGTTTCTTCGCTTGCGCGATCCGCAATGTCTGGAATATTCCGTGTCCCGTCTTGCAATCCTTCGATTGTATCGCGACTGCCTGCCAAAAGTTCGTTTTTCCATTGATGCAACTTGCGTCGAAAATACTCGACTTGGCGGTCATTCATGAATGGTTCGTCTTCAGCCGGTCGGTAGTCATCAGGTAAAAAAACTTCCTGCTTCATATCGTTCCCCTCAATACGACTGGCTTCGGTCATGGCACTCTCCTAAGGTCACCCTCGCCAGCTTCCCTGACGCTGCATCTACCTGTATCTCTGTCGATTGTCACTACACAATTCAGCACTTCAATGGCTAAAAGGTTTATGTCATCGTTATTGTTCCGGAAAGGGAAACCATTATGAAATTTCAAGGCACTGCAGGATATGTGGCCACGGACGATCTCACGATGGCGGTTAACGCTGCGGTAACTTTAGAGCGACCTCTACTCGTCAAAGGGGAACCCGGCACTGGCAAGACAGAGTTGGCCAAACAGGTGGCGCAAGCGCTGGACCTTGAAATGTACGAATGGAACGTCAAATCGACGACACGCGCGCAGCAAGGCTTGTATGAATATGACGCTGTTAGTCGATTGCGCGACAGCCAACTGGGTGATGACCGGGTCAACGATGTCAAAAATTACATCCGTAAAGGCAAGCTGTGGCAGGCTTTCGATGCGGACAAAAAAGTCGTCCTGTTGATCGACGAAGTCGACAAGGCTGACATCGAATTTCCAAATGATCTGTTGCAAGAGATCGATAAGATGGAATTCCACGTCTATGAGACCGGCGAAACCATCAAAGCCAAACACAGACCGATCGTAATTATTACGTCTAACAACGAAAAAGAACTGCCTGACGCCTTTTTGCGCCGGTGTTTTTTCCACTACATCCGTTTTCCTGACATGGACACGATGCGCAAGATCGTCGAAGTCCATCACCCCGGCATCAAGGAAGGGTTGCTGACAACTGCTCTGACCCAGTTCTTTGAAATTCGCGATCAGGCTGGATTGAAAAAGAAACCGTCGACATCCGAAGTGTTGGATTGGTTGAAACTGCTCCTTGCCGAGGACATGACAGCCGAAGATCTTAAACGCGACGGCGCATCAAGCCTGCCCAAGCTGCATGGTGCTTTGCTGAAAAACGAACAAGACGTCCACCTGTTCGAACGTCTTGCTTTCATGGCACGTGGTCAACGGTAGCGTCAGACCTGTAAAGTGGTTTCAAGTGATCAAGTCAAACATGCCTGAGACCTTGAACCCCGTTCCAACCTAGAAACGGTGCGATTAACCGCTGTTCAGCGGTGTCAGCCGCAGGTGCGCCTTGCCCTGAGGACAACAGATGAATGTGCTGTCGCCCCCTCAAAGCCGACAATAATGACACATCGGATCGCATTTATGCATTTGAATGGACGATTGTTAGAAAACTCTAAACAATTGCTGGTCTGGCACTGAAAACTTGCCTTACAGTAAAAACACTATCTCGGGTGAGAGGCGAAAAGCCCAAAATACCCACGTCTGAATGAGGCAGGCAGGCAATATGAGTGGAACAAGCGCAGTAAAAGTGCGTCCGCTGACCCGTGCAGATCGCCCCGATTGGGACAGTCTGTGGGAAGCGTATTTGGCATTCTACGAGACATCTCGCCCTGGCGAGATTTTCGATACCTATTTCGAGCGTTTGCTTGGGGACGACCCTCAAGACTTCAATGCATTGGTGGCAGAGGTCGACGGCAAACTTGTTGGGCTAGCCCATTACCTGTTTCATCGTCATGGCTGGCGCGTGGAAAACGTCTGCTATTTGCAGGACCTTTACGCTGATCCTGAGATGCGAGGCCGTGGTGTTGGTCGTGCATTGATCGAGGGCGTTTATTCAGAAGCGGATACCGCCGGATGCCCGTCCGTTTATTGGCTCACCCAGGATTTCAACGCACAAGCTCGCAATTTATACGACCGGGTTGGTCGCCTTAGTCCTTTCATCAAATATGAACGAGCGGGCTAAGATGCACAAATTTGCCCTTCCGCTTGCGTTGCTTTTGAATGCGTGTGTGCCGGTCACTCCAGCGGACACCCCCACCCGCGCCTACATACCAACGGCCGACCTGCCGCCGATGAAAACATTTGGCGCACCCAAACCTACCGCAACACAGAAATCCAACAGCGATATCGCGTTAGATTTCATCGAGCTTGGGTTTCAGCTGGAAAGCGGTCGCGCACTTCCGATCTTTACCCGATTTGAAGGGCCGATCACTTTGCGAGTCACCGGCGCGCCTCCGATCTCGTTGACCAGCGATCTGAACCGCCTTGTCTATCGATTGGACCGAGAAGCCGGTATCAAACTTAACCAAGTGCCTGCATCCCAGCCCGCAAATATCACAATTGAAGCTGTGTCTCGCGCTGAAATTCGCGATGTTCTGCCCAATGCAGCCTGTTTTGTCGTGCCGAACATCTCAACCATTTCTGAATACAAAACCGTGCGCCGTACTTCCAAGACGCATTGGTCCGCGCTAAAAACCCGCGAACGTGTGGCGATATTCCTACCCAATGACGCAAGCCCTCAAGAGGTTCGCGATTGCCTTCATGAAGAGCTGGCACAAGCGCTGGGGCCGCTTAACGATTTGTACCGCCTGCCCGACAGCGTGTTCAATGACGACAATGTCCATACGGTTTTGACCGGTTTCGACATGCTGATCCTCAAGGCCTATTACGACCCTGCCTTGAAGTCCGGCATGACACGCGGACAAGTTGCGCAAGCCCTGCCCTCGATCCTAAGCCGGATCAATCCACTTGGCGAAGGGCGGCCCGTTCAATTTTCAACACGCACCCCCGCCGCATGGAGCGAGTCGATCCAGGGCGCGTTGGCCCATGGGGCCAAACCCGGCGCGCGGCGAAAAGCGGCGGAACGTGCGTTGAAAATTTCGCGTACGATGGGTTGGACAGATCATCGGCGCGCTTTTGCACATTATGCAATGGGTCGTGTGTTGTTGGGAACTGATCCCAATGAGGCACAAAACCACTTTAACAGTGCAGATCGGTTTTACGCCGGAACGCCAGGGGCCGCATTGCACCGCGCCTATGTCGCAACGCAACTTGCCGCATACGCAATATCCCAAGGGGACGGTGAACGCGCTATCTTGCTGATCAATCCTCAACTGGAATTGGCCGCGCAAAATGAAAACGCAGCGCTATTGTCGACCCTCATGTTACTGCGTGCAGAAGCGCTGGAATTGGCAGGCCGATCCGGCGAAGCAACCACGGTCAGACTGGACAGCCTTGGCTGGGCACGCTACGGGTTCGGCCCGGATTGGGCCGTTCGCGCAAAGTTGCGTGAAATCGGAGCGCTCAATCCGCTCAACGATGGGCGCGGATAGATAGATGATCGTGATAGGCACAGCACTTTTGGGCGCTATTCTCGGCGGGCTACAGGCACGCAAACGCCAAGGCAACCGCCTTGATATCGCGCAATATGCCGCTTCTTACGCCATTGCGTTTGGTTTGATCGGAATGATTATCACCGTCTTTGTGCATCGCATGGTCGTTTAAGACCGCTGGCGGATCACTGGATGGCGCGCTAAGCTGACCATCAAGACCACCGCCAAGAGATACCGTTTCATGTTCATTCCATTCTTTGAGCAACTTCGCAAAGCCGGCGTCCCCGTGTCTTTGCGGGAATTCTTGACCTTTCTCGAAGGAATGAAATCAGGTTTGGCGACCTATGACGTGGACGCATTTTATTATCTTGCGCGCACCTCAATGGTGAAAGACGAACGCAACATCGACAAATTTGACCAAGCATTTGCAGCAGCCTTTGAAGGGCTTGAGAACATTCAGTTGGATCAGGTCCTGGAATCAGTGGATATACCGGCCGATTGGTTGGAAAAGCTGGCCGAAAAGCACCTGAGCGATGAAGAACGCAAGGAAATCCAAGCCCTTGGTGGGTTTGACAAATTGATGGAAACCTTGCGCGAACGTCTTGAAGAACAAAAAGGACGTCATCAAGGCGGCAGCAAATGGGTTGGAACGGCGGGCACCTCGCCCTTTGGCGCATATGGGTACAATCCCGAAGGCGTGCGCATCGGGCAAAAAGAAAGCCGCCATCAGCGTGCAGTAAAGGTGTGGGACAAGCGCGAGTTTCGCAATCTTGATGACACCGTCGAATTGGGCACTCGCAACATCAAGGTCGCGCTGAAGCGGCTGCGCAAATGGGCGCGTGATGGCGCTGTCGAAGAATTGGATTTGCCCGGCACGATCCGTTCGACTGCAGAAAACGGGTATCTGGACGTACAAACGCGCCCGGAACGACGCAACGCTGTAAAGGTATTGCTGTTTTTGGATGTGGGCGGATCAATGGATCCTCACATCAAATTGGTGGAAGAGCTGTTTTCGGCTGCGCGCACGGAATTCAAACATCTCGAGTACTTTTATTTCCACAACTGCCTCTATGAAGGTGTCTGGCGCGACAATCGTCGTCGTTGGGATGCGCAAACCCCAACATGGGACGTGTTGCGCACCTATGGGCCGGATTACAAATGCATCTTTGTCGGCGATGCCAGCATGTCACCTTACGAAATCGCCTATCCCGGTGGCGCAAACGAACATTGGAACAAAGAAGCAGGACAAGTCTGGTTGGCGCGCGCACGCGATCAATGGCCATCAAATCTGTGGATTAATCCGGTGCCCGAAAACTATTGGGGATACACACATTCTGTTTCGATGATCCAAGAGATATTTGGGCCTGACCGAATGGTGACAATGACATTGGAAGGCCTCAGCAAAGGCATGCGTGAACTCACGCGATAGCTCTTGTGACATTGTCACTGGCTGCCGGTGGCTCAAAAGTCAGGACAGGCCCGAACGATATACCCACGCAGGTCCGATTTTTACGCATGTTTTTATTCGGCATTCGCATTGGCCGAGAATCTGGAGCACCTAAATACCCCTTGCCGGATATACCCCTACGGCCCATATCTTTGGGATGATAAAAGTAATCCCTATTTTGCTGGCTGTTCTTTATGGCATTGTCATGATGCGCTTTTCAGCATGGCGTACAGCTAAGGAATTGGATGAACAATCCACTGAACTGGCCGACCCTATGCTGCGGCTGCTATGTGACCGCATGGCCGGCGCGTTAGAGATTGAGAAAATTCGCGTCTTTATCTACGAAATCGACCCGGTGAACGGATTGGCGGCACCTGATGGGCGGATATTTATCACCCGCGGTTTCTACAGAAAGTTCCGCGAGGGTGAAGTCACCGCGGATGAATTGTCCAGCGTGATCGCGCATGAATTGGGCCATGTTGCGTTGGGTCATTCGCGGCGACGTATGATCGATTTTTCAGGTCAAAACGCGTTGCGTACAGCGCTTGGAATGGTTTTATCCCGATTCATTCCTGGGCTGGGCGTTTGGCTGGCAAACTTTCTAACCAGCATGTTGGCCGCCCGTCTGTCGCGCTCAGATGAATATGAAGCGGATGCCTATGCTGCCGCATTGCTCAGCAAATCAGGCATCGGTGTCGGCCCACAAATTGCGCTGTTTGAAAAATTAGAACAGTTGACACAGTCCAATTCGGGCGCGGCCCCGGCTTGGATGTTAAGCCATCCCAAAACGACGGACCGCATTCAGGCCTTGCGCAAACTTGAAGCCCGCTGGCAAACCAGTACCGAATAGAGCCGACAGAACAGGACGACATACAGGCGAAAACGGGCATTGGTTGTTTTTGAGAAACGAGCAATCAGGCGTCGAGCGCTTTCGCCAAACGCGGCAAACGCGCTTTTTTCAATAATCGACGCATCGTCCAATCATCGCCAGACAATTCGCGTGCCGTTTGCAAAACCCGAGAAGACACCAACTGCACCGCGTCTGGCTGAGCTTGCCAAATCCCAAAAAGAAATCCGTCAGGATCAGCACGAGACACGCCTTCTTCTGCCAGAATATTTCGCGGAAAGTCCTTGGCATTTTGCGTTATGATCGCGTCGGCAGAACCGGCGATAGCAGCCGCCAGAACATGAATGTCATTTGGATCAGGCAACCAAAGCCGTGCTTCAAGCCCCTCGCCCCACGTCACGGATGCCTTTGGCCATGCCACAGACAGCCGTGTGATTTCGCCACGCGCCAACATTTCGTCGTCAATGTTACGTTTGCGTGCTGCAAGCGCCCATTCTTCCAACAATCGTTCAGACCACAAAGGTTCAAACGCGCCCTGTGCGGCGACGCCTAATACCATTTCGCGCATGACTGTTGGATACAGAACATTCGCGTCGATCAGGACTTTCATAGGGCGAAAAACAACGCTTTAAGATAACCGGTTTCCGCCAGCTGCGGCAACATCGGATGATCGGCCCCCTGAAATCCGGTGTGGATCAAACGCCCGGTTCGACCCGCTTTGCCAATTCCGCGTGCTGAGGCTGCACGAAATTGCGTCAGGTCCGCCGCATGTGAGCACGAGCAAACGCACAACACGCCGCCTTCAGACACCAACGAAGCCCCCATCCGGGCGATCCGCTCATATGCGCGCAATCCGGCGTCCAACGCACCTTTGTTGGGCGCAAAGGCAGGCGGATCACAGACGACCAAATCAAACCGGTCTTGTTCGGTCGCAAGCTGGGCCAAAGTATCAAAGGCATCACCTTGCCGCGTTGTAAATTTGTCTGCACACCCAGTGGCCTCTGCTCCGGATTGAGCTAGGTCCAAGGCTGGGCGCGATGCATCCACTGCAAGCGCATGAGAGGCCCCATTGGCCAGTGCCGCCAAAGCAAAACCACCCACATGAGAAAAGACATCAAGCACACGCGCATTCTTTGCCAGACCTGCAGCAAAAGCATGATTTGGGCGTTGATCGTAAAACAAGCCTGTCTTTTGCCCACCAGTCAGGTCGGCCATATAGATCGCGCCATTCATTTGTACTGGCACCGGCCCAGTAGGGGCATCGCCTTTCAGAACGGCAGCGACATCATCAAGCCCTTCTAATGATCGCGATCTTCCACTGGCGTTTTTCAAGATGACGGAACATCCCGTCGTTTCAGCCAAAGCTTCTGTCAGCATATCCAAATGGGCCTCTGCCCATGCTGCGTTGGGTTGCACCGCCAATGCATCACCAAACCGATCAACGACGACTCCAGGCAATCCATCTGCCTCGGCGTGGATCAGTCGATAGAATGGTGCATCAAACAAACGTTCGCGCAGCGACAAAGCTGCCTTTAAGCGCGTGATGAACCAGTCAACATTCAGGTCAATGTTGGCGTCGCGATCCAACATACGCGCCATGATTTTTGAACCCGGATTGACCGTGACACACCCCATTGAGCGGCGATCGCTGTCTTCCAAGATCGCAATGGACCCGGGAACCAAAGCTTTGGTTCGACGATCCGTCACAAGCTCGTTGGCGTAGACCCACGGAAACCCGTGGCGGATGGCGCGGGCATTTGCGTTAGGACGCAATCGGACGACGGGGCGGGATGCGGAGGCTGGGGCGGTTGTCATACCGCCCCCTCTAAGAGGTTCCAGCGCAGAGTTAAAGTTTGTTACGCACCTCTATTGGTCAGAACGACCATTTTGCAATCATTCAGCTGAAGCCAGCTCTGTCCGAATGACGTCCGCCAAGTGATCCGTAATACGCACTTTTTGGGTCTGACCTAGACGCGCGGCCGCAAGTGCGTCATCCCCGCCAAGTGCTTTCAAGTCAGCGCGGATCAGTTTGCCTTTACCCACCGCTTCGCCTGTGACTGCGTCACGTTTTTGCAAAGCAAACGTAATCGAGTGGACACCGCCCACTGCGATGCGCGCCTTGTCGGTTAGCGAATGAAACCTGCGTACGTCTACTTGCAATACGATGTTGCGCGAACCGTTTAGACCCCTGCTACCTTGCGTAAAGGCTGTCTTGAAAATGTCTTTGACCTGTTGGACACGATCACCGGGTGGATCGCCCCGCCAAACAATATCCCCACCCGGGTAAAAGCTCTCACGTTCAGAAACGACAATATCTTGGCCGATATAAACCAGCACCGATTTAACGCGAAAATCTGAATCAACTGCCACTGGCGTATCGGTTGTTTTTCCAAACTTTAAAAAGTTAGCCCCAATGTCTCTCGCAGTGTCGCGTGAACTCGTGTTTGTCAAATCGCATGCAGATACAAGCATACCCAATGACACTGCCATCAGCACCTTATAGGATTTCATTTGCCCCTCCTGGACGCGCAGAAACGCTGCGCAAATTAACTTTTTAAACGCTTTCGGCGTAGATTCGACCGTTAGTTTATCTGATTTTTTCCTAACTTGTGCAAAATAACTCAAATCTGGCGCTATTGTCTCAGTTTCGAGGGCGACTGCGCCACCCGCCTCTGCGTCGCGGCGCTGAAATCTGCGTAAGTCCTTCATTCAAAACAACGTTCATCGGGTGATCAGGACTTTGGTTAGTATACATTTGCACCAAGGTTTTGATCGTCTCATTTTGATCCATTTCTGCAGGCAAACTAAGGGCCCAGTCCAGAAAAATCGTACGACATTCTGCATCAGTTATGCCCTCGATCTGAAACGCTTCAAAAATAAGACCTTTGGGATCAAATTTGTCACCCTTTGCCATGTGCATTCTACCCAGAATTCAAACCCGCATCTATGATTGCAGACGCCTGATCAAAGGCGTGTGCCAGTTTTGTTGCCGCCTCATCCATATTCGTGGCATCGGTCGCGCGCAAGATCATTGCCTTTGCGCCTTGCCCTAAGAATTCGGCTTGTGCCGGATCGCGCGTCACCAATCGCATGGCGACCTGCAATGCCCATGCCTGTGCATATGTATGGGCCAGTGTTACCGCCCCCTCTTCATCCGTCAGCCCCATCGCCCGCGTTAACGGCGCTGCCGCACAAATGTTTCGAGCATGCGTTCCCGCCAACAAAGCCCCAGCCTGAACGAACAATTCAATATCCTGTAACCGACCGCGACCTGTTTTTGCATCAAACGGCCCTGCGGATTGTTTTGCATCCGCTATGCGTTGCCGCATCGCCAAAATTTCGGTTCTTACAGTCTCGATATTACGGTTCTGTCCAAGAACTTCGTTAAGAAGATCCTCAAGATCACTGACCAGATCAGCCGGCCCCGCAAGACAGCGTGCCCGCGTCAACGCAAGATGTTCCCACAGCCACGCATCATTGCGTTGATAGGTCTGAAAGGATTTCCAACTTGTCGCGACAGGTCCTTGATTGCCGGACGGACGTAAACGCATGTCCACTTCGTACAAACGTCCTTCGGCAGTCTGTGCCGAAAGCGCCGTCACCAAGGCTTGTGTCAAACGCGCATAGTAAGGCCGCACGGCGAGTGGGCGTTCGCCAGAACTTTCTGTGGCATCACCGGGGTCGTATATTACGATCAGGTCCAAATCAGACGCAGGGGTCATCCGGGCTGACCCAATGGAGCCCATGCCGACAATGGCGGCCCCGCGTCCCGGCGGTGGTCCGTGTCGTTTGGCGAATTGCGCGATCACATGAGGCCAAAGTGCGCGCAAAGACGCGTCTGCAATGTCTGAATATTGCTCACCGGCTTCTTCAGCCGTCGTAATCCCGCGCAAATGGTGCACACCAGCACGGAAATGCCATTCCTTGGCCCAGCGACGTGCGGTGTCCAATTTCTCTTCGTAATCGTCCAATGCATCCAATGATGTCGCCAAACTAGATTGTAATTCGACCGGAGCGGGCCAATCAGAGAAGAAATCTCCGCCTATGACAGCATCCAATACACCTGCGTTCCGCGACAGGTGTTCGGCCAATGGCGGCGCGACCGTCAAAACATCAAGCAACAAGTCAACCAATTGTGGGTTAGCTTCGAACAACGCAAAGATTTGAACCCCTGCCGGCAATCCTGCCAGAAAGCCGTCAAATGCGGCCAACGCTTCTTCTGGACGTGCAGCGGCCTGTAGTCCTGCAACAAGATGTGGCCGGATTCGATCAAACCCCGCTTGAGCGCGTTCACTGCGCATGGCGGGATACCCATACCAGCGGTCCAGAATAGACGCGTCAAAGTGTGAGTCCGCCCCATCCAAAGGCACGGTTTCAGGGTGTTCAGGCGCAAAAAAGCCTTCCGTTTCTAAATGCACGGCCGACAAACGATCTATCAATTCAACTTTTAACGCAGCAGGCTCCATGTCCATCATATCCGCCAGACGGGCCATGCCTTCGTCAGAGCCCGGCAAACTGTGTGTTTGTGCATCTTGGATCATTTGCAAACGATGTTCGACGGTTCGATGAAACCGGTAATGATCGCTCAATTCTTCGGCCTGAGTGTCTGGGATCCAGCCTGCTTTCGTCAATTCATTGAGCGCAGGCAGTGTACCACGCAACCGCAATTCGGGGTTACGACCGCCAGCGATCAGCTGTCGCGTCTGGGTAAAGAACTCGATTTCACGGATTCCGCCACGCCCAAGTTTCATATTGTGTTTGGGCAGCGTGATTGGTCCGCCTAAACCTTTATGCTCTCGGATTGCCAAACGCATGTTATGCGCATCTTCGATGGCCGCAAAATCAAGATGCTTGCGCCACACAAATGGATGCAAAGTTTCCAAAAATGCAGATCCGGCTTCGATGTCGCCAGCACATGCACGCGCTTTAATGTAGGCTGCGCGTTCCCACGTGCGACCGAGGCTTTCGTAATACCGTTCGGCGGCAGACATGGACAAAACCACCGGTGTCACACTGGGATCAGGCCGCAGTCGTAGATCGGTACGAAAGACGTATCCCCCTGCTTTTGTGTCAGACAATGTTGTACACATCTGTCGAACAGCACGCGAAAAGCCACTGCGCAATGTTGCGTAATCGTCCGCATCAAAACGAGATTCATCGAACAAACAGATCAGATCAACGTCTGAACTGTAATTCAGTTCAAATGCCCCCATCTTGCCCATGGCGAGCACAGTGACAGCACATGCCCCTTCGACATCTGCTTCGCTCATACCCGGCAATTTGCCTCGATTGACCAATGGCAACAGCGCAGACCTAAGGGCAGCGTCCACTGCGACATCTGCCAATTGGGTCAGAGCTTGCGTGACATTTTCCAAACTCCACACGCCGCCCAAATCGGCCAATGCGGTTAGCAACGCAACACGTCGTTTGGCTTGACGTAATGTGTTCGCTAAATCCGCATCACGCCAACTAATCGCCAAACACGTGGTCAATGCGTCTTCGGGATCGGCAATCGCTGGTACGATCCAATCCGCTTCATGTCGCATCAATTCGGCAAGGTACGGGCTGCACCCTGCCGTTCCTTGGAACAGATCGCGCAAATCCTGCGGCAGGTCAGGCAGATGTTTCAAAGCATCCTCGCCCCGTTCAGAGTCAAACGGTCGTGGGATGCGCGTTATGCGTTGGGAAAAAGTCATCTTTAATTCAGTGCCCCCTGCCCTTGCTGACGTCAATTGTGTAAACCCCAATCATGAGTAAAAGTCTGAAACGCGTGCGCAAAGCACTAGAAGAAGCTGGCATCGACACCGAAATCGTCGAAACACCCTTGGCCCGCACTGCGTTAGATGCGGCGACGGCCCTTGGATGCGATGTTGATCAAATCGCCAAATCGATCATTTTTCGGGGCGAAACATCTGGAGAAGCTATTTTGTTTCTCACGGCTGGAGGCAATCAGGTCGATCTGGACAAAGCATCTGACCTGATCGGCGAACCATTGGGCAAAGCAGATGCTGCATTGGTCCGCGCGCAAACGGGATTCGCGATAGGTGGCGTTTCACCCATCGGACACCTGAATGCAATCCGCAGTTTTTTTGATCCCAAACTCGCTGAATTTGACGTTATTTGGGCTGCTGCGGGCACGCCGCATCACGTTTTTCGATCAAATCCACCTGACCTAAAAGAAATTTGTGGCTGCCAACAAGCTGATTTTACGAAATAAACTGACTTAATGTAAAAAACATTCACATTAGCACTTGTGGTTGAGCTGATCATACCCAATTTATGATATGTGAAAGGCATTCACATCGCATTTAAAAACCGGAGGCCCCGTTTGCCAAGCCTCCCTATCTCGAAAGGGAAATTGAAATGACCACATTATCGCCCCCTGCTTCCACCTACACACCGCGCACCGGTGGTTGGTTCACGCGGACAGAGGCGTGGCTAGACGAACGCGGCAAAGGCGCTTGGATCGCCGCAATGGTCCTTGGTTTCATATTTTTTTGGCCCGTCGGCCTTGCCCTTCTTGCATATATGATCTGGAGCAAACGCATGTTTTCAAAATCCTGCTCAAAACGTTCGGTGCGCCACGCAGCATCTGCAATGCGTCCTACCGGGAATTCCGCTTTTGACTCGTATAAGGCCGACACGTTGGCACGGCTTGAACGCGAACAGGGCGAATTTGAATCCTTCCTTGAGCGACTGCGCGAAGCCAAAGATAAATCCGAATTTGATCAATTCATGGATGAAAGAGCACGGACCGCCAATGAAGGCGAAACGGCCTGAACGTAAAACACCTCAAGCGGCCCCATACCCAAAGGGCCGCACACCACAATTCAAACCAATGGTAAAAACATGAACCTCGCCGATCCTGTCAAACAACCGCAATTTTATGCCTCGGTCGCCCCAAAGCGTTTCGTGGCATGGATAATCGACACGGTTCTGATCGTGATTTTATGTGCAATCATCGTACCATTTACGGCGTTTACCGGTTTGTTTTTCCTGCCCTTTCTTTTTCTGGTTGTTGGCTTTCTTTACCGAGTGGTCACAATCAGAAGCGGGTCCGCCACGTGGGGAATGCGCTTTATGTCAATCGAGTTTCGCTCAATCGATGGAGGGCGGTTCGATCTGTCTTTGGCTTTCTGGCACACAGTCGGCTTCACAATCAGCTGGAGCGTCTTTCCGTTACAACTCATTTCCGTTGCGTCGATGTTGATCAGCGAGCGCGGACAAGGATTGAGCGATCATCTCCTTGGAACAACTGTTCTTAATCGGCGGGCGTGACAGGCCAAGTCTTTTATCACACGAAATAACACCTTAACGAGTTTGGTGGTAAATTCTTGCCACGCGCCGCGATAACGGTATCATCAAAGAGTTAGATAGCTAAGAAATATTAATGCGCCACACACTGCCTCTTGCGCCGCAATTTTATGTGACGGCTCCGCAGCCTTGCCCTTATCTTGAGGGTCGGATGGAAAGGAAGTTGTTTACGGCGCTTCAAGGGGATAACGCACAAAAGTTAAACGATAGCTTAAGCCAACAAGGCTTTCGCAGGTCGCAAAATGTGCTGTATCGTCCTTCGTGTTCAGAATGTTCTGCGTGTTTGTCGGCACGAATCGATGTGTCGCGGTTTTCGTCCAGCAAATCGCAACGACGCGCGATAAAGCGAAACAAAGACCTTGTTCGGCGCGCAACATCGCCCTGGGCCACGGAAGAACAATATTCATTGTTTCGCACATATCTCGACAGTCGCCATGCAGATGGTGGCATGGCGGATATGGACGTATTCGAATTTGCCGCGATGATCGAAGAAACGCCAATCCGGTCGCGTGTCATCGAATATGCAAATGTCGATTCCGATGAATTGGGCGGAGTGTGTTTGACCGATGTGCTGTCCGATGGGTTAAGCATGGTCTATTCATTCTATGACCCTGCTTTGCAAAAACGCAGCCTTGGCACCTATATGATTCTTGATCATATCGAAATCGCTCGCGATGCTGGATTGCCGTATGTGTACCTTGGGTATTGGGTCCCAGGCAGTCAAAAGATGGGCTACAAGGCGAAGTTTTCCGGGCTTGAAGTGTATTCGCGCGGGCGGTGGCAAGCGATGGATGACCCCAAGGTTTATGACCCTGACCACCATCCTTTGTCGACCGATCCAATTGCGGAACAGGTTGCAAATATCTCTTTGCCGGACACCTGCCCCACGACCAGATAATCTTTGCTTGGTCGGAACTTAGCTCCTGACAATTCGCGAAAAAAGGGGCCCCTAACGTGCCCCACTTAAACCAATGAAGACACGCTTCATATTAGGGAGTTGCAGAAATTCTCCGCGCAGGTGGTGTGAGTGGTGTCGATTGTTTTTGGTCGTCTAAGATGCGGTGATGCGTCAAACCGGTCCGACCTATCCGTTGTCTCGGGTCTTTGAGATGATCGGAGATCCAGTCTGGAAAGGTCATCAAATTGGAGTCCCTGTTTTGCATACCGCTAAATTACTGAACAAAAGCTAACATAATATTTCCCGCATTGGTAGTATTTTTTCAGGATGGAAACTAACCCATTCACGCGGTTTAAGGACCCTAGATTTTCACACTCTAGGTGATGTCGTTCAAAGCAACGAAAAACCGCCCGACTGCGTTAACATTCGGGCGGTTTCAAATTCAAGCTTTGGATCGTCTGATCAGTTAAAGCCAATCAGATCCGGTACGATTGTGACAATGCTGGGGAATGTTGCCAACAAGGCCAAACCTGCAACCTGGATCAAAACAAACGGTATGATGCCTCGATAGATATGCATGGTTGTGACTTCCTTCGGAGCAACACCCCGAAGATAGAACAACGCAAATCCGAACGGTGGCGTCAGGAACGATGTTTGTAGGTTCACGGCAATCATGATCGTGACCCATTTGGGGTCAAATGAACCACCGTAAATAACCGGCCCAACGATTGGGATGACGATGTAGATGATCTCAAGGAAATCAAGAACAAACCCCAAAACAAACAGCACGATCATCACAATCAAGAAGACGGTGAATTCATCATCGAAGCTTTTGAGGAACTGCTGGATATAGTGTTCGCCCCCAAAGGAGATCACGACCAGGTTCAAGACTTGCGAACCAATCAAAATCGTGAAGACCATCGATGTGACCTTGGCCGTTTCCCGTACGATTGGGCTGAGCACGCCAGAGCTGTACAAGATCCAGCAAGCAAACAGCAGTCCAAACAATGCATACAAGTAAGCGGCATATGCGAACAGGAACGCGATCCAGTTTTCAAAACCAGCGCCTTCTTGGTTGACCCGAAGGTCGAAGTTCACGCCAATCAGGATACACACCACGATCGCAATCGTAGACCAGATGACGATTTTTGGACTGCGATCCAAATCAGACAGTTTGCGATACGCCGCCAGCATGATTGCCCCACCTGCGCCAAGTGCGGCAGCAGGTGTTGGATTGGTAATTCCGCCAAGAATAGACCCAAGCACAGCGACAATCAAAACCAAAGGCGGGAACACCACGCGGATCAGTTCATTTTTGGCACACCGTCCCATTGCAGTCGTCACACCATACAGGATCAACACCATCGGAATGATCATCAGCACGACATAGGCCAACGCAGAGGTTGTCGGAGACACGATAAGAATGTCGACCAAAATTGCCAAAGCAATGCCGATACCGCCAACCAGCAAAGGTTGCGGGTCGGATGTAGGCGACACGCCTCTTGCAGTGGTCAGGATCAGCGAGAACAGAACCAATATGATGGCTGTCCCCGTTCCGATTGGCGCAGCATTGTCTATCGCGGATTCCACTGCAGCGGCCAATTCGTCTTCAGTCAGACGTTCGCTTTCTGCAATGCCACCCGCTTCATCAATCGCGGTCTGCTCTGCAATAGCGGCGTCCCACGCAACTTGACCATGCAGGTCAATCATCGACGCTTGGCATTGCTCACTCACATTCGTGCGCAAGCTCGCTGTCTGTCCGGCATCCGAATAAGATGAGATGACAACAGACTGACTGCCCACCATTCCAAGATTGCCTAACAAGATTGTGCCGACAATGGCCAAGATAGGCATGCCAAGGAACCAAGTGAACGCTTCGTTGCGTGTGATCGGTTCTGCATTGGTCCCGCCCATTTCAACGGCAGGTGCTTTTTCCGGATTGAGCAGCGCGTAGCCGAAGGCGTAAAGCGCGTATAGAACAGCCAACAGGATACCCGGCAGCAACGCAGCTTGGAACAACGTTCCGACGGACACAACTGCAGGTTCGCCCAGATAGGTCAAAGCATCAGAACATCCGGCCAGTTGGGCCCGGTCTTCTTGTGCAGCCGAATACAAATCCCCTGCCAAAGTGCCCAACAGAACGATAACAATAGACGGCGGAATGATTTGCCCCAACGTCCCAGACGCTGCGATCACACCTGTCGCGATCTCAGGAGAGTAATTGTTGCGCAGCATGGTTGGCAAAGCCAAGAGACCCATGGTCACAACAGTTGCACCCACGATACCGGTCGACGCTGCAAGAAACGCACCAACGACCACGATGGACACAGCCAGACCACCCGGCAAAGGTCCAAAGACGCGTGCCATAGTTGTCAGCAAGTCATTCGCGATTTTGGACCGTTCAAGCGTGATCCCCATCAGAACAAACATCAAAACCGCAAGAAGCGTTTCGATAGATTGTCCGGCAAGAACACGTTCGTTCATGCGGTTCACAATGAATGAAACATTGCGATCCAACGCAATTTCCCATCCCTGCGGGAAGACAGGTTCAGCGACACGCGGTAAGTCCGGGAACCTAAACAGTGAAATCGCGTCTTGCTTTATGCCACTTGCTATCAGCTCTCGATAAGCCTGCGAAGACGTGTCGATCGCTTGGTGGATCAGCAGGCCAGCTGAATCCAAAGCGGCAATGATTGTAAATGATATGATCCCTGCGCCGGCGATTGCAAAAGCCACCGGGAAACCCGAAAGGATCGCGCCAAACAGACTGACAAACACAATGATCAGTCCAATTTCGACGCCGTCTAGTCCAGAAAACAGCATAAGTTTCCCCTACCCTTAGTGGGTGCCTTCGTAAGCTTCTTCGCCTTCACCGAGCGTATCGCGGTCAAGGAATTTCTGTTCGCTTTCTTCGCCCTCTTTCCATTCCAGGTAGCTGCGCCAGAAGAAGGCGACGGAATGCAGGAACACGAGCCCGGCAAAACACAGCAGCAGAATCTTGAAGAGGAAATAGGCGTTAAAGCCGTTTGGGCTGAACCCGATTGTTTCGACATTCCAACGCAATGCGCGGCTTTTGGTCAGCAATCGATCCAGCGTATCCGAAGCGGACGGTTTGGGAACAACCAGGTGGCGCCACATGAAGTACCAGCCATACATCCAGATCAACACAGCCATAGGCATCATGAAGAACAACGAACCGAACATGTCGATGGCGCGTTTCGTGCGGAACTTGACGGACGAATACACAAGGTCAACACGAACATGTCCGCCCTGCACAAAAGTGTACGTGGCACACATGCACACGACCATCGCGTTATACAGCTTTAGCTCTTCGGCCCACCAGCTCACATCGAAAGTGAAGGCGCGCCCGAAACCAAAGGAAATTTCCGAGGCGGTAAAGATCCGCTGCATGAAAACGATGACAATCTGCTGCAGAACCATAAGGAGGCCCGCCCAAACGAACAAACGTCCAACAGTATTTGCCACAGCTTCCAGAGCGACGGTCGCTTTCCATAGGAAATCCCGCCAAATGAACCCTGCAATGGTTGCGACCAAGAACGCCGCAAAGGCCACAAAGAAGAACTCTTCGGAGCCACCATAATAAACAAAGCGCTGCACAGCCTCTTTGTCTTCCGTTGTATTGCCCCATGAAAGCCAATCCAACCAAAGCATCGGATGTGTAATTGCGTATGCAAGGTTATAAAACGCCAACACCAAATTGGTGAAGAACCAGACTATTCCGTCCAGCATATGCCCCCCTGATCCCTTCAGCATTCAAAGGCAAACGGCCTTTGTGCGTGATGTCCGGGCGCTTTTCCATCGCCCGGACGAAAGTTAAACCACACCCAAATGGGTGCTTATAGTTTATGTACGTACGCGGTCGCGTTGTGCACGGTATGCACCGATCGACTTTGTCAGCCAGTCCGAGCTTTCTGCCATTGAAGCAAAATAGTCGTCGTTGACTTTCTTGAACAACTCGTCGCCGAGGAATTCAGCATACACAGCTTTAGAAGCTTCATGCATTGCATCCCAAACGCTGTCCGGGAATTCCAGAACCTTAACACCACCAGCTTGCAAACGCTGAAGCGCTGCGCCGTTGTTGTTCAGATACTGCGACAGGTTCCAGATGTTCGCGTGGCCTGCAGACACTTCGATCATCTTTTGATGCTCTGGTGAGAGCTCATTGAACACATCAAGGTTACAAGCCGCGGACAGACCCGCTGCTGGCTCGTGCATACCCGCAGTGTAGTAGAACTTTGTGATCTCTTGGAAACCAGCTTTTTCATCTGCCCAAGGTCCGATCCACTCAGTTCCATCAATCGCACCGGAAGCAAGCGCTTGATACACTTCAGCACCTGGAAGGTTCTGAATTGAAGCACCCATTTCACCCAAAACACGTCCGCCAAGACCAGGCATACGGAATTTCAGGCCATTGAAGTCTTCTGGACCATTGATTTCCTTGCGGAACCAACCACCTGCCTGTGTACCGGTGTTACCGGCAAGGAAGGATTTCAGGCCAAAGATCTCACCAACTTCGTGGTGCAATTTGAGACCGTTACCATGGTAGTACCAGTTGTTCAGCTCTGTCGCAGTCATGCCGAAAGGCACGCCTGTAAAGAACGCAAGTGCTGGGTGCTGGTTGATAAAGTAGTAGTCCGCAGCGTGGTAAATGTCGGCCTGACCAGCGGTCACCGCGTCAAATACTTCGAATGCGCCAACAAGTTCGCCAGCCGCTTTCACGTCAATTGTCAGTGTTCCCCCAGACATTTCGTTGACGTTGTCAGCAAACTGCTGAGCCGCATCAAAAACACCAGCAAGACCACGGCCCCACGATGTTACCATCGTTAGAGTACGGTTGCCTTGTGCATAAGCTGGCGCGGCAAGAGTCGCGCTTGCTGCAGCAGCACCGCCCAATGCGGAATTTTTAAGGAATGAACGACGATCCATTTAGATATTCCTCCCATATTTTATTGTGTCATCCCACCCCGTGGGCGCACAGATCGTTTCCAACACGCGCTACAGTACGGATTTCCCCAGAAATAAACATACCCACGACTGCGTAGGGATATGCGTCATCTTAATTTCTTTTCCCCCTTTTCACTGGATAGTTATCGCGAACTCGACCCATACGGGCATTTAGAAACCCTCTTTTCGCATGACACCCTTTGAAATGGGCCGAATCCATCGTATCGATTCGCACATGTTTAAGGGGCTTGCTTTACCTAGGCTGAGTTACGGCCAAAAACTGACGTTGGTTGCAGCGATTCCGCTCGTTCTGGCGGCGGCGGCGATTGCGGTTTTGGTCGTATTGCAATCACGCGCCACAGCTGAGCGTGAAATTCAAGTTCTAGAAACCCAATTGGTCGAAGCCAAAAAAGCAGAATTGCGCAATTATGTGACCCAAGCGCGCAATGGATTCTATTTTATTTATGGTAACGCCGCCCCCGACGATGAAGCCGCGAAATTGCAAGTTGCGCAAATCCTTGCGGCGATGATTTACGGCGAAGAAGGATTCTTCTTTGTTTATGACTACGAAGGAACGAACCTCGTGTCGCCCCGCCAGACAGATAGAATTGGTTTGAATTGGGCCGACCTTAAGGACAGCCAAGGGACACCTATCGTTGGCGAATTCATCAAACTAGCGCGCGAAGGGTCCGGGTATCACACCCATTTATGGCCAAAGCCTTCTACCGGAGAAGAAGCGCGTATGATCACGTTTGTGCTTGGGTTTCAGGATTGGCGTTGGGCCGTTGGAACAGGCGTCTTTATCGACGATGTTTTGGCACGGGTCGCAACAGCCCGCGCCGAAGTTGAAGCGCGCGTCCAACGCACATTCCTATATATACTCGGAATTACACTGATCGCTCTCATTTCGGTTTTTGGTGCAGGATTGGTTTTGAACATACGCGAACGTCGCCTTGCCGACGCGAAATTAAAACAGCTCACCGAACGTGTTTTCTTTGCCCAAGAAGAAGAACGTGGACGCGTTGCGCGTGAATTGCACGATGGCATCAGCCAGATCCTTGTTGGTGTTAGGTACGCTTTGGACACCGCCCGACGTCGGTTCAAAAGAGACGATCCAAATGCCAGCATCGCTTTGGAAGACGGGATCCAAAACCTTGGAACGGCCATCAGTGAAGTGCGCCGAATAAGCCGAGATTTGCGGCCCGGTGTATTGGATGACCTTGGATTGGGCCCTGCCCTAAAAACACTTACGGACGAATTTGAGACACGCACAGGTATTGATACTGAATGTACGACGGTTGTCTTTCGCAACAGACTAGACCATGACGCCAAGATCGCTCTTTATCGGATCGCTCAAGAAGCTCTTACCAATGTTGAACGCCATTCGGCAGCGGATCGTGTCACAATCGATCTGCGCGGGCACAGATTGGGGGCTACATTACGCATCGCAGACAATGGCGTTGGTTTTAGTCAGGAACGAGGCAAAGCTGGAATGGGAATAGGTTTGCGGAACATGCAAGAACGGCTCGATCAATTGGATGGTAGCTTGCGCATAGTCTCAACGGGAAAAGGGCATGTCGGCACGGTTATAGAAGCCACTGTTCCGCTGTCGCATCTTCTTTCTCCAGTCACGCGAAACGTGTCTGAGAAAGAAAGGGCGGCAGAATGAACACTCAGATCCGCGTTATGATTGCAGACGATCATCCCATGGTCGCCCAAGGCATTCAGTCCGTTCTAGAAGAACATGAAGAGCTGGAAGTCGTTGGCGTTGTACAGAATGGGCGCTCTGTCATTGACCAGTTGCACACATTGCAGCCGGACGTGATTTTGATGGATTTGAACATGCCCGATGTAAACGGTCTATCCGCCACAGAAATGGTGTTGGAACAACGCCCCGAAACCCGGGTTTTGGTCCTTACGATGCATGACAATCCCGAATATATCTCAAGCGCGCTCAGTCACGGCGCTAAAGGATATATTTTGAAGGATGTACCAACCGAAGAGATCAAACACGCCATCGATGCCGTGATGCGTGGCGAACAATACTTATGCACCGGTGCCGAAGTTGCAATTCAGCCTAAGCCGGCAAAAACGGACAGTCGGGAATCACTGACAGAACGCGAGCAGACAATTTTGCTTGAATTGGCGCAAGGCTTGTCCAACAAGGAGGTCGCAATTGCACTGGATATTTCGGTGCGCACGGTTGAGACACATCGTAAAAACATCAAGCGAAAGCTGGGAATTTCATCCACCGCGGGATTAACCCGATATGCAATGGAGCATGGCGTGTTGCAGGGAACAGGGCACGCTTTTTAACGCGTCTAGTAATCTTTGGTTATGGAATTTTGGTGTAGCGTGCCGAAGTCATGAGTCAAAAATCACAAAAATCTCCGCCTAGCGCGAAGGCAAGCGATCCTTTGGTGGAGCGTCGCAGCCTTATCGATCATATCGCGAGAACGCGTGCGATTGCGATGCGTGTTGCCTATTTTGGCACACTTCTTGCACGACCAACCCCAAAGAATCCGGAAGATGAAATAACCCGTCAGGGCTATTTGAACGATTTGGCCGGTTCGGTTAAAGCGTTTGATCGTGTATGTTCTCTTATTGATGGGCACGATCCTCTCGAACAATTGCCTATTGATATTTGCGTGTGGGTCTCTGCGTATGCTGCTGATCGCGTCGACGACAAGGCAGACTTCAAAAAATTTCGCGAGCTGGTCCGTTCGATCCACGATGCGGCCCAAGCTGAGTCAAGAGATCAAGAACGACTTTTGGAAAAGCTGCATGCGTTTAACCGGGATCGCTTTTTCGCAATGGTCACCGATTTTTGCGATGGATTATGGAACGAGATTGACTCCGCCCGTCAAAACGATTTGGCCCGCGCTCAGGAAAGCACAGAAGCGATTTTGCGTACCCTGACTCAACTTGAAAAGATCGGTAAGCATGTACGGCTGGTTTCTTTGAACGCGTCCGTTGAAGCTGCGCGCGTGGGAGATGTGGCACGGGGATTGGGTGTCATTGCCACAGAATTTAAAACACTGGCCGAAAAGATTCAGAACTTGTCGATGGAAGCCCGTGAAGAAATAGCGGAAATGACACCCAAAAACGAAAGCACGAACAAAACTGAAATTCACCCCAGTTCTCCAAAATCGGCCGCATAAACGAAAAGATGCGCAAATCGCATCCAAATTAGCAACTATATTTCGAAATTAATCGCTCCAGCGACATCTTTTTCATACGATAAGCTGTTGACGCTCCGCGCGACCGCTCCTAATGTCATTTTTGCAAGAGGAGCTAAAGCTAATGACTGGACTAGTCGTCATTTTATTGCGAACGCGCATGGGCCGGTAACGGAAAGCCATAATTCAACCCATGCGCCCCCGAAAAAACCGGGGGCTTTTTTTTGCGCCAAAGAATGAACTGAACGTCGAAATCGGAGAAAACGACATGTCACGCCAAATGACCGGAGCTAAAATGGTTGTCCAATCCTTGATCGATCAAGGTGTCGACACTGTATTCGGATACCCCGGCGGAGCCGTCCTTCCGATCTATGACGAAGTTTTCCAGCAAAACGCGATCAAACACATTCTGGTGCGCCACGAACAAGGCGCGGTTCATGCCGCCGAAGGGTATGCGCGATCGACTGGAAAACCGGGTGTAGTTCTGGTGACATCTGGCCCAGGTGCCACAAACGCGGTGACTGGCCTGACAGACGCATTGATGGATTCAATTCCGTTGGTTGTTCTAACAGGACAGGTTCCCACATTCATGATCGGGTCTGACGCGTTTCAAGAAGCCGACACTGTTGGCATCACGCGTCCCTGCACAAAACACAATTGGTTGGTGCGAGAAACGGACAAGCTGTCCGGTGTGATCCACGAGGCGTTTCACGTTGCAGTGTCTGGTCGCCCCGGCCCTGTTCTGATCGACATACCTAAGGATGTTCAATTCGCAACGGGGTCGTATTCTGCTCCGAAACCATCCACGTCTCATTATCAGCCGCCAGTCAAAGGCGACATGGACGAGATAAAAGACCTTGTGGCCGCAATTGAAAAAGCCAAACGCCCGATCTTTTACACTGGCGGTGGCGTTATCAATTCTGGTCCAGCGGCCAGCCAGTTGTTGCGGGAACTGGTCGAGGGAACTGGATTTCCGATCACGTCGACCTTGATGGGCCTTGGCGCCTACCCGGCGTCTGGTGATAAATGGGTCGGAATGCTTGGGATGCACGGTCTGTACGAAGCCAATATGGCGATGCATGATTGCGATCTGATGATCAATGTTGGCGCGCGGTTTGATGACCGGATTACTGGCCGTATTGACGCGTTCAGCCCAAATTCCAAAAAAGCGCATATTGATATTGATCCGTCATCCATCAACAAGGTGATCCGCGCGGATATCCCGATCATCGGAGATATTGCCCACGTTTTGGAAGATGTCTTGAAGGTCTGGAAAGCAGGCGGGCGCCAAACTGATCGCGCGAACGTTGCCAAATGGTGGGAAACGATCAATGAATGGCGTAAAGTCGACTGTCTGAAGTTCAAACATTCAGACAAAACCATCAAACCACAATTCGCCCTTCAACGCTTGCAAGAATTGACCAAGTCGCACGATCGCTACATCTGTACAGAGGTGGGTCAGCATCAGATGTGGGCCGCGCAATATCTAGGCTTTGAAGACCCGAACCGGTGGATGACATCTGGTGGATTGGGCACGATGGGTTATGGGGTTCCCTCTTCCGTTGGTGTGCAAGTTGCGCACCCGGATTCTTTGGTCATCAACGTCGCCGGCGAAGCATCATGGCTCATGAACATGCAGGAAATGTGCACCGCAGTCCAATTCCGCCTGCCTGTGAAACAGTTCATCCTGAACAACGAACGCCTGGGAATGGTGCGCCAATGGCAGGAATTGCTGCATGGCGAACGCTATTCCCACAGCTGGTCCGAAGCCCTGCCCGATTTCGTGAAATTGGCCGAAGCCTTTGGGGCCAAAGGTATCATCTGTAGCGATCCGGCCGATCTGGACGATGCGATTATGGAGATGATCAATCACGATGGGCCGGTTATCTTTGATTGTCTGGTTGAAAAGCATGAAAACTGCTTCCCGATGATCCCGTCGGGCAAAGCGCACAACGAAATGCTGCTGGGCGAAGCCGATACACAAGGTGTGATCGACGCGAAAGGGAGCGTTTTGGTGTGACGAAGCGAAAGCAAATCGAAACTTTTGAAGTGCTCACGCGATGAAACGTAACCCTGATTTAGAGCGCGCGATATTGATTGCTATGGAAGCCAACGATGGAACTCGAACTCCCGATTTATCACAGGTCGATGCCGATGAGACAGAGATTCACTACCATATAACATTGCTAAATGAAGCGGGGTTGATAGTGGCCGTGGATGTAAAATCCTTGGATAATCAGTTTGCAATGATCCCTATTCGGCTGACGATTCGTGGCCATGAGTATCTGGAAGATATTCGCGATGTCGAAATTTGGCGACGAACTAAAGCTGGAGCAAACGCAGTTAGCAATTTTAGCTTAGCGACACTTAAAGCACTCGCGAAAGGTTTTACCAAAGAGAAAATCCGCCAACACACTGGTGTGGAAATCGACATGTAAAAGATCGCATCAAGAGATCCGTTCAACCAATCGTTTAGGAAGAATAATGTCCGCTCTAAAAATCGAAAAAGGCTCAACAAGCCATTCCGCCTATAACTTGCGCCCCAACTTTAGCGACGAACAGGAACGCCATACTTTGGCGGTGATTGTTGAAAACGAACCCGGCGTGTTGGCCCGTGTCATCGGACTGTTTGCGGGGCGCGGTTATAATATCGACAGCCTGACCGTTGCCGAGGTTGATCACACCGGGAATTTGTCGCGGATCACCATCGTCACCACCGGCACACCGCAGGTGATCAACCAGATCACAGCGCAATTGGGACGGATCGTCAGCGTCCGCGAAGTTCACGACCTGACCGTGGAAGGTCCAAGTGTCGAGCGAGAGCTGGCGATGTTGAAAGTCCTGGGCACGGGCGACAAGCGAGTTGAAGCGCTGCGTACAGCGGAGATTTTCCGCGCCAATGTGGTCGATTCCACGCTGGAAAGCTTTACGTTCGAATTGACAGGCGCGCCGGAAAAGATTGACGCGTTTGCAGAACTGATGCGTCCACTTGGCCTGACCGAAATTGCACGCACGGGTGTCGCCGCCCTGCCCCGTGGTGATTGATGTGGTGATTGATCAAGCGAAGGGTTTGTCCGTCTGTAACAACCGCCGATGAAACGCGGGCAACTCTTCTTCGTTCTTGTACCCAACTGTGCGCGCAGCTTCTTTGGCTGAGCGCATATCAACACCAACATATTCGTAAACCATCCGCACAACGCGATCCGTGTCAGACACTTCGCGCATCGAACGGGCAACATAACCAACCCAAAAGTTGCTTTTGAAAGAGGCCACGCGTGTCAGGTAGTTAAACGACACAGTCGTCGCACCTTTTCTGGATATGACAGCTGCCACGCCTTCTTCTTGCAAAATCAGGATTCCGCGAAACTCGCGTGACTCGCGTGATAATGGCAATCCTTGGACTTGCATCGCTGCACGCGCTTCCAATCCACGAATATAGGTCGCACCATGTTCCCGCCACACCCGCACCAAACCGATCACAAATTTAGAAGAATCCATGAAACTTCGTCGCGAGAACCGGTAAAAGCCCGACGGAAATGTCTGTTCATGAATTTCTGTGACTGCGCTCCCTAAGAAATCGCGCAGAAACTCTCCGTTTAAAACGTCGTTGGGGGAAATGACATTGTCGACCGGTTCCAACAAAATGCGTGCGTCTACTTTGAAGAAGTCGCAAATGCGGGCCAAAACGTCAGGACGTGGAAAACTCTCTCCTGCCAAATATCTGTTGTATTGCGTTCGGTTAATTCCGAGCTGTCGGGATAATTCGGAAATTGATGGATAGCTTTGTGAAAGCTGGCGCAAGTTCGCCCCAAACATACTGCGCAATTCGGCTGGGGACCGTTGCATTCGTTCCATATTTTTCCCCGTTTATTTAAGTCCTAAGATGTATTAGGAGTGGTCTCCAACCCACTGAAAACAACCTAAGATTGTCTATTGACCCCATTTAGCATCAGCACTGACGCTATTTACAATCGCACGATAATCAGGTTGTCACAAATTGCAAGCGAGCGATGCTGAGTTGGACATGGGAAATTTACCTAAAATGGGTTTTTCTACAATCAGGGGAAAAAAGGTCGAAAATTATGATTGGTGTCATACTTTGGCGCGATTTGGACGACGGAAAAGCAGTCATCTGGTGCGAAGATCAGGGCGATTTGGCTTACTTGGATCGGTTGGAAGATGCCGTAGATTCGGCTAAATCATTGTCCGTCGGCGATGTCGTTCGGTTCGATATATCGATAAAGAGAAATATGCGTTCTGCGCTCAATGTCACGCGCATGTTGGGCAATTGGGGCGCAACATTGGGTGACGCACTTCGCACTGTGCCAAGCGATCCCGAGACCTTGGATGCGTCCACTGGCCCTCAAATTTTAACGTTTATGGGGCGCGAAGCTTGTCCATTGGCACAAAATACTCCGCCAGAGTTCCGGCGTATCAGCTGAAAAAACTAAAGTTCGCACATGTCACCTGCGATCACGGTCTTCCTGCGACACAAAACGTCGAAAACAGACAGGAGTACCGGCATTAATTGACATTAGCTCATTCTATAGAAGGGAAAGAGCTCATGTCCAAACACACAGACCTTCAAGCTGTTCGCCGTCCAATTGAACGCGCTAACGGACTTTCAAACACGCATTACACCGACGAAAGCACTTATCTCGAAGAACGCGATAGTTTAGTTTTCAAGAACTGGGCAGGATTGGGTGTCGCGGCTGACGTTCCAAACACAGGTGACGCGAAACCGATTACGTTTATGGGGCTTCCTTTGATGCTCTTGCGTGACAAAAGCGGCGTTGTGAGGGTGTTTCAGAACATTTGTCGTCATCGTGGCATGATCCTGGTGGATTCGCCTCGCAATATTGAAGGCGCCATTCGGTGTCCCTATCACAGCTGGTGTTATTCCACTGAAGGGAAGCTTGTCTCTACGCCGCATGTTGGCGGCTCCGGACACAACACAAGTGAAGGCATTGATCTTTCGACATTGGGCTTAATCGAAGTGCGCAGCCATATATGGCTGGGTGTCGTGTGGATCAATGTATCAGGCACCGCCCCCGCATTTGAGGATGCCAACGCGGAACTGCTGGATCGTTGGGCCGAATTTGACAAACCTTCTTATCATGGCGGATCCGACAGCAGCTTTACCCTTTCTGTGAACTGTAACTGGAAGCTGGCCGTTGAAAACTATTGCGAAAGCTATCACTTGCCTTGGGTTCATCCCGGATTGAACAGTTATTCCAGACTTGAAGATCACTATAACATCGAAGAACCGGGGCATTTTTCTGGTCAAGGCACGTATGTGTATCGCCAGCTTAAAGGTGACAATGACGCCGTTTTCCCTGACTTTGACGGATTAAGCGACAAGTGGAACGAGGGTGCGGAATATATCTCGGTGTATCCCAACGTTTTGCTGGGTGTGCATCGCGATCATACTTATGCGATCATTTTGATACCCGAAGGGCCCGGGAAAACCACGGAACATGTTCATTTGTTCTATGCCGATCCGAACACTGACGCAGACTTGCGCGAACGCAATGCAGCGCAATGGAAGCTTGTGTTTGAAGAGGACATATTTGTGGTCGAAGGCATGCAACGCGGACGCAACGCGCTCGGATTTGACGGTGGCCGGTTTTCACCTGCGATGGATGCACCGACACATATGTTTCATGATTGGGTTGCAAGCGGGTTGTTGGCATCCCGTGAACACGTCGAAGCCGCTGAATGAACGATCTGGATGCGCGCCTTATCAAAGCACACGCCAAACAAGACAGCGTAACTTTGAGCGCGCTCTACACTGACGCCGCTAACCGTTCGGATGACACGGATGCACAGTGCTTTTTTCTGACCCAAGCCTATGTTTTCGCTTTGGAAGCCGGCCTTCCTGACTCTGCCTCGTTAAAGGCCCGATTGATATCCGCAGGGCGCGAAGCACCGGCGGAGAGTTAAAAAGGAACCGGGCGCTGATTTGGCCAGTCTGTCGCCTGATGCCATCGCTCTGCCAGGGCCAGTAACTTGGCGTCCGCACCACGTGCACCCATCAACTGCAGCCCCATCGGAGTATCATTTGGGCCGCCAAACCCTGCAGGCACTGCGACCACTGGCAGCCCGATTAAGCTGGCGGGCACAACAACCTCCATCCAGCGATGATAGGTATCCATGTCCACACCTGCGATCTGTGTTGGATATGGTTGTCTCACATCAAACGGCCACACCTGAGCGGTCGGCAAAATCAGAGCATCATAGTTTTCAAACAGTTGCGTACATGTCGTAAACCAATTGGAACGCACGACACTTTCGTTGTGCACATCTTGTGCCGACAAGTGTTGGCCCTGCTCAATTTCCCACAATGCTGTGGCTTTCAAATAGGACCGATGCTCAGGGTTAGAGGCCAACACGCCAAGCCCTGTGGAAACTGAGAAATTGCGTAGCTTTGTCCAGCTGTCCCATAGCTGTTCGCGTGAGAATGGCGCATCCAACATATCGACCCGGCATCCCAAATCTTCAAAACGATGCAAGGCCGTTTCACACAGCTCCAAAATACCCGCCTCGAACGGGATCGCCCCATCCCAATCCCGCAGCCAACCGATGCGAATTGGCGTCTCATTTTGATCGATCTGCTCAAGGCTAGACGGTTGCGACACACCATGCGGTTGGCGATGATCAGGGCCCGCCATCGTATCCAGCAATGCGGTTAGATCACGCGGGTTTCGCGCCATTGGGCCATTGGTCGACAATTGGTGCAGGAATGTATCGCCCAATGGTTCGGATGGCACCAATCCCCAAGACGGGCGCATGCCATACACATTGTTCCATCCCGCCGGGTTGCGCAGACTACCCATCATATCCGACCCGTCCGCGACACTTAACATCCCGGTCGCCAAAGCAACTGCAGCCCCACCGGAACTGCCACCGCAACTTAAACCCGGCGCATATGGGTTTTCGGTTGCTCCATGAACCGGGTTGAACGTGTGACTGCCCAGACCAAATTCCGGAGTATTCGTCTTGCCAATGACAATGGCACCGGCTTCTCGAAGGCGTGCAACCATGATGTCATCATTCTCGGGCATTTGCCCCGCAAACAAGGGTGACCCTTTTGAAGTTGGAAACCCTTTTGCATTCGCCAAATCCTTGATCGCAATCGGAATGCCATGCAACCACCCCTTACGCGCAGATTGGTCTGCGACCTGTGCTTCGGCGATCAGGTCATCCCTGTCCCGCAAGCTAACAATCGCATTCACACGGTCGTTAACAGCATCAATACGATCAAGGGTCGCCACCATGAGTTCGGCGACACTGAGGTCTTTCTGCGCAAGAGCTTTGGACAGGAGCAGCGCAGAGGTTTTTGTGATTTCTGTCATGCGCAACTTTGGTCAAAGCCAACAGGACAGATCAAGCTTAAATGAAATCGAAATCAGTAGCAGTCAGCGTTAAGCCTTTATTATCAAGAACGCCCGTCACGTATATTTCACGTTGGACGCCTTTTTAACGATCGTTCTATTCTCCTTGTGCTTCCGCGCGGCTTTTACCTGTCGCTTGAAGCGCAAGGGTCGCAGCCATGAATCCGTCGAGATCCCCATCAAGCACACCTTTGGTGTCTGAGGTTTCGTGATTCGTGCGCAAATCTTTGACCATTTGATATGGCTGCAGCACATAGGACCGGATCTGGTTCCCCCATCCTGCGTCGCCCTTGGCCTCGTGTGCAGCATTGATATCCGCATGGCGTCGATCAAGTTCAAGTTGGTACAATCGCGACTTTAGAGCTTTCATCGCAATGTCGCGGTTCTGGTGTTGGGACTTGACGGATGACGTCACCACAATCCCTGTCGGGTTGTGCGTGATCCGAACAGCCGAATCCGTCGTATTAACGTGCTGACCGCCCGCCCCCGAGGACCGGTATGTATCGATGCGAATATCAGCTGGGTTAACTTCGATTTCGATGTTGTCATCGACCACGGGATAGACCCAGATCGAACTGAACGAGGTGTGTCGTTTTGCGGCACTGTCAAAAGGTGAAATACGCACCAATCGGTGCACACCGGATTCGGATTTCAGCCAACCATAGGCATTCAAACCACTGATCTTATAAGTCGCGGATTTGATACCCGCTTCTTCACCAGCGCTTTCAGATTGCAATTCTACTTTATACCCACGCTTTTCGGCCCAGCGGACATACATGCGCGCCAGCATCGATGCCCAATCACAGCTTTCTGTGCCACCTGCCCCGGAATTGATTTCAAGAAACGTGTCGTTGCTGTCCGCTTCTCCGTCCAGCAAGGCTTCTAGCTCTTTTTCTGCAGCGGTAACTTTGAGGCCGCGCAATGCCTCTTCGGCATCCTCAACGACTTCTTCGTCTTCTTCCAACTCACCCAGTTCGATCAATTCGATCGTATCGGCCAAGTCCTGCTTCATCGACGTATAGGTGGCGTAGGCATCGACCAAAACCTGACGTTCACGCATCAGTTTTTGCGCAGCAGTCGGATCATCCCACAGGTTCGGGTCTTCGACACGTGCATTGAATTCCTCGATCCGGTGTTCCACCGTTTCAAGGTCAAGGCGCTGGCCCAGAAGTTCCAGCGACTTTTCAATGGCCTCTACTGTATTTTGGGCCTCGGCGCGCATCGTGATCTTCTCCCTAAATTAGACCCGCGTGATACTGCACAGCCTCCCCCACGACAAGAGAGACCATGCCTCGATTGCTCGTCTAATTTAGTAAAGACCACCAGAACTTAGCGTGCCAAAGCTTGCCTTTGGTCCAACAACTGCTTTGCGACCTGATGACGTCGTCACTTGCCGTCCTCCGGAAGAGGCATTGTCGAACAATGGCAAGTCGACACCCATGGCAAATCCGCCGTCAAAGGTGATACCAAAAATCGGTTCTTCGCCATCTCGGAAATACTCGGCGACAACATTTGGACCCGTTGCATCGTCAGACAAACGTGCACCTGTAAATCGGTCAATTCGAATGAACCGCCCACCTTCGGGAACGTCAAATTCGCCTCCGCCATACACTTTGATTGCTTCGTTCATGAATGTGTTGAACACCGGAGCGCACATCCGTCCACCACCGGCCCCTCGACCCATCGGAGCAGGATTATCAAAACCAATGTAACAGCCCGCAACGATGTTGGATGAAAACCCAACAAACCACGCGTCTTTTTCATCATTTGTCGTACCGGTCTTTCCCGCAATCGGGACGGATAGGTTGACAGCACTGGACGCAGTGCCGCGTTGCACAACCCCCTGCAACATGGACGTCAACTGATAAGCCGTGATCGGATCCATCACCCGTTCGCGGTTCGAAACGATTGTAGGCGACACCCCTGGCTGAAGGCTTGCCAATTGTGGGCATGTTTCGCATTTGCGTTCATCATGCTGATATACGGTGCTGCCAAACCGATCTTGCACCCGATCAACCAAAGTTGGCTGAACGCGTTCCCCGCCATTGGCGAACATCGCGTAAGCAGCAACCATCTGATACAAAGTCGTTTCTTCGGACCCAAGTGAGTTCGCTAGGAAGCGACCCAAATTGTCATAGACTTGGAACCGTTCGGCGTAATCCGCAACGATGTCCATGCCCACTTCTTGCGCCAGTCGGATCGTCATCAGGTTTCGAGATTGTTCGATCCCAGTGCGTAGCGGAGTCGGGCCATAGAACTTGTTGGATGCGTTCTTTGGACGCCACAACCCCTGTGGAGTGTCAATTTCGATTGGTGCATCCACAACAATTGTTGCAGGGCTATATCCGCTGTCCAATGCCGCAGCATAAACGAACGGTTTAAACGCTGACCCTGGTTGACGTTTGGCCTGCGTCGCGCGGTTGTAAACCGAATTTTGATAGGAAAACCCACCCTGCATCGCGATGACACGACCGGTATTTACGTCCATCGCGACAAAGCCGCCTTGAACTTTGGGCACTTGGCGCAACGACCACCGAATAAAAGCCCCCGATCCGTCTTCAGTCATACGTCGTACATGAACGATATCACCGGCTTCGAAATTGTCGAAAAAATTGCCAGATATCCATTTGATATCGTCACGTGGCACAACAGGAGCAGGGTCGCCTTCCGACCATCCTTCAATCCCAAGCGAAAGATTTTGATCTTCGACCTGCAAAACAACGGCCGGATACCATTTGTTTTCCAGTTCAACGTCGCGCGCTACGCGCGTTTTCGCCAATGCTTCACGCCATGCAGCCTCATCAGACAACAATGCGGGATCGATTTTTTCACCGGTACCACGCCACACACCCTGACCGCGATCATATTGCTCAAGTTGTTTTTGCAGTGCTTGGGCCGCGATCGGTTGCATTTGCGCGTCGATTGTCGCGCGAACCGTGTATCCGCCCGTAAAGAATTCTGTATCGCCAAAATCCCGGCTTAACTGACGCCGAATTTCATCGGTGAAATAGTCACGTGGCGGCAATTCACTGCGAAAGCTCTCAAAATCCCCATTTTGAACAGAGCGCAAAGGTTTCGCGACTTCGTCTTCGTACACGGCTTCATCGATATAGCCGTTTTCCATCATTTCTTTCAGAACGAAATTACGGCGCGATGTCACACGCTCTTTTCGACGCACTGGGTGAAAATCTGACGGTGCTTTTGGTAGCGATGCCAAAAACGCCGCCTCATGCGGCACAAGTTCGTCGAGTGATTTGTTGAAATAAGTCTGGCTTGCAGCGGCAACGCCATAAGAGTTTTGGCCTAGAAAAATCTCGTTCAGATACAGCTCAAGGATTTGATCCTTTTGCAGAGTTTCCTCTAGACGTGCCGCCAGAATGATCTCTTTGATCTTGCGCTCCGCTTGGCGATCGCCTGACAACAAGAAGTTCTTCATAACTTGCTGTGTAATAGTCGACGCACCGCGTACATCGCGACCACGAGATCGCACCGCTTCGACCGCGGCCGCGCCGATTCCGCGAAGATCGTACCCTTTGTGGTCATAGAAATTCTTGTCTTCCGCGCTTATGAAGGCCTGCTTTACAAGGTCCGGGATGTTATCTGCTGGGACAAACAATCGCCGTTCCTGGGCAAACTCATCGATAATGCGCCCTTCACCCGAATAGATTCGGCTGATCGTTGGTGGCTGATATTGCGCCAAACGTTCATGACTGGGCAAATCGCGCCCGAACATCCAGAACACTCCACCTATGGACAGGGCAATCATTGCGCCCCCCATCGTAACGAAGGTGAAAATACCTCCGAAGAATGACAAAATAAATCTCAACATTATCTGACGCCTTTCGCGGTCGCGCTCGTAATTCTAGCCTGCCCGTCAAGCCGGGTCAAAACACGAAAACGGAAACTATGGCTGTTCATTGCCGAACCAATGCACGCGTTGCTAGATCTTGGGTGCGCCATTCAAGTGTAGCGCGAGCCAGCGCCGCGACGACGCCTGCTCGCCAGTCCGGATCTTGCAAATTCTTCAAATCACGCTCGTCCGACAAAAACCCAAGCTCGACCAGAACGCTGGGAATGTCTGCACTGCGCAACACCGAAAAATCCCCTTCTCGATGAGGATGCCGATTGATTGGACCCGCAGATACAGTCAGCTCTGCCACCAATGTATCGGCCAATTGCCGCGTCCGTGGGCGGGTTTCTTGACGCGCTAAACTTAACAACACGTTGGTCACCTGATCATCTGCAGCGCTGAGATCAAGACCAGCGATTAAATCAGCGCGATTATGTTGTGTTGCCAATTGTTCGGACGCGGCATCGCTGGCTTCTTCGGACAATGTGTAAACCGTCGTCCCACGTGCCCGTCCTTGCGCGACCGTATCTGCATGCAACGAAATAATCAGGTCCGCACGCACTTGATGCGCCAACGCCACCCTTGCCTTTAAGGACACAAACGTATCGCTGTCGCGGGTCATGACAACTTGGGCTTGGCCAGTGCGCCGCAACGCTTCGCGCAGTGCAATTCCAACATTCAGCATCAAGTCTTTTTCAATTGTGTCGCCACGGACGGCCCCCGGATCAATCCCGCCATGTCCGGGATCGATGACAATTACAAACGCGTCATCCGCCGCAGGGACGGTTGCCGGTTCAGTATCCAAGGTCCATCCGACATCCGACGGAGATGCTGAATTGGCCGCAAATGCTGCATCGTCCGTTTCATGCAGCACAATCTTTAGCCGCGCTCGTCCGCTGTCTGTGTCAACGGGCATTCCAGCTGTTTTCAACAGCATAGGACCTTTTAGATCTGCAACCAGTCGGGACCAGCCAGGGCGAAATACTCCAAAACGCATACCAGTAAAGGCGGTCACGTCATCCAACAACGCGCTCGGCGACACGCCATCAAAGGAAACTTCGCGAAAATCGACGACCAATCGCGGCGGGCCATCCAGCGTAAACACCCGGAACGGAACACCTTGATTAAGAGCGAGTTGGAATTCCAGCTCATCACCACGTTCCTCAATGAAACTGTTGGCCACATCAACACGCGCCAAAACCGATAGATCCTGCGCAGTTGCAGGCACCGCACACCACATCGAAACCAAAAGGCATATCCAAGCCCGCAACATCTCAAAACCGCTCGTTTTTTATTTGATCTAAACTTAACGCAAAATGGGCCAACGGCATAGCACCGTCAGCTGTAATCGTCACACATATCCGCGTGATCGCATAAAGTCCTTAAGACGCGCTAACCCTTCTTTGATGTCCGCTATACTGCGGGCATAAGAAAACCGCACAGTTTGTGCACCACGTACCGGATCGAAATCTAAACCGGGCGTTATCGCGACACCAGCGTGTGTGAGCACATCTGCGCAAAACTGGCGGCTGTCCTGCGTAATGCGCGACACGTCTGCGTAAACATAAAATGCGCCGTCAGGTGGGGCGATATTGTCAAAGCCTGCCGAAGACAGCCCTTCAATCATCAAGGCGCGGTTTTTGCGATAAACATCCAAATTGCTTTGTAATTCCACGTCCGAATCGAGCGCTGCAAGGGCCGCGACCTGGCTGGCATGTGGGGCACATATGAACAGATTTTGCGCCATGCGTTCGATGACCCGCACATGATCTTCGGGCACAACCATCCAGCCCACGCGCCAACCGGTCATCGAAAAATACTTGGAAAACGAATTAATGACATAGGTATCATCGGTCACTTGCAAGGCTGTGACGGCTTTGGCTTCATATTCGATGCCGTGATAAATCTCATCGCTGATAAAGCTGATATTTTGGCGATGCGCCGCATCGATCAATTGCCCCAATGCGGCTTCATCCAACATGGTTCCGGTTGGATTTGCAGGCGAGGCAACCATCAATCCATCCAGTGAAAGATGTTCGAAATCCTGCGCGATCGGCTGAAACCGATTCTCTGACGAGGTTTGAAAAGTGACCGCATTCAGACCCAAAGCGGTCAGAATATGCCGATAACTGGGATAACCCGGCGCACCGATTCCGACCCGCGCACCAGAATCAAACAAAGCATTGAAGGCCAAAATAAACGCGCCCGACGAGCCTGGTGTAATCACGACGCGGTCCGGATTGAGGTCGATATTATACCATTCACCATAAAGCTTCGCGATACGTGCACGCAGCTCTGGAATGCCCAAAGCCACTGTATATCCAAGCGATCCCTGCTCCATCGCGGCTGCCAAACTGTCCCGCGCATGTTGTGACGCACCGGTTCCGGGCTGGCCAACTTCCATGTGAATAATGTGGCGCCCGCCCTCTTCGGCACGGCGCGCCGCTTCCATTACATCCATCACAATAAAGGGATCGACATTTGAACGGGTTGAGCTTCGCATAGGTACTCCTATTATCTATGCCATGTCCTCTACGTCGCGAACGCGCCCGTCAATCCGCAAATGGACTTTGGCTGTCTGGCTGATAGTCAGCTACACCATTGCCCTGCCCGCACATGCCATCACGCTGCTGCGCGATGCAGATATTGAATACAGCCTGACCCAAGTTGCGACGCCAGTGCTGCGTGCCGCGGGGTTAAGCCCAGCCCGTGTGAAAATTTTGGTTGTCGATGACACAACTTTAAACGCATTCGTCCTGTCCACCGATGTCATTTTTCTAAATTACGGACTGATTGCGAGATTAGAATCAGCAGAAATGCTGCAAGGTGTTATCGCGCATGAAGCGGCTCACATCGTAAACGGGCACATCACACGCCGTTTGACCAATATTGGCTCTGCCAGAACTGCGGCCTCGTTAGGACTTGCGCTTGCTGCCCTTGCTGCCGCCGTGGGTGCCGGAGAAGCGGCCCCAGGCATCGCCATTGGTGCAAGCTCTGCTGCCCAGCGTCAGTTTTTCCGCCATACCCGTGCCGAAGAAGCAAGCGCCGACCAATCCGCTTTGCGATTTCTCAAAAGTGCAAATATCTCGCCAACAGGGTTGCTTGAAGTCATGCAGATTTTTCGAGGACAGGAACTTGTCAGCGAAAATCGCCAAGACCCCTATGTGCGCTCACACCCCCTAAGCCGGGATCGCGTTCGAGCCGTCCAGTCTTATGTCGGCGCATATGGTGACGGTGGCGCGGCGCAGCCTGATGCGAATTATTGGTTCACTCGCGCCAAAGGCAAACTTACAGCTTTCAAACGTGGACCAAACTGGACCCTGAAACGGGCGAAAGATAGCGGATACAAAGATGTACGCCTGATGCGCGAAGCCATCGCGTATCACCGAAATTCAAGAACCAAACGGTCGCTCAACGCAATTGATCAAGCCATTGCCCTGCGTCCAAACGATCCATTCTTGCGCGACCTCAAGGGCGAAATTCTCACGGATGTTCGTCAGTTCAAAGCGGCAACCAACAGTCATGCCCAGGCCGTAAAATTACGCCCACGCGACGGGTTATTGCTGGCTGGATACGGGCGTGCACTTTTGGCGACAGGCAATGCCAAGGCTGCCCGAGACCAACTAGAACGCGCCCGTTCAATTGATTTTCGCGACGGTTCCATGTTACGCGATCTTGCACAGGCCTATGCAAAAACCGGACAACCGGGAATGGCATCGTTGGTCACTGCAGAACAACGCGCCTTGCGCGGGCGCCTAGAAGACGCAGGAATTCATGCCAAACGCGCAATCGCGCAACTACCGCGTGGTTCTGGACCTTGGCAACGCGCTCAAGACGTGCTCATTGCTGCGGAACGTTCCGCGAAGAAAAAACGGAGATAACGATGCGCCTAACTAAAACACTTGCGGCTTTAACGTGCTTGGCCCTGCCAGTGCAGGCCCTCGATCTGAATGAAATGTCTCCGGAAGAACGCCAGATTTTCCAGCAAGAAGTGCGAACTTATTTGTTGGAAAATCCAGAAGTGATCATGGAAGCGGTTCAGGTTCTGGAAGCGCGTCAACAACAGCAACAAGAATTGGCCGACCTGAGTTTGGTCACCGACAATGCTGCGGATTTGTTTGACGACGGGTATTCGTGGGTTGGCGGCAACCCTGACGGTGACATCACTTTGGTCGAATTCTTGGACTATCGCTGTGGGTATTGCCGAAGAGCGCATGACGAAGTCGCGGAACTTTTGGCAATGGACGGCAACATTCGCCTGATTGTGAAAGAGTTTCCAATTTTGGGCGAACAATCAGTCTTGGCCTCGCAATTCGCAATTGCAACAAAACAGATTGCAGGCGACGATGCGTACAAGTCTCTGGCTGACGCGCTGATGACTTTTTCAGGTGACATGAATATTCGTAATCTTCGCAGATTGGCTGGCAATTTTGGCGTCGACGTTGATGCCATCGAAGCGCATATGGATTCGGACGCAGTGGCAGACGAAATCAGAGCCACGCGTGTTTTGGCACAGCGTTTGCAAATTTCGGGAACGCCAACTTTTGTTCTGCAGGACGAATTGCTACGTGGATATCTGCCGTTCGACCAGATGCTTGCCATCGTCGAAGAAAAACGCGGCTAATCTAGGTCTTCTTCTTGATCGGTTGAGACCACGGGCAGGTACATCTGCACGCGTGTTCCTTCGCCAATTTCACTGTCTATGGTCAACGCACCGCCTGATTGTTCGGCAAAGCCTTTGGCCATAGACAATCCCAATCCCGACCCTTCTCCAACTGGCTTTGCTGAGAAAAAAGGATCGGTGACACGGTCCATAAGCTCTTTGGCAATCCCCTCGCCTTCGTCTTCAACAATTAAGACGACATACCGACCGGGATTTAATCCTAACACTTCCATGCGTGCTGATGGTCGAACCTGACGCGCGACGGCCCCTATTTTCAACACCCCACCGTCTGGCATTGCATCGCGGGCATTGATGGCCAAATTGATGACAACGGCTTCCAGTTTGCTTATGTCCAATCGAACCATAGGCAAACCTTGCAGGTCGCCCGTTCGGGTAATGCGCACAGAAGCTGGCAGCAATCGCATCAAGAACCGTTGCGCACAATCGAAACATCAACCTCTCTTGGGCTGAGAACAGATTGTCGTGAAAAGCTCAGCAATTGTGCTGTCAGACGTGCCGCGCGTTCTCCCGCGGCACGGGCTTCGTCTAGCAAATCGTCGCGGTCTTTGTCGTCTTCGACCAACCGCGACAGTTCGATATTGCCCAAGATCACTGTTAGAAGGTTATTGAAATCATGCGCGACACCACCTGTCAAACGCCCCATTGCTTCGACTTTTGTACGTTCCATTTCAATATGTTGTGCCGTTCGAAATTCAGCCCTGCCCTTCCAAATCGTCCACAGACTGAAAACAAAATAAATGAGAACAAGCGCAAAGGTCCCTGCCAGTAAAAGGACATGCGTCAGAGGTTTTCCGGACAGGTAATGCACAATAGGCAGCGTCATCGTACAGGTTGCGATAGCGAACGTATCGCATATCCATAGGTACGGTTCTTCTGCACGAATCCACATCACGGTGATCATCGAAGTGGTGATGATTATCATGGCATACGCCATGAACACCGGCAGCTCTAATTGCCAAAAATAGATGCTAAGCCCAGCATAGAGAAATCCATCAACGACAATGACACTTGTCAGAACAATGGTCTGAACAACCGAAATTCGAACCGGTAGATGCCGCAACAAGACAAAATACTCTGCCAACCAGCCCATGCGCACAACATACCAAACCAGCATCTCGACCATATCGTACGTAAAGTACAACAAAAGGCAGGACACACCCAAAAACAGGGCGCGCATTTTGATTTCGACATTGTCCGGCTTATCCAGCCTTTTGACCCTGCTGATGTCAAAAGTCCAACCAGCGGTCTCTGATCGCAAAACAGGTCGCGCATCATGTGTTTCGATGTCGCGTTGGTTGAGTTGCACCTATTCGGCTGCTTGATCCGCTGCTTTTTGTTCAGCATCCAGCGCGGATGCTTTTGCTTCGACCTGTTCAACGATGTGATCGATCATTTTGTCGTTGTCCATTTTGTGGCTTTGTTTTCCAGCTAAGTAAACCATTCCGTTACCAGCACCACCACCGGTAAAACCTACATCTGTCATCAATGCTTCACCCGGACCATTCACAACACAGCCAATGATCGACAAACTCATCGGTGTCTTGATGTGCTCTAAACGGCGCTCCAACGCCTCAACTGTCTTGATGACATCGAACCCTTGCCGGGCGCAGGACGGGCACGAGATGATATTGACCCCACGGTGCCGCAATCCCAACGATTTCAAGATTTCAAAACCGACTTTCACCTCTTCCACCGGATCAGCGCTTAGGCTGACACGGATTGTATCGCCTATGCCCATCCACAAAAGATTGCCCATTCCGATTGCGGATTTGATTGTGCCACTGGTCAACCCACCGGCTTCGGTAATCCCCAAATGAATTGGCGCATCTGTTGCCTCCGCAAGGGCCTGATAGGCTGCCGCAGCCATAAAGACGTCCGACGCTTTGCAGCTAATCTTAAAGTCATGGAAGTCATTGTCTTCCAACAGCTTGATATGATCCAGGCCACTTTCAACCATCGCTTCGGGTGTCGGTTCCCCATATTTTTCCAACAGGTGCTTTTCCAAGCTTCCGGCGTTCACTCCGATCCGCATCGAACAATTGTTATCGCGCGCAGCCTTGATGACCTCACGGACCCGTTCGGGGTTGCCAATATTTCCGGGATTGATCCGCAAACACGCCGCACCTGCCTCTGCAGCTTCGATTCCGCGAAGGTAATGAAAATGGATATCTGCCACCAAAGGTACCGGGCTTTCGGCGACAATCTCTTTGAGCGCTTTTGACGATTCTGCGTCGGGAACGGACACACGAACGATGTCTGCGCCCGCTTCTGCTGCGGCTTGGACTTGCGCAACTGTGGCGGACACATCTGTTGTCAGCGTATTCGTCATGGTTTGCACGGAAATAGGTGCGTCACCGCCAACTGGCACAGTACCCACCATAATTTGGCGGCTTTTACGACGGTAAATGTTACGCCATGGACGAATTTGATTAAGCGACATAACATCCGCCCTCGCGCTGGTTCAATCTGTCGCTAAAGATAAGCTTTGCCCAGCCTTTCGGCAATGGGCCAACTGCACTCTACTCTTCGCCTGAATCCGCGGCTTGGGCTTCTGCGTAGCGTACAAGGCCTTCGTCGCTTCCGATTTCGACCGGATTATAGCTTTCCTGCAATCCAGCGATGGAAAGAGCGAGTCCAGACGTAACGGCCCCTGACGCTCCGACCGGGCCATAAAACTTGTCACCCATCGCAAAGTAAATTCCACCGGAATTGCCCGTCCGCAACGTGGCCACTTCTTCGGTCAAAGGCGCTTCCCAAGTTTCACCCGGCAGCATCACCTTTTCAAAGATTACGGTTCCATCTGCAGCGCGGACTCGAACCCAACTGTCACGAACAGCAACCATGCGCAGTGCAACGGCCGCTTCTTCAACAACTTGTGGCACAGTCAGTGCCTCTTGTGGTTTGCGATCAAGTTGAGCCGTGAGCGTTTCTTCGCGCAACAATGCGTCGTCTTCAGGCTGTGCAAAATTGCCAACCGATCTAGGATCAAGCGTCGCGATGGGGGCGTCACGCGCGACAAGAACGGGTACATCCAAAGCCTGCGGGCGATACAACCTGTCCAACGCATCCAATTGCGTGGCTGTCACGATATCTGGCTGAGCGCCGGTTTGCGAACTAACGCCCCCTTGATTGCGTGTCACAGCAGAATCGATTGGATCTAGATCAGTCAGTACCGCAGGTGTCTGTTCTACAGGCCCCACCTGAACCCGTTGCACTTCTTGCAGGATGGTCCAACCACCAAATCCAATCCCACCAATCAAAGCCAGTAACACAAGGGATGATCCGATTGCGCCCGGTTCGACCCGCGACAAGAACGCTTCGCCTGTTGGAACAAATGGTGTAGCCGGTGATGAGAAAATATCTTTTTTACCGTCGCGCCCACTTAGACCATCTTCACGACTGGCCTTTTTGATGACCGACGCCTGTGCGGACATGCCGTGTGCAACTTCGAACCCGCTTTCTTCACAAAACGCGGCAAACGCTTCGTCCGGGTCCATATTCAGATATCGCGCATACGAACGTACATAGCCCGCGATAAAGCCGGGCGTGTCAAACGCATCGGGGTCACAGTTCTCAATGGCAGCAATATAGCTGGCCTTGATTCTTAATTCTCTTTGGACATCCAGAAGGGACTTGCCGAGCGTTGCGCGTTCGCCGCGCATGACGTCACCAAGCCGCAACGTAAAGTCGTCGAAGCTGCGGGGCCCGACGTCTTCTTTCTCTTCCTTACTGTCGGATTTACGCCCGATCATTTTCTTGCCCCGTGGTCCCCACATATACGAACCTTACTGCCGTCGATTCGTGATAATTATTTCTTTACCACAAACTAGCAGTTATCCACGAGAGTTAAACGAAATCTAAATTAGGCGCTCAACTCGGCACGATTTAGCGCACAATGTGACCATAGCGCATCCATAGCGTCGACCAACGCGTTGATTTCGTTAGGACCATGCACCGGACTTGGCGTGAATCTCAGCCGTTCTGTCCCACGAGGAACCGTCGGAAAATTAATTGGCTGAACATAAATTCCATACTGCTCAAGAAGCATGTCGGAAATCTTTTTTGTGTGCACCGGATCACCAACCATCACGGGAACGATATGACTTCCGTGATCGATCAAAGGCAGACCAAGGCCTTTCAAGCGCAGCTTCAGTACCTTTGCCTGATCTTGATGCGCGTCCCGCAATTCAGGCGACGACTTCAAGAACCGAACGGATTCTGCAGCCCCTGCAGCAATGGCAGGCGGCAAAGACGTCGTGAAAATAAAGCCAGGCGCATAAGATCTGATGGCATCACACATTTTCGCGCTTGCCGCGATGTATCCCCCCATCACGCCGTACGCTTTTGCCAAAGTGCCATTGATGATGTCCAAGCGATGCATCAGCCGATCACGTTCCGCAACACCTGCCCCACGTGGACCATACATGCCCACGGCGTGCACTTCGTCGATATAGGTCAAAGCGCCAAATTCATCGGCCAAATCACAGATGGCTTCGATTGGACCAAAATCGCCGTCCATCGAATAGATCGATTCAAACGCGATCAGCTTTGGCGTATTTGGATCATCTGCAGCCAATAGTTCGCGCAAATGTTCAACATCATTGTGACGGAAAATACGCTTTGCGCCGCCATTTCGACGCACACCTTCGATCATTGACGCATGGTTTGACGCATCCGAATAAATAATCAAATCTGGAAATAGCTTAGGCAACGTACTTAAGGTGGCATCATTCGCGATGTAGGCGCTGGTAAACAACAAAGACGCTTCTTTGCCGTGCAAGTCGGCCAATTCGGCTTCCAATCGTTTGTGGTATACAGTTGTGCCCGAAATATTGCGGGTCCCACCTGAACCCGCACCCGTTGCATCCAACGCTTCGTGCATCGCATCCAACACGACAGGATGCTGCCCCATGCCAAGATAGTCGTTGCCACACCAAACTGTCACAGGACGTTCGGTTCCGTCTGGAGTTGTCCAAACAGCGTGCGGAAACTGTCCTTGCTTACGTTCGATATCGATAAATGTACGATACCGGCCTTCGTCATGAAGCCGTTCAATCGCTTGATCGAGATGCCCGTTATAGTCCACTTGAAAGCTCCGTTTACCGCCTTACGGTGACATATGCGGCTTAATACCAGTTACGTCACTAGTTTAGAATGAATATAGACAGCTCAACGGCTATACAATGCAAATGAAATGCGCGTTACGTCGCACTTTATGTGTTGTGATGGGTAAAGATCACCGCACTAAAGGTAAGGAAAGGCTGACCTTTTCTAAATTTATGTGCTATGGCACTGTCATTACATTCTTTTTGTTACGGTATTTTTATGGTTGCTTCATCGAATATTCCCAATAATCGGGCGAGATTTCCACTTAATAAACCCAACGTCATTCGGACGAAAACCCATCCAAGATTGCCCCTTTCCTTACTGGTGATAGTTGCGTTGGCTGTTTGCGTCGCTCTTTTGGGGTTGGTTCTGGCACTTTAGGGATCGCGCAGCTAGGGTTTGGACAACACGACCAAAAGGAAGTTGTCTATGAACCTTGATGCCGTTTTGTCCCGCATCGACGCAGATGTGCCTGCCGCAATCGAGCGGTTGATGGAATTGTTGCGTATTCCTTCAATCTCGACTGATCCTGCCTTTGCAGAACATTGCGATCATGCAGCGGACTGGCTTGTGTCCGACTTGCAAACCCTTGGCGTCAAAGCAGAAAAACGCACGACACCCGGGCATCCAATGGTTGTTGGTCATGTCGAAGGCGATGGTCCGCATTTGTTGTTTTATGGTCATTATGACGTGCAACCGGTTGATCCGTTGGACTTATGGACACGCGATCCCTTTGATCCGGTGATCGAAGATACCGATGCCGGTCAGGTTATCCGCGGCCGAGGATCATCCGATGACAAGGGTCAATTGATGACTTTCATCGAAGCCTGCCGCGCTTGGAAGGCCGTAAACGGAACGCTCCCCTGTCGATTAACGTTTTTTCTGGAAGGCGAAGAAGAATCCGGATCACCCAGCCTCGTTCCGTTCATGCAAGACAACGCCGCCGAGTTGAAATCTGATCTCGCGTTGATTTGCGACACCGGTCTCTTCGAATCACGAGTTCCCGCCATTGTAACGATGTTACGAGGGCTTCTTGGTGAGGAAATTGAAATCACAGCCCCCGATATCGACCTGCATTCGGGCATGTATGGCGGCGTTGCAATGAACCCAATCCGGGTTTTGACGCGTATCTTGGGTGGTTTGCATGATGATCAGGGGCGCTGCACTGTTCCTGACTTTTACGATGGCGTCCCGGAATTGACGAACGAGATTCGCAGTCAATGGCAAGGCCTCGCATTTGATCACGCCAAGTTTCTCGGGGATGTCGGCCTAAGCAATCCGGCTGGAGAATCTGATCGGACACCTATCGAAATGATCTGGTCCCGCCCAACGGCCGAAATTAACGGCATTTGGGGGGGCTATACCGGTGACGGATTCAAAACTGTTCTGCCGTCAAAAGCGTCAGCCAAAGTCTCGTTCCGTTTGGTTGGAGCCCAAGACCCCTTGGCCATTCGCGAAAACTTTCGGACTTGGATTCGGGATCAATTGCCTGTCGATTGTGAGGTTCGTTTTTCGGGTCACGGTGCCAGTCGAGCGTCCGCAACGGCAACCACGTCACCGTCTTTTGAGGCAGCGCGCAACGCGCTCAGTGATGAATGGGGCATTCCCGCTGCCTATGTTGGCTGTGGTGGGTCAATTCCAATTGCCGGGCATTTTCAGAACATCCTTGAAACAACCCCCATGTTGATCGGTTTTGGACGGGATGACGATGCGATCCACAGCCCAAATGAAAAATACGATGTCGAAAGTTTCCACAAAGGCATTCGAAGCTGGGCAAGGGTGTTGGCCGCGCTGTCATGACCTGTCTTGCGGGCTTTGAAACAGGACGAGCACAGGTCAACGGTCAGACCATTGCTTATGCCAAAGCTGGGCAAGGTCCGCCTGTGTTGTTGTTGCACGGCTTTCCTCAAACCCATGCAATGTGGCACGCCATTGCTCCACGTCTCAGCCAAGACTTCACGGTGATAGCCTCTGATTTACGCGGATATGGAGATAGTTCGAAATCCACCACAATGAAGGAAATGAGTTTTCGCCTGATGGCAGCCGATCAGGTCGCGCTGATGGATCATCTCGGATTCTCGAAATTTCATCTGGTTGGCCATGACAGAGGTGCACGGACGGCACACCGATTGGCGCTAGATACACCCGATTGTTTACACAGCCTAACCGTGATGGACATCGTGCCAACGCAACATTTGTTAAACCACCTGCCCCATGCGGCGGCACGATCCTATTACCATTGGTTCTTTTTAGCTCAAAATGCGCCCTTCCCCGAAACCTTTATCGCACATGACCCAGATTTGTTTTTCGAAACATCTTTGGCCGGATGGAGGCCTGATGGATTACAGGCCTTTGATGCCAGCGCTTTGAACGCCTATCGCGCAGCATGGCGGCAGCCGTCCACGATCCGTTCAATGTGCAATGACTATCGCGCTGCAATCGATGTTGACTTCGCGCTCGACACTCATGACCTGCATCGATCGATCACCGTCCCAAGCCTTGTCCTTTACGGGCGCGACGGCGTCATGGCGCGAGATTTTGATGTTTCCGCGACATGGGCCTCCCGATTATCCAATATGACGTCCCGCGCATTGCCCGGCGGACATTTTTTCCCTGACACGCATCCCAAAGACACAACAGACGCGTTATTGGATTTCTTGTCACAATAGCCGTGACAGCGGCACTGGACATTCGCGTCCAGACCATAACAGCACGCGCAATATGAAATTCTCACACCAGCCGCTCGACAAAGCGATGGAAGCCACTTTGGGATATCAAATTTACTAGGAAAAGTGGCGCGGTTGACGGGACTCGAACCCGCGACCCCCGGCGTGACAGGCCGGTACTCTAACCAACTGAGCTACAACCGCGCGTAAGCTGGGCAATACGCCGCCCCACCGGACCCGTCAATCGGTTTTTCACTCACATGCGCAAGACGTTTACCAACCCACCCCTTACAAGCCTCCTTTGTCGCACAAACCAAAGGGCAAAATAAGCAAAGCCTGCAGCGCTTTTGAGGAAGTACGAAAACGCATCATTGAGACACGCGCGCTCGATGCGACTGATCATTTTTGAGCATCGAAGATCTTGAAACACCACCGTCCGAAATCGCTGCACAAAAGAAACGGACCTGTCGCGGTTTGCCAACCTACATTGGTCCGTTGTCCTGAAGTGCCCGGCTTAACCCATCAGGCAGATATTCAAAGGTCCTGAACAGAAAAACGCCGCCCCGAAGGACGGCGTTTTTAGCAGCAGTGGCGCGGTTGACGGGACTCGAACCCGCGACCCCCGGCGTGACAGGCCGGTACTCTAACCAACTGAGCTACAACCGCCCGCTGCGTCCGAGCGAGATATCTGCGGGGCGCAGGCGCGTCAAGCCGGGTTTTGCAAGAATTTCGTCTTTTTGTGTGCAATGCGTCTTTGACATGCTCGGAACTGAGTGCCTTTGTGCGTTTCTGGGCATTGCCCACAGTATCAACTTGGCCGGCGACGCATGATCCACTGCCTTCCGGGCCCTGATTTAATCAAATCCCAAGGGCGTTCTTTCACAAAGTGATGCACCGCTTGAAAGACTCCATGATGCGCACTGTCTGGTTTGGGATCCCAATCGTCGCCCAAAATGAATCCATTCGGCTTTATTCTCTCATCAAGTGCGTACAATTCATCCAAAGTAGGTTGGAATTTATGACTCGCATCCAGATAGGCCCAATCCAACGGTTCCTTGATTTGATCCCCACATTTTGGAAATTGACCTTCGATCATTATTTTATCGACCGAAGCAAATGCCATAGTGCGAGCTTGTGTTTCTTGTTTGGCGGCCAATGTCGTTAAGCGACCAAAGCTTGTATATTCCTTGCCCCATCCGAATGTATCCCCCAGCAAAGTCCAAGGATCGATCAGGTACAGTTTTTTCGGCTGCGCAACCTCGCAAATTAAACGGCTGAATTGACCGCGAAACACACCAATCTCAGCGCCAATACCGCCCGGTTCCAAATGCTCCAAAACCCAACGTCGTTTTGGCAGGCGATCGCTGTCCCATTTTGGAATTGGAAACCGAGCTTCGCTGTCGATGATGAATTGAGCGGCAGCTTGTTCTGTGTCGAAGGTCAATTGGTGGCTCCTTAGATGGGCTGTAAAGCTACTGTGCTTCCATCTATGAAGAAAACCCTCGAAAGTTGAAAGAGCGTTAGCCAATCATGTTATCGTTGGCTGACAAACCTTCGTAGTGGCGTTTCAGTTGTTGCAGCGCGATCCGCAACACGATCTTGCCAGACCGTGCGGACCAACCCAGACGCTTTTCCGCATTTTCGAGCCCCTCAAGGAAACAGCAACACCGTAAAACAACGTCGCCTAGACCCGGGCCCAAATGTTCCAATGCACTTGCAACGCGTTTGCGTGCTCCCTGAGGTCCGTTCCCGACGCCGCTGTCAGCCGCAAAGCCACCACCTGCGCCACCCGTCAGAAAACGATCCCAGTTTTGCGCTACGCGAGGTCCCATTTTGGCCAATTCGAAATCCTCGCGCAGACGCTCACCTGCTCCGACCAGATCATCTGACAAAAACGGCTGGCCCGATTTATCGCGACGCCGTGCCAAAGCGGTCAAAGGCGATTCAGATAGATTGTAACGAAACTTTCGCATGCTGCCTGTTTCGGGATCGGCCAAGTTCTTTTCACCCCAAGACCGATGTTGATCCGCGAACGCGGCGGGCGCTTCGGCGAACCCGCTTTGTGTATCACGTCGTTTAGGGGTTTCACCCATCATGGTTTCAAGAGCCTGTCGCCCAGCACTTGTGATGCTGTACCGTGTAATGTGCCCCGCTTTGGCGGCCGAAATCCAATCCTTTAGCGCCATGGCTTCTGCGACATTGCGTTCGACAACGGCCGTGCGTTGGCTTGCCCCGTTGGTATTTTCTCTTACTACCACAGCCTTGTCCAAATCAGACGCTACGGCCAATACGGCTCCACGTTCGCACAAACGGCGCAATATGCGCGCCGCTTCGCGATTGAGCTCCTCGATTTCGGGGGTTTGAGCAGTTTTCTGTTCCGAAGGAATCGCAAGATTTGTCACTTTAGGATACGTCCTTGTCTGGAGTGAAGATGGTCCGAATTTGTCTCCAAGTTTGCGCAAGGCAGAGTCTATCAATGGGTCATCCCGAAGTGTTTCCACTTTGCGGATTTGGCGTAGGATCGTTGAGGCATGGCAGCCCGAAATTCGCGCAATTTCTCTGATGGTCAGCCCCGCTTCTGTATGTGCCAGATATCTTTGAGCACCTTCAGGTACCCAGTTCGGCAGGCCGTGCAGTGTATTCGCTACGTTCAACTTAAAATCCTTCCCGTTTTCTAGGCAAATGCCGCCCCCAACGGCTTATCCACAGTTTTTTCCACTCAACCTAGGGTTGCTTTCTTTACGAGACTGTTAATCAATTTCGGATTTCACGATCATTCGATTTAAAAGATAAACAGTTACTAAACGAACGTTCGGCGACACATGACGTCGCGCAACACCCGCTTTGGTTGTGTCAATCTCCATGTCAACCGCGGCCTCAACCCCGCTGTGGACAATTTGAAGGAGACGAACATGCAAGACGTCATGACTATGCTAACGCAACTGCGCCGCCCACGCCTTTTGAGCAAAGCGGCACGTATCGGAGCAGACGATTATCGCCGGTCCGTTCATTTGCCACGGTTACTCGGGCATCGTGTATTGCCCCGCCACGGAGCCGCGTTGATGCGATTGATGGAAATCGAAGACGTGCTAAACGATCAGCGCTTGAACGAAGATTCAGCTTATAATCTTTTGAAACACATAGAAATATTGATCGCTATCGTCGCCGAAGCACGCGCTATGCGATCCGCACAAGGTTTGGCAGCATAGGCAATCGATACAACGCCCTGGTCGTTTCAAAAGAACGTGTCGGGCTCTGCCAACTTTTTTTGTGCTACAAAACTATCCAATGCTTCTAAGACAGCCGGGTCCATAGCCGGCTGTTGGTATTCACCAAGTAATTTCGCCACCCGATTTGTGGCCAACGCCATCGTATCCTGGCTGCCCTCGTCCGCCCAAGTTTCGAATGGTTTGTAATCTAGGACATCCGATTTCCAGAACGCGGATTTGAAGTTCTTTTGGGTGTGGGCACATCCTAGATAATGCCCACCTGGCCCGACTTCCCGGATCGCATCCATTGCTTGGGCATTTTCATCCATCGTGATTCCCGCAGCCAGTCCATGCAAAACGCCCAACTGATCAGCGTCCATAACGAATTTTTCGAAGGACGCGACAAGACCACCTTCCAACCAACCACAAGAATGCAGCATGAAATTAACACCAGCCATCAACCCCATGTTCAGACTATTGGCAGTTTCATAGGCCGCTTGTGCGTCAGGCAGTTTAGATCCGCAAAAAGAACCCGCTGATCGGAAAGGCACGCCCATGCGCCGGGCAAGCTGACCTGCCCCATAGGTCACAAGACTGGCCTCGGGTGTTCCAAAGGTCGGCGCGCCGGAATTCATATCAATCGAAGACACAAACGCACCGTAAATCACTGGCGCGCCGGGTCGGACAAGTTGCGAATACGCAATCCCAGCCCAAACTTCGGCCTGCACTTGCGTCAGTGTTCCTGCGATGGACACCGGTGCCATGGCCCCACCGACAATGAACGGAGACACGATGCACGCCTGATTATTCGCTGCATAAACTTCAAGCGATCCCATCATCACATCGTCGAACGTCATCGGCGAATTGATGTTGGTAAGCGACGTCATGACAGTGTTTTGCTGCAGGAAATCTTCGCCAAACAAAACGCCACACATATCAACACTGTCCTGGGCACGCGACGGTTCGGTGACTGACCCCATAAACGGTTTATCCGACAAGGTCATATGGGCATACAACATATCAAGATGGCGCTTGTTGACCGGAACATCTGTCGGTTCACAGACCGTGCCGCCAGAGTGGTGAAGCCATTTCGACATATATCCAAGCTTCACAAATTTCTGGAAATCCTCCAGCGTCGCGTATCGACGTCCGCCATGCACATCATGCACAAAGGGCGGTCCGTAAACCGGGGCCAGCACAAGGTTTTTTCCACCTACAACGACGGACCGTTCCGGGTTGCGCGCGTGTTGGGTGAACTCACTTGGGGCGGTCTTGCACAATTCACGTGCCAAGCCACGCGGAATATGCACCCGTTCCCCCTGAACATCCGCACCCGCATCGTTCCAACGCTTCAATGCGGCGGGGTTATCGACGAAATTGACACCGATCTCTTCAAGAATGATTTCAGCGTTGCTTTCGATCGTCTCCAGCGCGTCTTCGTTCAGAACTTCAAAATTGGGAATATTGCGTTCAATGTATTTTGCAGTCTCAAAGGACACCGCCGAACGTTCGGCCCGGCGCGCGGCGCCTCCTCCACCCCGTGTTCGGCGTCGTGTTGGTACTGCTTCTTCCATTGCGTCATCCCCGCTTGAATAACCTGCTCTTCCCGGCTCTTTAGGCAGATACGACTTAGGCTTGGTTCCCGAGTGAATGAATGCGCCGCTTGAGGTGCGAAAGCGACATGCGCGCGATCAAAACCCAAACGTGACCGGATCAACCCGAGATTCGGGACGCAATTCGCGCAGTTTCGATGGTAAAAACCGGTCCAATTGGTCTTCGATCAAATGCGCACGTACCCCAATATAGATAGAACCCAGTCCAATAAGCCCCAGCAATGCCGCCGCAACGTACAAGTTGTCCCATGCGCCAAACCAATAGCCGACATATATACCCAACGCGATTGCCCCCACAGAAAGACCAGCTGGGCGCCGCACAAATATGGAGAATAACATCAAAGCAATGCCCGACGGGAACAACGACCAATAAGGATCATTTTCAAAGGCAGACTCAAGCACCACAGCGAAGGTGTAAATAGTGAAGGTCATCAGCGCCGCTTTGTTAAGCCAAAACCCATGATTTGGGTCTGCTTTCAAATCAAAGAACCAGCCTGTTGCCAAGAACGGAATACTGAACGCCAACCAAAGCAAGTTTTGGTCAACGTTATCGTCAAGGCCGTTGCCGTAAAAGACATCCAACCCAAAACCAACAATAACACCAAGTACGGCAAGCCATGCAGGTAAAAACCCGCGGAAATGGATCAAAATTCCAGAAACAACAAGTAAAACAGAACCATACAGATACGGACCTTGAACTAGCGGACCATACCAGTTTTCGTATGTGCTCCACTGCGTGCCCGGTTCTTCAAGACCAAAGAACGTCTCAACAAACGAGAAAACTGCAAAGGTTGCACAAATTCCCATTGCCATCAAAACAAGCGACGACAACACCCGCAGCCCATCCCGACCTTTTATGACGTAATCCAAGCCAGCCAGCAGACCGGTATAGGCAAGACAAACCCATGCGAGACGCCCAGACTCTGCCTGACTGATCTCGATGGCCAGCAGAAACAACGCGAATGCGATCAGGCCCGCGCCGCAAAACCACAAGACGTGCACAAACGAAAACTGAAAGGCGCGCGGGTCTAACGGAAGTCCTTCTATCGCGTCGCGTTGCGCTTGCGTAATTATTCCGGCCTCAACGGCAATCTGTAACCTGTCCATTGTGCTGTCCTTAAATTTTTTGAACAATGTTCACATCTATTTGACGATCAAATCGTACATCTCAAGTCGAACGTAACGTCACCTATTCAGGGTTGCATCAGGGCCAAGCACTTTTGACAGGCAGAATTTGGGTCGTTTATCGCCGCAACCACGGCTCACCATCTTGCGTCCGCAAGCCAGCCGCCGTATTGGCAGCCCATGAGCAGCACAACCCAAGACCGCCTTCTAATTATAGACTTTGGCAGCCAAGTGACGCAGCTGATTGCGCGCCGCCTTCGCGAACTTAATGTCTATTGTGAAATTCATCCCTACCAGAATGTAACGATGGACTTTGTGCACAGTTTTGCACCAAGGGCCGTTATCTTTTCTGGTGGTCCCGACAGCGTCGTCCGCGAAGGGTCGCCACGCGCACCAGACGGCATTTTTGAATATGGCGTACCGATTCTAGGCATTTGTTATGGCCAACAGGTCATGATGCAGCAATTGGGCGGCCTCGTTGAGGGTGGCAAGATTTCTGGCGGCGGCGGCACAGCTGAATTTGGTCGCGCATTTGTCACGCCACAAAAGACGCTGCCGCTTTTGGAGGGATGGTTCGAAGAAGGCGATGAACAAGTCTGGATGAGCCATGGCGATCATGTTTCAAAGCTCGCTCCGGGATTCGACGTGTACGGCACATCGCCAAATGCGCCCTATGCGGTCACCGCCGACACCTCGCGTAATTTCTATGCTGTCCAATTCCACCCCGAAGTTCACCACACACCAAAGGGCGCAAAACTGTACGAGAATTTTGTACGTCTTGCCGGCCTAACCGGCGATTGGACGATGGGCGCATACCGCGAAAAGATGATTCAAGCCATCCGGACGCAAGTGGGCGACAAAAAGGTCATTTGTGCCTTGTCCGGTGGGGTCGACAGCTCGGTCGCGGCGATCCTCATTCATGAAGCGATTGGCGATCAACTGACATGTGTCTTTGTCGATCATGGCCTTTTGCGCAAAGACGAAGCCAAGGAAGTCGTGGACATGTTCCGCGAGAATTACAATTTGCATCTGATCCACGCCAATGAATCCGATTTGTTTCTTGGCGAATTGGACGGGGTGTCTGATCCCGAAACCAAACGCAAAATCATCGGTAAGCTGTTCATCGACGTTTTCCAAAAACACGCAGACACAATCGAAGGCGCAGAATTTTTGGCTCAAGGAACACTATATCCTGACGTCATCGAAAGCGTGTCTTTCAGCGGCGGGCCATCCGTCACCATCAAATCCCACCACAACGTGGGTGGTCTGCCAGAAAAAATGGGCCTAAAACTGGTCGAACCTTTGCGCGAGTTGTTCAAGGACGAAGTCCGCGCCTTGGGCCGTGAACTTGGCCTGCCCCAAAGCTTTATCGGCCGTCACCCCTTTCCTGGCCCCGGACTTGCCATCCGCTGTCCCGGCGAAATCACACGCGCCAAACTCGACATCCTGCGCGAAGCAGATGCCGTTTATATCGACCAGATCCGCAAACACGGGCTTTATGACGATATCTGGCAAGCGTTCGTTGCCATTCTGCCTGTCAAAACTGTGGGCGTTATGGGCGACGGGCGTACCTATGATTTCGCCTGCGCTTTGCGCGCGGTGACCAGCGTTGACGGCATGACTGCGGATTATTACCCGTTCAGCCACGAATTCCTGGGGGAAACCGCGACACGTATCATCAACGAAGTCTCGGGCATCAACCGCGTGACCTATGACATCACCTCAAAGCCTCCTGGCACCATTGAATGGGAATAGTCGCCGCACATTAAGCAACTGTATTTTATATATAAATACGTGTTGGCCGAGAAAATTTAGCTCTTGTGCAACAAGTTTACTCTCGCAGCTGGAAAGACATGAGGTTCCCGTGCTCAAGGAATAAGTAGACGATGATCATTGACTATAAGTAAAAGCTAATTTTCATTGCGACGACTGAAACACCTTCTGCATCGATCGAAAAGTGCCTAAATCCAATTGGTTACACGGGCTGAAGAGGGCAAGCTAGCCTTAAACACACACCTCTAATGAAACTAGATAAAATCTTAGAGCTGCTGGGTTTAGATGGATTTAAAACATGGTGTGTCGTCCGCAATCCCGTTGAAAAATTGGTATTCTGGTTCAATTTTCGCAAAAGACCAGTTCTTAAAAGCCAACCACGATACCTTGGAGATAAGAGTTTTTCAGAGTTCTGGGATACCCTGATCGAAAAGGACAAAGAGGTACCAATGACTCTTGCTACCTGTGTTCCAAGAACGGAATATGCGCGGATATTGCGTTGCAGGATGCTGATGAATGGCACGGCTTCTTGAAAACAATGTATCACATAGATGAAGTCCCGAGAGGTAATATCTCTGTAGACTATGGTAAAAAGTACAAACCAACAGATGTGGAACTGGACTGAGCCAGAGAATTCCTCGCGCACGAGATCGCGCAGTACGAGCTTCTCAAAAAATTGACTCTTTAAGAAGCGATGGATCTTTTGCCTAATAAAAATGAAGTTGAGATTTGAACTGACTTAAGCACGGTATCCGTGAGGCGCGCGCGAATTTTTGAACGCAGGTGGTCAATTTGCACCAACCAATGGGATTGAACCAACCAATTTCGGCTCACCCACCGCGCACGTATTCCGAAAATCTAATTCATTGCTTCTATTAAATAAATCAGAAAGCCTTGCAGACAAATAGCGCCTTGCAATTCGAACATCCTGCTATGAAAAGATGGACCACTAGGATTTTTCTGGACTTATCGCTGTGATGTCGACTTCATGTCCGAAAGTGGGGGAAACAAGTGAATTCTGAAACAGACGTCACTCTGACTGGGTTTTTGCGATGCGATACGCCGGAACAAGCCGCGCAGGTGCGTAGCGCTTTGCCGGAACATATCCGCCTAACCCGCGCAGAACCCAACTGTATTTCTTTCGAAGTCACCGCAACTGACGATCCCTTGGTCTGGAAGGTGGCTGAACAATTTGTTGATGCCGAGGCGTTCAAAACACATCAGGCACGCGCAGCCGCGTCACCCTGGGCCAAGCAAACCGAAGGCATTGCGCGCGACTACACGATCACAGGTCTAGAATGACCCGGTCCAGAACAAGCAGTCCGTAAATGAGCCCGACGCTGAAGGCTGCCTTTTGGATGACCGGCAGCATATTTTCGTTTTCCGCAATGGCTGTCGCCGGCCGAGAACTGGCGTCATCGCTCGATACGTTTGAAATCATGATGTATCGCAGCATCGTGGGCGTTCTGATCGTCATGATGTGTGCGACTTACTTCGGCACATGGAACCAAATTGGTAGACGCCACCTTGGTGCACATCTGCTTCGCAATCTCGCGCATTTCACTGGACAAAATCTCTGGTTCTTTGCAGTGACGCTTATTCCCCTCGCGCAAGTTTTTGCGCTGGAATTCACATCTCCCATATGGGTCATTCTTCTCAGCCCTCTCATCCTCGGGGAAAAACTCACGCGGTTTCGCATGGCTGCTGCGATACTGGGCTTTCTAGGAATTTTGATCGTCGCCCGCCCAGATGTTGGCGGCGTCAACATCGGCATGATTGCGGCGGCAATTTCGGCGTTCTTCTTTGCGTTGACCAATATCCTGACCCGCCGCCTAACGCGCACCGAATCCATCACGGCGATTATGTTTTACCTCACGGTGCTACAACTGATCATGGGCGTAATCACAGCTGGGTATGACGGAGACATCGCGATGCCCGACGCCCACAGCCTACCCCTTCTTATTCTGATCGGTTTTGCCGGGCTGCTCGCTCACTTTTGTTTGACCAACGCGCTGTCAATTGCCCCTGCAACTGTCGTCATGCCCATCGATTTCATACGCCTCCCAACGATCGCGATCATCGGGATGTTACTTTATGCTGAGTCTTTGGATATTTGGGTATTTGTCGGCGCGGCCATCATTTTTGGCGCAAATTACGCCAACTTGCTTGTTGAAACCCGAAAACCACCCGCTTAAAGGGTGGCTGAAAGATCACAGCCCTATGACGTTCCGTCACAACTGATCACCTTTCCTAGCGTCAACGTTGACCGATGGGTCTTGAAATTGTGACATTCTCTCCAGTGGCGCTTCACTCGGCGCAGAGGAGGAACACATGAAAACACAAATTATAGCAGCTGCAGCCGTGACATTATCGGCAGCGTCAGCGCAAGCAGGCGGGCTTGATCGTTCTGGCCAGAACATTGGCGTTTTATTTGAAGAAGGTAACGTTGTAGAATTCTCGCTTGGGTTTTCGAGCCCGAGTGTTGATGGAACAGACACGTTCGCAGCTCCTGGCACACAAACAGGAAATGTGACTGACAACTTTCTTATCTGGAGCACAGCATTAAAATATGATATCGACGATCAATGGTCGCTTGCGCTTGTCATTGATGAACCATACGGACTTGATTTGCGTTATCCAGGTGACGGCGCCGCAACCTCGCTAGGCGGCACGGCAGCAGTCGTTGACAGCAGTGCAGTGACAGCCATTGTTCGTTATAAGTTCAATGACAGATTTAGCGTGCATGGCGGGCTGCGGTACCAAACGCTTTCTGCAAATGTTACTTTAAGCGGTCTCGCTTTCGGAGGCTTAAATGGGTATAATGCAGCGTTCGATAGTTCAGGTGCATGGGGATACGTGCTTGGTGCAGCTTATGAAATTCCGGACATAGCATTACGTGTTGCCCTAACGTACAATTCTGCGATCACGCACGATCTAGACACCACTGAAACGGTAGGGGGTGTTCCAGTAGCCCCCACAAGCGTGACAGAGATCGAAGCACCTGAAAGCTTCAATCTTTCTTTCCAATCTGGTATCGCCGCGAATACTTTGTTGTTTGGGTCTATCCGTTACGCACTGTACGAGGATACAATTACTTCGCCTACATTCTTCGACTCTCAAATTGCCGGTCCGAACAGTTCGTTGACAGATATTGACCAGGGGCTTGATCTTGAAATCGGTGTCGCACGCCGCTTTAACGACAAGTGGGCCGGTCGCGTTGCAGTAGGGTACCAAAGATCAGGGGAAGACAACCTTGTATCTCCCTTGGCACCGACCGACGGAGCCCGCTACATCTCAGTCGGTGGAGCCTATACGATCAATGAAAAAATGACCCTCAGTGGCGGAATCCGATATACTGACCTAGGCGACGCGTTCCCCGAAACCGGAACACCAGACGTTGCACGCGCTTCATTTTCTGGCAACTCAGCATTGTCAGTAGGCTTGAAACTTGCTGTTAAATTCTGATCTGACGTCTGCCTGATCATCCAAACCCCCGCACGGTTTCCGTTGCGGGGGTTTTTCTTTGCGCATGTTTCGGGTGGCATTGCGCAATACGCTGAGGCTAAGTCCGACCTATGACACCGCAAAAAACCATTTCCGGACGCGCATGGGGCGAACTTGTTTTGTTGGGCGCAATTTGGGGGGCATCGTTTCTGTCCATTCGTGTGGCATTGGATGAAATCGGCCCATTGACCTCAGTCGCACACAGGACGTTTTGGGCCATGCTGGTTCTCTGGACTGTTGTGCTGGTTATGCGCCTCCCCATACCTAAAGACCGACATGTCTGGATTGGTTTTCTGGGCATGGGTTTGTTGAACAATGTCATTCCATTTGCACTTATGGCGTGGGGACAATTGCACATTTCGTCGGGACTGACGTCCATTCTAAACGCAACGACAGCCATTTTTGGTGTCCTGGTTGCCGCGCTGTTCTTTGCGGATGAACGTCTGACATTGCGCAAAGCTCTGGGCGTTTTGATCGGCTTTTTCGGGGTCGCCACAGCCATTGGATTGGATTTCTTGCGCAATTTCGACCTGAGCAGCCTTGCGCAATTGGCCGTTCTGCTTGGCACTGTGTCCTATGCCTTCGCAAGTGTTTGGGCACGCACACGGTTGTCTGGGTTATCACCCCAAGTCGCAGCCGCCGGGATGTTGACCGGGGCAAGCGTCATCACCCTGCCCCTGGCATGGATTGTCGAAGGCCCGATCAGCCTATCGCTGCAACCAGACACCACCTTGGCCATCGCCTATTACACGCTGATCGCAACAGCGGGCGCTTATCTGCTGTATTACCGCGTGCTGGCCATGGCTGGATCCGGGAATTTGATGTTGGTCACACTTTTGGTTCCACCTGTGGCAATCACTTTGGGCGCGTGGGTATTGGACGAAGCCCTTGGGCCAAACGCCTATTTGGGATTTGCTTTGTTGGCCCTGGGTCTTGTCATCCTCGATGGTCGTCTGTTTCGACGACGCGGCGTTGACCGGTCCACAACAGACGGATAGGACGGGCCACCAAACCCTAAAAGGCCCGCGATTTGATGTTGTACCCTAATGCTGCTGCTTGGACTGCTGCCCCGCGCAAGCGTGTGATGTTGTTTGGTATGTCCGGACTGGGCAAGACGCACGTCTCGAACCTGCTGCGCGCGCAAGGGGATTGGTTCCACTATTCCATCGATTATCGCATTGGCACGCGTTATATGGGTGAATACATCACCGACAATGCCAAAGCCGAAGCGATGCGTGTTCCGTTTCTACGCGATCTTCTGATGACAGATTCGATTTATATCGGATCAAACATCACGTTCGATAATCTCACCCCTGTCTCAACTTATCTGGGCAAACCCGGTGATCCCGCTAAAAGCGGCCTGCCCATAGAAGAATTCTGCAGGCGTCAGGATCAATTCCGTCAAGCTGAAATTTCCGCATTACAAGATACGTCCTATTTCGTTGACCGCGCCGAACGGTTGTACGGGTATTCAAACTTTATTTGTGACACCGGCGGGTCCATCTGTGAATGGGTCGATGCAGATGATCCAAATGATCCGCTGATGCATGAACTGACACAATCCTGTTTACCCATTTGGTTAAAGAACGATGCCGCCCATGTTGCGGCCCTGATCGAACGATTTGACCGTGCACCAAAACCAATGGCGTATCAGCCAGAATTCTTAATCGCCTCATGGGAAGCCTATTTGCAGGAAACGAGTGACAGCCCGGATCAAGTTGATCCAAATGCTTTCATTCGCTGGACCTATGCACGTGCGTTGAATCATCGCGCTCCGCGATATGCGAAAATGGCCGAATGGGGCGTGACAGTCAGCGCCGACGAAATCGCGTCACTGAATGGTGAAGCTGATTTTGTCGCTCTTGTCGCTCAAGCCCTTGAGCGCAAAGGCTGAACACCTTATCTGCGCTGTTCCACAGAAGGACCTGGAAATGCCGATCAAACTGCCTGCCTCTTTGCCTGCTTATGACATTCTCACCCGCGAGGGTGTGATGGTCATGGATGACGAACTGGCCGCCAGTCAGGACATCCGCCCTTTGCGCATCGGCTTGTTGAACCTGATGCCAAAGAAAATTCAGACCGAAACGCAATTTGCGCGTTTGATAGGTGCGACGCCTTTGCAGATCGAATTTAATTTGATCAGGATGTCAGAACATCAGGCACGCAACACCGCGTCCGAGCATATGGAAAGCTATTATCGGACCTTTCAGGATGTGAAGGCCGAAAAGTTTGATGGGCTGATCATCACAGGCGCGCCAATTGAACATCTCGATTTCGAAGATGTCACCTATTGGGACGAGTTGGTCGAAGTCATGAACTGGACGCAAACAAACGTGCATTCAACCTTTGGCGTATGCTGGGGTGGCATGGCAATGTTGCACCATTTTCACTCGGTCAAGAAACACCTGTTGGATCACAAATTATTCGGGGCCTACCGCCATCAAAACTTGGCACCTGCCTCGCCCTATTTGCGTGGTTTTTCCGACGATTGCGATATTCCAGTGAGCCGCTGGACCGAAGTGCGTGCGGACGAAATCAATGCCGCCGACGGATTGTCGATCCTTATGGGATCAGACGTCACCGGTCCTTGTTTGATCGAAGACACGGCACACCGCGCGATTTATATCCTGAACCACTTTGAATATGACAGCGGAACGTTAGGTGAAGAATACTCAAGAGATCTTGCGCAAAATCAAATCGAAAACGCGGAAATTACTCTGCCGGTTAACTACTTCCCCGGTAACGATCCAGAGGCCAAACCGCAAAACAGATGGCGCAGCCACGCGCATCTTTTGTACGGCAATTGGATTTCGGAAATGTACCTGACCACTCCGTATGACATGTCCAAAATCGGACATGACGTCACTGATTTACGTGGTTGAAGTAGGCTGCGTATTCCATTGAAAATACTATTTCTTCTTGCGCTTATTCTGGTTGGATTTGCCGCCCTCGTACAGTATCGCGCAGGTCAACGTGAAACGCGTGCCGAAGCGGCCTTTCCTCCTGAAGGTCAATTGTTGAACATTGATGGGGTTCAGGTCCACGCAGTGGTCATGGGCGAAGGCCCGGACATTGTTCTGCTGCATGGCGCATCAGGAAATACGCGTGATTTTACATTCGCCTTAGCGCCCAGGCTGGCCCAGCATTTTCGCGTGATTATGTTCGACCGCCCCGGCCTTGGCTGGACAGAACGCACCAGTTCCCAATTTGGCGGGGCGTGGAACACAGCATCGGAAAGCCCCGCAGATCAAGCCAAGCTTTTGCAAAAGGCGGCACAGGAATTGGGTGTTTCTAATCCCATCGTCGTTGGACAATCTTACGGGGCCAGTTTGGCATGGGCTTGGGGGTTAAACAGCCCCTCGGATACGGCCGCCCTTGTGTCAATCGCGGGTGTCGCAAACCCATGGCCGGGCAAGCTAAGCCGCCTGCACCGCTGGAATGCCAGCGCCTTGGGCGGTGCTTTGCTTGTTCCTGTCATCACCGCATTTGCGCCAAAACAAGCGGTGGTGGATACCATTGAAAGCATCTTTGAACCTCAGGACGCGCCCACGGGATATCTGGATCATGTGGCGTCGGAATTGACGTTGCGACGCGAAAGCATGCGTGCAAATGCGCGCCAAGTCACGTCCCTGCGCCCGCATATCGTTGAAATGTCAGCACGCTTTAGCGAACTGAAGATGCCGGTGGAAATCATACATGGGGACGCAGACACGATTGTGCCCTTGTCTGTACATTCCATCACCCTGCCCCAACAGATGCCAAACGCCAACCTTCATGTCTTGAAAGGCGTTGGTCATATGCCACATCATACACATATAGATGAAGTAATTGCCGCCATTGAACGCGCTGCGACACGTGCGAGTTTGCGTTAAGCACCGACCTCGCCCATATTCTATGTTAAAAGCAAAAACATGAGGCAAGAGATGTCCCTTCCATTCGATGGCGCGATCTCAACATTCTATAAAGAAGAAGCCCCAGCCGAGGTGCGCGAAGCCATTCGTGATGCAAACCGTGGCGATATCCTGAATCCCTCTTATCCACACAGTGAACGCATGGCCCGTAAGGCCTATGAAAAACAGATTGCCGCGCTGCAGATCGAACTGGTCAAGATGCAGGCATGGGCCAATGTCACAGGTGCCCGAGTTGCCTGTGTATTTGAAGGCCGGGACGCTGCCGGAAAAGGTGGAACAATCAAACGTTTTCGCGAAAACCTAAACCCAAGAGGCGCGCGCGTCATTGCCCTGTCGAAACCCACCGAAACAGAGCAAGGTCAGTGGTATTTCCAACGCTACCTCAAACACATGCCATCTGCAGGCAACATCGTCTTTTTTGACCGTTCATGGTATAATCGCGGCGTGGTCGAACATGTTTTTGGCTTTTGTGACGCTGACCAACGAACCCATTTCTTCACGCAAGTGCCAGATGTCGAACGATTAATCTGCGATGACGGTGTCCATCTTTTCAAATTCTGGCTCAACGTAGGACGCTCTGAACAGCTTAATCGGTTTTTGAAGCGCGAAAGCGACCCGCTGAAGCAATGGAAATTAAGCTGGATTGATGTCGAAGGGCTGAAAAAGTGGGACGCTTATAGCGCGGCCATTTCAGAAACGCTGACAAAGACGCATACGGAACACGCGCCTTGGACAATCATTCGATCAGACGACAAACGCCGAGCCCGATTGATGGCCATACGAACGGTGTTGAATGCATTGGATTACGATGGGAAAGACACCAAGGCACTTGGCAAAATAGATACGTCGATTTGCGGCGGTCCGGATATTTGGGATGCCTAAACGCGCGTATCATCACGGCAATCTCAAGTCGGCCTTAATCGAGGCTGCCTTGCAATTGATCGCCATCAAAGGCCCCACCGGCTTTACCTTGTCGGAAGCGGCAAAACAGGCCGGTGTGACGCCAGCGGCCGTCTATCGCCATTTTGAAGGTCGCGAAGATCTTATCGCCGAAGCCGCTTTGCAAGGGTACGTGATCTTTGGCGATTTGATGGAACATGCCTATCAATCTGGACAACCGTCAGCATTGGCAGCGTTTGAGGCCACAGGGCGCGCCTATTTGGCCTTTGCCCGAAAATTTCCGGGGCATTACATCGCAATGTTTGAAAGCGGCATTTCCGTCAACAGAACGCCTGAACTTGCCCAAGCCGTGGCCCGCGCAAATGCGGTACTTGAAAAGGCGGCCTCTGATCTGTCGCAACACATCCCCGAAGACAAACGCCCCCCCGCGTCGATGTTTTCAGCGCATATCTGGGCGATGAGCCACGGCGTTGTTGAGTTATTTGCGCGAAATTCACCAGGCCGCGCCTCCCCCTTCCCACCCGAAGACCTTTTGGAATCCGGTATCGGGATTTACCTACGCGGCTTGGGCCTGATCCCGCCCGATTCCTGACTTTGCGAGGGTTTGATGCAGCCACATATTAGTATGATTGCCCTTGGCGTCGCAGACCTAAGCAAAGCGATCACGTTTTACGAAAATGGGCTTGGGTTTCCGAAGCGAGACAGTCCACCCGGCGTCGCATTTTTCGACCTTAAAGGGACTTGGCTAGGGCTATCGCAGCGTGAAGCGCTTGCCAAAGATGCAGGCGTTTGCCCGAGTGGTCAGGGATATTCAGCAGTACATTTGGCACATAATGTAGCGACCGAGGCAGCAGTCGTTCGGGTCCTCAAGCAAGCCACAGATGCGGGTGCGACGCTTGTCAAACCAGCAGGCCGCGCGGATTGGGGTGGATACCACGGGTATTTTGCCGATTTAGATGGACATTTGTGGGAAGTCGCGTTTAACCCGTTTCTTCAGGTTGGGCCTAAGGCCGACGAATGATCAGAGTTTTTCGTGCTCTTCCCCCAAAGATGCAAGCATGGTTTCTGGATCATTTCTGGCTGATACCTGCAGTTATAATTGTCAGTATAGGCGTGATCGTATTTTTTTGGAAACTGGCACCTGATCCGTACCGCGTTGTACATGCAACGCAAATGCCCGTCATGGGATCGATGGACACCCAGCGGAGACAGCGGATTTAGCACTGCGTTTTTGGTCAGCCTACCTGATGGAAACACTGCAAGAGTATCAACCGATTCACTGGTCTTGGCGCAAACAATTGTCGACACAGCATGTGTGCAAACCCGTGCACACGAAGCCGGTAAGCTGTCATAAGTGTTGGTGGCTCCGACCATGTGCGAATAGGTCACTTTGGATGACGTGCCGGATATCTTGCTGGAACGCCTGACTCTCGCTTAGCCAAGCACGCAATTGGCACCATTCGACACGCAAAAAAAACGCCCGCTCGAAAGCAGGCGTTTGATGGTGTTGTCTGAACGTGTCGTGCTGAGTTAGCGCTTGGAGAACTGGAAGCTACGACGCGCTTTGCGCTTACCGTATTTCTTACGTTCCACCACACGACTGTCGCGGGTCAAGAAGCCAGCGGCTTTCAACGCGCCACGCAAGCTTGGGTCGTACAGTTGAAGGGCTTTGGAAATACCGTGCTTAACCGCGCCGGCTTGACCAGAAAGGCCACCACCTTTGACAGTTGCAGTAACATCAAACTGATCTTCGGTATTCGACACTGTGAACGGCTGGCGCAAGATCATTTGCAGCACGGGGCGTGCAAAATACTTGTTCAACTCCAAACCGTTGACGGTGACTTTGCCTGATCCCGGTTTGATCCAGACACGAGCAATCGCGTCTTTCCGTTTACCAGTTGCATAAGCCCGGCCAAATTCGTCGCGCACAGGTTCGCGTGCGATGACTTCTTCAACTTGTGCTTCGGGTGCGTCGCCTGCGATTTGTTGCAGATCTTCGAGCGTATTGATTTCGTCCGACATGACTTAGCTCCGCGTGTTTTTCTTGTTCATGGACTTCACGTCCAGAACTTCGGGGTTTTGCGCTTCATGCGGATGCTCTGCTCCAGCGTATACACGCAGGTTGGTCATCTGCGTGCGTGCAAGACGGTTGCCCGGCAACATGCGCTTGATAGCCAGCGTCACAACGCGCTCTGGGTGATCCCCTTCGAGGATTTCCGCTTTGGTCCGCGACTTGATCCCACCAGGATGGCCTGTGTGCCAGTAATGGTTTTCTTCGCGCTTTTTGCCCGTCAACTGCACCTTGTCGGCGTTGATGATGATGACATTGTCGCCCATATCCATGTGCGGCGTGAAGCTTGGTTTGTGTTTGCCGCGTAGGCGCATCGCAACGATGGATGCCAAACGGCCAAGCACGACACCTTCCGCATCAATCAGAATCCAGTTCTTTTCGATGTCGGCCGGCGTGGCAGAAAAGGTTTTCATAACTCTCATCCCTGAGGGTGAACATTCGATTGCGCGGTTATACAGGCCGCGTCGAACGCGTCAACACGCGTTTACTTAATTTATTCGTTCAAAAACAGTAACTTAAAAATAAGGTATTATTTTACCCCATCAAACACTGATCCTTTCAGGAGGATTATCCAACAAAACACGCAAACGCTGCATCGCGGCTTCAAAACTGCTGAGGTTCACGCCAGCATTTATCGCCATTCGCACAGCATGCGGGGCAGCGGCATCGCGACAGGCGAATTCTTCGCCTGCCCTGACTTGAACGCCTTGCGCTTCGGCGGCTTGACAGAATGAGACCGCACGCCAGCCCGGCGGCAACGCCAACCAAAGGAACGGAACGTCCCTGCGCCACGTCAGATCATACCCGCCCAATATGTTCACAGCACTTTTGATGTAGGTGGCCATCGCTCCAATAACATCTTCGGCCACTTGATCGATACGTGGATCCCCCAGCACCATCGCGATCGCATCACAAATTGGGGTCGCCAGCCCAAAAAAACTGTGTTCCGCAGTGCGGCGCAAAACCGATGTTTTCCCCTGAGGAGCCAACGCATACCCAACGCGCAACGCTGGTGTCAGCTGTTTTGAAATCGAAGAGACATACCATCCACGATCTGGTGCAATCATTCGATAGGTCGGCGCATCCTGCCCTGACATATGGTAACAATCATCTTCCAGAATTTGCATGTCGGTCCGGCGCGCAACCTTCGCCAAATCTTCTCGTCGGTGTTGCGGTGTGAACAGACCCGTCGGGTTGTGCACCTCGGGGGATGTGCAAAAAATCTCGGCGTCATGGGTTTTTGCCGCCTCTTCCAAAGCCGCCGGGATCACGCCTTCTTTGTCCATCGCGACTGGTACAATGTTCGCGCGCAGCAAATCTGCCGCACGCCTAAACCCTGGATAACAGAGTTCTTCGACTAAAATCGTCGGGGAACGGCCACGCAACACGGACTGCAGAACCATCGAAATCGCGTTCTGTCCACCATGTGTCAATACAATGTCGTCGGCGCTGAATGACCCAATGGACGCACCAGACAACCACCGCGCAACCGCCTCGCGGGCGGCGGTGCTGCCGACCTGACTGGGGTAATGCATCATACCTGACGGTGGATCGGCAGCGATTTTGGCAAAGGCTTCACGGATCAACCGTGCTTGCCCCTTTGCTGGCAAGTGCGGAGAAAACAAATTCACCCTGTAGGAATCGCCATTGGGTTCTTTCCCATGGGCAACTGCATCTATTTCCAGAGGTATTTCAACCTCTTCGACAATACGAGCATGAGCAACGAATGTGCCGCGCCCCACCCCTGCTTCAAGAAGCCCGGCATCGGTCAGGATCGTATAAGCCCGCGCAACAGTCCCTGGAGTGATTTGCAATCGCCATGCAAGATCTCTGACCGGCGGCAACTTTTCACCCGGCAACAACGTCCCATCTGCAATCCCGTCGCGCAGTGAATCTGCTACGGCACGGTATTTGGGGCCGTCATGGTTTGAGATGTCAGGCGTCCAAATTGTATCCATTACAATACTTTCCTCGACTCGGTACAAATCAGATTGTATCAATATACTTAGGCAGTACCGCCTTATTGTGTCAATACAATTTTAGGAAAGGACATCCCATGACACAAGCACATATGCCCGCGCATCTACATTATCTGGCAGGCCGGAACCTGACGCCAACAGTCACGTTTTTTCTATCGGTCGCCGTGCTTGTCGCCAAATGGCAGGAAATCCGCCGAACACGGCGCGCGTTGACGGCTTTGGATGACCACATCCTTAAGGATATTGGGTTGACGCAACATCAGGCGCAGCGGGAATCGCGACGCCATTTTTGGGACATCTAAATCCCCCGAACTTCCTGACTGACGCGGCTTCGGCCGCGTCTCCTTTTAAAAGTCCTTTGCCGCAGCCGACCCAGACGGTGGAATGGAATAGGTCAAAGACGCCCGCGCAACGGGTCGGTCATCCCCTTCAGAGTACAATAACACATCTGAAATCGACAATTGCCGTCCCAACTTCAGCAACCGCCCCTTTGCCAAAAGATCGCGACCGCCAATAGGTTTGCGCATGAAATCAATGGAGCAATTGGTAGTCACCGCCAATGCGCGCGGTCCAATCTTGGCCAAGGTTACCAAATACGCCGTGACATCCGCCAAGCCAAACATCGCTGGGCCGGAAATGGTTCCGCCCGGACGAAGGTGCCCAGGACCGACGCGCAATCTCAATGTGACTGTGTCGCCCTCACAGGCTTCGACATAGAATTCTTCGGCAACCTGTTCGAACACGCGGGGTAGAAACGCATTCAATGCGTCTTTGTCCATTACGTTCTGCATGACTTTCCCTTTGACCTTCTGTCCCATAGGCTTCACCAAATCAGGGTTGGAGAGCAAGATGGCACTTTTAGAACGTCAAGTCAGTGAAGGAATTGCACATCTTTCGATGAATGCGCCGGATCGCCTGAACGCCCTGTCGGATGAAATGATCGCCGAACTGCACATCGCATTGGATGATATCGCCAGCACCCCTGAAATCCGCGTGGTTGTTCTGGCAGGCAAAGGGCGCGCGTTTTGCGCCGGGCACGACCTTAAACAAATGCAACAAGGTCGACAGGCCAAGGATCGCGGCCAAGCGTACTTTAAGGATCTGTTCGAACGCTGTTCCGCTTTGATGTCGCGTATCAGGACCCTGCCCCAGCCTGTTGTGGCACAGGTTCACGGCATTGCAACAGCAGCAGGGTGCCAATTGGTTGCAACCTGTGATCTGGCCATAGCAGCAGAGGACACCCGGTTCGGGGTGAATGGCGTAAATGTCGGTCTGTTCTGTTCGACGCCGATGGTCGCCTTGTCGCGTAACGTCCCACGCAAACACGCCTTTGAAATGCTAACGACAGGCTCGTTCATTTCTGCGCCTCGCGCACAGGAACTTGGATTGATCAATCATTACGTCCCTCAAGCTGAATTGGAATCCACCACAGAGGACTTTGCCGCGATGGTTGCCGACAAGCTTTCGGTTGCTGTGAAAATTGGGAAACGGGCCTTTTACGAGCAGTTGGAAATGCCCGTAGAAGAGGCATATCGCTATACTGGAAATGTGATGGTCGAGAATATGCTGCACCGCGACACTGAGGAAGGAATTGCAGCTTTCATCGAAAAAAGGGACCCAAATTGGAAACAATAAGCCAGTTAAACCCTTATTTTTACGGAATTTCCCGTCGTTTCCAAAATAAAAACAAATTATTTTTCGCGAATCACTAGTAATTCGGGCGCAAATGAGGCACAAGTGGGGCACGACAATTGGGCCGTCGCGGGTGGAAGGTCCCTCCAGGTCACTCTCTCTGACCGATCTTACCCACTGCGACGGTCCCCAATGTCTCTCTTAATATCCCCCATTGCCAGTGTCTCGTCCCTCGCCTAAAGGCATGCGCATGGACAACACCCTTCATATTGTCGGCGGCGGCATGGCCGGTTCCGAAGCAGCATGGCAAGCGGCCCGTTTGGGCGTGCGTGTGATCTTGCATGAAATGCGCCCGGCGGTCGAAACTTTTGCACATCAAACGGGCCTTCTGGGCGAGATGGTGTGTTCAAATTCCTTCCGTTCGGATGACAACGAACAAAACGCCGTTGGATTGCTGCATTGGGAAATGCGTCAGGCCAACGGTTTGATCATGGCAATGGGCGATCAAAATCGCCTGCCCGCCGGTGGTGCGCTTGCTGTGGATCGCGATGCATTTGCGCAATCTGTGACGGACGCTTTGTTGGCCCATCCCAATATTTCAGTCTCGTACGACGAAATCACCGAATTGCCGGACAAGGATCATTGGATATTTGCCACCGGTCCCCTGACATCGTCCGCATTGGCCGCATCCATTCAAGAGGAAACCGGCACAGAAGCTTTGGCCTTTTTTGATGCAATTGCTCCGATTGTTTATGCAGACTCGATTGATATGTCCAAAGCATGGATGCAATCGCGATATGACAAAGGCGACACCGAAGAAGAACGCACGGCATATCTGAATTGTCCAATGACCAAAGAGCAGTATGAGGCGTTCATCGATGCGCTCTTGGCGGCCGAAAAGACCGAGTTTCACGAAGGCGAAACCGCAGGGTATTTTGACGGATGTTTGCCGATAGAAGTCATGGCCGAACGCGGGCGTGAAACGTTGCGATTTGGACCGATGAAGCCTGTGGGCCTGACCAATTCACATGCACCGGATGACAAACCCTATGCGGTTGTTCAGCTGCGACGTGACAACAAACTGGGCACCCTTTTTAATATCGTCGGCTTCCAAACCAAAATGAAGTATGGCGCCCAAACATCTGTTTTAAAAACGATTCCGGGATTGGAAGATGCCAGTTTTGCGCGGCTTGGTGGCATTCACCGCAATACATTCCTGAACAGCCCGACATTGTTGGATAACCAAATGCGTTTGCAATCGCGCCCCAATATTCGCTTTGCGGGGCAGATCACAGGCGTTGAGGGCTATGTCGAAAGTGCGGCCATAGGTTTGCTTGCCGGTCGGATGGCCACAGCCGAGCTGACAGGCCTCACATTGCCGCCCCCACCTGACACGACGGCAATGGGCGCATTGATCACACATATCACTGGTGGCGCTGAGGCAAAAACCTTTCAGCCAATGAATGTGAATTTCGGGTTATTCCCGCCTGTTCTCGGCCTCAAAGGCGGGCGGCGCGGACGTAAGGACCGCTATAAGGCGTACACAGACCGTGCCAAGGTCGATTTCCAATCCTGGCTGGCAAGTCAACAAAAAGAGATCGCCTAAGCTCTTTACCTGATTGCTTCCCACTGTGTAAAATTGCGCATGACTGGATTTCTGGACAAGGTATACGCTGCGAGAGACGCGGCTTCTACGCGCGACTTATTTGACGATTGGGCGGCGACCTATGACGCAGAAATCGGCGGAAACGGATACGCCGCGCCGGAGCGATGCGCTGATGCATTGAAACAATTCACCCAAGATTTATCGCGACCGGTCCTTGATTTTGGATGTGGCACCGGCCTATCCGGACTTGCCCTTCGGTTGGCCGGGTTTGGCACAGTCGATGGTGTGGACCTGTCTGCAGAGATGCTTCAATCCGCTGAGGAAAAAGGGGTGTATCGCACGCTTTCGCAAATCAAAGCAGGCGGAACGCTACCATTTGCCGATGGCGCTTATGAAACGATCACGGCCATCGGAGTCTTTGGTGCGGGCGCGGCCCCTATTTCCGTTTTTCATGTTCTGATGCGCAAGCTGCCAATTGGGGGCAAGCTGGTCTTTTCATTCAACGATCATGCCCTTGATGATCCGGCGAACGAAGGCAGTTTAGCGGAATGGACGGATACTGGCGCCGGGCGATTGTTGTTCAAGGAACATGGTGATCACCTGCCCGGCATCAATCTGGGATCTAACGTCTACGTTGTTGAACGTCTTTGATCACTCGATTTGCGCCTTCCCCGACTGGGCCGTTGCATCTGGGCCATGCATATTCCGCCATTCTGGCACATGATATGGCGCGCGCTGTCGGCGGGACATTTCTGTTGCGGATCGAAGATATCGACACCACGCGTGCGCGGACGGAATGGGAACGTCAAATCTTTGACGATCTGGCTTGGTTGGGTTTGACCTGGGATGGCGCTGTGATGCGTCAATCTGATCGTATCGCGAAGTATCAATGTGCATTGCGTAGGCTTTGGCAAACGGATGGCGTTCTATATCCATGCTCGTGCTCGCGCAAAGACATCATGGCGGCCTTAAGCGCACCTCAAGAGGGCGACGGTTTGCATTATGGCCCAGACGGTGTGATTTACCCGGGCACCTGCCGAGACGTTGTCTTTCCGGACGACATGCCGCCCGGAAATCAAGCGATCCGGATGAATATGGCGAACGTATTATCTGCGCTTAACCCTAAATCCATTTGCTTTTCCGAAAGCGGCACACTGGGTGAAGCTCACCCAAAGGAAATGCGTTTTTCACACGGTGACCTTCTTGAAAACGTTGGAGATATCGTGCTGTCGCGCAAAGATTTTATTGGGTCATATCATCTGTCTGTGGTGCTTGATGATGCCGCACAGGGTATCACGCATGTTGTGCGCGGCGAAGATTTGTTCGACGCCACCAAAATACACGTCGTGCTGCAACAGCTGCTAGATCTGCCTACTCCGTCCTATCACCATCATGCGCTGATCCGCGATGATCAGGGCAAACGTTTGGCAAAACGCGATGATGCGCGTGCGATTTCCAAGTATCGCGCCGAAGGGGCCACCCCTCGTGATATCCGTGACATGGTTGGGTTGATCTAAAGTCGCTCGATATCACCGGCGGCCCGGTTTGTATGGAACTCTGATTCCCATTGGGCAAAAGTCCCTGCAGCAATCGCGACACGCATTCCTTGCATAAGATCCTGATAATACGTCAAGTTATGCCACGTCAGCAGCATAGATGAGATGATTTCCTGACTTCGAAACACATGATGCAGGTAAGCCCGCGAATAATTGCGACAGGCCGGACAAGAACAGTCTTCATCCAAGGGTCGCGGATCATCTTGATGGCGTGCATTCTTGATGTTCAGAACGCCGTTGCGTGTGAAGACTTGCCCCGTACGTCCTGAACGTGACGGCAAAACACAATCCATCATGTCTATGCCGCGTTTCACCGCCCCCACGATGTCATCTGGTTTGCCGACGCCCATCAGATAGCGTGGTTTATCCTCGGGCAATTGACCGGCTGCATAATCAAGGCATCCGAACATTGCCTCTTGCCCTTCCCCAACGGCCAATCCGCCAACCGCATAGCCGTCGAATCCGATATCCTGCAATGCTGCGGCGCTTTCCGCGCGAAGATCTTCTTCCAGCCCACCTTGCTGGATACCAAACAGCGCACGCCCTGGATGTTCACCAAACGCCGCACGAGAGCGCGCGGCCCACCGCATCGACAGGCGCATGCTGTCCGCGATCCGCTCTCGATCTGCAGGAAGCGCCGGACACTCGTCAAAACACATGACAATGTCTGACCCCAGAAGGTTTTGAATCTCCATCGACCGTTCTGGGGTGATGGCGTGTTTTGATCCATCGATATGACTTTTGAATGTGACGCCTTCTTCGGTCAGCTTTCGCAAATCTGCGAGGCTCATGACCTGGAACCCCCCCGAATCGGTCAGAATCGGGCGGTCCCAATTCATGAATTTGTGCAATCCACCAAGCTGAGAAACGCGCTCGGCCGTCGGACGCAGCATCAAGTGATACGTATTGCCAAGTAAAATGTCGGCGCCGGTTTCGCGGACACTTTCGGGCATTATGGCCTTTACAGTCGCCGCTGTACCAACCGGCATGAACGCGGGTGTGCGAATGTCGCCGCGCGGCGTCGAAATAAGGCCCGTACGCGCAGCGCCGTCCTGAGAATCAAGGGAAAATGTGAACTCTGTCATTCGCCCCTGATGCCTTGAGACGTTGAAAAAGCCAAGCCCCGCAACAGCAACGCGACGATCACAGTTTCGGCTGAAACTTGCACGTCATTCACTTTTTGGTGTTGCAAAAGGTTAACGATGTTTAACATAGCCGCTGGAATTGCATGAGGGTGGGGAGCGGTTTCTTGACTACGTTTGTTTTTAGCGGTCCGTCAGTTTTGACGAATTTTGCCAATGACCCCAAAGGGGTTTCAGCTGGGTTTACTGCGGATGACACATTAGAGATTGTTGTCAGAGATAACATATCGACATTTAGTTATTCGCCGCGACCTTTGGAAGAAAACCAGGTACTTCCGATTTTCATGAAATTGGACACTAGCGCGATTTCTTTTAGGCGCGGCGGGCAAACTGTCGATTCTGAACCCGGCTTGGTATTGGTTTTTGACACCGATTGGGATGACAACGGAACGACGCGCAGTTCAACAGTGATGCTGCTTAGTCTTCCGCTTTCAGATACACTCGATGCAGAGTATGTGTTCCGCCTTCAAGGCGACGCCCTGCCCGCATTCGCAAGTTCCACCGAAATTGACTCGTTCTTCAATACGCAGGTCGACCCGGCTAGCTTTGCTGCACCGTCAGGCTCTTGGGCCGCCGACACCGAAATTCCTTTCCTTTCTGTCCCAGGCGCGTCGGCTTCGGAAGACGATCTGATCGAAATGGAATATGTACGTGGAGAAACGTCCAAAGGCGGCGAAGGAAACGACACGATCATAGGCGATGGCTTTGACGAAACTTTGTCTGGCGGTATGGGCGACGACTATATCAGCGCCGACATAGGTGATGACTCTCTACTTGGCGGCAAGGGAGAAGACATGATCCTTGGCGGTTTTGGCAACGATTCAGTGCAAGGCGGAAATCACGCCGATACACTGAATGGCGAAGGCGGGGATGACGAGATCTACGGTGGCAATGGCGCCGATCTTGCTATGGGCGGCGATGGCTTTGATACAGTTTATGGCGGCAAAGGCAATGACACACTGATTGGTGGCGCGAACGCGGACGTTTTAGAAGGTGGCTTTGGACACGATGTGATCAAAGGCAACTTTGGCTTCGATACAATCTGGGGCGGAGCAGGCGATGACACCATATCTGGCGGTGTCGAAGATGATGAAATCGGCGGCGGTATAGGGGATGATGTCATCGGCGGCGGCACAGGCAATGATAGCATTTATGGAGCTGATGGCGACGATAGTCTAGATGGTGGCGCAGACAACGATGTCATCTATGGCGGAACAGGCGATGATACCATCAATGGCGGCAAGGGCGACGATGAAATCTTTGCCCTTGCGGATGATGACAACATTGATGGCGGTTTGGGCAATGATACGATCGATGCCGGAGCAGGCAATGATACTGTGACCAGCGATGGTGGAACGAATGACATTTATCTTGGCGCGGGCGCTGACGAATTCATCTTTGTAACAGGTCAAGACACAGTCTTTGATTTCAATGCCACACAAGAGGATGTCATCGATCTGTCCAATTTGGTGGGCGTTGATGATTTCAACGATTTGATGCTCAATCACGCAACGGACACGACTGCTGGCGTGTTGATCGATAATGACCTTGGAAGCACTCTTTTGTTGTCAGGGTTGGAGTTGTCAGATCTGTCCACTGATGAATTTATCTTTATCTAGGTTTACTTGCTGCACTGGACGGCCCCTGTTCTGTTTCCTATATAATCAGTCAAGAAATAGGGCAGAGGCCAAATGGACCAGCAAAACGACATGCTAGAGGGCACGCCCCTTATCAAGCCATCTTCAACGGATCACCCATTGCACGAGTCTTTGGTTGAAGCGTGCCGGTCAGTCTATGACCCTGAGATCCCCGTAAATATCTTTGAACTCGGTCTTATCTACACAATAGACATCACGGCCGAGAACGAAGTGAGGGTTATCATGACCCTAACTGCACCCGGATGCCCTGTCGCTGGTGAAATGCCAGGGTGGGTTGCGGATGCCATCAGTGCTGTTCCGGGCGTCAAACAGGTCGATGTTGAACTGACATGGGAACCCCCTTGGGGCATGGAAATGATGTCGGACGAAGCGCGCCTAGAACTTGGCTTCATGTAAAGCAAGCGAAATAGCTTGCTTTGCGTAAAAGCAAGCTCTATCACTTGCTTATGTACCTTGCTGTCCTTACAGGCGACATTGTTGCGTCTACAGAAATGAAAGCTTCGGAATTGGATAGCATTATGAACGCTATCCAGTCGGCAACGCTGGATATGGCTGATTGGACCGTTTCCGAAACCATGGTGCATTTCAGTAGACGTGGTGGCGATGCATGGCAGGTGGCAACCCCAGCCCCCAAATACGCAATTCGTTCTGCTCTATTTTTGCAAGCGAACGTGCGGCGTTTGGACAAAAGTTTTTCGACGCGCATCGCTGTTGCCATCGGAGAAGGTACGTTGCCCGATACAGCACCAATAGATATCAACAGCGCCCATGGCCCCGTATTTACAGCATCAGGCCGTTTGCTTGACTCTATATCCGGTCATCACTTGATGGAGCATTCCGACGGTGGCGCGCTTGGCGCTGTTTTGGAATTGTGTTCGCACATCGCGCAAGGATGGACCCCCGCACAAGCCCGTGCATTATGCGAAATGTTGTCCCCTCATGCCGGTTCACGCGCCCAAGCGGGAGAACGGCTTGGGATTTCACGCCAAGCTGTTGATCAGGCGTTGTGGGCCGCTGGGTTCCCTGCAATTGAAGCTGCCTTGCACCACCTGGAGGCCAATTGATGCAAGTGAATTCCCTTTCTAACGCTCGAGGAAAGCCAAAATGCTTGCATTAAGCGCACCCGCATTCGCAACCTTTTGCGCCATGCTGCTTGCTCATGTCCTTGCGGATTTTGTTTTTCAAAGCACTTGGATGGTCACAAATAAACGCAAAATGCCTGTTCTGCTTTTGCACATCGGCATTGTGTTTGCACTGACCTTTGTCGCGCTGGGCGGCAACGGGCTGGCCGCGTTTGCAATTGCTCTGGCGCATATGGTGATCGATGCGATTAAAACCTGGGGATTACCAGAAAGCTTGCGCGGCACTCTGACCGCATTTCTTGCTGATCAGGGGGCGCATTTGGCATCACTTGCCTGTGTCGCGATTTGGATACCAACAGCGGCGGCACAAGGGCTTTGGGGTAACTGGATAGAAAGCGCCCTGCCCTCAATGATTTTGATCAGCGGGTTTATCCTAGCGGTGCGCGCCGGCGGGTTTGCAGTTGGTATTTTAATGGCCCGATACCAGGATTCTGTCGAACAAGACGGCCTACCTGCAGCTGGCATGATTATCGGACAGCTTGAACGCCTGCTGATTTTCTTACTGGTCCTGACCAATCAGGCTGCCGGTATCGGTTTTTTGATCGCCGCCAAATCTATTTTGCGATTTGACACAGCATCCCAAGGCCAAAAAGCAAGTGAATACGTCATCATTGGCACGCTCGCATCCTTCGCATGGGCCCTTGCCATCTCATATGGCACACACGCCCTTCTTGAGATCGCAGCACAAAACCCCTAACTTAGACAGGCAATCGCAAAGGTTCTGTTCGATGTTTTCAATTCCAGGCAAACAAGCGGTCTCAATGACCTCACGTGCCGCCGCGCAAATCGCAAAACTTATGGCCGCAGATGGTCATGTCGGATTGCGTATTGGCGTCAAAAAAGGTGGCTGCGCCGGTATGGAATATACCATGGATTACGTCACAGAGCAGGATCCGAACGATGAAGTCGTGGAACAAGACGGCGCGCGCGTTTTGATTGCGCCGATGGCCCAGATGTTCCTGTTCGGCACAGAAATCGATTACGAAGTCTCGTTGCTTGAATCCAGCTTTAAGTTCCGCAACCCAAATGTTGCAGACGCCTGTGGATGCGGTGAATCGATTAATTTCAAAAGTGCCGAAGAACTTGCCGCAGAGCATGGCAAGCCCTAGTGGCTGTCTCGGACGAAGAAATCGCCCACGCCCTTGAGCTTTTCGATGATGTTGGTCCCTTAACAACCCGCAAGATGTTTGGCGGCCTTGGCATTTATTGCGAGGGGACAATTTTCGCAATTGTCATGTCCGACGGGGCAATCCGCCTCAAGGGTGCAGGCGACATGATCATAGAATTCGAAGCCTTGGGGATGGAGCCTTGGATATACCAGCGCCCCGGTCAAAAGCAGTCTTCAATGCCCTATTGGACCATCCCCGACAGCGCGCATGACGACCCAGAAGAAGCGTCATCACTTGCGCGCAAAGCCCTGTCTTATCTGTAAGTCAGACAAGACGGGCCATACTGCGATGCAGATGTCATTGTTTTAAATGGACATAGGTTTCTTCAAAACGTTTGGTCAGATGCGTCCCGGCCAGGATCACCTCATCGGATTGAGGGGGCGCAACGTTGGTGTCAAAGGACGGATTGAAGAACATCGGAATTGACAGGCGTTCCTGTGTGCCTCCGACCACGCGATGTGGTGTCGCGACCACCTTACCGCCCGTCCAAAATTCAAGCATTTCACCAAAGTTGATGATGAAGTCACCCGGTGGCGCCTGAACTGGTATCCAGCCGCCGCCACGTTTTCTCACCTCAAGCCCCGGTGTGCCATCTGTGGCCAACAATGTCAGGCATCCGTAATCTGTATGGGTTGCAATGCCAAAGTCCTTACCACCGGCCCAATCTGGCCGCTCTGGGTAATAATTTCCCCGCAAAAGCGCCATAGGTTCATCAAACGCACCATCGAAATGCGCAGCATTTGCATCAACGGCACGTATAACCGCATCAAGAATGTCTTTGGACACCTGAAGTGCGTCTTTGTAATAGGCCAAAACCACATCCCGAAAATGCGTGTCATCCGGCCAGACATTTGGCGCATAAACACCTTTGTCGGCGTGCTTGTCCCCTGCTTTCAGGGCAAACCCACAATCAAAGAACTGTTTGTAATCTGGGTTGGCGTTCGGGTCGACCTGCTCTGAGCCCGACGCGCCCCATCCGCGATTTGATCCCGTCAGGCTCATATCGACATTTTGTTTCACACCGTGCGGCAGCTTAAAGAAATCGCGGTACACATCGAACACATCACGCACCCGATCACCTGTCAGCGCTGTATCTGTTACCGTGAAAAACCCGACCTGCGTGGCGGCGTCTTTCAGGGTGGCCATCGTCTTTGGATCGCCCTGCGCCATGGCCTTTGCATTCAGTTTCGGAATCATATGCATACCTCCGCTCTGGCTCCCTCTACCCGACAGTGTTAGTCAAGCATCAACACCTTTAAGGGAGATCACCACATGCCCCGCAAAATCGCCGCTGGCAATTGGAAAATGAACGGCAGCACAGCTGCTTTGGCAGAACTGACCGCATTGGAACAGGCGATGCCAACCGATGCACCAGACGTCGTGATCTGCCCCCCCTTCCCGTACCTCACTCTCGCCAAGGAAACCGCCATCAAATCCGTCGCAATCGGTGCGCAAGATTGCCACCCTGCTGCGTCTGGCGCACATACAGGAGATGTCAGCGCGGATATGTTGGCCGATCTGGGCATTGGCCATGTGATTGTCGGTCACTCAGAACGCCGCACGGATCACGACGAAAGCGACGCACTGGTCGCCGCGAAAACCAAAGCGGCCTGGTCCGCTGGATTGGTTGCGATCTTGTGCATCGGTGAAAGTGCTGCAGAACGGGGCGCCGGCAAAACACTGGACGTGATCACGCGCCAGCTTGCCAATTCCGTTCCAGACGGTGCAACGCAAGACACCTTGGTCATCGCCTACGAACCCATCTGGGCCATCGGAACCGGAGCTGTCGCCACAATCGATCAAATCGCCGAAGTCCACGCCGCAATCCGCGCGCAAATGGCCGAACGATTTGGCGACACAGGTGCAGATATCGCGCTGCTTTATGGCGGATCGGTTAAGGCGGGCAATGCCGCGGATATTTTCGCCGTAAAAGACGTCGACGGCGCTTTGGTTGGCGGAGCATCCTTGAAAGCCAGCGACTTTGCACCAATTGTAGATGCCTTGAAACACAGTTGACGGGATGCGTTTCGCATTAGGTGATTACTGCATCTCAGCGGCGACTTAATTTCTGGGGAATAACCTAAGCCGACCTTTGGACAAATACTGCGAATGTCTGCAAGGAGCCCAGACCTACCGTCGATGAGATCTGGTGCTATTCGAGGTTTTTCGTTAATGCACCATCTCAACATTGATCTTGAGGTCTAAAAATATGAGGCGATATCTAGGATTGGCACTCAAAATAGCAGGCCTCTATCTGTTGCTTTTAGTCGCGTATTTTATCTTTGCTCTAGCATCCATAGAGAACGAAAAATTGGCGTTTTACGAACGGAAGATTAACCCGTCGACATTCGTATTTTGGCAAGGTGAAGAACTATATTCAAATCCTCCTCTGTTCTCCAATGTGATGACTGATGCCAAAGGTCAGCTCACGTCGCGTGAACTGGATGGACTAGGAGATGTTGATATTTGGGTGCTCCTTCTTGACGGGTTCGAAGACATTAAGAATGTGGAGATTGCATCTCAGTTAGGGATTGATGTCGAGGAAGTCGCGAATTCTAAATCTGGAAATTCTACGCTGTTGCAGGGAGCAAGTTTGAGCTTACGGTTTCATCCAATCCCAGTCTTTGT
>JBDWGM010000023.1:0-9049 GCA_039975755.1 Paracoccaceae bacterium | reverse complement strand
AGTCACGCTCCCATGCGGTTTGCACCAGGGCTTCGATTTCGCCGTTCACTGCATTCAGGCTTTCCATGGCGCGTTCATATGTGGCGCGCACAAACTGGCCCTTTTCGACCTCGTACAAGGTTTGCTTGGTGATGCCTGCGTCGGAAATCGCCGTGGATTTCAGCACCGTATGGTTCAGCACATGATCGCCAAACATCGACCGCATGAAACTGACCATCTGATTTTGCGGCCCATCCCCCGGTTCATAGCGGGTGATGACGTATCGCAACCAATCATAGGACATATCGCCCCCGGCTTCGCTGACGACACCCAACAGGTTCGACACCATCAACAGAAATTGGCACATGCTCATCACATCCAGCATCTGCGGATGCACCGTGACCAACACAGCCGTCGCCGCCGACAAAGCCGACATCGTCAAATACCCAAGCTGCGGGGGGCAATCCATAACAACCACGTCGTAGTCTCCTTCTACCTCGGCCAGCGCGTCGCCAACTCTGGTAAAAAAGAGATTACTATCGCGTTCCACCAACGCACGGGGGGTGTCGTGTTCAAACTCCATCAGGTCCAGATTGCCCGGCACGATATCCAGCCCCGAAAAATGCGTGGGTCGAATGATCGTCGACAAAGGCACCGGATCATCATAGCGGATCGCGTCATACAGCGTGCCACCATCCAACAGATCGAATTCCGGCTGAAACCCATGCAAAGCCGACAAACTGGCCTGCGGATCAAGGTCGATGGCCAGCACGCGGTATCCGTCCAACGCCATCTTTTGCGCCAGATGCGCAGCCGTGGTGGTTTTGCCCGAGCCACCCTTGAAATTGATCACCGTAATGACTTGCAGATGATCATCGCCCACACGTCCGGGCAAATAGGTGCCGGGCTGCTTGGCACCAGACTCTAACAAGCGGCGCAGAGCCTGAATATCCTCGGGCGAATACATCCGCCGCCCATTGCCCAAAATCTCGGGCGAGGGGCCTTTGCCATCCAAATGCAGCTTGCGCAAATAGGCGTCCTTGACCCCCAACAAATCCGCCGCTTCGCCACTGGTGAATTTACGCAACCGCCGTGTTGCGTCAGGGGGGAACAACTGCGCGCGATGCGCTTGCAACCGTGCCGACAATTTTTCCGCGTGCGCGCCAACAAGAACGTCGATACGATCCTGCTTGCGCACAGTCAGCGGTGCTGAATCCTGTGCCATATCTTGCCCTCGCCAACCGTTTGTTACGGTTTTGGTCGTTATATATGCCTCTTTCCGTATATAAATGGCCGAGGAAAGAGATTCTGGCAAGCAATTTGTCACGATATAGTAGCGCAGCCCTTCGCACACATAATGCAAGTGAACCGGCAAACGTCAAAAGGGCAGGGGGCAGCACGGTAAATCCGAAGCAGCCCATCCCAAGTCGCGGCACATACCCTCATGCGCAACAGGCATGCGATGCCGCATGTGCCTGATCTCATTAGAGACCCAAAAACCTTCGACAACGGCATAGATTTTGAACGGGGTTTAGGTCACGGCAAACCAGGTGTTTTCTCGAGGTTCCAAAACGAGGACCTTTGGAACGTCAGCTTTTCTGGAAACCAGACATCGGTGCGCAGCGCGGCGAACGGCAGGAATGAGCCCAGAGTGTCTTCAAATTCCGCTTGGGTTAAATGCGACTGAAAGTGTCTATGTAACCCTCAAGTTCAAGACCGATTGGATTTAGATCATAGTCATCGTCGAAGCCTATTTGTACCAATAAGTCGTGAAGAAAATCACCGATTTCATCAGCTTCATTTTCGCTGAAATCTGCAAACACGTTGCTGGGGTGATGGCTGGAAATGGTATGAAATCTCTCAATTAATGGCAATATTCGCGCCGGTTTGTCAGCCAACTCTTGTTTCGTGGCTACAATGTCCAGTAGCCTTGTATACTTCTCACGGGAGAGTCTAATTTTGACCATGATGGTTGAAGCTTTCAATCTATCTCATTTCAGCTTTCGTCCATGCAATTCTGTTCGTTTTCAAGAGCGATTCAAGTGGATTAAAGTGGTGACTAAGTCCCGCTTAGCAGACGGTGGCGGTCTCAAGTGAGAAGGTCCGCTTTCTCGCATTCAACGCTCCAAAAACGGCCATTTTTTGAGCGGTTCGACAAACCGGAGAGTGATGCCCTCGCGAGCGAAGCTTTTAACAGGTACTGCCAAGCCGATTTCCTATGGCCAGCCGACCAAACCGCACCCAAACCTTTCACGAACAAATGGCAAAACCCCTCATTCTTCGGCGCTTCAATACAATTCTATGACTGGCAACTGTCGACCCTAAACGGAGGGGATTGAAACCCCCCTTGGATGTCTGGTTTTTCTTGATGGATCGAAAGGCATATGAATGTTTGAACGCCTGTTTGGAAAAAAGAGCTTTAAGTACAAATGCAACGAATGTGGACAGTATCATGAAGGATCGCCGTCCTTTTCTTTCAAATATCCACCTTATTTCTTTGATGTTCCAGAGGATGAACGCGACTCCCGTGTTCAAGTTAGCGACGATCTTTGCAAGATAATTCCGAGCGGGCAGGACCCTGAGGGAAGTCCAATATTCTGCATCAGGGTGATTTTGGAAATTCCGATCAAAGGGGTAACTGATCCTTTCACATGGGGTGTCTGGGTCACTCAATCTGAAGAGAATTTCGAAAGATACAAAAGAACCTTCGAGACTGATCAATCAAATGAGGGGAGTTTCGGGTGGTTGCCCGTAAACATACCGTTTTACAACGACACCCCGGTGAATGGGCCACTGACGCATCTGGAATGCAATGTCGTTTGGGGTGCGAAGGGATTGAGGCCCACAATAGATTTGCGGGAAAACACTCATCAACTTGCGGTCGATCAGCTCAAAGGTATCAGCTGGAAGCGGGCGGTTACAATCGCCAATCATGCAAATAGTGAGTTTCTAAGGTCAGAATGATGCGCACTTAGAACCGGTTCTTTGATCCAAACACGCTCTAATCTTCTTGATCGCGAGTGAAATACGCAATCACGGTCGCACCAAGAAACGTCAGGCTACCACAGAAGAAATAGGCGCACAGAGACGCCCAACCGCCGTGCCCCAGCAAGAGACAGCATGAGGACGCGATCAAGCCAATCGTGACGGACAGCATCACCAGTCCGACAATATTCGAGTTTCCATTCATAAATTCGGTTTGGTTAAGACGTCTTAAGTCTTTATTAAAATAACCGGCGCGACATTGGTAAAAGCTTGGTGCCGTTACGTCAGATTGGGTGCACGGGTTTGGATTTTCGACCGGCCCGCGTCCCCTTTCCGGTCGTTTGCATGTCTTTCTGGGCAAATTGGCAAAGGATCACCGGGGACGGCTTGCTGCGAACGAGGCTACAGATCTCGGGTTGCGAGTACGTAATCCAACCCCTTCTTTTGAAACACCTTCGTGCCAAGCTGAAACCCATTGCGGGCATAAAACGCGGATGCAGACACACGCGCATCGCACCAGATCTTTGTGCAGCCTTGGCTTTGAAGGTGCTGCATCGCGACCGACAACAGCTGGCCTGCGGCACCTTTGCCTTGGAATTCGGGTTCGACCGCCAATTTTCGCAGCCGGTAGGATTGAGCGTCTTGGAAAAAACTGCCCACCCCCACCAAGGTGCCTTCGTGAAACGCGCCAAAATGCAAAGCGGTTAGATCACTGGGCAGAATCATGTCTGATCTGGGCAAGTCGGGCCACATCACACGGTGTCGGATATCAACCGTCTCTTGTGCGCTGATGCGTTTGATTTCAAATAGGGGGATAGCAATACCACTGACTTGTTGGGCTTGCCTTGCCGCTAAATCGTCGCTGTGGACGCGTCAAGCCAGAGGGCGTTCACCTTTGCAAACCAAAAGCACCTCGTTGTGGGCACGATCAAGTTTGTCGTTTGAAAACGGCGCAAATCGCGATGCGCCGCCTCCAGTTAACGTTCAAGCAAACAAAGGCTTAAACTTTTTTGGGCGAACGGCGGCGCCGAAATGCGGCCGAGCCCAAAATCGCCGTACCCAGCAGTATGGCACCACCTGGCAGGGGAACGGGTGGAACGGTTCCGATAGAATCCGCCCGGAAAGACGTGGTGTTGCCAAATGTCGTACCGTTAAACGAGAAAAACAAAGAGGTCGTTGGGTCAGTCAAAGCTGCTGCGACATCGCCAAAGGTTGTGGGCGTGACTCCGTCAGCGGGCGTTTCCAAGCGAAACCCCCCGGCATAGGTGGCCCCCGCCAATGGGGCTAGTGGGAAGTCAACGTCAATTGCAGCAAAAGAACCGTTCGCAAAACCAATAAGCGTATCGGTTGCAAAAGTAATTGCCCCGACACCCGGGTCTAGCGATGCCGAAAGACTGCCAATGTTCACGCTGGCTGAAACGCTGCCGGCATTCGGCGGAATGTTAGGATCAAAGAAAGGCGTCGTATTTGACGCATCGATCCCAGGAAGGGAAATCGTGACCGTCCCCAACTCTCCTAGCGCAGGCAATTCCGCCAGCGGTGGATTTGGGCCAACCGGCAACACAAGAATGCTCTCTGTCACCTCAACATTGAAAGTTACTGAAACGGCTGAAGCCGGAAACGCCACTCCGATTGACAAAAAAATGGCAACTGAAAATCGTTTAAAAAAGTGCATAAAAAAACTCCTAAAATTTTGCAGGAATGCACAACTTTAAGTGGATCGGGCCATTTCTGTCAAGAAAACGGCTTTTTCTGCCTGGGGGATGCGGAAGAAGATGGATGGAGGTCACGGCGTTAAAGCTGTTGCAACTCGCGTGATCTGCAACTGAATTCAAAACAGATGAGCAATGACTTTTCAAAGCCAAAACGCTATCTGCCTCGCAGGAAACGTTAACAGGCTCAGGTCAGGACCAGTCATGGAACTCATCGCCCTTTTGGAAATGCTGCGTTCAAAATATGTGCAGCAGTATGAATCGACCTATCGCAGTCAGGTTGAACAGAACGAAGAGGTGTATCCTGAAATCGCGTTTGAGATTTCCGGGGGCGTGTACAAGAGCCTGTTTGTCGCCGATTTCATTGGGAAAAACGGCAACGGTAACAGCGTTATCGAAGTGGGAACGACAGATGCCGCATATGGCGGCGATCAATCCTTTGAATACAATGGCTTATCCATAGATTTCGGTCATGTGTCATGGGATGCGATGCGGCTTGAACTTGATCCTATGCCGCAAAACATCGCCGGCTTTGAGCGGTGGTTTGACAGATGGATCGATTTGGACGGCGCATACAGAATTGAGGGCGCATTTCTGTCGCACGTCATCCACTCTGTTTCGATACGCGATGACAGCCTTGGAATAGATTTCGGAACAGCACCGCGCGAAGCTTTTGTGCAGCTTCTAGACCTGCTCAAAGCAAATAACGTCGAGACCATTCGGATATCAAGCGATCGCAAATAGGCCTTGGGATCAGGCAGCTTAGTGGCACTTTGATCCGTGCTCGATGACGCGTTGAAGAATGCCCACGCAATTTCGGCAACCAGTTTACGGCAAGGTTTTGAAGGACTTCTTAGATGCCAGAACAAGTATATTCAGTTTGGTACTTTTACGATTGCCCGCGCTGCGGCATAGCGGACTTCAATGGAGAACCACACTATTTCAATTGCAGATTTGACAGAGATGTTGACGAATACTCAACAATCTTCGACTTGAAGAAAATCGACGAAAAAACCTTTGAAACCGCACTTGAGCTAAAGGCTGTTTTCAGAGACTCGACAGCAAGTTTTCATTCTGGTGAGATGTCGTTACAAATCAGTCCTCGCCACGATGGAGTTTTGGAAAAATGCAACGAGTTGGTGTCACGCATTTCCGATGCGCCAAATACAGGGCAGGCGCGCGCTGAATTCCGGCCAAAACAACAGTCCATTCCGCTGTTAGAGAGACCTTCGGATTTCGAAGTTGTTTGGTCATAGGTCACATTGGACTTACACCAGCTATTTGCTGCGGTGTTTTTGCATTGCTTATAAGCAAGACGAGTTGGGGTTTTGCTATAACTGCGAGACGGTTCGCGTATGAAAAACCTGCGCTACGCTTTTCACCGTGCCCACATCTCTGGACATCGCACTCAACGACATTCACGGTGCATTACGCCTCGTGTTTGGAATAACCTCATAAGGATATGAAGCCGTTGAATCCTCCAGGAACAATGCCGCACTTTGTGCTGCCAGATGCTGTTTATGAAAAATACAGCGGGCTTATCGATCACGTTACTCAAGGTGAATTTAATCAACGGGCTATGTACAATGTCGTGTTCTTGTACACCGATCCCAATCTTTCAAAGCGGGCAGGGACGGTCCTTTTTGGTACGGATCTGGACGGGCTTATCGCGGCCTATTCAAACGTCATGAATGACATTGCCCAGGACACGGATCCGGACAACCAACTAAAGAAGTTTAGAGGGGCGCATGCCTATTTCCGGGAAGCCTTATTCACGAACAAACCGCCCGGCGTGACAGACCCCTGTGCAAGCAAAAACCCTTTGCCCGAGATCGACGCACCCGCTGAACCGAAAACGAGCAGCTGGTGGAAAAGGGTGTTTAGACCCAATTGATCAAAAAGCGGACGCTCATGCGCTGTACAGCGAACACTGAAGGAATTGGGAGACAACATGGCCACGGAAGTAGATTGCGCACAACATCGCAATCTACTTCCGTAGAGAAGAGTGGGTTAAACCGTGCCTTCCAATGGCGTGCGGTCGCCCAAGAGATAGCGCAGCAAATCCACGTAATCGAAGGCCAATGAGATCAGGATAGCGCCCATCACAACGGACAAGATCACTTTTGGAATCTTGGGCAGATCCGGTTTGCGCCAGACCGTGATCAAAAAGAAAATAACCGGAGTCCAAAAGACAATATGCGGCAGGCCCAGCAGTTTGACATAGCCAACTTGGTTATAAAGCATGCCCGTAAAAAAGGCTGAGGCGAAACTTGCAACCGGGGTCACAATACCCGCCAGCCGCGTCTGTTTCCAAATCACCAAGCTGACCGGCAAGATAAAGGCACAGAGCAGCAAAACCCTGAGCCACATTCCAATCCAGGCCGGTTGTAGCGCAATTGCTTCTTGCATCGTCATTTTGAAGCTCCCTCTATATTTTCGCGTATGTTGTCGGCGGGCAGGTCCATGTCAATGCCGCGGAACGGGTGCCCTGTGTTCGCGAATTTATGCGCGCATAGCGGGATTTTGCGCGACACCCCATATAACAGGGGCTTTCATACCTTATGGTTGAACAAACATCCCTTGTGAGGGCAGCGGACTTCACAGAAATATGACCGACGGTCCGGTGATCGGGCCCTCTTTGGAATAATGTCGTCGATCTATCTGCAGACAGTTAGAAGGCAATCGGGCTAATATCCGCAAGTGTGTAAAACAATAAAGGCACTGCCCGATTGTAAATCGAGGACGGACATAATTTTTCCCTCATCCTAAGATAGCATCGCTCAAAGAAATTGGTGCTGAGTTATGTTTGATCAAACCCCAGATGACTTTGAACGTGGTGGTAACTTTGGGTGGCGGCTTCTTGATCCGCGCCCAATACATCGCGAAAACCCATATACCTTCTTCTTGCCTTCTGAGGCTGAAAAGAGCGCTGTGGAGGAAGGCGATATTGTGAAGCTCGCATTTGAGAGCCTAGATCCTGACAACGGCGCGATCGAGCGTATGTGGGTGATCTACCGTGGACAAGACGGGGACGGCTGGTATGGCGATCTCGACAATGAGCCATACGACATCGAAGGGTTGCATCTGGGCGACAGGATCTACTTTCAGAGTCACCATATCTACTCGGTTTGGGACCTGAAAATCGACACAGCCGACGATGAGAAACAGTATTTTTCGCGTTGTCATGTTGATCAGCGTATCATTGATGGTGAAGCGGACGTCGTCACTCTTGAACGTCGTAAACCGAAACGGCTGCCTTGGTGGAAACGACGGCGCGAGAAGTATCCCGATAGTGGCTGGTTTATCTTTGCAAGTGCTGAGGAACATGCCCAAGCAAAGTTCCAGTACGTAGCTGTCGCCGTTGTACTCAATCAGGATGACGGGTTCATTGACTTACTGGAAGCACCTGTCGGGTCGCGCATCGTAAAGGAAAATGGCGCTTTTCGAATGGATTGACTAAATATCAGCGCGCGGGAGCGCGGTCCCACTAAGACGTCAAAACCTGCCAGAGTTGGACGACGTTGCCTTCTGGATCGACGATGTCTTGAACCAGATGGCCATTGAATTCCCATCGCGATGACTCCGCTAAGATCATCCCACCACATTTTGGAAATTTCGCGATCGTTTCATCGATCGAGTCGACCAAGAGAATGGGTTTTATAGGTGTACTTGCTCTGACCGCAGGCGGGTCTGTGATCTGGATTTGGGATGCGACGTGTTGAGGGGCCTGTAGAATAATCAGCTCTGAGCCATGTGCCTCTATGGTGACGAATTCGCCCTCTTGCGCAGACGTCGCAGTGCCGCCAAGGGCCAAATAGAACTCGGCAAGCATTCCCAAATCCTTGGCATATAAAACTGCACCTTTGAGCATCTCACCCTCACTTCTTGCCCAAGCGAACCAGTATCACCCAAGAAATTCTCCCGAGACGGCCCGCTCATTTGCCCTATAGCAGACATTCAGACACAGCGCAGTATTCGACACAGTGGGTTCAACATGACCATTCTCCGCATCGCAACGCGATTTCACAGGATGGATGGCGGTTCACTCCGACTGTTTACTGCACCTTCCTTATTGGCGCGGATAATAAAGATCTATTCTTTTGCAAATCGTGGTGGCACCTTGAATCTCAAGGAACAGAGATTGGGCCAATGAAATGACTATGACCGACTATATGGAAGAAACACTGAGGTTATATTCAACAGATGAAACCGGGCTCACATTTGTATGGATCTATGGGATCGGCGACAATATCTACATCGATCGGGGTCTTGTCGGTCAAATGGCGAACCGAGGGTCCGTTCCGGCGGAAAAAAAGGCGGCGATAGACTTAAAAATCGAGCAGTTTACATCTAACGGCTTTGCCGAAGTTGAT
>JBDWGM010000022.1:0-36862 GCA_039975755.1 Paracoccaceae bacterium | reverse complement strand
AGATTTTCTCGTAGGCCGGATCCGTGCGCAATGCCATGTCGGCTGTGGTCATCATGATGCTGACCTTTTTCGACGCGTCGCCGGCATCTGGTGCCATGTCCTTATCAGCGGCATTCACTGGGTGCCATTGATGCGCCCCCGCAGGGCTTTTGACCAATTCCCATTCATAGCCAAACAGGACATCGAAATAGGACATATCCCACGTCGTCGGCGTTGGCGTCCATGCGCCTTCGATTCCTGACGTAATTGCGTCCGCGCCTTTGCCGGATGCGTGCGAGCTGAGCCAACCAAAGCCCATGGCTTCCATTGGGGCGGCTTCCGGCTCTGGTCCGACATGTGCCGCGTCGCCTGCACCGTGTGCTTTACCGAAGGTGTGTCCACCAGCGACCAATGCGACAGTTTCTTCGTCGTTCATGGCCATCCGCGCGAATGTATCGCGAATGTCGTATCCTGATGCGGCAGGATCGGGGTTTCCGTCTGGTCCTTCTGGGTTCACATAAATCAGACCCATCTGAACGGCAGCCAGCGGGCTTTCCAGATCACGATCGCCGGTATATCGGCTGTTTGAACCGCCCGATTCTTCGAGCCATTCTTTTTCTGCGCCCCAATAAATATCTTCTTCGGGTTCCCAGATGTCAGCACGTCCACCGCCAAACCCAAAGACTTTACCGCCCATGGATTCGATGGCGCAGTTGCCAGCGAGGATCAAAAGATCAGCCCAGCTGAGCGCGTTGCCGTATTTCTGCTTGATCGGCCACAACAGGCGACGCGCTTTGTCGAGGTTTCCATTGTCGGGCCAGCTGTTCAAAGGCGCAAAACGTTGCGAACCTGATCCTGCGCCGCCGCGCCCATCGGCTGTCCGATATGTGCCAGCACTGTGCCATGCCATCCGGATAAACAAGGGTCCATAATGGCCGTAATCAGCTGGCCACCAATCCTGACTGTCCGTCATAAGCGCGGTCAGGTCTGCTTTGACGGCATCCAGATCAAGTGTTTTGAACGCTTCGATATAATCGAATTCTTCGCCCATCGGATCGCTGAGAGACGAATTCTGATGCAGGATCTTTAGGTTCAACTGGTTCGGCCACCAGTCCCCATTCGAGCGCGCACTGAAAGTTGTGTGCATCACCGGGCATTTGCCCGATTTGTCCATATCGTTGCCGTCCATCATTTTCTCCGATCAAGGCTGCGTTATTCCGTGGCAGAACTGGGTTTGGATCATTTGGATCGCGGCCATTGAACACGTTCAAAGGACTGCGATTCTTGCTCCCCCGATTCAAATCTCGCCTGTTTCTAACAAGTCCGGTCAATATATTTAAGTTGTATTTTCTGATCGCAACGATAATTTGAAATTATGGCAAATATTACGTTGAAACAGTTGAGATATTTGGACGCCTTGGCCCGACACGGGCATTTTGGTCGGGCTGCTGAGGCATGTTCGATATCGCAACCTGCTTTGTCCGTTCAGATCAAATCTCTGGAAGCCGAATTGGGTTCGGCGCTTTTTGATCGCGGTCCACGTGACGTGCGTGTGACAAATCTGGGCGAACAGATTTTACAGCGCGCGCAATCCATATTGCGATCAGTCGAAGAGCTGAGCGATTTTGCACGCACCGCGCAAGACCGGTTGGTTGGGCGGTTGCGGTTGGGCATTATCCCGACAATTGCTCCCTATCTTTTGCCTGCGCTGATCGGACGACTGTCTCAGGAACATTTCGGCATTGATGTCCATGTCCGCGAGACTTTGACGCCTACGTTGATACAGGAACTTCTGGACGGAAAACTGGACACGGCGATTGTCGCTTTGCCTGTATCCGAGCCGTCTTTGACCGAAGTGGCCTTATTTTCAGAGAGGTTTGTATTGGTCCGGCCTAAAGGTGATGCGGATCGGCCAGTGCCCAGCGTAGATGATCTGCGCGAAATGCGTTTGCTGTTGTTGGAAGAGGGGCATTGTTTTCGCGACCAGGCGCTTTCGTTCTGTAACATCCAATCTGTTTTGGCCCGAGATGGGCTTGATGCCAGTTCGTTGTCGACCTTGGTTCAAATGGTGGGCGCGGGGATTGGCGTGACCTTGGTTCCTGAAATGGCAGTTCACGTCGAAAGCCGGTCGGCGGACGTGGATGTCACGCCGTTTCCAGCCCCAGAACCCTCGCGCACCATTGGAATGGTGTGGCGCAAAACCAGCCCAATGGGGGACGCGTTGACGAAAATTGCAGACCAAGTGCGTATCGCTGGTGATGAAATGCGATCTAAGGCTCGGTCTTAATCGTCACGCTCTGCGGCCAACAAGGCTTGTAACCCTGTGCGATAATCTGGGTACATCAGCGCCACGCCCAGTTCCTCTTTGATCCGGTCATTTCGCACCCGTTTGCTTTCTGCATAAAAACTGCGGGCCATGGGCGTCATGTCCGCGTCTTCAAACGGGATCGGGTCTGGCACCGGCATATTCAGCAATTCAGCCGCATAGGCGATGACATCCTGTGGGGGGGCAGGATCGTTGTCACATAAATTGTAAGCCCGACCCGGATTGGGCTGGTTGATCGACGCTTCGACCACTTGTGCGATATCTTCAACGTGAATGCGGCTAAAGACTTGCCCTTCCTTGATCACCCTGCGCGCTGTGCCTTTGCGCACCTTTGCAAAGGGGCCGCGACCTGGTCCGTAAATTCCGGCTAATCGGAAGATGTGCAGCGGCAAACCGGGAATGGATTGCCATTCTTCTTCGGCCTCTTTGCGCCATGTGCCACGCTGAGTCGAAGGGGTTAGGGGCGTGTCTTCGTCTATCCAAGCGCCTTTGTGGTCACCGTAAACGCCTGTCGTCGATAAATACCCCACCCAATCATACCGCTCCGCATTTGCCTGAATGGTGTCTTTTACGTCGTTCAAAACGGGGTCACCGTGTTCGTTTGGCCCTGCGGACACCAGCACATGGGTGGCTTGGCAGAGCAATTCAGTCAGGTCATGAACGGGAAACAAAACGGGCTCCACCCCAGTGGTTTTCAAACGCTCTGCCTTTTCGGCTGTGCGCGTGGTTGCAATTATGCGCCATCCTTGCGGAAGAAGGCGACGAGTCAGGGCTTGCGCGGAATACCCGTGGCCCAAGGATAAAAGTGTGTTCGACATATCCGATAGGTGCGCTTTTTGTGGACGAGCTTCAAGATGCTTGAACCAATAGACGAACCTGCCATTGTGCACGTTATGACAGACGAAATGACAGACGAACCAAATCTGGCCGCGGCTTATGCCTTGGAAACGCCCGATGACAATCGGAAGCTATACGCCAATTGGGCCGACACGTATGACACTGAGTTTGTGAGCACACATGGGTATGTGCTGCCGCAAAATGTGTGCGCTGCGTTTTGTTCAGCCGGTGGGGTTGGGCCGGTTTTGGATGTAGGGGCTGGGACGGGCATTTGTGGTGTTTTGCTTGCGGATCAGGGATTGCGCGAGGTGGATGGCATGGATCTGTCACCCGAAATGTTGACGGTCGCGCAGGGAAAAGGCGTTTATCGCGACTTGATCGAAGCAGATATTCTGAAAGGCATTGATCGACCGGATGCAATTTACAACGGCATCGTTAGCGCGGGCACATTTACCCATGGCCATGTGGGCCCCGAAGCATTGGACGAAATTCTACGCCTGTTGCGACCGGGCGGATTGGCCGTGTTGTCGATCAACGCGGAACATTTCCAATCCCTTGGCTTTGCCAACGCATTTACACGCTTAGCGCCGCAAATGACGGATGCCGTTTTTCCGCAAGCGCGGATTTATACGAACGACGGACAGAGTGATCATAGCGATGATTTGGCTGTTCTGGCCCAGTTTCGCAAAAGCTAACGGTCCGTTCTGCTGCGCTCTTTTAGCGACCTTTCCAGACTGGGTCGCGTTTTTCTGCAAACGCTTTGGCCCCTTCCAATTGGTCTTCTGACGCGTAAAGGACATCGACAGTGCGCAGTTTTCGTTGTGTGATGCGACTAAGCGCATCTTGAAATTTGCTATCTTCTGCGTCGCGCACGACCTCTTTGATCGTGGCGTAAACCAAGGGGGGGCCGGATGCGATCAGGCGGGCCAATTCCCACGCCCGATCCATCAGCTTGTCTGCGGGGACCACTTCGTTGATCAATCCCCAACGGTGGCCTTCTTCCGCGTCAAACCAGCGGCCTGTCAAAAGAAGTTCCATTGCGATGTGATAGGGGATGCGTTTGGGCAATTTGATGCTGGCCGCATCGGCCACTGTGCCGGACCGGATTTCAGGCAATGCGAAGGAGGCGTGATCTGCGGCAAGGATCATATCGGCGCCAATGGCCAATTCCAGCCCGCCACCACACGCGATGCCATTGATGGCAGCAATGACCGGTTTGTTCATGTCGCGCAGTTCTTGCAATCCGCCAAAGCCACCTTGCCCGTAATTGCCATCCACGGCGTCCCCGTCTGCGGCGGCTTTCAAATCCCAACCGGGACAAAAGAACTTTTCACCTGAGGCTGTCAGGATGGCGACGCGCAGTTCGGGATCATCGCGAAATTCTGCAAAGATATCGCCCATGACGCGGCTTGTGGCCAGATCGATCGCGTTTGCTTTGGGTCTGTCGAGGGTCACTTCGAGAATTGCGCCCTCGCGTCGTGTTTTGATCGGGTCCATGGTCATCCTTTCCGTATCAGCGCATCTGCTGCAATGGCTTGGGTCGGTGTGCAGATCAGCGGATTGATTTCGATTTCTTCTACTGTGTTCGCTTCGGCTGCGACATAGGCTTGTATGCTATCGACCGCTTTGAGGATGCTTGGAACATCCGCGCCGGGCTTACCGCGATATCCCTCAATCAATGGCCAGACTTTTAAACGTTGCAAGGCGTCGTGAATGCTATTGCGTGACGCAGGGACCAACATAGACACAGTGTCTTGCATGAGTTCGGTCAAAATGCCTCCGGCGCCAATGGTCAGCACAAAACCATGGGCAGGATCACGTACAACGCCGACGATCAATTCAACGGTGCCATGTGTGATCATTGTTTCGACCAGAAAGTCCGAACCAGGCATTGTAATCGCAGTAGTTTCAAGATCGGCTTTAGACAGGTTGAGCTTGACCCCCCCAGAGTCAGATTTATGAGCCAGCCCCACAGATTTCAGTACAAGAGGTTCTGGCACATCGACTCGATGCAATTCGGCACACATGCAGGTTTGTCCCTTTGGCACATCTAGACCGAACCGGGCCAAATCTGCCTTTGCCTGTGCTTCAGAAATCAGTGTTGAAGACGCTTTTGAGGGTGCTGCGCAAAAGGGATGAACGGGGTCAACCGCGGGTTTGTTTGCCACCAATGCCGTGGCTTTCAGCGCTTCGACCATGCCGTTGAACGGGACAACTCCACCCGCCATAAGCTGTTTTGCGACTTCATCTGGCATCAACTCGGGCAAGCTTGCGACAACGCCCACGGGTCGGCCGGTTTCATGACGAACAGCCAATGCGGCATCTGTTGCGCAGACCCAATCGCCCGCGTCCGTGTGTGGGTAATCCACCACAGACAACGTAATTCCAATATGCGGTGCGGCCATGGCGGACCAAGCAGACACCATGGATGGCGTATCGCGCCAAATATACGTGTGATAATCCAACGGATTGGCCAAAGCGACCATCGGCCCCAATGCCGCGCGCAGTTCTTTTGTTTGGGCCGGGACAAGCGATGGAAGCGTCAGCGGCAGGTCTTCGACCAAATCCGCCATCAGACTGGCCTCGCCCCCGGAACAACTGATCGAACTCAGCGTTGGCGCGTCAAGTCCACCGGTCACATGCAACAGCTTCAGTGTTTCCAGAAATGTGGCCAGATCATCAACGCGGATTATACCCAGTCGGTCCAAAAGGGCATTGGCCCCTGCATCGCTGCCAGCCAATGACGCGGTGTGTGACATGGTTGCGATCTGCGCTTGGCTTGAGCGCCCGACTTTTAATGCGACAAGTGTCTTGCCCATGGCGTCGGCGTCTTTGGCCAACTCGATCCATTCGCGTGTGTCCCCGAACCCTTCGATATGCAGTCCAATCGCGGTGACCCTAGTGTCGTTCAACAGATGGCGCGCGATGGAGGCTTGGGTTGTTTGCGCTTGGTTCCCGCAGGTTACCGCATATGCAATCGGCACCCCGCGTTTTTGCATGGTGAGGTTGATCGCGATGTTCGAACTTTGGGTTAAAATGGCAACGCCACGTTCGACATGTGCCATGCCGTGCTGATCTGGCCAGACCGCAACCTTGTCCAAGGCATTCACAAACCCATAGCAGTTCGGGCCCAATATCGGCATGTCCCCCGCTGCTTGGATCAGTTGAGTCTGCAGGTTGATGGCGTCGGATTCTTCGCTCGCAGCTTCTGCAAACCCAGACGCAAAACACACTGCGCCACCTGCGTTCAGATCATTCAGTTGCTGGATAACCTCGATCGTTGCATGCCGATTGACCCCAACAAACGCACAGTCGATCGGTCCGTCCCTATCTTGCAGGCGTTTGATTGCGCGCAATCCGGCGATGTCCTTACCTGTGGGGTGGACTGGGAAAATGTCACCTTGATATCCAATACGTTGCGCTGCGCCGATGATCGACGCGCACCACGCCCCACCGCCAACAACAGCGATAGAACGTGCAGACAGCAGGCGCGATAAATCAGCCAAGACTCATTTCCTTTTCAGGCCCCCAAAGCACGCAAAAGATCGCGGCTGATGATATGACGCTGAATTTCACTGGTGCCGTCCCAAATGCGTTCAACCCGCGCATCCCGCCAAAAGCGTTCCAACGGATAATCATCCATCAGTCCCATCCCGCCATGAAGCTGAATGGCGGTATCCGTGACCCGCGCGAGCATTTCGCTGGCGTATAACTTTGCCGATGCGATTTCGCGGTTGGCAGGCAGTCCTTTGTCCAAACGATCAGCCGCGGCCAAGGTCAGCAGATCAGCCGCATCGATTTCTGTGATCATGTCCGCGATCTGAAAGCTGACACCCTGAAATTTACCGATCTTTTGGCCAAATTGCTCGCGGGTGGCGGCATACTCCAATGCGTAGTCAAAGACACGGCGCGCGCGCCCGACGCTCATCGTGGCGACAGTGATGCGTGTGGCATAAAGCCATGTGTTCATCACCTCGAACCCGCCATCGACTTGGCCCAAAACGGCATCTGCAGGAAGACGGCAATCGTCGAAATCAAGCACCATGTTTTTGTAACCACGATGGGAAACGCTTTTGTATCCATCGCGAATGGTGAAACCGGGATGACCACGATCCACCAGAAAACAGGTAATGCGCTTTTTCGGACCTCTGTCTGTCTGATCTTCTCCGGTGGCGACGAACACGATGACAAAGTCGGCGTGATCTGCACCACTGATAAAATGCTTGGTTCCGTTTACGATCCAATCACTGCCATCTCGAACAGCGGAACATTTCATGCCGCGCACGTCCGAACCCGCCCCGGGTTCGGTCATGGCCAACGCGTCCATGCGTTCGCCACGTACGGCTGGCATCAAATACCGTTCAATTTGGTCGCCTTCACAGGCCATCAGGATATTTTGCGGGCGGCCAAAGAAATGGTTCAATGCCATTGATCCACGTCCAAGTTCGCGTTCGACCAACGCGAATTCCAGATGGCTTAAACCGGCGCATCCAACGCTTTCAGGAAAGTTGCAGGCGTAAAATCCCAGCTCAATGGTTTTGCGTTTGATTTCGGCTGCGATCTCGGCGGGGACTTCGCCCGTGCGTTCGACCAATTCCTCGTGCGGGTAAATTTCGTTTTCGACAAAACTGCGCACGGTCGACGCAATCATCTCTTGTTCTTCGCTCAAACCGAACTGCATTGCGGGTTCCTGATTTAAATGACCTGCAAAACGCTAAAGCTCTTGTTTTATTCGATCATGCAGTAATAGAAAAAACTATGCAGAACTGGTCAAATCCAAACGCCGCAACGCAGCAGTTCGACATTCTGTTGTTTGATGATTTTTCTGCTCTGTGTTTGGCCAACACAGTTGAACCATTGCGCGCCGCAAATGGGTTTTTGCCGACGTCCAAATATCGTTGGCGATTTTTAACATTGGACGGTCAACCCGCCCTTTCATCCAGCCGCATGTCTGTTGCGGCTGATGGCGAATTGGCAAGCGGGGCCGGGGACATGTTGATCGCGATGCCAAGCTATCGTTTTCGCGACCATGACACGGTGTCTGCGCGGCGGTCTTTGCGCTCAGCTGCGCAACGCTACGACATGATGTGTGGGTTTGATACCGGCAGCTGGATGTTGGCTGCGGCCGGTTTGCTGGATTCGTATAGCGCGACCATCCATTGGGACGAACTGACTACGTTTGCTGAAACGTTCCCAGATGTGCAGGCCAAGCGAGAAGATTTTGTGCAGGATCGGGACAGGCTGACCTGTCGCGGGGCGACGGCTGCTTTTGATCTGATGCTGCAATTGATCGGGGTTATGCATGGGCATGCCATTCGCTTGGATGTGGCATCGTTGTTGGCAGCCGCAGAGGATTACGGCCCGCAGCAACGACAACCCTTGGCGCGCAGTCGCAGCGTTGCGCGTGCATTGTCCGTTATGCAGAACAACATCGAAACCCCGCTGAACATTGGCGAAGTTGCCCGGTTGTGTGGGCGCAGCCAACGAGATTTGCAAAGCCGTTTCATCAAGGAATTGGGCACCACACCTTTTGTTGTCTATCGGCGTATGCGTCTGTCAATTGCGCGGAACCTGTTGCGGGACAGTGTGATCCCAGTGTCAGAGATCGCTGTGCGTTGTGGGTATGAAGACCCCAGTGCGATGACACGTGCCTTTCGTGCCGAGTTCGGAGTCATCCCGCAAGACGTGCGACGGGATTTGATCTAATCTCGTTTTCGCTCTGCGAGCCGTGTTTTCAACATCGCTTTGCCCTTATCAGTGCCATCATAAAATGTGCCGAACCATGAATCCCAAGGCACCTCGAGTGTTCCATAGTTGCATTCAAAATATCTGTGATGAATCTGGTGATGAAAATTTCCAAGATGCAGGCGTTTGCGTCCACCCGCCCAGATCCCTTCGAACCCTGTATGGGTCGTGATCGCGTACAGCCCATAAAACATGAGATGACAAATCAGATGCACAGGATGCGTTGGCACAACCAGGTGAATAAGGGCTGTGCCGAAATAGAACAGATGTTCAATCGGATGCATGCTGAGCCCGGACCATGGGCCAACATCTGTATTGCGGTGATGCAATGCGTGAAACCGATAGAGTGCATTGGTGTGCAGCAGGCGGTGTATCCAATAGAAATAGAAGCTTTCCCAAATTGGGATCAGAAGGAAGATGGCAACAAACCAAATGGGGCTGTCTGACCAAGTTAGGCTTGGTGCGTACCCGTTGGCCATGGCCCACCACATCAACGCTTCGTATCCGGTCCAGATCGTGACCCCCGAAGCCAGCGCCCAAAACATGTTGTCCGCCAACTGACTTTGAAACGTGAACATGCGCCCAGATCGTGGATAAGGGCGCGGGTCGTATTTGTGATCTGGACCTTGCAAGTCGGTACTGTGGAAAATGCTGTGCAATCCGTGGGCCACGACAAAGGTCAAACCTAAGTTTCGAACCCAAATGGTGGCAACCCACGGCCCAAACGTCTGGGCTGTATCCAATGACGGGCTGGTCCACCAAAGCGCGCCAAAGGTCAAGGCGACAATCAGAAGGTTGACGCTGAGGGGAAGCCACGCGCCGATATACCAGCGCACCAAATCCAACGGTTTCCATGGCCATCGCCAAAGCGGCGACACTTGGATCGGCAGGGAGTCAGGAACGTGGTTCCATTCTTGGCGCGCCATAAGGTGTAATCCGCCTTTTTTGCGTTAGGGCTTTGGTTGTGGCCAGGAATATCCCGATCTAACCGCCCATCGATTTGATCGTATTGTTCACGCCGCGTAGTCTGATCCTTCGTCGTCAAGAATAGCTTTGAGTTCGGCCAAATGCCGGATGTCCTGTTCGGGATAGTTTTCGATTTCGTCCGCAGTTTTGGCGGCGATTTCATCAGGAAGAATGGCCAAGGGTTGCCCGGTTTGAAGGGCGCGAATGTAAACTTCACTGGCGCGTTCAAAGAAATACATGCGGTTAAAGGTTTGCGCGACCGTGTCACCGATGACCATGATGCCATGGTTGCCCATAACCATTACGGTTTTCTTTGGATCCGCAAACAATTGCGCGCACCGCTCGCCTTCTTCTTCAAAGGCCAATCCGCCATATTGGTCATCGACCACTTGGCGGTCGTAGAACATTGCCGCATTTTGATCTAATGGTGGCAGTACCTTGTTTTGAAGGCAGGCGAGAACTGTGGCGTGGACGGAATGCACATGCATTGCACAGCGCGCATGGGCACAATGACGATGCAATCCGCCATGCAAACCCCAGGCGGCTTCGTCTGGCGCATCGGGCCCGTTCAGGCATTCGGGGTCATTGGCGTCGATGATCAGCATATCGCTGGCGCGCACCCGGCTGAAATGCACCTGATTTGGGTTCATGAGAAAGCGTGTGCCATCTTCATTGATCGCCATCGAAAAGTGGTTCGACACGCCTTCATGCATATTTAAACGCGCGGTCCAACGAAACGCGGCTGCCAGATCGACACGTTCTTGCCAATGATCCATGTTCGGGCGAATTTCTGTAACAGCCATCTGTATATCCTCTTTGTTCTCGGAAACCTGCACTGAATGGCGATTACGATCAACATGGATTGCGACACTTGTGGGTGCCGTTATTCACCCCTTGGGCCGGGATGGCACCCATGCGTATCCATCTGAATCCAGAATATATGCTTCTCGCAGACCATGAGGCTTGTCAGTAGGAGCCTGCAGAACTGTACCACCAGCTTTTTCTGCCGCATGGACAGCTTTGTCAGGGTCAGTGTCATACAGACGTATTTCAATACCCGCACCACGTGGCGGATTTTCGGGCAACAGACCAAGCAGGGGGTTAGAATGATAGGTGCCATCGCTGTGTAACTGAAACACTTGGTCACCATAGGTTACAATCGCGAAATCTGCCGTCGCTTGATGGGACTCCATATTGAACACGGTCTTTAAAAAGGCACAGCTTGCGTGAACGTTACTGACAAGTAAATTCAGGCCAATCCCTTTTAAGGATCGTCCAAAGCTGTCGGCGTCGGCGTTTTCGTAATCCATAAAGTCAACTTGTGTGACCTTGTTTCATTGGTCAAGCGGTTCACAAGGATGCCCGCTATTTACATAGGTCACGTCACGCAGACGGGACAAAGAAGAACGATCCTTGACCCGTGTTTATAGTTGTTTCGCGTTGTCTTTGCGAAAGGCCTTGCACCTTCTTTGCTTATTTGAAAACTTGGGACATGGAATATGACCTTTTTCCCGCTTGGCCCGACGTTGCTGCACACTTGATTGAGGTGGCAGCAGGGCGTTCATTCGCAGACACAGTTATTCGCAATGGCCAATGGGTCAACGTGCACACGCGCGAAGTGTTGGCCGGTTATGACATTGCAATCGTTAAAGGGCGCATTGCTTGTGTCGTGCCGGATGCCGAGTATTGCACGGGCCCCGACACCGAAATCATTGAGGCCAATGGTCGGTTCATGATCCCCGGATTGTGTGACGGACATATGCACATTGAAAGCGGGATGTTGACGCCCGCCGAATTTGCCCGCGCCGTCATTCCGCACGGCACTACGACCATGTTCACGGACCCGCATGAAATCGCCAATGTGCTTGGTTTGGCTGGCGTGCGATTGATGCATGACGAAGCCCTAATGCAGCCCGTTAACATCTTTACGCAGATGCCATCATGTGCGCCGTCTGCACCCGGATTGGAAACCACAGGTTGGGAAATCACCCCCGATGACGTGACCCAGGCGATGGCTTGGCCGGGGATCATTGGGCTGGGTGAAATGATGAACTTCCCCGGTGTTGCGGCGGCTGATCCAAAAATGTTGGCTGAAATTGCGGCGACGCAGCGTGCTGGGAAAACGGTCGGGGGGCATTATGCGTCGCCGGATTTGGGGCCGAATTTCGCAGCCTATGTGGCGGGCGGGCCGGCTGACGATCATGAAACCACATCCGAAGCAGAGGGTGTCGCACGGGTGCGTCAAGGGATGCGCGCGATGATGCGGTTGGGGTCGGCGTGGTACGACGTCGAAAGCCAGATTACGGCGATCACCCAAAAGGGGCTTGATCCGAGGAATTTTATTTTGTGCACGGATGACTGTCATTCGGGCACATTGGTCAATGACGGGCATATGAACCGCGTTGTACGCCACGCGATTGAATGCGGATGCGATCCTGTTGTTGCGCTGCAAATGGCGACGATCAATACGGCCACCCATTTCGGGTTGGAACGCGAATTGGGATCGTTAACGCCGGGACGGCGGGCCGATGTGATTTTGACGTCTGATTTGAAAACGTTACCGATTGAACATGTCATTGCGCGTGGACAGACGGTTGCTGTGAACGGAGAAATCACCGTCGAATGCCCACATTTCGATTGGCCTGACACAGCGCGAAACACGGTCAAATTGGGCAAAACGCTGGCTGCGACAGATTTTGAGATCACAGCACCAGATGGGGCGAATGCCGTAACAGCCAACGTTATCGGAGTGGTCGAAAACCAAGCGCCAACAAAAGCTTTGAAAGCAGACCTTCCGGTGCAAGACGGGTTGGTCGAGGCATCAGGCGACGTGTGTCAGATCGCTTTGGTGGAACGGCATCGGGCAACGGGTGGTGTCGTCAATGCGTTTGTGTCTGGCTTTGGGTATACGGGGCCAATGGCCATGGCATCGACGGTGGCGCATGACAGCCATCACATGATTGTCGTGGGAACAGACCGCGATCACATGGCCAAAGCCGCGAACCGTTTGGCCGAAGTCGGTGGCGGCGTCACGTTTTGGCGCGATGGTGTGGAACAAGCGCTTGTCGAATTGCCAATTGCCGGGCTGATGTCGAACCAACCCGCCGCAGAAATTGCGGCCAAAGCGGAAACACTTGGCCGCGCCATGCAAGATGCCGGGTGTACGTTGAACAACGCCTATATGCAGCATTCGCTGCTGGCGCTTGTGGTCATTCCGGAATTGCGCATCTCGGACCTTGGTCTTGTGGATGTGCGTACTTTTGAATTCATACCAATAATAGAGGAGTCAAAATGACATCCCACCCACAACCAATGCAGGTTCACAAGAGTTTCACAGACGCCGGTGAGGCGGTCTCTTATCTGAAGCGTTTGTATCAAGAGGCAACGAAATATCTTTGCCACGCCTTTTCCGATGCTCTTGAAAATGGCGCACCCGATGGACGCGTGCGCGCATTTTATCCGGAAATCCGATTGACGACGACGTCATACGCGCGTGTGGATACGCGGCTTAGTTTTGGGCACGTGACGGACCCGGGTACATATGCGACCACAATCACGCGGCCTGACTTGTTTGAAACCTACCTGTGCCAGCAAATTGGCTTGCTGATTGAAAATCACGGATTGCCTATCGAAATTGGCCCGTCAACGACGCCGATCCCTGTCCATTTTGCCGTCGCCAATGACAGTTCGATCACCATCCCACAACAAGCGGCGTCTGCGTTTAACCTTCGGGATGCTTTTGATGTGCCTGATCTCAGCACAACAAATGACGACATTGTAAACGGATATGCCGTTCCTCAGGATGGGGTGTCACCCCTTGCGCCGTTTACCGCACAGCGTGTTGATTATTCTCTGGCGCGTTTGGCGCATTACACCGCGACCAACGCTGAGCATTTTCAGAATTTCGTTCTGTTTACGAACTATCAGTTCTATGTCGCGGAATTTGAAGCGTATGCGCGCAAAATGCTGGATGATCCGTCCAGTGGATACACATCATTCGTTAGCACTGGAAATGCCGAGATAACCAAAGGTGACGAACCCTTGGCCGCCGCGGAAAAGATGCCGCAAATGCCGACCTACCATCTGAAACGAGCAGATGGATCTGGCATAACTTTGGTGAATATTGGTGTCGGCCCGTCCAATGCGAAAACTGCAACTGATCACATCGCGGTTCTTCGACCTCATGCGTGGTTGATGGTTGGGCACTGCGCTGGCTTGCGCAATTCGCAAGCTTTGGGTGATTTTGTACTGGCACATGCCTATCTGCGCGAAGATCACGTGCTGGATGATGATTTGCCAGTTTGGGTGCCGATCCCGGCGCTGGCTGAAATGCAAATTGCATTGGAACACGCCGTTGCGCAGGTCACGGAACTGGAAGGTTTCGAGCTGAAGCGCATCATGCGAACCGGCACGGTTGCGACCATCGATAATCGAAATTGGGAATTGCGAGAGCACACTGGCCCTGTCCAACGGCTTAGCCAATCTCGGGCGATTGCTTTAGATATGGAAAGCGCGACCATTGCGGCCAACGGGTATCGATTCCGGGTGCCATACGGGACTCTTTTGTGTGTGTCTGACAAACCGCTGCACGGTGAATTGAAATTGCCGGGTATGGCGTCTGATTTTTACAAAACCCAAGTGTCGCGTCATCTGATGATTGGCATCCACGCAATGGAACGTTTGCGGGGCATGCCACTTGAACGCATTCACAGTCGTAAATTGCGATCGTTTGACGAAACCGCATTCCTCTGAACGGGCCATAAGTGTGCCGCGGGTTCCGTCTTTAATGCTCAAACGTGACGCTGCTAGACGGTGCGATGTTGGCTTTTATGCCGTTTGTCAAAGAAATTGAGCAAAATTTGGAGGGCGTAAGCACAACTTGGCGTTGGTGTGATGGCGGGCCAATTCAGCTTGACGATGGGTCAATTTGAGGCACTTTGGGCTTGAAATCCTACTGCTGGGTCTGAAAGTCATCCAGATCAGGCAAAAAACTGCGTTTTTTCTAAGAAAATGTCTGATTTCCCCTTGCGCGGCGCCACTAATCGTTGTGTTGATATACAACATTCCGTTACCGTGACGGTACGAGGCCCAACAGATTGGGTAGAGACAGGAGACCAGTAAAATGGCCAAACCAATGACAAAGACCCAACTCGTCGCCGCTCTGGCCGATGAAATGGGATCAGACAAAAAAGCAGCAAGCAGTGCATTGGATGCAATTGCGAGCATCATCACCAAGGAAGTGTCCGGCGGCGGCGCTGTGACAGTCCCTGGCGTTGGCAAAATCTACTGCCGTGAGCGCCCAGAGCGTATGGTTCGCAACCCAGCAACGGGTGAGCAGTTCAAGAAAGAGGCGGACAAGGTTGTAAAAATGACCATCGCCAAAGCGCTTAAAGACAGCGTAAACGACTGATCTGATTTTTCGGACAGTTAGAACTTAGGGCCGCATCTGATGCGGCCCTTTTTCATTGGACCAGAGTTATCCAGCTGCTGCCGATTTAGCATCTGTTGCGTCATCTGATTTTGGCTCATCTGAGGCATCTTCGGTGACGGCCTCATCACTTGTCACCGTATCGGCATCGATGACTGTGGCATCAACCACATCGGCATCTACGTCCACGTCTTCTTGTGCCAACTCAGTTGCATCCTGTGCACCGACAAGAAGTGGCAACATTTCGGCACCGCCGGGCAACACCATTTGAGATTCTGGAGGCCGTTTCCAAGACAACGTATCGAAGGATTCGCAACTTTCGCACACAGATTGCCATTCGCTGTGAACGTGTTGGCAATTGTCACAAACCCATTGCGGTCCACGCGGGGCCGTGACTGCGCGTGCCAGCCAGCCTTGAACGATGGCGTCAGATGCACCCTGACCACGTTCAATGGCCGCCATAAGCGTCGCAGATCGCACAGTTGGGTCCGTTTCGAAAAGGTCGCCCAAAGCACGCTGAGCGGCTGGGAAATCTTCGGCGGCAATATGCAGCTCTGCCAAAAGCATTCGTACTTCGGGGTTGTCCACGTGAAGACGCGTCAGCATGTGAAAACGTTTCACGCGGGCTTGGGCATCCTCGTTGGGTTCAATGGCTGCAAATGCGGCGGCCAGATCAGGATGAGGACGGACATCCCATGCTTTCTTAATGACACGCGTCGCGTATTTCTTTTGACCTTTTTCCAAATAGGCACCCGAGGCCATAACAGCGGCGGGGATCAGATCAGGTGATAGGCGATTTGCCTCAATAGCTGCTTCGCGTGCTTCGATGGTTAGATCTTCATCAAGAACGCTGCGGGCTTCGCTTAGGGCAAGGACAGCGTCGCGTCTTTTGTGGACATCGCGTGGCAGGGTGCCGTGCTTCAGCTTGGCATTCAGCGTTTCACGCGCACCTGTCCAATCGGACCGTTGTGCTTGCATGGTCAACAACATGTCCTGGGTTTCTTCGTGTTTGGGCTTTAGTGCGAATGCCTTTTGCGCAAGTTTAAACGCGGTGTCCGTATCACCTGCAGCCAGCTTTTGTTTCATGATCCCGCGCACGCCGACAAAGCGTGTCGATTCATCCTGAACCATCTTACGATAGGTTTCTTCGGCTTTTTTGCTATCGCCCGCCATTTCTGCGGCTTGTGCGATTAACAGATTGGTCAATTCTGGGCGATTGAGATCACGATTTGCCTTTTCGGCTTTGGTCAACGCCAGCCGCCCTTCACCCGAAGCAAGAGCCATCATGCCTTGAGCCAATGCATCATATCCACGCGCTTCACGGTTCTTGGCGAAAAAGCGAGAAATTGCTGTCTCGTCGCCGTTGATGACATGCCAGCAGGCCACCAAAAAATGGAAAACCTTAAGCATGAACCACAAGGCGAAAGCGAGAACGGCAAGACCAATGACAGATTGCAGTGGACCGAGGTTGAATTCCTCGCGCATTACGGCGATCCGAATGCCGCCTTCGGATTCCAGTAAGGCAGTGGCCCCAAGTGCGATAGCTGCCACAATGACAACGAACAGAATTATTTTTACGAGAGACCAGAGCATTGGCTATCCTTAGTTCGTTGGCAGGCTTTGAAGAAGCGTTTCGACAGCCGAAACGGCAGAGGCACGTGTTTGGGCAAGGTTCAACCAGTCGCCCAAAGCTGCGCGTGCCCCTTCGGGAAGCAGTTCAACCTCTGTTAAGGCGTCGGCAAGCCGGTTTTCATTGATCGCAGCCTCGACACGGCTGAGAACAGAATCGGGGTCGTCGCCTTCGGTTGGTTCGAGAGACCGAATGCCCAGCTGGCGTTGCAAGAATCCACCAACACCTTCGCTGTCCTGATTTTCCGAGCGGGCCGCAGATAATGCGGCGCGAGCGGCATCTGGAACTTGCGATTGAAGATTTGCCATCGTCGCAATTCCGTCGGCGGCGGTGTCTTTCAGGATCTCAGGAATTTCAACAAGTCCAATCGCATCGAGATCGTTTAAAGGCCCATCAAAGGGCTGACCTGCATCAAAGGCGGCACGTACTTGTGAGATGGCTGCACGTGCCAGTGTAAATTGTTCACTTTCCGCAGCACTGGATTTCACCTGAGACGCTTCTTCCAACAAGCGTGCAATTTCGGCCTGTTGCTCTGCTGATTGAGATTTCAGAGCGTCAAACTCTTGGGAAAAATCTTCCAATGCTCCGGAAAACGCACCGGAAAAATCAGGTGTATCCCCCTGCGTTGGCACTGGGCGTCTTTCCAAAGCACTCAAACGGTCGGCAATTTCGGACAACGATCCTTCAACGGGTGTCAGGTCTACAGGTCCGGGAATGGTTTTGATTTGAACGTCAAGTTCCGCAAGACTCAGACGCAATTGGTCTACGTCACCACGCAGTTCATTGATTGTGTCAGTATGATCGACAATTGGGGCACGTTTAAAAATCAAACCCTCTTGCCCAACAAGAAACCCAAAAAACGCAGCGATCAAACCACCGAGCACCATTGGGAAAAAGACGGATTGACGTTCAACTGGAGCCGCCGCAACCGGCTGATGAATTTCCGGTTCGGGGTCGTTTTCAACCGAGCCTTCTTCGATGGCGTCTTCTACGGTTTCCTCACCATCAGAAACGGTATTTTCTTCGACCGGTGCGATACCTGCCTCTTCTACAATCTCGGCGAATTCGGCATCGATGCTATCGGAATGGGTGTCTTCGAGATCAGTGAAATGTTCGTTTGATGGTTCATCGATTGGGTCGAATCCATCGGTCGATAACATTTCAACAGCATCTTCAACGGCGGGCGAGTCGCCGCCTTCTGTGACATTCTGTGTTTGTGTTTCTGCGTCGTCGACATGCGTTAAATCTGCGGCGTCGTCGCCAGTTGTTTTTTTGGACGTTCTGTTCGTTTTTTTCGATTTAGCCACAATGGCCCTCCGATTCTCGTCCAAACTTAAATTGTATCAGGCAAACAGTACTATTGCCCGTAAAATGCCTCAACCCAATCGCGCGCTTTTTAAGGCACTTTCAATAGCAGTGACCATCGCCGCAGCATTGGGTTCATCTGCCACAATTTGCACAGCTACGCCAAGGTCAGTGACCTCTGCCGCGACATTACGGCTCAATGCTATGAGTGTCGCGGCAGGGGCAGTGTTTATTTCCTTGGCAAGTTGACGGGCGGTTCGAGGTGAAAAAAGGGGAATAAAAACGGGGTCTTTCCCCGTAATGGTTGATTTTGCATCGTCTGACAGGTGCTGCGCACGTTGTTCATATATGACGATGTGCTTAACAAACGTCCCATTTGCGGTCAGACGCTGGGCGATGTTTCCCCGTGTGTGGCGCCCTGACAAGTGGATCAATGGGCCAGTCGGCACAGTCATGTCAGACAACGTGGTGATCAGTTCATCCGCCGTGCTGCCCATCGTTTTGGCTTGCCAATTATTTGCAATGGCTGCCTGTGTTGTCGCAGGTCCAACACAAAACGCTGTGCGCCCTTCACCGGGTGGGGCAAACCTGACGCCGTTGATCGACGAAAAGATGACAATCGCATCCCTTGGCAAGTTGAAATCTGCCTTGCAAGGTTCAATGGCGATCAAGGGGGCCAGAACCAATTGGAAAGAGTCGCGCAGATATGTAGGCAAATCGGCCCAAAAGGCCTTTGATCTGGCCAATGGACGGGTCAAAACAAGAGAAATGGGCGATGCATTGTTTGTCACTGACTTGGGTGTTACCTCGCTTCCAGGGTTTTCGCAACGGAACGTGACGTGACCGACACGCGTATCATATTGGGAATAGAAAGCAGCTGCGATGATTCAGCGGCTGCAGTCGTGCAAAGCGACGGGACCGTACTGTCGTCTATTGTTGAAGGCCAATCCAGCCTGCATGCGAAATTTGGCGGTGTCGTTCCTGAGATAGCTGCACGTGCCCATGCCGAACGGCTGGACGGGTGTATTAGGTCCGCGTTGTCCGAGGCGTCCGTCACATTGAAGGATATTGATGCAATTGGTGTGACTTGTGGACCCGGTTTGATCGGCGGTGTTGTATCCGGTGTAATGACAGCCAAGGGTTTGTCTGCGGCCACAGGTGCGCCGTTATATGGGATCAACCATCTAGCAGGGCACGCGTTGACCCCGCGTTTGACGGATCAAGTTGAATTTCCATACCTGCTGTTGCTGGTGTCAGGCGGGCACTGTCAGTTTTTGCGGGTCGATGGGCCAATGACCTTTACCCGATTGGGCGGGACGATTGATGACGCACCGGGTGAAGCGTTTGATAAAGTCGCGCGGCTGATTGCATTGCCTCAACCCGGCGGTCCGGAAATCGAAGTGGCGGCGCGTTCTGGGCACCCGCACCGTTTCAAATTGCCACGACCCTTGTTGAACCAGCGCGGCTGCGACATGAGTTTTTCAGGCCTAAAGACCGCTGTGTCACGGGCGCGGGATGCGTTGGTCAAAGAACAGAACGGATTGACCCGTGCAAACCAAGCGGATTTGGCGGCCGGGTTTCAACAGGCGGTCGTGGATGTATTAGAAGAAAAATCTCGTCGCGCTTTACAGCTTTGCAATGATGTCGGTGCCCTTTGTGTGGCTGGTGGGGTTGCGGCGAATACTCAAATTCGGTCCGCTCTGGCAGAGGTCGCCCAAGACGCAGGTGTCAGGTTTGTCGCGCCACCTTTGCACCTATGTACGGACAATGCCGCGATGATTGCGTGGGCTGCTATTGAACAAATACCTTATCGCGCACCAGATGATATGACATTGTCCGCCCGCCCACGCATGCCATTGGACGAATCATCCGCCCCAATGTTGGGAAGTGGCAAGAAGGGAGCAAAGGCGTGATAGCTGTCATCGGCGCAGGGGCCTTCGGAACGGCTCTTTCGGTCGCTTTGGCGCGTGTCGGCCCCGTCACGCTTTGGGCACGCAAAGATGCTGATATCATGATGTCGTCCCGTCAATCGTCACGACTGCCCGATGTTACCCTTCCCGATGCGGTGCGACCCACAGCAGATTTAGCGGATTGTAAGGACGCGACAGCGGTTTTGTTGGCAATCCCGACACAACAACTAAGCGGGTTCCTTGCAAAACACGGCTCTGAACTCCCTGATGTGCCTTTGGTTGGATGCTGCAAAGGTATTGATGTCGAAACAGGGCATGGCCCAACCCTCGTGATGTCCATGCATGTGCCACGTGCGAAAGTGGCCATTTTGACCGGACCGAGTTTTGCAGCGGACATTGCCAGATTTTTGCCCACGGCGCTGACATTGGCCTGCGCTGACGAAGCTATTGGACACGCGCTTCAGCTGCGACTGAGCACGCCGACCTTGCGTCTTTATCGAAGCCAAGACGTGACCGGCGCTGAATTGGGAGGCGCTTTAAAGAACGTGATTGCCATCGGTTGTGGGGCCGTTATTGGGGCGGGCCTTGGGACCAGTGCCCGCGCAGCTTTGATGACGCGGGGATTTGCAGAAATTCAACGGTTGGCGATGGGTTTGGGGGCAGAGGCCAACACGCTGCAGGGATTGAGCGGGTTTGGTGATCTTGCGTTGACATGTACATCTGAGATGTCTCGCAATTTCCGTTTTGGCGCATCGCTTGGCGCGGGGCAGGCATTTGACACAACCCAGACGGTCGAAGGGGGGGCAACTGCAAAAGCCGTTGCCCGTTTGGCCGAAAAGAATGGGTTGGATTTACCGGTTTGCACCACAATCGCAAAACTTGCGAGCGGGCAAATGGACGTGCAGGGTGCAATGGACGTGTTGTTGGCACGACCGCTTAAGGCTGAATAGGGGAGAGCCCATGAAATATTGGTTGTTCAAATCCGAACCATCGACATGGAGCTGGGATCAACAAGTGGCCAAAGGGGATGCCGGCGAAGAATGGGACGGTGTGCGAAATTATCAGGCCCGCAATTTTATGCGGGACATGGCCGTCGGGGATCGCGGGTTCTTTTATCATTCCCAAAAGGAAAAAGCCGTTGTCGGGATAATCGAGGTGTGCGCCTTGGCGCATCCCGATAGCACGACAGATGATGACCGCTGGGAATGTGTCGATATCAAAGCAGTGAAGCCTGTGAAAACCCCGGTGACGCTGGACATGATCAAGAACGATGAACGATTGGCGGATATGATCCTTGTCAGAAATTCGCGGTTGTCCGTCCAGCCTGTGACGCAAGAGGAATGGCGAATTGTTTGTGAAATTGCGGGGGTGACGGGTTGAAACACATCTGGCATGATTCCCGAAAACGCGAGAGTTGAACGTCATGGAAATTTTTACGGTCGTCGCCGCAGGATTGGCCAGCTTTGTGTTTGGTGCAATCTGGTACAGTGTTCTGGCCAAACCATGGATGGCCGCCTCGGGTGTTGAGCTTGACGAAAAAGGGCGACCGGCGAACCGTTCCAATCCGTTGCCTTACATCACAGCAGTGATTGGTGCGATTTTGATTGCAGGCATGATGCGGCACGTTCTTGTTCTAAGCGGGATTGATGGACCAATCCAAGGATTGGTGGCTGGTCTGGGGATCGGCCTGTTTGTCGTAACGCCTTGGCTGGCGACATTTTATGGATTTAGTGGGCGGCCGATGCGACTGCTGGCAATCGATGGCGGGTACGCAACCTTGGGAAGTGGCTTGATTGGTCTGGTTCTGATAATTCTATAACAGGCGGGTTCATTCGCATATTCGTGTCCAGCAGGGATGCTGTGCCCTAGTTCAGTAAGGCTGAACGCTCAAAGCTTGGACTGGTGCAAAATAATGGAAGGGTTCCGGCAAGTATTACCGAAACCCTTCTTCACCCCGCGTGCTCCCACTACCTAGCACTGGCGTAATTCTATCTGGTTCGGCCATACTGGCGCGTCATCTGTAAGCTACCCAATCTAGGATCGATTGGCAATTTTTGAATGCTTCAAATGAGACTAAAAACTGAAACGCCCACCAAATGAGGTGGGCGTAAAATCTGTGACTTCGTCAGAAGCTTATTTGTAAACGGCTTCTTTGCCGAAGTGCTTGGTGAGCATGTAGTAGATCACTGCACGATACTTGCTGCGTTCAGATTTACCATAAGTCTCGATCGACTTGTTGATCGCGTCCATAAGTTCTGGACCGTCGGACAGACCCAATTTCTTAATAAGAAAGTTGTCTTTTACTGTGGCCAGTTCAGCTGGTTGCGATCCCGCTACAGTCGAAGCGTCGGCGTTGTAGATCGAAGGACCACAGCCGATTGTTACTTTGGTCAGCAGATCCATGTCTGGCGTCATTTTGCATTTGTTTTTCAGATCGTCCGCGTATTTTTCGATCAATTCGTCGCGCTTGCCCATAAAATTTCTCCCACCTTTGGACTTGGCCAAAAAATTTTGGCCTCGAAAAACACGATAATTCAGTAATTGGCCTCAAACAAAGGAAAAATTTCAGGAACTTTCCCCCCTACGTGCAATCTTTGCGGCTGCAGTCGCGACCGCATCAACTTGGGTGTTCTGTATGGGTCTTGGGCGCCGCCAATTTCCGCAAAAGTTCGAAAGCTGAATTTGATTGACGCATCAGGGGATCAATAGCCAATATTCCCATAAAACAAACGCAAAACAGAGATCAAATTGCTGCTAACTGAACTCTACTTCGGGCGGTTCTTGACGGTGAAAAGGCCGCCACGCTTATCCTCCAAGCAAGGCGGCCCAACAGTGAGCGGCGACATCTGCCTTCGATATAGCGCATTGGGGAGCGTCAATACCGCGCAGTTTGAAGCGTGTCTTTGGTTGATGCTTTCATGGATGAATTGGTTACAAAATACTTTCAAATCGTGTTCGGGCTGGATTTCAGATGCATGTGACAAGGGCAGACTAAAGCAGTTTGCCCCTGCACAGATGATGGAATCGATCAGCTGCGCCAGAATTCCGCCGGGTTCTTTACCCGGAGTTTTCCGAACAGATTTTCGAGATCGACCATGCGTCCACCCCCCGAACGTTCGATAGGTGGTTTTGTTGCAGGGTCCGGATCTTGCACAGCACCGGCCGCTTCCACCGCCGAGCGATTAGATGCCGCTCCCGTTTCCATTTGATCTGCGATCCACCGCGCCACTTGCGGGCACGACATACTGGTCCCCGGCAACGTCACCATAGATCCGCTGGCGGATCCGGCACTGAGAACGCCGGTCATGACTGGGCTGTCGTCACTGCGAGCGGATGCATCCGGCCCTTCGCGGTTCGGGTTGTTGGTTGGACCGGTTGACGCATACAATGCCATCCGCTGTGTCGTATCCACAATGCCGCCGACGACGACGGGTTTATCGGTGCCCGTGAACCCACTGAGTGTGCCTTGGCGCCGAACCTCTGACGGCAGGTTTAATGGATCATATCCCAACAATCCTCCGATCAAGGGTTTGTCCAATGGGTCGGCGTCTACGCCAGGTTCATAGAACCGCGTATAGTTGGCCTGATCGAAATAGGATTGCCGCCCAAAGTTAGGAAATCCGGGGAGTGTTTCGTCGCGAACAACCCACCCTTTTAGCCCGACCAGCGCATGTGGTTCCGCGATCGAAAAGGAAAGTTTCCAAATTCCGGAAGGCGCGAAAGGCCCAACGTCTTCGATGCTGGCTGTTGCGAACAGCTGAATCCTGAAATGCCCGCGTCTGTTTGAATTGAGTGCAGGTACAAAATACGCAATTCCAGCGACCTCGCCTGAATCGGTTTGCAAAAAGTACGGTAGCGCAAGCGGATCACTTGAGACACTTACCGGCAAAACGCCTCCGGGTCCTTCTATTGTCATGGAGACAAAATCAGGCGGTACAGGTCCTAAATCATCCAGCCAAAATTCGACCGAAGATTCGGTGTTGTCAGACGGTTGGACTCGCCAATCCAAGGAAACCTCGTCTGATGGCCCGTCAATTCCGATACGTGCGTGACATTGACGTTGATTGCTGTTTCCATCCGGTAAAACGATTTCGTAGGGCACGCGGCTATCAGCGAATAACTCCATGCCCTTTCGGATTTTTTCTTCGATTATACCGGTGCCATCATGCGGACCGGCGTAATTTCCAAAGCTGAAGTTGATGACGATCGGGGGATGTTTCTGTGTCCCTTCAAAGAAGATGCGACGATGACGATCTGCGATATAGCGCAACGCCTGTTCAAGCCAAAACGCAAATAGCAATCCAGAAGGATCCTGCACGTCAGAGGATTGCAGATTAACAGCGATGATTGGACGCTGATCGCCCTTCGGGTCGTCTGGTTGATAACCTGCAGCCAAACCCATGACATGCGTGCCGTGTGACGTGCGTTTGGCAATGGGTGTGTGATTGCGCTTTGCCCAATCGGTAGCCCCCAACTGGTTGTAAAACCCCTGATCATCGAGCAACCCAAAATGCATATTGTCCGCAAGGGCTTTGTCGATCCCCTCACGGGTCCATGCATTTCCAATGGATGACAGTTCTTCTCCGGTGGCCAATTGTGCCGGGTCGCGATCTACCCCGTCCATGTTCCAATAGAATTCGATCCGGGATGTCGGGTCGCACGTGCCATTGTCACGCCGGAACAGCTCGTGTCCGACGGCCATACCATTGTCGATGACAGCAACGACAACAGACCCATGCGGAACTTCGACCCGCGTACGGTTGGACGGCAGGAATGGTTCCGGACTGCGCAGCAATTCGTCTTCCTGGAATGCAGGCCCTACTTCGAAACGATCTATACCCGTTTCGATACTTGGGTCATTGATCGCATTGATATACGAGCGTCGGGCATAGAAGGTTACGATTTCGCCTCGCGGCGCGCTGCGCCGTTCAAATGAGTATTCGCCCGGCACATAAAGATAATCTTGGGGTTCACCGCCGATGCCTAAATTTTGCGACAGTTTGACCAATCTCTCGATGGATACTTGTTCTTGCGGGTCGAGAACCACAAGCCACCAAAGGCTGTCTGGGTCCGTTTTAAGATCTTTCGCAATGCTGCGGCTTAGTACGTTTACACGAAACCAAGCGTCCTGCGATTTCTGCTTGCGACCCTCACTCCATTTGAACGCCATGGCGTCCTCCTATCTTTGGGTTGTTAGCAGTTTTCGTCTTCTTTGATGTCCTTCCACTCGGCCACAGCTTTGTCCCATAGCCAACATAATGGGGAGGATGCGGTGTCTTTGCATTTACGCTTATGCTCTTCGCAGGACACCCAATCCGTTTTGTCAGCTAGGCCGGAATTTATGCCATCGAATTGATAATATTCGCGCCAGTTGAAATCGAGGTTTTCGGCGGTGGTTCCACCTTTTCCGTCAGGCTCGTGGTAGTGTTCGCCGTCAAAGCTCCAGCCTTTTTCGACAGGCTCATTGATGCACCGTTTGGCCAGATAGTCGGCCAGACTAAGACCCAGAACTGCGCCCGCGGCACTGTCTACGGGGAAATGCACGCCAGCAACGGTCCGATTGATCGCGATCCGCGACGCTTGCCGCATCATCATTTCGCCCCACAGCGGTTGCGAATATGGTGTTGTGCCCGCGGTCTGCAAAATCTTCCAAAGCAATTGTGCAAGACAGAACGCTTCGGTGGAATGGCCACTGGGTAAAGCACCATGCGTGGGCGTCCAGATCATCGGCTGAATTTGCGGTGACCATTCAATGGGGCGCTTGCACGACAATGCGTATTTGAAACGTTGCTCGACATAGCCGCACATGCCCAATGCCACGTCCAATAGTTCCATGGTGAACGGCGTGCGCGCAGGTTCTACGAACGCAATCGTGCGCAAAAACTCAACAGGAGTCGACAATTGAGTGATGATCTCTTCGGCGCGATCGCTGCGCAAGTCTGCGTAGTTTGCCACGAGGTTCAATTGATCCGAAAAGATGCTTTGGGTCGGGCGCCGCATTCGCATCAGGGGTTGGTATTTGGTGTCTGGTAACGGCCCATCACTGACACAAAGATGGAACAGGCGCGCGAAGTCGCGGCAATTGGCGTCGAAATTAAAGCCAAGCCGGGAACAGGTTTCGAACCCAAAAATCTTAGCGCGCAAAGCAGGCGAAAGACGCTCTAGGCTTTTGACGGTTTCTTCGGGGTTCGGGTTCACATCACCCGCTGGAACGGGAATCCAGGTGCCGGCAATTCCGTCATGGTTCGAAATCAATGCGCCGGTAATAAGCGGGGAATCTCCAGCGGCTGCGGCAAGGCTGCTTAGGCTTGATAAACTGCTTAAGCTGCTCAAACTACTGAGACTGCTCAAGCTGCTAAGGCTACTCAAACTCGATTCAGGTCCATTTCCACCGGCCATTAATCCACTCCTCTAAAATCGTTGGCTTGGTCATAATCTTCTTATTCGGGCACATCCATATCGCGCAGAGTCTGGACAAAATCTTCGCCGACTTTGTACCCGGCGGCAGGCGTGTTTTTCTGCCACCACCCAATCGAAAATTCAGGCTGCTTGCGCATTAGTTTCGTCATCGTTTTTTTGGCCTTTTCGACTTCGCCCATTCGCCATTCTGCCACGGCTTTAATGCGCATGGTCGACGTATGCGCGGCGTTCAAACGCAGCGAACTTGTCGCAAGTTCCAACGCACGTTGGTTGTCATCGTTTGAAATTGCAGCACCTGCGGCCATCGCTTGAAAAAAGAACCTGTTGGGATCCAACGGCGCGATTTGCAGGGCGCGTTCGGCATCATTCACCGCTTCGGCACCTTGACTGCGGAATGTGTAAAGGACAGCACGCAAAGCACGGCCCATCGCGTCATTTGGAGTGATTTCCAATGCGCTGTCGAACAATTCTTCGGATTCGTCCAAATCATGCAGCAAGTTGTTGTTCACGTTTCCTGCGACCACCAAGGCTTCGGTGTTCATCGGATCAATATCCAATGCCCGTTGGGTGTAATCCAATGCCCGCAATCCTTCGGCCATGCGATCTTCGGTCCAACCTTGCTGCACCTTAAGAACGTGCCAGCGCGCTTTCCATGCCAAGGGGACGGGGGCATGCGGAATGCGTTCGATCAAGGCATCAAGCAATTCGCCCGCATAGTTGAATTCGCGCGAAGACAGGCGATTCATTAAAGCTTGTGCGCCAAATAAAACTGCATACCCTTCCAGCGTTGGCAATGGTTCCGAAAGCGCCCGATGCAATTCCCGCTTTAACAACGCGCCGTGAATTTCATTGGCCAGACTACTGAATATCCCGTTCTTTTGCAGGATCTCGAAGGCAGAGAATTCCATGCGGGTGGACCAAATGACCAATCCCGTCAAAGTTTCTGCCATTTCCAGAACAAGTACAATCTTACCGCCTTGCTCACGGCAATTGCCTGAAATGACAAAATCAGCAGCAAGTGCCGAGCGTATGTCTGACAAGCTTTCAGGTTTCGTGCGGTAACTGGATGTCGACAGGCTGGATATCACATTCATTTCAGGCGAACGCGACAGGGCACTGATCAGATCATCGGTCAGCAGATTGGACCAAACAATCGAATGCTCGGACAGATTCAATGTTGCGATTGGCAAGACTGCGAGCGTCGGCAAAAGCTCCACAGTCGATGCGCGTGGGATAATGGCCGGGACGCTTTCGTGATCGCGCAACAAGTATGCTTGTACGGGTTTCGAGACGTTTTTTAGATGCAGCAATCCAATGTCTTCGCAGTCTGATTCGGGATCGCTGGCAATTTCATCGCGTACACGTGCGCTGGTTAAAATTTGACCCGGTCGTGCCGCCGCAGCAAGACGTTGAGCCACGTTCACAAGATGACCATACATATCATTGTCGGCACTATGTAAGATCTCGCCTGCGACCAAAGACATGCGCAATTCGATGCGCCGATTGGTGGGCACTTTGCGGTTCAATTTTGTGACAATGGCTTGCAGTTTTAGCGCTGCACGAGCCGCTGATTTCACATCATCGAATTCTGCAAGCAGTCCGTCACCGAGCCGTTTGACCAAGCGCCCTTTCGCAGATGCCTCGATTTGTCTTTGTGCTTCGTCGGCAAACGAGACCCATCTTCGAATCGCGTCTTCTTCATCCGTGTCCACGAGGCGCACGGAATCCACAACATCAGCAAACAGAACAGCTTTCGATACACGCCAGAGTTCTGCGCCGAGTTTCACCTTTTCGAATGGCGCGTCTTTGATCACTGACACACGATCCAATTCATACAAAAAAAATCAATTTTAATAATATATGAATAATGTGGGATTTGATAGAAATTAAACAACCCTTGCGTCAGTGTTTTCTCGTTTTACGGGCGCACGAATTTTGCGCCAGTCCGATTGCGCGCATTTCCGACTTTGAGGCGACGCGCAACGGCTTCGGGTGGCGCGATTTGCAATCGCAATTGTTTTTTGAGCTCGGTGATACGCTCGGGAAGATGCATGCCAACAGACCGTCTTTCGCCTTGAATTTGCATCATTCCTGACACGACCGAAATTATGCGGCCACGTCCGTTTAAGTGAGAAAACACAGGTGCTCCGGACGATCCAAAGGTCACGTTGCAATCAAACAAAAGGACATCGTCAAAGCGTTCCAGCATCTGACATTCTTTTTGGCGCGACTGCACATTCGACCGACCCCGCCCATAGGACACGACACTGACGGGACCGGGACGTACCTGTTCATCGTGCAGATAAAATGGGGGAACTTCGAAGGACGAGATTGGTTCTGACAGGCGCAAAAGGGCGACGTCATGTGCAACGTTATGTTCTGTCAATGGTTCGTTCGGAAGGTATTGAGCGTGCGCTGCTGCTGTCTGAACCCCCCGAATCGCAGCGGCCTGGCCATTGCGAAGTCCTGCGCGGAACACGATGCTTTCTGTTGGCCACAGTTTGTCAGTACCGGGCTGATACAAGCAATGGGCTGCCGTCAGAACAAGATCTTTTGCGATCAAGGTGCCAGAACACATTGCTCGGTTGGCAAAGTCGATGCGTCCGACGGCCTTCCAAATCTGTGCGGAATAATCTGTGTCGAGTTCGCGCAATTGCGTGGTTTGTCCCGTCGCGCTGCTGGCAACCAAAATGGCCAGAATTATGCCAGTAACCCACTTCATGGCTTAACAAACTTTGCGCCAGTTTCCGTACGTACGCCACCGACGACGATGCGGCGCGACAAAGGACCCGCGTCATTCGACTGGATATGATCTGACTTTATTTCTTCGTACAGCGCTTCAAGCGGTGAATTTAAGGATGTTCCCAACGAAACATCTTCGCCTTCCATGCTCGCCTTGGCTGACACCACTGACACAATTTGCGCGCGCCCGTCTTTGAAGGTAAAAATAGGGGCGCCAGAGGCACCGAAATCGACCGAGCAGGATGTCACAAGAACGCCTTCGCGATGTCCAAGAACCTCGCAGATTTCTTGCAGTGATGGCGCTTCGGACCGGTTTTTTGCATAGCTGACGACGCCCACTTGATCGCCTTCGTTGGGGCGGTGTGTGGTTGCGAATGGTTCGATTTGTCCGTTTCGGATGGGATGATCCAGCTCGAGCAGGGCAAGATCAAATCGAACCGCATTGGAATCGAGGTCACCACCAAATGTGTAGTTGGGGTGTGTTACCGCCTTGCGCACAGATCGATATGCAGATGCGCGCCCATTGCGCCAACCGGCAAGGAATTCAATTTCCGATTCATTTACACGCGACCCGCTGCCTTTTTCGAAAAGACAATGCGCGGCGGTCAGGACCAAATTAGGCGCGATCAACGCGCCTGTGCAAAATCCAGCGCCACCCAAATCAAGGCGACCAACTGCTTCCCAAGCGCGGGCTGTCGTACCCGATTCTAATTGCTGCAATTCTGCATCTTGGGCAATTCCTGCAGTTGCACCTGCAAGCGTCAAAAGAAACAGGGATAACCAACGGCGCACCAATGCACTCCAACCATTAAATCGTCGAGATTTGGTACAAGGGAATGTCGGCGAAATTAGGGCGAGGTTCTAATTCATCTCAAAATTGGGACATCGTCATTTCTGCGATCCAAAGTCCCGGGTCGTGGCCCACCAGTCGCCCAATCCAACAATTCCACCGTGTGCACGATCGGGATTTTCGTCGCAGATCCGATCTGCATCATACAACCGATGTTTCCTGCGGCGATGATATCAGGCGATTTGGCTTCTAGGGTGCGCACCTTGCGCGTCTTAAGCTGAGCCGAAATTTCGGGTTGCATAAGGTTGTAGGTGCCCGCCGATCCGCAGCAAAGATGGCTATCGGTCGGTTCCACAACGGTAAACCCGGCCCGTTTCAGCAAATCTTTGGGAAAGGTTTTGATCTGTTGGCCGTGCTGCAACGAACACGCCGCATGGTAAGCCACAGTAACGTCGCGATCTGGTCCTTCCGGCATGTCGAGTTTCATCAAGACTTCGCTGATATCCATGGTGATCTTGGAAATGCGGGCGGCGTCCTCAGCTAATTCATCGTTGCGGAACATGTGCTCGTAATCTTTGACAGTGGTGCCACATCCACTTGTGTTGATGACGATTGCATCCAATCCGTTGGTTTCGATTTCCGTCGTCCAAGCTTTGATGTTCTTGGCTGCCGTTGCATGGCTTTCTGAGACTTTGCCCATGTGATGTGTTAACGCGCCACAACACCCAGCGCCGTCTGCCACAACAACGTCGCACCCCAACCGGGTGAGCAGGCGAATCGTTGCGTCGTTAATGTCGGTGTTCAACGCCTTTTGGGCGCATCCCGTCATCAAGGCCACGCGCATTTTAGGCGCAGGTACGGCAAATGTTTGCGGATCGTCGTTGCGACTGACTGGCGGGATATAATTTGGTGCCATGTCCAGCATCGCACGCAAGCGAGCATCGGGCACCAGTTTGCGAAACGGGCGCGCGATCTTTGCACCCAACATCGCCACACGAAACCGCATCGGATAAGGCAAGATGCGCGCCAGCATCCAGCGCAGGGCGCGATCTGACAAAGGCCGGTCATAGTGTTCTTCGATATACGAGCGGGCGTGATCAACCAGATGCATGTAGTGCACACCGCTGGGGCAGGTGGTCATGCACGCGAGGCAAGACAGGCAGCGGTCAATGTGTTTGACCACCTTTTCATCAGGCTTGCGCTCGTTTTCAAGCATGTCTTTGATCAGGTAAATCCGGCCGCGCGGGCTGTCCAATTCGTCGCCAAGGACTTGGTAAGTTGGGCAAGTTGCAGTGCAAAACCCACAATGCACACAAGACCGTAAAATTTCATTTGCCCGTTTGATGCCCGGATCTTTCAACTGGGTTTCAGTGAATGTCGTTTGCATGGTCTTGCATTACCTTTTCGTCGGTCCCGCTGGAATTGACCTATGTGGCCAACCTGCGATCAGATGGTGCCGTTTGCGCGACAGGCGTTTCAATTCATTAGGCCGGGGTTCAGAACTCCACGTGGGTCAAATTTGGATCGCAATCCTTGGGCAAAGGCGGCTTGGCCTGGTGCCTCTGATTGGAATGTCCCAAGAGCTGCGTGCGTTTCGGGAGATGCCGCCATCAAGGTTGCATGTCCACCAATCCCCGACATGCAGGTGCGTATGTCGGCCCCTTTAGGTGCGCGGGCCCAAATCAAGCCGCCGCCCCAATCCATGAACCATTTTGTCCTATCAGGGAAAACCTGCGCGACACGGGGACCATCTGAAGGTTTGACCGAAATGCGCCACAGATCACCGTCTGTCCCCATCGTTTTGGCGTCTCGGATGGTTGCCCAATCGGCGGATGGTTCCGTCGTGATGTCACCAAATGATTTCAATCGCTCAGTTAGCTGAGCCAGACGGTGCTTGACCTGCACATCAAACCCTTCGACGCGTAGCAAAGTCTTTTGATCATCGGGCACATGCGCCGCACCTGACACTTCGAATGGTGAGCCAAGTGCGGATGACATGGCGTTGACTGCTTGTTCTGCACTTAACCCGTGCAGGATCAAACAGCCTTCGGTTTCAGGCACTGGCAAGACCTTCAGGCTGACTTCGGTCAAGACACCCAGGGTGCCCCAGGATCCGCCCATCAATTTGACAAGATCATACCCCGTGACATTCTTCATCACGCGCCCACCGTTTTTAACAATGTCACCTGACCCATCTACAAATCGCACGCCCAGCAGAAAATCCCGCGCGGCGCCGGCTTGGATTCGGCGTGGGCCACTTGCATTTGTCGCCATGACGCCCCCGATCGTGGATGTCCCTGCATCCAGATAGTAAGGTTCAAAGGCCAGGCGCTGACCTTCTTTTGCCAGCGCCTTTTCGATTTCAGACACTGGCGTACCCGCCTTGGCGACAAGTGTTAATGCGCCGGGTTCGTGCAATGTGATGCCGGATAACGTCGACATATCGACCAATGCGCCCCCTGCTGCACGGCCAAGCCCACGTGTGCCGCCGCCTTGAATGCGCAGGGGGGCGTTCGCAGACCGTATGACCTCGGCAAGGCCCGCTTCATCCGTGATTTGCATGATATTCTCGCTTGTTTGTCGTCGGGGTCGAATGGTCGTCATAGACATTCGACGGTACTTGCCGTTCGCCTATTATTCGGCGGCTATGTCTGAACCACGTCGCGGTTCTGAAACATCCAGCGGAAAGACTTTGGCCGGGTTCAAAAGCCAATTCGGGTCAAACACGTCTTTCACAGCCATTTGCGCCTCAAGATCGGCGACGGTGTATTGGTGGCTCATCAGGTCGCGTTTTTCTATTCCGACACCGTGTTCGCCGGTCAGACACCCACCCACTTCGACACATAGTTTTAGGATATCCGCCCCAAATTCTTCGCACAGTTCCAAATCACCGGGTTTGTTTGCGTCAAACAGGATCAACGGGTGCATATTGCCATCCCCGGCGTGAAAGACGTTGCCAACGTCCAGACCGTATTCCTTAGACATCTCGCCAATGCGGCGCAGGACATAGGGCAGTTCGGACACTGGGATCGTTCCGTCCAGACACATGTAATCGTTGATTTGACCCATCGCGCCAAAGGCCGATTTGCGGCCTAGCCAGATTGCGGCACTTTCCTCTGCTGATTTGCTTTCGCGCAGCTCAACAGGGTTGTGGCGTTTGGCGATTTCAATGATTTTGGTCAACTGGTCGTCAATTTCCGCGTTTGATCCTTCGACCTCGACAATCAACAAAGCCTCGCACATCGGGTATCCGGCTTTCGCAAAATTCTCGCAGGTTTCGATGCAAAGGCGGTCCATGAATTCAATGGCAACGGGTAAGACGCCGGCTTTGATAATGTCGCTGACGCATGCACCTGCCACTTCCGAACTGTCAAAGCCCATAAGCACAGGGCGCGCGCCTTCGGGTTTAGGCAGGATGCGCAACGTTGCTTCGGTCACCACGCCAAGCTGTCCTTCGGACCCACAGATCAGACCCAGCAGATCAAGCCCGCCAGCGTCCAGATGCGCGCCGCCGATTTCAGTGATCGTACCGTCCATCTGAACCAGCGTGACGCCCATCAGATTGTTTGTGGTGACGCCGTATTTCAGACAATGTGCGCCGCCTGAATTCATCGCAATGTTTCCAGCAATTGCACATGCCAGCTGAGAGGACGGATCGGGTGCGTAAAAGAACCCGTCTTCTTCGACGGCGCCTGTGACGCTTAGGTTTGTGCGGCCGGTTTGAACGCGGATATAACGATCTGGGTAATTGGTTTCGAGAACGTCATTCATGCGCGCAACACCTAATATAACGCAATCGGCCGTCGGCAACGCTCCACCCGCCAGCGAAGTTCCAGAGCCGCGCGGCACGACAGGCACGCCTTCTTCGTTGCAAATTTTGAGGACGGCGGCGACTTCTTCCGTGGTGGATGGCAGAACCGCGACCATGGGCGGGCATCGATAAGCGGTAAGGGCATCGCATTCATAGGCGCGTGTTTCGGCCTCTTCGTGGATGACAGCGTCTTTGGGCAAAACCTCAAGAAGGCGTTCGACAACCCGTGGCTTACGGCTCAGGACCGACGGATCTGGCTTGGGCATCTGCATGGCGCTCTCCTTGCTATTGGTAAAAACATATTACCAATTTGATTGGGATGCAATCTCTTCCTTTGCGATGTATGACCTTTCTTATGATTTGGATTGACCGTGCCCTGCTGTTTTCGCCGCTTGACTACATAAGTCTTGCGGTTCTTGTGCTGACTTGGCTGCTTATTGGATGGCGCATTGAACATTCTTCGACAAAGAACCCATCCACGTCACGGCTGATTGCGGATTACCGACGCGCTTGGATGGTTGAGATGATCACGCGCGATCCCCGAATCTTTGACGCTCAGATCGTTTCAAGCTTGCGGCAAGGTACGGCGTTTTTTGCGTCAACGGCGCTGATTTCTTTGGGCGGTACTTTGGCTGTTCTGGGAAATACGGAACGGCTGACAGTGGTTGCGTCCGACCTTAGTCAGATTGAATCACCCGTGTTTGTCTGGGAAATCAAGCTTTTGGTTATCGTGTTATTTCTGACAAACGCATTTCTGAAATTCGTTTGGGCGAACCGCCTTTTTGGATACACATCTGTTGTTATGGCGGCTGTCCCAAATGATCTGTCTGATCCATCCTGCGCGCACAAAGCCTATCAGACTGGTGAAATAAGTGTTTTAGCGGCGCAATCGTTTAACAGAGGCTTACGCTCGGTCTATTTTGCCTTGGCTTCCGCAGCTTGGCTGGCAGGGCCATATGCATTGATAGGCGCAACCGTGGTGACGTTATTGGTAATTTGGCGTCGCGAATTTGCGTCAAGATCGCGCAAAGTTCTGCTGGACACAGGCTCGTGAGTGACGGGCGGGGCATTATCCTGTTATGATCCGGGCATGAAAAAAATTGTAGCTGCTGCCCTGTTGCTTTTGGCGACGCCTGTGTTTGCCGAAGAGCCCGAAATAGAATCCGTAAATGTAACCCGTGAAGGCGGAGGAACATGGCGTTTTGATGTGACGATCCGACATCCGGATACCGGCTGGGATCATTACGCCGATGGATGGCGCGTTTTGGATATGGATGGAAAAGAACTGGGTATCCGTGTCTTGCTTCATCCGCATGAAAACGAACAGCCATTCACACGGTCGTTGAGCGGTGTGTCCATCCCGCGCGGAACCAAACAAGTCCAGATTCAAGCCCGCGATTTGCCGGAAGGGTGGAACGAAGGCACAACAATCGTTGATCTGCCCTAAGTTCAGCTCGCTATTCAAATGCGATGGTAAGGCGCGCCTGCAAGGATACTTGCGGCGCGATAAAGCTGTTCCGTCAGCATTGCTCGCACCAACATATGTGGCCAAACCATTTTCCCAAAACTCAAGAGATGCGAGGCGTCGGAACGCAATGATGGATCAATGCCATCTGCACCGCCGATGACGATGGCCAGTTCGGATTGCCCTGTGTCCCGCCATTTGGCTAGCCGATTTGCAAATTGGGGCGAGCTTTCAACAACGCCGCGTTCGTCGAGACAACACAAAACCGCGCCACTCGGGATTGCCTTGCGCAATAATTGCGCCTCGCCAGCCATCCCGCTGCCTTTACGATCATCGATTTCGGTAATTTTAATGGGGCCAAGGCCCAGCCCACGCCCGGTTCTGTCAAATCGTTTGACGTAATCCTGAATAAGATCATGTTCCGGGCCGCCGCGAAGGCGACCCACAGCATAGATCGTGACGCGCATATCGTTCGGTTAGCTAGGTGTGGCAGACACTTGCGGCGTCCACATTTTTTCTAGCTGATAGAACTCGCGTACTTCAGGCCGAAACAAATGAACAATAACGTCGCCTGTATCGATCAGAACCCAGTCACCTGTGTCCTTACCTTCAATGCGTGCGTTATGGCCAAATTCAGCCTTTAACCGTGACACCAGTTTTTCCGACATGGACGCCACCTGACGAGAAGAGCGCCCGCTGGCAACGACCATATAGTCGCCCATGGACGTTTTACCTCGTAGATCAATTTCTACGACGTCTTCAGCTTTGTCATCGGAAAGTGAGGAAAGAATCGTGGCCAACAGCGCTTCGCTTGTGACCTCCGCTTTGGCAGCCATCATTGCTGCCTGCCCATCAGCGACCCGGGTCGCTTCAGCATATAGTGACAGTGCATTGTCCTCCTGTTCTCGCGCCGACAAACCCGGCGCTGGGGTAATTTCAAGATAACAGTCAAATTGTGGTAATTCAATGAACGACCCTTAAAGATGAGTGCACGAAACGAAAAAGCTGAATAAATCGCTAATAATCAGGCGATTTATCCGTTCTGTGCGGGCCAATCTCTGCTTGCAGTGCTTGCTTTGTTCGCCTTAAGGTTGCGGTGTTGTTTTGACAGTAACTGACGATCTTATGCAGAAAAAAGCGAAAGTTACAGGTTATGTGATTTCCTCTGATGATCGCATTGTGTCTGTTTCCGGGAATTGGGATGTTTTTGCTTTGGACAACTCTGGACCAGAGGCGCAGGCGAAAAACGTTGTTGGCCATTCATTGTGGCACTTCGTGAGCGGTTCCGAAACTCAGAGCTTTTTGAATGCACTCTTTTTCCACGTCAGACGAACGGGTCAGCCGGTCATATTGCAGTACAATTGTAACTCGCCAGACAGGTTTCGAGCCGCGGATATGGAGATACGGCTGTTGGACGGGCAGCATCTTGAGGTTTTGCACGATATGCATACGGATGTCACAATGGAACAGACCTGCACACAAATGAAGAGCGCCCCTGGCGAATCCCT